>CAXSBL010000029.1:0-30648 GCA_964235515.1 uncultured Bryocella sp.
TGCCCCACTCTCCGCAGCCAACACCCTCACAGGCATAGACGTCCTGGAATCCACCCACTTCACTGCTCTCTCAAAACTTGCACCCCAGAAATTCCGCTTCCGCCTCGGCCTGCTAACCAACCAGACCGGACGAGACGCAAAAGGACGCCGCACCGTCGACGTTCTCGCCACCGATCTCCCCAAAATCATCTCCAACGCCCAACTCAGCACCCTCTTCAGCCCCGAGCACGGCATCTTTGGCCAGCAGGACACCGAACACCTCCACGCCGAAACCGACCCCTCCACCGGCCTCCACGTTACCTCGCTGTACGGTCTGCACGACAGCGATCGCCGCCCCTCCCACGCCCAACTGCAGGACCTCGACGCCGTCGTGATTGACCTCCAGAACGCCGGAGTCCGCTTCTACACCTACGACGCCGTGGTCGGCTACTTCCTTGAAGCCGCCGCCACTGAAAAGATGACCTACAACCACGATCTCCAAGTCGTCGTCTTAGACCGCCCCGATCCGATCAATGGCGCCGCCGTGCAGGGCCCTGTCTCGGACCCCGGCCTTGAGTCCTACACAAACTACATGCCGCTGCCGATCCGCTATGGCATGACGATCGGCGAGCTCGCCCGCTACATCAACGGCACCAAACACCTCGATGCCGCGCTCACCGTCGTTCCCATGCAAAACTGGCGCCGCGACGAGTTCTACGACACCACCGGCCTGCCCTGGATCAATCCCAGCCCTAATCTCCGCTCCCTCGCCGCCGCCGTCCTGTACCCAGGCGTCGCCCTGCTGGAAATGACCAACGTCTCCGTAGGCCGCGGCACGGGCACGCCTTTCGAGCTCTTCGGCGCAGGCTCCACCAGCGCCAGTCCGGCCTGGTTTCACGCAAGCGAGGTAGCGAAGGCCCTGGCAGCGCGCAACATCCCGGGTGTCCGCTTTGAAGCCACCACCACCACGGTCGCCGAGGACGCCAACCACTACCCCTTCCACGGCCAGACCATCGAGGCCGTGCAGCTAATCGCCACCGATCGCACCCTGCTGGACTCGCCCGAGCTGGGTGCGGAGCTACTCAGCACACTTCACCGCCTCTACCCAGTGCAGTTTCAGCTCGGCAAGGCAATGCGACTCATGGCTAGTCAAGCCTCAATGGACGCCCTTACCCGAGGGGTTGACCCACGCACGATCGCCTCCGGCTGGCAAAAAACGCTGACCGACTTCAAGGCACAACGGCAGCCGTATCTGCTCTATCCCGCCCCGGTACGCGACTAGCTGCTCCAGACCGGTCCTTCAGAGGCCAACACCGCCGCCCACCCCTCAGCCGTACCTATGGCCAAATCGGTCCAGCAGCGCCGCCGTTGGGGACGCACCGCGCAAGCAGCAGGTTGTGCCCCGCGCTCACGCTTATGCAAAATTTATCTATTTGGCTTTTTGGGAACGGAAACTCGATCTTCACGAGCTGGCGATAGCCGTACCCGGTACGGTCGCGTAAAGGGTGGCAGAGCCAGATTGATGGTCGGGGCGGAGGGATTCGAACCCCCGGCCCTCTGCTCCCAAAGCAGATGCGCTACCAGGCTGCGCTACGCCCCGACTGCAAGTCCATCCTATCTCACTCCCCGGGGTACCTGGAAAGCTCACTCACCCCGTCCTCATCGACTGCCACGGACGCGTTGCAGCAGAGACTCCCCCAGCCACAGCAGCAAAACAAACGGCAGCATCATCAGGCACATCAGGCCGACGCCCAGCAGAGCCATGTACAGCCAGTCGCTCCAGGTATTTCGCCGCCCCTGCTCCAGGCTTTTCTCCAGTAGCGCATAATTCCGCCGATTGGCCCGCCAGCCGATATCGAACAGGTTTCCCAGCAGCGGCACGGTGCCAATGACAACTTCCACGCCCAGGTTCACGATCATGCGAACGATGGTGATCAGGGGCACGCCACGGAAAAACGCCGCCAGCACGATGATGCTGCTTGCCGCCCCGCCTAGAAAGTCGCCGATGCCCGGAAGGAAGCCGACAATTCCATCAAGGCCGAAACGAATCTTCGTGCCCGGCACCTGAAACCAGGTGTCCAGAACGCGGGAGAGCAGATCGAGATTCTCATTGCGGAACACACCCCCGCCCCCACCCAACCGGGGCCGCGGCCTTTCGTCCTGGCCAGATCCGGGCCCAGGTGCGGCATCTCTACCCAGCGGCGTAACCAGCGGCGTGCCCGGAGGCAGTATGACCGGCTCCTTCAATCCATCGGCTCGCGTCGCCATCGTCCTCACCCTCCGCGTTGGATGCTACAATCAACAACGGACGGCGGCTATAGTTCAGTGGTTAGAACGCAGCTCTGTGGAAGCTGATGTCGTGGGTTCAAATCCCACTAGCCGCCCCAAACACCCCTCTGTTTCGCCTTCCTTTGGTGTGACGGTTCGGCCTTCGCTTCCTCAGTTCCCCTCGATCCCCTATTCAAGTCCCGTGCCGCGCGTACCCAAGCCCATCGCCGCCGCAACACACACAGCGCTCGCTCCCGCGAATCTGTCGGCCGGCACCTCCGGTTGGGCCTACCCGAGCTGGAAGCCCGGTTTTTACCCCAAAGACGTTCCGGCACGCGCGTTTCTGCAGCACTACGCCTCGCAGCTGAACGCCGTTGAGGTGAACTACACCTTTCGCACCCTGCCCACGGCAGGGCAGCTCGAAGGCTGGCTGGCCGCCACGCCACCTGGATTCCACTTCAGCTTCAAAGCCCCGCAGCGCATCACCCACTTCGCCCGCCTGCGCGACTGCGGCGCCGAGCTGGAGCGGTTTCTCCACGCGATCGAGCCCGCCAGGCAAGCCGGCCGACTCGGCCCGCTGCTCTTTCAGCTGCCGCCCAACCTCGCCGCTGACGCAGACCGGCTGCAGCGCTTCCTCGCCGAACCCCTGCTGCAGCGTCAGCTACACGGACTGGCTCATCCGCGCATCTCCTTTGAGTTCCGCCACGAAAGCTGGTTCACGGACGAGACCTACACGCAACTGCGCGAGGCCAATGCCGCCCTCTGCGTCGCCGACACAGACGATCTGCTTACCCCGGACGTCGTCACCGCGGACTTCCGTTGCTACCGCCTCCGCCGCGACGGCGGCTACAGCCCAGCCGAGATCGCCGAACAGGCTCGGAAGTTCACCGAAGCTGCGCAGGCCGGCCAGGTCTTCGCCTTCTATCGCCACCAGGAACAGCCCACCGGCGCCCTGAATGCCAGGGCCATGCTTCGGCACGCCGCCCAACTCGCCAACCTCCATCCCGGAGCCGAACCCGGCGAGGCCGCCTGATGGCCGACTCGCCTCTTCCCCTCGATCACATGGCTGCGCCCGCTCCGGAGGCCGCCCGCCAGACCGCACCCTGGCCTGGGGCATTTCCGGCGTTCCATCCCCGGCCCTGGCTCAGCAACGGTCATCTTCAGACGATCGTCGGCAATCTCCTGCCGCGGCCGAACCATCTACCCAGGCCGGCTTCCGTGCTCGTGGACGTCAGCACCTTCCCCGGCCGCGGAGCCGTCAGCCAGGTTCTCTGCGAGTGTCACTGGCAGCCGGAAGCCGTCCGCTCCGGCCGTCCCACCGTCCTCATCCTGCATGGTCTTGAGGGCTCCTCGCGCTCGCAGTACGTGATCGGCAACAGTACGAAGTTCTGGGAGGCCGGCTGCAACGTCATTCGCATGAACATGCGCAACTGCGGCGGCACGGAGCGTCTCACGCCCACGCTCTACCACTCCGGCATGTCCGGCGATGTAGGGGCCGTGATGCGGCATTTTCTGCAAGCGGAACGGCTCAATTCTATTAGCCTGATCGGCTACTCCATGGGTGGCAATCTCGTCCTGAAGCTCGCCGGGGAACTTGGCACCGCGGCCCCTGCCCAGTTGCGCGCCGTCGTCGGCGTGTCCGCCGCCGTGGATCTCGGCGCCTCCGCGGACGCTCTGCACCTGCCCGCCAATCGCTTCTACGAACGCCGCTTCGTCCGTGGCCTTGTCACCCGCTTCCGCCGCAAAGCCTTCCTGTTCCCCCGCGCCTTCGATCCCAACCGCGCCAACAGCGTAGGTTCCATTCGCGAGTTCGACGACCGCATCACCGCACACTATTCCGGCTTCCGCAACGCAGACGACTACTACTTCCGCAGCTCCGCCGCCCGCGTGGTCGACCGCATCGCCGTCCCCACGCTTATGCTCCACGCCTGCGACGACCCCTTCATCCGCATGGAACCCGCTACCCGGGCCGCCGTAGCCTCTAACCCTCACATCGATCTGCTCGAGACCGCGCACGGCGGCCATTGCGCTTTTCTGTCCACCCCGCAACCGGGCACCGGTGATGACGGATATTGGGCCGAAACTGTCGCCTTGCGCTTCATCCTGCAGCAGAGCGGAGCAAACCCCTTGTAATCTGGGGAGTATGTTTGCTGAGTGGACCGCCGCATGCGGAGCTGACGACCCGGCGATGGTCGTACCCTGGTCCGATCCCGGTGGCACGGTTCGCTTCCTTGACCTGCGTGCCGAACCCTTCGATCTCGGCGAGGTCGCCGAAGCCGATCAGTACCCCACCCTGCGCCGCGCTCTGCGCTCGCTCAACGCCCCTCGCTCACCCGTCTTCACCTCCAAGTGCGACGTCTGGACGCTCTCTCCCGAGGACGGTGGCGAAAAGCTCGAGTCCCTGCGGCTAGAACTGGACCTCGACGACGACGAGGTAGCTTTCGGCCTCTCCAGCTACATCGACGTCCTTTGGCGGGAGCGCGCCGTCTTTGCCTCGGCCCACGTGGCCACCGGCCGCCTCGCCCGCCTTGCCCGGCGAGCGGCCCGCCTGCCGCACACCGAAGCCGCCTTTGAAGCGGTGCTGCGCCCAGCCGTCGTCGATCTGCGCGGTCCGTTGGAGGGCTTCGGCGCCACGCTCTACGTCACCGCCGTCGCCGGGGATCCCGAAACCGCGCAGGCCCGCTGGGAGGCCGCCCTCGATAGCCTCGTCGCCCTTCTGAGAGAACGGGAACAGGCAATTCCGCCCGGCTCCGCTACAATCGACTAGCCGGACCTGGACGGCAATGCAGTCGGGATGGGTGAGTAGCTCAATTGGATAGAGCACCGACCTTCTAAGTCGGGGGTTACAGGTTCGATCCCTGTCTCGCCTACCATTTCGGCATCCCAGGTTCCAGAAGCTCTATCCAAGCTCATGCACGCTCACCCCGGAGAGCTTCACTTCGGCCATTCGCCGGCTCGGCCCCAGGGCATGCACCAGCCCCGCTCCCAGCATAAACAGCACCCCCAGCCCACAAACGCCGGTCCATCCATAGCGTGACCAGGCCGCGCTTGAGAATGCCGACCCCAGCGCCCCGCCCACGAAGTAGGTGGTCATGTAAACCGTATTCAGACGGCTCCGCGCCCCCGGGTCCAGCCCGAAGATACGTGTCTGGTTGGCTACCTGCATCATCTGCGTGCCCGCATCCAGCGCCAAAACGCCCAGCACCAAACCGGCCAGGTGCGCCGCCCGGCTGCCGGGCACACGGTCCGCGATCCACAGGATCCCGAATGACGCCGTAATCGCCGCACCCGCAAACGAGATCACATACCGCGTTCCCCGGCGATCCGCCAAACGCCCCGCAAACGGCGCCACCAGCGCCCCCGCCGCGCCCACGACGCCAAACGTGCCGGCCACCCCCGGACCCAGACCGTAGTGCGCCTGCAGCAAAAAGGTGAGCGTGGTCCAGAAGCAGGAAAACGCCGCGAACGTGAGCGCTCCGATAGCCCCCGATTCCCGCAGCAGAGGAAGCCCTCGAAACAGCGTCCAAAGCGAACGCAGCGCCTCCGGGTACGTCAGCCGGTGTTTGGGCTCTAGTCGCGGCATCACCTTCCACATCAGCGGAACGAACGCCAGATTCACCGCCGCCGCGACAAAAAACACCGTCCGCCATCCGCCCAGGTTGCTGACCCAACCCGCAAAGCTCCGCGCCAGCAGGATGCCCAGCAGCAGCCCGGTCATCACCGTGCCGATCGCCTGCCCGCGCTTGGCCTCTGGTACCAGATCCGGCGCCAGCGGCAGCGCCACATGCGTTACCGACGCCAGCAGCCCCGTAACCACGCTCGCCAGAATCATCCAGGTCAGGTTTTGCGCCGTCGCCACCAGCAACAGCGCCACGGCCACAGCGGCATACAGCTTCATCATCAGCCCGCGCCGTTCGGCAACGTCGCCCAGCGGCACAAACCCGAGCAGGCCCGCGGCATAGCCAATCTGGGTCGCTACAGCCACAAAGCCCATCGCCCGCGTCCCCTGCCCCAGCGAACGCCCCATTACCAGCAACAACGGCTGGTTGTAGTAAATGGACCCAACCCCAACAGCGCACGCCAGTCCCAGAAATGGCAGCGCCCATCGGCTCGTGAAGACCGGCTGCTGCAAATTGTCGTCACCGCCGGCCGCAGCCGCCGCTTCTATGTTTTCCATGGAGGGCACACCTCATGGATGCAGTCCCACTGGTGCCGTTGCGAAACATCGTGTTGGCTGGCCGACACACGGCGCGCCCGGTGCCAACATGCGCCGTTCAAACCCTCTATCATGGAACCAGCATGTCTGAGCCCGAAATCATCGCCGTCGCCATGTCCGGAGGGGTCGACTCCTCCGCCGTCGCGGCCATTCTGCGCGCCGAAGGCCATCCCATCGTAGGCCTCACGCTGCAGCTGTGGAACCAGCGCCGCCTCGCCGGCCGCGAAGGCATGCCCGAGACCGTGCAGGGCCGCTGCTGCTCCATCGATGACGTCTATGACGCCCGCCGCGTTGCCGACCAGCTCGGCATCCCCTACTACCTCGTCAACGCCCAGGAGCGTTTCGAGGATGAGGTCGTCCGGCCCTTCGTGGACGAGTACCTGCGCGGCCGCACCCCCGTTCCCTGCACGCTCTGCAACAACCATCTGAAGTTCGATCAGCTGCTCGAAACCGCTCAGGGCATCGGCGCCGAGCGCATCGCCACCGGCCACTATGCGCGCAACCACTTTGACCCCGAGCGCAACCGCTGGGTGCTCTCCCGCCCCGCCGACCGCTCCAAGGACCAGACTTATTTCCTCTTCGGCCTGACCCAGGATCAGCTCAGCCGCACACTCTTCCCCCTCGGCGAAATGTGCAAGCCCGAGGTTCGCACCCTCGCCGCCGGCCACGGTCTCGATCTGGCGCAAAAACCCGACTCGCAGGAGATCTGCTTCATCCCCGGCGGCAGCTATTCGCAGTTTCTGAAGGCTTACCTTGAAGAGCAAGGCCGCGCTCTGCCGGCGAGCGAGGGTGAACTCGTAACTTCGACCGGGCACGTCCTGGGAGAACACAACGGCATCCACGGCTTCACGGTGGGACAACGCAAGGGCCTGGGAATCAGCTCACCGGAGCCGCTCTACGTGCTAAAAATTCACCCGGACTCACACCGCGTAGAGGTGGGTCCCGATGAGGCACTCTTCTCCACCACGTTCCGATGCGACCGCGTCAATTGGGTCTCCCTCGCCGCGCCCGAAAGACCGATTCGCACAACCGTCAAGATTCGCCACCGCCATGAACCCGCAGCCGCGACAATCCATGTCACCGGCCCGGACGAAGTTCAGGTCCAGTTCGACGAACCGCAACGCGCGATCACACCAGGCCAATCTGCCGTCTTCTACCAGGGCGACGAAGTAGCCGGGGGCGGCTGGATTCTCTGATCCAGCCGCCCCCGGCATTGCATTTATACTCCGGTCTTAACCCCGGAAATCAGTCTTCTTGTCCGCAGCCGGCACAAATGGTGGTCCGCCTGCTGCCGTTGCTCCGGTCGAGCTTACCGAAGGCTTGGCCGCTGGCTTGTCGTCCTGCATCAAGTGATTGAGGAACGGTATTTTCTCAGTCAGCGTTTCGATCCCGGACTTAGCGGACGCCACCCATCCTGCAATCTTCACAACAGGCAACTGGATGCCGTGCTGAATGGAGCGCGACACGTTCTCCGTGGTGGTTAACGCCTCGCTGACGATGCCGTTCACCCGCTGTACCTGGTTCTGTGTCTTTCCATTCACGTCCTGCACCGTGCTGTTGAGCCGGGTCACGGTTTCGCCAATCTCGTCAGCTTTCACATTCACGATGCCGCTGATGTGATCCACCTGGACCTTCACAACGCCGCTAATGTGGTCCACCTGCTCACTGATGCGGTCCACCTGCTCCTTGACCACGGCACTGATGTGATCAACCTCGCCTTTGACCACGCCGGTCATGTGGGTTACATCAGTGGTGACGCTGGCGATCTTCGGTTTCAGGTCGGCAACGATCTCCTGTACCTTGCTGAGCAGATCCTGTCCTTGCCCGATCAGCGGCATCGCCCTGGCCTGTGCATCCTTGGTCAGCTTCTCGACCTTCTTCTGCAGGCCGCGCACCACCACAACAGCGGCAATGACTGCACAGAGCAGGGCAAGGAGCACAAGCAAAACACACGCGGTGAGAACCCATTGGGCCCACATAATGGAATGCACATCCGCGATCAGTGTGCTGTTGTCCTGCAAAACGGCTGCAACGGCGAGAGCTTGCATCGGTTCTCCTTTTTCCTCTTCAAGCGCAATGGCACCGCACGCGGCGCCCTGCTTTCTGGATCTCAGGTGGTGAGCCCATAACAAAAGGGCCGGTGACAGAACACCGGCCCTTTCGCAGGTTTCATCCTCAAACTAGGATGCCGTCGTGGGGTTCTCGTTTGACTTCGCAACATAGGCTTCTTTGCCCGCATCCACAGCGGCCTGCACAGCCTCGGACTGGTTCTGCACCAGATCCTTACCCTTGTCGACATACTCGGTCCACTGCGTCTTGCCGCGATCCAGCGCTTCCTTGCTCTTGTCCACATACTGGCCGGCGACATCCTTGCCCTGCTGCACAGCCTGCTTGCTCTGTCCCACAGCCTGATTCAACGTCTCCTTGGTCTGACCCACAGCCTGGTTCAGCGTCTCTTTGGTCTGACCCACGGCCTGGTTCAGGTTCTCTTTCGTCTGGGCGACAGCCTGATTCAGATTTTCCTTACCCTGCTGCACGGCCTGATTCAGAGCTTCCTTGCCTTGGCCGGCATACTGCACAGCCTGATCTTTGCCCTGGCTATACATCTGGTTCGCCTTATCGCGCGCCTCCAGAGCACCGGCCACAAGATCGTCACGGGTGTCACGACCAGCCTTGGGGGCATAAAGAACACCTACCAGGGCGCCAATACCAAGGCCCGCCACAAACCATCCAAAGCTGCTCGATCCATCTTCCTGTGCCATCGCGACTCTCTCCTGATGTTAAAAATGCATTACCGGAACGCTCTTCAAGCAACAGGGATGCGCAGCCAATAGCTCCGGTTGTTCAGCGCAATGAAACTTTGGCGACAACCTACTGCCGCAATACCATAAGCGCAGAGACCTCTATGTTGCGCTAGGGGCATCAGTAGTGTCAGACTTTCTAGCGACATCAATTAAAGCCAAGGCGACCCATGCAAATTATCGAGTCAAAGTCTCTGTTTTTTCGCCACGATCTTGGCCTGGGTGCCTCGCTCCTCGCCGTCACCCTGAGCCTCGGCCTCGCCGGTTGCCACGGTGCTGTCAATGACACCACCCTGGCCGACAACGTTCGGAACGCCATCGCAGCCGATCCCGCCATCCATCAGCAGCCCGTTCTTGTCGCGTCCCAAAAGGGCGTCGTCACCCTCACCGGCAATGTATCGGACAGCACGGCCAGTGCGGTAGCCGCTCGGGATGCGGCTCGCGTGGCAGGCGTCAAGGAAGTGGTGAACAGCCTCAACGTGGCCAGTGCGCCGGTTACACCCACCATCACCTCGTCAGAGGCTCCGGCACAACCCCGCCCCGCAACGCCGCAGGAGCAGCAGACCATCGCCAGTGGACGGCATTTGCCGCCACCACCCTCCAGATCCCATTCCGCTCCCGTTCCCGTCGAGACGCGACCGTCGGCCCCACCGCCACCCATTGAGCGGTCGTTTACGGCCCCGGTCGGTACAGATATCTCCGTGCGCATCACCGAAGCCCTCAGCAGCGAGACCGCCCAGGATGGCCAGCCCATCAACGGCACGGTGACCCGCGACGTCGTCGCCGACGGCGCGACCATCATCCCGGCTGGCTCCGCCGTGAGCGGCCGGGTCATCGCGGCCAAGGACGCCGGCCACTTCAAAGGCCACTCCCTGCTTTCCATCGAGCTGACCGAGGTGCGCCGTCATGGCGAGGAGCTTCCTATCAGCACGGATGCCTACACCGTCGAAGGCAAAAACCGCGGAACAAACTCCGCCGTGAAAATTGGCGGGGGAGCCGCGGTCGGCGCCTTGCTCGGTGGCATCATCGGCCACGGAAAGGGTGCCGGTATCGGTGCCTTGGCGGGCGGCGGCGGTGGAACCGCACTGCAGGGCTTCACCCGCGGTCAGCAGGTCTCCATCCCGTCCGAAACCCCGATCCGCTTCCGCCTGGAACGCGCGATCACAGTGCACACCTCGGAACGGTCCTCCTCAACAGACGACTCGGGTCTTCGCACCCGTTAAACCTGCAGACAGTACAAGGGCGACAGTACTCCTCACAGGAGGTCTGTCGCCCTTGTACTGTCTTGAAGTCGCCCGCTCACTGAATCAGCCGTATCAAGCAAAGTTGACATACTTACGGCTCTCGATGTCCATGACCCGCGGCACGATCTTCCGCCGGTTGCCCCGCGAGGATATCCAGTAATCGACTAGGCTGATCCAGCAAGGGCTGCAAAGCCCATCCCACCAGCAACAGAAGCGGTGCCGGTCCGCACAGCAGACCATCCAATGACTCCAAACGGCAGGCAGCGTGGGTCTGCCGAGGGGTAGCCGCGTGCGACACCGCCGCACAGGGCGTCTCGCCGCTCAGCCCAGCCGCCAAAAGCTCGGCCCGCAGCCGTCCGAGCTCCCTCCCCGGCATGTACATGACCACCGTGGCATCCCCGGGTAGGGGTCCTTCCCACAGCGGCTTGTCACCGTCCTTGTCCGCCGCATGGTGGCCCGTCAAAAAGATCAGCTTTGACGCACTCGCCCGATCGGTCAGCGGCAGGTCTAATGAGGCCCCGGCCGCCAGCGCCGCCGTCACCCCCGGCACCACCGCAAAAGGTACACCCGCCGATCGCAGCGCCGCGATCTCCTCCCCGGCCCGGCCAAAGATCAGCGGATCCCCGCTCTTCAGCCGCACTACCGACTGCCCCGCCCGCGCCGACTCCACCAGCAGCTTATGGATCCCCGCCTGCGTGATCCGAGGCCGACCGCACCGCTTGCCCACGCTCGTCACCAGCGCATGACGGTGCGCCAGCGCCAACACCTCCGGCGGCACCAGATCGTCATGGAAGATCACATCCGCGCTCTCCAGCAATCGCACGGCCTTCACGGTCAATAACTCCGGATCACCCGGCCCCGCACCCACCAGGTACACCGTCCCCTTCACCGCCTGCGTGGGCGCCTTCAAAGCACCGACTCCTCGGGCGCTTCCAGCTCCATCTCCGCAAATTCTTCCTTCGTATCAGCAGCCTGCGCCGCCGCAACCGCAGCCTCATCCGGCACGTAGCCCTTCGGAGCAAACCCATGCAGCAGCGCATGTTGCCGGGCATGCATCCGCGACGGGCAGCCGTCATAACCGCACACCTCGCGCTGTGCCAGCCCGTGCAGCAGCTCCTTGCGCTCCTCGCCGATCGGCTCCACGGCCGTCACCTCGCGCCGCAGCCGCCCCAGCTCCATCAGCCACTCGCCCGTGTCCAGCGGCAAGGCGGCGTTGATCTCCTTGCGCAGCCGTTGCGCCAGCGCCGGGCTCTCCCCTGCCGTCGAAATCGCAATCTGCAGCTCCCCGCGCTTCACAATTGACGGAAAATAAAAGTCGCAAAACGGCGGATCGTCGATCGCGTTACAGAGCACCCCGCGCGTATTCGCCTCGGCGTACACCGCCCGGTTCACCGCCGCGGTTGCCGTCCCGGCCACAGCAAGAAATGCCCCTTGGAGATCGCCATGGCGGTACTCACGCCGATGCCAGACGATCTCCCCTGCCTCCGCCCAGGCCTGCACGCGCGGCAGGGCCTCCGGCGCGATCACCGTCACCTGCGCTTCCGCATTGCGCAGGCTCTCGATCTTCGACTCCGCAATATTTCCCGCGCCCACCACCACACAGGGCCGGGCCGTCAGCTTCAAAAACATCGGAAACAAACTCATCCCAGTCCTCAGCTTGCGTTCAGGTATGGCCCACAGCTTACCGCGCCGCCTCGCGTTTACATATCGATGTTGGGCGAAACATGCCTTCCCGGCGCCGCTTCCCGGTCCACCGGCTCGACAACCGTGCCCGCAATCAGGTTCCGCAACTCCTCATCCGACGATCGATTGAAGTACCCGCGCAGGTTTTCTCCCTCAAACCGGTGCTGCTGATACCCCTGCAGCAGCCGCTCAATCGCCTGCGGACAATCCTCAGCCGCCGCCCTGTAGCCGATCGGCCGCGCCGCCCGCGCATTCTCGCCCACGGCCCCGCCGACGCAGAAATAGTACGCATCGACCAGCACGCCATCCTTCTTGATCTTCTTGCCCTCAAGCCCGATATCGGCAATCCAATGCTGCCCGCAGCTGTTCGTGCAGCCCGTCACATGCAGCTTGATCTGCTGATCGAACGTCGGCATGCGCTCTTCCATCTCACCCACCAGCCACTTCGTAAATCCCTTGGTCTCCGAGATCGCCAGCTTGCAGAACTCCGTCCCCGTGCAGGCGATGGCTCCGCGATAGAACACCGTCGGCTCCACTTCGAGGCCAAGTCCCTTCAACTCCGCCACCAGCGCCGGCGTCTGCTCGTTGGGCACATTCACCAGCACAATGTTCTGCATGATCGTCGTGCGCAGGTGCCCATCACCGTAACGCTCCGCCAGCGAAGCCAGTGAGTGCATCTGCTCCGCCGTCAACCGCCCACGCAGCACCGTCGTCCCTACCGAACTCAGCCCACTCTGCTTTTGCCGATGTACGCCCACATGATCGCGGTAAAGGTCGTCCGCAATCGGGCCTTCTTCCTGCGGATCGAACTTGTACCCCATCTTTTCTTCGACAGCCGCCAGCATCGACTGCGCCGTCCACCCATGCTTCATGAACAGGTACTTCAGCCGCGCTCGCGTCCGGTTCTCCCGTAGCGCATCCTGCTCGCGAAAAATCTCGCAGACCGCATGCACCAGGTCGTACGCCTTGTCCTGCGGGACAAATGCATTCAGCCGTACCGCCATGTGCGGCTCCGTCGAAAGTCCGCCGCCGATCCGCACACTGTACCCGACCTCGGGCACACCATCCTTCACCCGCCGCAGCGCCGTCAGCGCCACATCGTTGATCTCCGGGTACGAGCACCAGATCGGGCATCCGGTCACCGAAATCTTGAACTTGCGCGGCAGGTTCACAAACTCCGGGTTCGCCGTCAGCTTCTCCGCGATCTCCACCGCCAAGGGCGACGCATCCAGCAGCTCCTCCCCATTCAAGCCCGCCAACGGGCACCCGGTCACATTACGCACCACATCGCCGCACGCGCCCTTCGGGCTGAGCCCGATCTCCGTCAGCCTGTCGACAACCTCCGGCAGCGACTGAATCGTCAGCCAGTGCAACTGAATATTCTGCCGCGTCGTGATATCGCCAATGCCCTGCGCGTACTTGGCCGTCAGGTCCGCGATCACGTGCAGCTGGTGCGAGGTCAGCAAACCGTTCGGAATGCCGATCCGCATCATGAAATACTCGCTCGCCTTGCCCTCGCCCGCCGTGCCGCCCGTCACGCCCAGGCCATCGCCCTGCGTGTACACGCCCCACCACTTGAAGTACACGCCCGCCCACGCGGGCAGCACGCTGTCGCGGCCCTCGCGCGCAAACTGGCGCACCTCATCCCACGCGTCCCAGGGATTCTTCTCAATCTTCAGCCGCTCAACCTTCTGGGCCTTTGTCTCTTTCACGGGGGGCGTTGCAGCAGCAACTTCTGTGACAGCCGGAGCCGTCGCTTCTTCAAGGGGCGTTCCCGGAACCAAATTCGTGTCGCTCAAGGCAAAAAATCTCCAGGGGGATCAAAAACGAAACCCACGCCGTAGAATCCGGGCGTGGGCGAAGGCTTTAGAGGAGGACTCCTGCGGTCAGGAGCCGGCGTCCGCGCCGACGCACGGGGGACAACATCCAGCGGCTTGGCAGCGGCACAACGTCATGAGGCTAGGTTACCGGGATTGCCGGAGGGAGGCAACCGCCCGATCCCGTCCCATCAAGCCGAACCCGTCCGCATTGCATCCGCTCCACCCGCATCTTGACCACGCAGATCCACCCCACGCGCCTCGCGCCCGAACCACGCCGCCAACGCCACCCAGATCGCCACCCCGGCCACCGTCCACCCCAGCACCGGCGCCAGACTGCCCGCGAATAGGCTAGTCGCCAGCGCCGTCTGCACCACCGCATTCCGCGCGGAAAACAGGTTCCCCAGCTGGTACGCCAGTCCCGGCATCAGCGCCCGCAGCGGCCCCGGCGAAAGCTCATTCAGGTGCGCCGGCACGATTCCCCACGCGCCCTGCACCATGAACTGCATCAGAAACCCACCCAAGGCCAGCATTACGACGGAATGGCTCCAGATCCACAGCGGAATCACCGGGATCGCCAGCAGCGCCGAGCACGCCAGCGCCCGCCGCCTGCCCCATCGCTCGGAGATCGCTCCCCACGTCGGCCCACCCGCCAGCGCCCCCAGCGTAGCCACGATCGCCACCGCCGAAACCACCCGCGGCGAGAGCCGGTGAACCGTCTTCAGAAATGTCGGATACAAATCCTGCGTTCCATGGCTCAGCGACGTTAGCCCTGTCATCAGCACCACCAGCAAAACAAATACCGGCAGGTGTCTCCCAACGGACCGCAACTGCTCCCGCAAACGTACGCCCGTCCGCAGTGTTCCGTCGGCGACCCGGCCAGCCGTCCAGGCGGGCGACTCCTCCACCCCCGCCCGGACGTAAAACACGAGCAACGAAGGCAGCGCACCCAAAAGGAACAACACCCTCCAGGCCGCGAAGGCATGCCCGTGATAAAAGATCGCCAGCAAACCATAGGCAGCCGCCGCCAGCAGATTGCCCGCCGCATACCCTTCCTGTAGCAACCCTGCAAAGAAGCCGCGGTTCTCCGCCGGCAGCGTCTCCAGCGCCAGCGCCGCCCCCACGCCCCACTCGCCACCCATCGCCACGCCAAATAACGCCCGCAACACCAGAAAACTGCGGAACGTTGGCGCAAAGGCAGACATCAACTCAAAAAGAGAAAAACAGACGATGTTCACCATCAGCGTGGGCCGCCGCCCATACCGCTCCGCCATCGCGCCAAACAGCAGCGCTCCAACCGGCCGCATACAAAGCGTCCAGAAGATCGCCGTCGCCGCCGTCTTCAGATCCACGCCAAACGTCTTCGCGACCGAATCGAGCGTGTAGGTCAGCAGAAAAAAGTCAAACGCATCCAGCGTCCAGCCCAGAAAGCAGGCCGTAAACGCCCGGCGCTGGGCCGGCAGAAGTTCACGAAAGGATTGAAGCGGAGACGGCATGCACTTCCATGCAACAGGAGATGCCGCAGTGTACAACTTTGCTCCAGAACGCGACTTAAAGCTTGGCCCGCAGCGGCAGCCCCGGATCGGCAAACGCCATCTCCGCCGCCGAGGTCTCATTGCGCAGAATCTCATGGTGCAGGCAGTACAGCGCCAGCTCCAGCCGGTCCGAAACGCCCAGCTTGTCGTACACCTTGCGCAGATAATTCTTGATCACCTGCTCAGTCGTGCCGATCTGGTAGGCGATCTCCTTGTTGCGCATCCCACGCGTGATGCACCCAATAATCGCCAGCTCCTTTTCCGAAAGTCGCGGCTGTGTGCGTGGATTCGTAAGCGCCTGCGCCTGTGCACGGTAGGCCTCGATGACCCAGCTGATCGACTGATTGTCGATCCAGGTCTCGCCCGCCGCAATCTTGCGCACACACTTCACCAGCAGGTCCGGCGAAATCGATCGCGGCACCACGCCACGTACCCCACGGCGGTACAACTCCACCGTATTGCTCTCGTCGGCTTCCGTCACCTGCACAATCAGCTTCGCATCCGGCGCCCGCCGCACAAACTCCGGGATCGCATCGATTGTTCCGGCAATCAACTGGCCTTCCAGCAAAACCACATCGGTCGGAAACCGCTGCAACGCCGCAAACAGGTTGTCCAGATTCTCCGCCTGCGCCACCACGCGAATATCGTCTTCCAGCGCGAAGATCTTGCGCATGCCCACGCGATAGATCGCCTGTGAGTCCGCCAGCAGCACACGGATATGATTGGCAGATCCGTCGGCCGTCGCCGGCGATTCCGGCTGTCTCAACTGTCCGTCCATCTTCATGACTGCTCTGCCTTCAACACATACTCATCAATGACCGCGGCGGCCATCTGCTTTCCACCACTGGCGCCGTGTCGAACAATCCGTCCCGTGCAGTGCAGCACCACATCGTCCTCACAGCCCATCACCCGGGCCGGCATCGTCAGCCGGAATTCCACTGCCGTATGGAGGGGCGGAAGATCGTCGGAGGTAAACAGGACACCGCTGGCTGACACGTCCTCCGTCACGGCATGGTACTCGCGCTGGTTGGCGAACAATACCAGCTCCAGGTGAAGCGGGAAGCGCACAGCTGCCCGGACCGGTTCACCTTTCACTAACTCTTCAGCGGGCGCATCTTGCATAGTCGGACCAATCGAAAGCTCTGTCAGCAATTCTAAAAGCTAAGGTTACCAAAAGGATATGCCGCGAGAGTGTAAGAAAAGACCTCGCTCGTTTGACATTTCACTCCGGCAGGAATAGTCCGGCTGAACCGCCCACCCAGGTCTGGTCGCGGTTATGGTCCACACCCATCATCAGACCCCGGCCCATCCTCACCAGGCTGGTCATCGGCGTCAAATCACCCTTGTCCGGCCACAAGTACAAGATGCGCACCTCCGCCTGGGTCATTCCCTCCGGGGTCCGGATCACCGGCTCGAAGCTCACCCGCTCTTGCAACAGATAGTTATGTCGCTCCGCGACCGGAATCGCACGCAGATCGTCCTCGGTCGGTGCGAACTGTATTCCCTTGCCCGCAAACGAATACAGCGGCTTGAATACCCAGCGCTCCCGGTCCGGCGGCAGCCGGTCCCGCCCCTCACCCCGGAACCAGTCATCCAGAAACACCGCCGCGGGCACGGTCGGGTGGCGCAGGTACGGTATCGAAAACTTGCTCACCTGAAAGTACCAGTTCGGATGTCCCGCCCACTCTACCTCCAGCCGGTCCCGGTAGTCGAACGGCAGCGAAATCTCCCGTCGCATGAGTTCATCGGCAATCGCCCGGTTGTAGATTCGCTCAATCCGCGTCAGCTCCCCACCATTCAGCGGATCACGGTAAAACAGCGCCTCACCCCGCTTCACCACGGTCGCGATGTCCACGGTTCGAAGACCCAATTGCTGCTCATGCCGCCGAAAATCCGGCAGCGTCTTCTGGTGCTCCGGGTCAATCTCCAGCAGAACGACGTTTTCGGGCCGATGGTCGCCCACCACCACCTCGCTCAGCAGACGCCAGTACCCCGCCTCATCCAGGCCGCCGTACATGGACGTCAGGCGCGGTTCCAGCTCAAACACATCCTTGTACGCCTGTGCAAAACCGGGCTGAAATCCAAAGATCGACGGAAAGGCCTGCATCTCCACCAGCTTCGGCTCCAGCCGTCCATCCGCACCGCGTACCAAGCCAAAATCCACGGTCATGAAGTGCGGCCGCGCATCCTGCCCGGGCACATTGAACCGCTCCGGAATCGCTGCCCGCGACGCCTCCATATACTCCGCATTGCCCAGCAGCTGTTCGGTAAGCTCAACGCCCGCGCCGATCATCTCGTCCAGTAGAGCCCCTTCAAAGAAGCACGGCGTCTCGGCCATTCGGAACTGGATCTCCGTTCCGGTCTCGCTGTTCAGCCGATCCACGAACTCCCGGTACTTGGCGTCGGTGAACCGGGCGTTGAAGTCACTGCGAAATGGCTCAATCATGGACAGGAAATCCCTTTCGGCAGATCGTATCGGCTATGCGGGGGAGGCCTCGAGTAAAAACTGCCCGTCCTGCATGATCTGCTCTTCACCCTCGGCATTTCCCAGCCAGATGTTGAAGCCCAGCCCGACCACATCGATGTGCGTGGTCGACTTCCACGGTGCTCCCGTGTGTGCCCCGTAGGGATCGCCAAACGCTATATGAATACCGGGAAACTTCTCATCCTGCAGAATATTGCCCACCACCGCCTTCACGCCGATGTTGGTCCCGATCGCAAACTCCCCTACGCGGTCAGAGTTCGCATCCGTGTGCGTGTAGTCCCAGAACTCCCGCTCCAGCTCCTTGTTCGCGCACTCCACCGTCGTAATCCGGTTGCGACTGATATGGATGGTCAACGGTGTTTCTCGCAAGATCCCGTAGCGCGCACAAAGAAAGTCGCCCACCACACCGTCGACCACAAACACACCATTCACCTCGCCCGGCGCCGTAAACACCTCTCCGCCCGGCAGGTTGCCCCACTTCTCCGGGCTGATGATGCCGCTGGTTTTGAACCAGCGATAGGCCGGCTCAATCTCCGCAAAGATGTTAGTCCCCGCCTCCGTCGTCGCCCGAACATACTTGGCCTTACGTGCCCGGTCCAGCACCGCCTGGCTCAGCCGGTCGACCGCCAGAAAATCCGCACGCATACCGCCCAGCATCACTTCCGGCGTGATGTTCACCATGTGCGCATGGCGCATGTGCCGCCTGTTCACCACGTCGGTCATCTGCATGCGGCTGCCCAGTTCGTTCGGCTGCACCTGCACGGCAAAGATGCTCACCTGGGCCTGCTCCATGTCGGCCAGCACCTCCGCCGGCATGTCGCCCAGCGGTCGCCGGGCCAGCTCTTCCAGCACAAACCCGTGCCAAACGCAGCCGATCGCCTCCAGCTCCACCGCAATCGAGGCCGCAATCGAGAGCGTCGCCTGGTCCGCGATCAGCGTCACGCGCTCCTCCGGTTGAATGCGCAGGCAGGTGGTCACCGCGTTGCGCGCACCTTCCCCAAACTCCGCCGGGAACGGCACGCTAAGCAAGTCGGTCGTCGCGGATGGATTAGCAAGGGTCATGGCTTGAGTCTCGGTTTCAAAGCTCGTCAATGAATCTCGTCCTTATCAGATGCTACGGCTAAAACCGGTGAGTGGATGCGTCCTGTTTTGCGACAGCGCTCGCCCGCCCTCGTCAAAGCCCTGCCCGTGTCTCTTCCGCCATGTAGTCCACGACCCTCTTCAGATCGCCCGTCTCGCGCCACACCTTCAGTTGCCGGTCCGCGCCCGAGCCCTCCCGGATCATCGTCCGGATGTGCTCAATCGCCTCCCGGCTTCCCAACCCATCCACCACATCGTCAACGAACGTCAGGTACTCCTCGATCAGCTCGCACTCCGGCACCTCTTCCTGCTTGCCGAAATCAATCAGCTTGCCCTCCAGCCCATACCGCACCGCGCGAAACTTGTTCTCCATCAGCAGCGCCCGCGAGTATTGCCGATAGTCCTGATTGCAGCTGTGCAGCTTCCACAACTTGGCCGCCGTCGCCTGGATCAGCGCCGCGATCGCAATTGATTCCTCGGCCCGCATCGGGATGTCGCAGATCCGCACCTCCACCGTGTCGAAGTACGGGTGCGGTCGCACATCCCACCAGATCTTCTTGGCGTTATCGATCGACTTCGTCTTCACCAGCAGGTTCACGTAATCCTCAAACTCCGAGTAGCTCGCAAACGAATCCGGCAGGTTGGTCCGCGGAAAATGCTCGAACACCTTTGCCCGGTAGCTCTTGTACCCCGTCTCCATGCCCATCCAGAACGGCGAATTCGTGCTCAAGGCCAGAATGTGCGGCAGAAAATAGCGCAGCGAATTCATCACCCGGATCGCCGCGTCCCGGTCCTCGATCCCCACATGTACATGCAGACCAAAGATCAGGTTGGAGCGCGCCACAAGCTGCAGATCTTCCACCACCTTGTCATAGCGCGGATCGGGATAGATCTCCTGCGTGCGCCAGTCCGCAAACGGATGCGTCGCGCCGGCCACCAGCACCAGCCCATTCTCCTCGGCCAGCCGGATCAGGTTGCGCCGCAGATCGTACAGGTCCTCCCGCGCATGCTCGATGTTGGTACACACCCGCGTGCCGACCTCAATCACCGACTGGTGCATCTCCGCCTTGACCCGCTCTTCCAGCCGGATCTTGCCCTGCGCCAGCATGTCCGTCGAGATATGCGACCGCAGATCGCGCGTCTCCGGATCAACCGTCTGGTATTCCTCTTCAATTCCCAACGTAAATGACGGCTTCAAGGCACCTCCGTGCTTTGTTGACAGGAGTAGCTCCGATCGAAACACCGCCACGCCCACCTTGTCTACTTGTGGGCGTCCTTGGCGGCTACCTTCTTGGCCGTCCTCTTCGCCGAAACCTTCGGCGTGGGAACACTTTCACTCGCGTCCACCCGGCCCTCCGACAGAAACTTCGACCAGTGAAACCCCGCGCTCTGCGGCTCGGCCAGCTGCGCCTTTTTCACCGCCAGGTCCGCCACATGCTCCACAATCCACTCGAAGTTCTCCGCCCCTACCGAGTGGTAATCCGCATCCGGCGCCGGGTTCATGAAGTCGATCGCATACGGTACACCGTCTTCCACCGCGAACTCCACGGTATTCAGGTCATAGCCCAGCGCCCGGCACAGCTTCAGCGCATCGGCCTCCACCCGCTCCAGCAGTCCGGCCGGGTACTCCGGCGGATCCTGCAGGTAGCGCCGCTCGTGCGATTGCCGGGGGTCATACGGCATGATGCGCACATGCTCCTGCCCGACCACATAGCAGCGAAAGTATTCGTTAAAGTTCACCGCCGCCTGCAGCGTCATCGCCAGGTCCCGCGACTGGTCATACGCATGGTGAAATTCGGTCGGGTTGTGCACGTGAAACACATCGCGCCATCCCCCGCCGTCATGCGGCTTCAGAAACGCCGGAAACTTCACGTACTCGAAGATCGCCTCCCAGTCGATCGGAAACTCCAGATTCCGCAGCGACTGCGAGTTGATATTCGGCGGATACACCTTGTGCGGCAGCAACACCGTCCGCGGTACCGCCACCCCGATCTTGGCTGCCAATGCATAGTTGAAAAACTTGTCGTCAGCCGACCACCAGAACGGGTTGTTGATCACCTGCGTCCCCGTCAGCACCGCGTTCTTCAGGTACGACCGGTAGAACGGCACATCATGCGAGATCCGGTCCACAATCACCGCATACGGGCACGGCTCGGCCATACGCACGCCGCCCAGCTTCACAAACTCCGCCCGGATACCCTCGACCTCGAGCGCATGGATGCGCTCCACCAGCGCCCCCGGAAAGGTGTTCTCCACCCCAAACAACACGCCAATCGTCTTCACCAACGCCTCCTCTGCCCCGCCCCGCCGCTAGTCTACAGACAGCGACGCCAACCCACCAACGCGAACAGCTTCACACAAAAGCCCTTGCAAATCCCTACAGAAACTTCTGCGCCTGCAGCTTCCACCACGGCCAGTCATGCCGTGCCGGATCGCCCCACACATCCAGTTGCACAGGAATTCCGCGCTCCCGCATAGCCTCTGCCAACCGCTCGTTATCATCCCAACACTGGTCGTGCACGCCCGTGGCCAGCACGTAGGTACCCCGCCGCATCCGCTCCAGAAACCACGGATCGCTCAGGTTCGGCAGGTACTGCAGCGGTTGGTTCAGGTAAACATCCTCGTCATGGTACCCATGCAGGAATCCCAGCCCCAGCAGGTCGAAGGCTCCGCTCATCGACAGAAATCCCGAAAACACATCCGGGTGCCGCAGCGCCGAGTTCACCGCATGGAACCCGCCCAGCGAACATCCCAGCGTGATCAACTGCGGAGACCAGTTCCGCCAGCGCACGTACGGCACCACCTCCTGCACCACGTAGCGGTCATACTGCACCTGCCTTGAGATTCGCCAGCGCGCCGGAACATCGCGGTTGTACCAGCTCTCCCCATCCACCGAATCCACGCAAAACAGCTGCAGCCGGCCCGCTTCCAGCTTGTCCGCCACCGCGGCCACCATGCCCTGGTCCTCAAACTCATGAAACCGTGCCTGCGAGGTCGGAAAGACGATCGCCGGCAGCCCGCCGTGCCCAAACACCAGCATCTCCATGTCGCGCCCCAACTCGCGCGAGTGCCAACGGTGATACTCACGGTTCATCGCTGCCCCCTCTGGTAGGCTGAACCCTTACGTTCACGACGCCCGGCCGTCGTCGCGTCCCTCTCCCGCCTGTGTCTTCTCTCCCCCAAATCGTTCCTCCCTCCGCCTTCCCTCGCCCGCAGCGCCTGCCCTTTGAAGGCCCGCAGCCCGAGTCGGACGACTCCGGCCGCTGGGAAGCCCCCTTTACCGGCGACCTGAGCATCAATCCCAGGTATCGCCGTCTGCGCGGCTTCCAATCGGCCTATCTTCCCACCGAACGCGATGTCCACATTTGGTTGCCACCATCCTATGGCACCGGGCCGGAACGTCACTTCCCCGTCCTCTATCTCCACGACGGCCAGAACCTCATGGACGGCCACACCGCCTACATCCCCGGCCGCACCTGGCGCGCCCACACCACCGCCGACCGCCTCGCGCTCGAGCGCCGTATCACCCCCGTCATCCTCGTCGGGGTCGACAACACCGGCCTCCACCGCATGCCCGAATACACCCCCTCCCGCGATAAACGTTTCGGCGGCGGTGAAGGCGCACTCTACGGCCGTCTGCTCGTCGATGAACTCAAACCCCTCATCGACGCCTCCTTCCGCACTCTGCCCGGGCCTGAAAACACCGGCCTCGCCGGCTCCTCGCTCGGCGGCCTCATCTCCCTTTCCCTCGGCCTCGATTACCCGCAGATCTTCGGCAAGCTCGGCGTCCTGTCCCCCAGTGTCTGGTGGAATAACCGGGAAATCCTCGCCCGCGTCGCCGCCAAGGCCCACTCACCCCGACCCCGGATCTGGCTGGATATGGGCATGGCCGAAGGCCTGCGCCATCTCCGCGATACCGACCTCCTCTTCCATCGGCTGATCACCCGTGGCTGGCGTGAAGGCATGGACCTTCACTACCTCCGCGTCCCCGGCGGACTGCACGACGAAGACGCCTGGGCCCGTCGCTTTGACCTTGTCCTCGAATGGCTCTTTCCGGCCGCTCCGCACTAGCGCCCCTCCTCAGCCACACCGGCAGGCGTTGCTGCACCGCTTTTTGTGCTGCCGACCGCGCGCAATCGCTTTACACGCTCCCTCTCTTTCCGCGATACTTAGTTGTTCAGCCCCTCTGCCTGTGTTCACTCTGGGCGCGCAGCGGTGGAGCAGTAGTCGGGAAAAGTTTTCCGGAAGATTTTCAAGTGAGGAAGTTTCTATGTTGATGATTCGTTTAGCGCGCGTCGGCGCCCGCAAGCAGCCCCAGTACCGAGTCGTGGTCATTGAAAAGGACCGCGCCCGCAACGGCCGTTCGATCGAGGTAGTCGGTACCTATAATCCCCGCACCGAGCCGGCCACGGTGAACTTCAAGCAGGACCGCATCGACTACTGGCGCTCCAAGGGCGCGCAGCCGTCCGAGATCGTCGCCCGGCTCCTGGCCAAGCGCGCCGCCGCCGCTCAAGCAACCCCGGCCGCGGAACCTGCTACGACAGCTGCCTAAAGTAACCCGCACCCGCACCATGGGGCGTCTCAGGAGCATGCCTAAAGAGTTGTAGCGGACACTGCTCTGTACCGTAGACTCGCTGCATGCGAATCCGCAACACGATTCGCATGCAACGTATGTCTGGCGTTGCAGAAATGGAAAGCTGAGCTAAGCCCTCTGGCCAAACGATCCAACTGTCTCACGCGAGATCGGATCCACAGGGCAAACCTCTATGCAAGCCCCTGAGGTAGAGCGAGTGACTGAAACTGAAGCAATTCCCATGCATCCTGATGGCGCAATCTCTGACATGCGCACCCTTGTCCTGGAAATCACCAAGGCACTGGTGGATGAACCTGATGCCGTCCGCCTGGATGTTCTCTCCGAAAGCGGGTCAACCGTTCTTCGGCTGCAGGTCTCGGCTAAGGATCTGGGCAAGGTTATCGGCAAACAGGGGCGGACCGCCCGTTCCCTGCGCACCATCCTCGGCGCCGCCAGCATGAAGCTGAAACAACGCTTCTCTCTGGATATCGTTGAGGTCCCACCTGTTGATGGATCGCCTTCCGGGCAAGCCCCCTCCGAGCAGTAACGGAGTCCACCGCTCACCGGGCCACCCCAAGAGAAAAGTCCCGATCTTCGCCTTAAGGCCCGTCATCACGACCTCTGCATGAGTCAGCCCCAAACCACATCCGACCCAAATCAGGAGGAGAACCCGTATGTCGTCCAATGGATGATGGCGGCTCATCTGCTTCGACCCCAGGGCCGCCGCGGGGAGATACTCGCCGAGCCATCAGCCCCCTTCGAGCTGTTCACCCCTGGAAGAAGCCTCGCCAAGGGAGCCCTCGCGGTGGCACCGGCGCAACCGCTTAGCCTGGTCGAGATCGAATCGGCCTGGCAGCCGACCGGCCGCAACGCCGGCCGGCTTGTCCTCAAGCTGCAAGGAACCGACTCCATCACGGCCGCGGAAGCCATCGCCGGTCAGCACCTCTTCCTTCGTGTGGATGAGCTGCCCGCCCTCGAAGAGGGTACCTACCGCGTCCGCGATCTCACCGGATGCGCCCTGTTTGACGGAGATGTGCTCGTCGGCACAGTGCTCGACCTGCAGTTCGCCGTCGGAGCGGACGGCCGAACCCGCCTCGAAGACGCCCCGGACCTGCTCGTTGTTCAGCCCGTCCTACCTCCTGTGAGCGAATCTCCCGGCCCGGAAGCTGAACCCGTCCTGGTTCCCTTCGTTCGCGCCTGGCTGCTGGAGGTCGACCTTGCGGCCAAGCGGATACGAATGCAACTTCCGCCCGGCCTCTTCGACGCCGTGGAATAAACTCGCTCTACCCGGCTTCCATGCGCTTCGACCTCGTCACCCTCTTCCCCGCGTTTTTCCAGGGTCCCTTCGACTACGGCGTCCTGAGCCGCGCCGTCCGTGACGGCAAAGTCGAGATACGCCTCCACGACCTTCGCGAGTTCACACAAGACCGCCATCGCACTGTCGATGACCGGCCCTTCGGCGGCGGCGAGGGCATGGTTCTGAAACCCGAGCCCCTCTTTGCCTGCGTGGAATCTCTCGGAATCGCCCCGAAACTCACCCGCGACACCACCCGCGAAAGTGTCGTGCTGCTCTCGGCGAGCGGTCGTCCCTTCGTGCAATCCACCGCCCGCGCCCTGGTGCCACTCGAGCGCATCGTGCTGATCTGCGGCCGCTATGAAGGCGTCGACCAGCGCGTCGCCGATCTGCTCTGCGACCGCGAGCTCACCGTGGGCGACTACGTCCTCTCCGGCGGCGAGTTGGGAGCCGCCGTCATCGTCGATGCCGTCACGCGCCTGCTTCCCGGCGTCCTCGGGCACGCCGACTCCGCCCGTTTCGAAAGCTTCGGTGAAGGCGACGACCCCGCCGATGCCGCCGCCCCCGACGGTTCTCCGCGCAGTACCCACGGCGCCGGCGGCCTGCTCGACTACCCGCAGTACACCCGTCCCGCCGAGTTCCGCGGCTTCCCCGTCCCGCCGGTCCTCGGCGGCGGCGACCACGCCGCCATCCGCCGCTGGCGCCGCGGCGCCGCACTCGCCCGCACCCTCGCCCACCGTCCCGATCTGCTGCAAACCGCCTCTCTCAGCAAAGTCGACCACATTTTGCTGAGGGAGGTGCAGAAGTCTTCTGCTGACACCCTTGAAACACCCCAGGGGTCGGCTGCGTTTCAGCCGAAAAAGCCCTGATCACAGGGCAAAATAGCACAAGAATTGTGTAGACTAAAGATTCGAGTTTCCTCAAGGATTGCACTTATGTCGATTCACCCCGTAATGCAGAAGCTGGCCGAAAAACTGGCCCGGACCGACCTCCCGGAGTTCGCCGCGGGCGATCAGATCCGCGTGCAGGTACGCATCAAAGAAGGCGAAAAAGAACGTCTCCAGGCGTTTGAAGGCATGGTCATTGCCTGCAAGAAGGGCCCGCAGGGCACCTTCACCGTACGTAAAATGAGCTTCGGCCAGGGCGTTGAGCGCATCTTTCCCTACAATTCCAAGGTCGTCGACAAGATCGAGAAGCTCCGCTCCTACCAGGTCCGTCGCGCCAAGCTCTTCTATCTCCGCGGTCTGCGCGGCAAGGCCGCCCGTCTGCGTGAAGTCGAACGCCCCCGCACCTAAGTTTCACCAGAGTTCATCAGCATCCCAGACGAGCGGCTCCGGCCGCTCGTCTTCCTTTGGCTTTGGCTCAAGTCCCGCCCGCCTGCACTACACTGAACCCAGAGATGGCGAAGCTTTTCCCGATTCCCCACGTCGCCGGCGTAACCAAGGCCACCGCCAAGCAGCAGATGCTAAAACAGCTGCAATGCACCGATGCCCCCGAGCAGGCGCTGCGCTACCGGGGCCATCGAGTCATCGCCGGTGTGGATGAGGTTGGCCGCGGCGCTCTGTTCGGTCCGGTTGTGGCTGCAGCCGTCGTTCTCCCACCTAAAAATGCCATCCTGCAGCGCATGGGCCTCAAGGACTCCAAGCAACTCACCCGGGAAGAGCGCGAAACCCTCGACCGGCGCATTCGCAAATCCGCCCTCGCCATCGGTGTCGCCGAGATTGACGCCGAAACCATAGACCGCATTAACATTTACCACGCAACGCGGCTCGCCATGCTGCGTGCCGTGGAGGCCCTTCCCCTGGCGCCCGATCACATCGTCCTGGACGCCATGCTGATCGATCACCCCTGCTCGCAGACCAAGCTGTTCTACGGCGACGCCCTTTGTCTTTCGGTCGCCGCGGCCTCGGTCATCGCCAAGGTGCACCGTGACGCCCTGATGCGCGAGCTCGATCGCCGTCACCCCGAGTACGGTCTCGCCCAGCACAAGGGCTACGCCACCGCCGAACATCGCAAAGCCTTGCAGCAGCACGGTCCCACGCCGCTGCACAGGCGCTCCTTCAACGCCGTCGCGCTCTCTGACCCAAACGGCCTTCTCGAAGAGACACTCGACGAAGATGCCTGCGAAGAAAGCTTCGCCGTGGAGATCAGTCTGCCGCTGGAGAATAATCTTTTACCGAAACCCAAAGGGGACCCCGTTTGAGCTTTCGTCTTCTCTGTGTCGTCGCCCACCCTGACGACGAATGCTTCGCCTTCGGAGGCGCGCTGGCCCTCTCCGCCGACCAGGGTGTCGAAACCTCGATCCTTTGTCTCACCGACGGCCAGGCTGCCACCCACCGCGGTACGGCCCGCTCCGGTGAGGAGCTCGGTGCCATGCGCCGCGCCGAGTTCGCCGCCTCCTGCGATGTGCTCGGCGCCAAACACCACGAAATCTGGAACTACCAGGACGCCCAGCTCGAGTTCCACAGCCTCAACGAGCTGGGCGGTCGCCTCGTCGAGCGCATGCGCCGGCTCCGTCCCCATGTCGTGATCACCTTCGGCGGCGAAGGCGCTGCGAACAACCACCCTGACCACGCCACCGTCTCCGCCGCCACCACAGCCGCCTTTCACTGGTCCGGCAACCCGAAGCGTTTCCCCGACGCCGGTGAACCCTGGCGCCCTGAGCGCCTCTTTTACATGACGACAGACTTCTTCCTGCCCGGCCGCCTCGCTCCGCTTGTCGCTCCCTGGAACTGTGTTCTGGACATCCGCTCCGCAGCCGCTCGCAAGCGGAAGGCCTTTGAGCAGCACACCTCGCAGGCACCGCTGATGGAGACCGCCCGCCTCGTCTTCGAGGAGCACGGGGACGAAGAACGTTATGCGCTCGCCTACACCCGTGATCCTCAGCCCGCCGGCTCGCTTCCCGGCCTCTTCGCCGGCCTCTCTGACTGAGGTACCCGCTTCAGGCCAAACGTCCTGCCGGAGCCTTGCGGCGGGGCCTAAAATGGACCGCATGCGACCGTTCGAGATGTACCTAACCTGGGCGCTTCTGCTGCTCCTCACCTTCACCACCATCTCCCTCGCGCAGATCGTATGGCGTCTCTACGCCGAGGTTCGCAACCTCCGCCGTCAGATCTACGACGTAAAGTCCTGGGTCGAGTGATCCCGGCAGCGCCGCTTCGCTCGCCCTACCGGCGCTGAAACTCGGGCGACCCCAGCAGGAGACCGACGATGAGGTTCATCTCCTGACTGGCTGCGTTCGCTCCAGCCCCATCTAGCCCGGTGCCACTTTTCCCATTTCCGCTTTGCCGGACTCCGGACGCTTCCACTCTGTTGAATTCTCCGTTCGTGGCCCGGTCCGCCGTCACCTGCGCCTCAATCAGCCGGCTGGTCTTCTGTGACACCGGTCCGCCCGTCACCATCTGCCCCAGCAGCTGCGTCGCAAACTGCGTTCCGGCGTTCACCGGGAGCGCGGGCGTGCCCGCACCGGCAGATTCCACAGCCGTCGTGTGCAGCATCGCCTTCTCCCGCTTCGGCCCAGTCTCCTCGACCGGCAAGCGACCCGGCTCCTCCACCGGCAGGCTCGCGGAATCCAGGAGTCCCATCGCCAGAACATGTGAACCGTCAAACGGCTGGTTCGGCACCTTGCCACCACTCAGCAAATAAGCGAAGTTCAGCCGGTCCACCAGCGCCGTTGAGTTCATCCATTGGTCCGCCGTGAGGTAATACCCCGTAGGCGGCAGCGCCCGGTACAGCGGCATCCCCATTACCTTCGCCTGGTTCACTATCGCCTCGGGGTTGGTCGGATCCGTCGCCGTGCTCCGATACGCCGAGGCCAGAAACTCGATCGGCGTCTTCACCTTAGTGCGGAAGTACTGCCGCGAGTTGAACTCCGGCGAATCGACAATGGCCCGCAGCATGGCTTTGATGTCTCCACCCGTGGCCAGATACGTCTGCGTCAAACGATCCACCAGTGCCGGCGGCGGCGTGTCCGCCACAAAGTACTGCGCCAGGGTACCCGCCACGGCGTGCGCCGTCTGCGGGCTCGCCGCCAGCAGCTTCAGGGCGACAATGCCCTGCTGCATGCTCGCCTGCGTAGCCGGTCCGCCTCCCGCAGCTTCGGCAGTGCAGCCTGCGGCGTCATGTGCGGGCAGCTTGGAGACAGTTCCATCCTCGGCGAGGCAGTAACCGAACCAGGCCTTGGCGCCCGGCTCATGTCGACGCGGCGTGAAGGCAAAGGGCCCACCCTGTTGCGGCTGCTCCACACCCCAGCCCGTCAGAATGGCAGCCAACGCGGTCACATCGGCCTGCGTGTAACCTCCATTCACCCCGACCGTGTGCAGCTCCATCACCTCGCGGCCGTAGTTCTCGTTCAGACCGCGCGGACCCTTATTTCCAACCGGCCGGTCGCCGCCGTTCGCCGCCGAATCCGGTCCTACCGACTCCAGGTTATCCAGATAGACCATCATCGCCGGTGAGGTCGCCGTCGCCAGCAGCAGATCGCTGAACTTGCCCAGCGCATGCGGCCGGATCGCCTCCCGCTCATAACTGGCCGTGTACCAGCGGTCCGGCCCCTTATCCAGCGAAACATTGAAGTGGTTGAACCAAAGGTCCGTCATCAACGTCTCAAGCTGGCGCTCAGACAGAATGTCCCGCAGCACGCGCGCCTGGGCCAGCTCTATGCCGATCGCGCCGGAGCTGTTTACCCCAGAACCCATTGCCACGAACGCCTCACGCTCCCGCGGCACGAAGTTCTTCAGCAGGGTCTGCCGCTCCGCCTGCGGCAGGTTACCGTTCCCCGTCAGGGCGATGCGGTCGCGTACCGGCATCGCGATGATCGCCGCCATGCGCTGGTCCTTGGGCATCCCCAGCAACACTCCCGCCAGCCGCGCCGCCGTTTCGCGTGCATCTGCCTTGTCCTGCTTCTCCTCTGTGACTCGTAAGCTGCCCGGAGCCCCCGCAGCGGCCACGGGCATAGCCGAAGTCGGCTTTGCTGCAGTCACCGTTCCCGCACCCGGAGCGATTTCGCCGTTAGCTTGCTTCTTCTCAGCCCGGTCGTCTAGTTTGGTGAGCTGGACCTCCATCACCGCTCTCTGCAAAGGATCGGCCGGCATGGAATCCCGTCCATCGGCCACGGCCTTCACCTGCTGGCGATCCGGAAAGACCATCAACGCCTGCTGCGGCGACATCCCAATGGCCGGATACTCTGCCAGCCGCCTGGTGAACACCGGGTCCGGAATGACCGCAGGATTTAACTGCTGCTCCAGCCAGCTCGCACCTCCCTGGGCCATGACGCGGTCGATCTCCCCTGGACGCGGCCCATAGGTGAATCGATCCAGCAGCTGTTCCACGCGCTCCCGCGGGCTCAGGGGCGTGAGAGCCGGCCCTCTGTGGATTGGCGCAGGTTGAATCTTTGCCTTGCCCTGGGCCACCGCCGAGCATCCGGCACCACCAAGGAGCACCCCCGCTATCCCAATGCTTATGCGTAGTTTGCGCACCCGGTCACCTCGCTCTGTATTCAGGTAGACCAAACTACGGCGGCAGAGTTGCGAGCAAAGAACGCAAAAGCGCCGCGCTACAAACGCAGGTCACGCGGCACCGCGGCACCCGCAGGTCACGCCCGCATCGGGGCACCCGTCGGTCACGCCCGCACCGCGGCAATCGCAGCCGGACGCCGCAGCCGCTTCCCTAACG
>CAXSBL010000029.1:30748-34040 GCA_964235515.1 uncultured Bryocella sp.
GGTCACGCCCGCACCGCGGCAATCGCAGCCGGACGCCGCAGCCGCTTCCCTAACGCAAACCCCAGCCGGATCACCAGCAGCACTGCCAGCACGGCGGTGTCCTTCCACGGCGAGCGCACGCCCGTCTTCACCAGCCACCAGTAGTGCACCACGGTCAGGATTGCAGCAAGGTAGATCAACCGGTGCAGCCGCTGCCAATTCTTCCCGCCCATCCAGCGCAGCACCCTTTGCGGGCTGGTAACGGCCAGCGACAGCAGAATCACCCACGCGCCGAGCCCTACCTGAATAAACGGACGTTTCTTTAAATCGTCCAGCATGGAAGGCCACACGATTCGCAGCTGTCGCCAGGGTTCCGCAAGGTGCCCGGCCTTTAAACCCGCCAATGCGGTCGGCACATCGTAGCCGGAGTACAAAAATACGTAAGTCAACAGGTGCAGCGTCGCATAGAAGAACGCATACAGCCCGATCATGCGCCGGAACCTTACCAGAAACCCAAGGGACGTGATGACGCGCCGGACCGGTGTGATCGCCAGGTCGCCCAGCAGGATCCAAAGCGCCCAGTTTCCGGTGAAATGGGTGATGTAGTTCACCGGATCGGACTGATTGGCCAGCGCTCCGCTCCGGTACGCTAGCGCCAGATAAGCCACCGGCAACAGCAGAAGCACATGAACAGCGACCTTTAGGGACGGAATGGCGCGTGACGGCATCAATGTCTTAGAAAAGTTCCCTCATGGGATGGGTGTACCACGACACCACACTCTGGATCCCACGGGAGTGCCAGACGGGCATGGTTCCGGCCTAGAAATCCTTTCGCAAATCCATTCCGGCGTACATTCCCGCCACCTGATCCGCATAGCCGTTGAAGGGCAGCGTGGCCACATTTTTGGGGAAAATACTGTTCGAGTTCAGGAGTCGTTCATGCGCCTGCGACCAGCGCGGGTGGTCCACGGCCGGGTTCACATTTGAGTAAAATCCATATTCACTCGGCGCCAGCAGGTTCCAAGTGGTAGGCGGCTGCTTATCCACAAACCGGATCTTCACAATCGACTTCGCCGACTTGAAACCATACTTCCAGGGCACAATCACGCGAATCGGTGCGCCCTGCTGATTAGCCAGCGTCTCGCCATATGATCCGAAGGTGAGCAATGTCAGCGGATTCATGGCCTCGTCCATCCGCAATCCCTCGGTATAAGGCCACGGGATGCCTCCGGGCAGAAGCTCCTGCTTGGAGTCCTCGAGCGACAGAAACTGCACGTATTTCGCACTCGGCAAGGGTTCCATGGCGCTGATGAAGTCCGCCAGCGGGTAGCCATCCCATGGAATGATCATCGACCACGCCTCCACGCAGCGGAAGCGATAGACCCTTTGCTGCATCGGCCTGTAGCTGATGATCTTATCGATATCAATGGTCTGCGGCTTTTTGCAGAGCCCCTCCACCTTTACCGTCCAGGGCCGGGTTTGCAGCGTGTGCGCATTCGCCGCGGGATCACTTTTGTCCTCGCCGAACTCATAAAAATTGTTGTAACTTTGAGCCTTGGCCTCGGGCGTAATCGCCTCGCCCGGCACGGTGTACGGTGTGCTCACCGTATTCAGCTTGGTCAGCGCTTCAGCAAGACCCGGAAAGGCAGCACCGGCCGCCACCGCCGCTCCTACTGCACCTACACCCTTCAGCAGTCGCCGCCGTTCCGTCTGAAACCGCTGCAGTGTGTCCTTTGGGGTGATCTCTGAAGAGGGTATCTGTTTTTCTGTGCGCAAAACCATATCGTTCCAACTCCGAGGTACGTGCCGTCTCTCATTGGACGCCCGAATGCCCTCCACGATACAACGGTCCAACCCAATATCCGGATGCTGCCCTCCCAAAAAGAAACAGCCTCCCAAAACGGGAGGCCGCTCTCATTCTTCGGAAGCTTAACGGCGACGGGTCGTTGTCCGCCTTGGCTCTTCCCTCTTCGGCTCAACTACAGCACCGTCGGACATCGTGATCATCAGCGGAGATTGCGTGTAGGAGGCATACGTCCCTTCCACGTTGATCTTGGCGCCAACTGCCGGCATCGTCGCCAGCGGCGTCTTCATCGCGAACGTGAAGTCAGCCGTCTTGCTCTGGATCGCATCGGCAGAAACCGACATCTGCAGCTGGTCCGCTGTAGCTGCCTCCACAACACCTGGAATCGTCACAGCCTTGCCCTTGATCGTGTCGAATACCTTGTCGGCGTCCGCGGGCTGCCCATACTGCAGAACGAATTCCTTATCGCTCAACGCCAGCTTGGCCAGATCCGGTGTCGTCGCGATCAGGTTCTTCACGATGTCCTCCGGCTTCGGAGCCGGTGTGATCGTGGTCGCCAGATCCGCGGGTGGGGTGACGTTCGCCTTCGCGCTCGCCTGCAGCGTGGCGTACCCGTCCGCGCTGCCGTGGTACTTGGCATAGCAGTAGTTGCCCAGTTGATTGATGCTCGTCTGCTGAGCCGCCGGAGCAAAAGCGCCCGTTCGCGCTGCATAGAACGCGCAGTCCAGATAGTCAGGCGGGGTGGACTGGTAGTACGCATTTGCCAGCGAGAACTCGTCCTGCAGCACCGGTCCGACCGTCTGGGTCTGCGCCGGGTCCACCGCGGCCAACTCAGCCTTTAAGACCGTGATCTCGGCAGGGTAATCCTTCTTTGCCTGATCGTCATCAGCAATCGCCGAATCGAAGACCTGCGTCGTCTTGCCCTTGAGCGCTGTAAAGTCGGCGTCGCTCATGCCCTTCGGGGCCGTCGCACTCAGACCGCGCTGCGCATAGCCCGCCACCGTGTCCAGTGCCGTCTGCTTGGCCGCCGGATCGGTAAGGACGTCCGCATCCGCGCGCCGGTAGTAAACCTCAAAGGTCAGCGCGCGCAGATTGTTGGGGTCCACGGCCAACAGACGATCCGCCGCATCCAGCGTCTTGGCCTTGTCGCCCGTCTGGCTGTCCGCAAACAGAATCTGGTTCAGCGCCTCTGTCTTCACCGAAGAATTCGGATACTTCGTCAGGTAAGCCTCAAACGCCGCGGCCTTGGCCGCCGGACTGGTCGCGGTCACACCCGCCTGGTAGGCGTTGTACTCATCCTGGGACATCTGCACCTGACCCTGTGCAGGGGCAGCAGCCGCGGCGGGCGCATCCTGCGCCATCACGGGGGAAACCAGTGTTGCTGCGCCGGCAGCAGCCAGCAACAGACCGGAAACAAACATTTTCATACAAAACTCCTGGGGAACTGCCCTGATGGTGTAGCAAAGGAATGCCGCCGTGGCCCTTGCCCTGAACCTTCGCCTTGAACCT
>CAXSBL010000029.1:34140-46385 GCA_964235515.1 uncultured Bryocella sp.
GGTGTAGCAAAGGAATGCCGCCGTGGCCCTTGCCCTGAACCTTCGCCTTGAACCTTCGCCTTGAACCTCGACGGGCTCTCTGGCCAATGATGCGGATTATAGGAAGCCGTGTTGCTCCCGCGCAACTCGATTGCTGTGCCGGTGCCCAACTTTCCTTCCCAAAACGGCAAAATCGCGTCCGAGCTGCCGCTCGCGTCCCGCTTTGCAGCCTTACCCGTTAGTCAGCAACAGAGTTCGCAGAAAAGCGATGCAAGGCTGCTTTCAGACCCCAAAGCAGCACATCGACGGCATGACCTCAGGCAGGTTTCTCCACCCGCTAAGCCTTGCCCGCAAGTCAGCCAACATCTACGCAGCCCCAACCTGTAGAGTTGCCGCCACCTTATCCACAACATCTTGACTTGCAAATTTGCTACCCGCCGCCTGACTCCCTAGCATGGAAGTGTGCTGCAGCTCAAAAAGGTTCAGATTCTCGGCTTCAAATCCTTCTGCGACCGCACCGAGGTGCCGCTGGAGGGTCACGGCATCGCCGCCATCGTCGGCCCCAACGGCTGCGGCAAGTCCAACATCTCCGACGCCATCACCTGGGTGCTCGGCGAGCAGTCCGCCAAGAGCCTCCGCGGCCTCAAGATGGAGGACGTCATCTTCGCCGGCACCCGCGAGCGCCGCCCCACCGGCATGGCCGAGGTCTCGCTCACGCTGGTTGACCCGGCCGTCTATGAACCCGAATCGCCGGCCACCCCCGTCTCACCGGATTTGGCCGGCGATTGGGACGAAGGTGCCCTCCGCGCCCAGGCCGCCCAGGAAACCGAGGACGCCACCGCCGAAGCTCAGCCTGGCCAGACCTATGAGACCGAAACCGTCACCGCGGGTCCCGAGGAACTTGCCGCCGAAGTCGCCTCGGATGCCGGATCCAGGCCCGCCTCCGAAGAAGGGGCGAGCGCGGAAGACAACCGCGACGTGGTTCTTAAGGTTCGCCGCCGCAAATTCGGCCGATCCCCTGTGCGTGCCGGCGAGATCACCGTCACCCGCCGCCTCTTCCGCTCCGGCGAAAGCGAGTACCTGCTCAACGGCAAGATCTGCCGCCTCCGCGACATCCAGGACATCTTCATGGGAACCGGCCTGGGCGGCGACAGCTATGCCATCATCGGCCAGGAGCGCATCGGCCAGCTGCTCAGCGCACGCCCGCTCGACCGCCGTTCCATCATCGAGGAAGCCGCCGGTATCACGCGCTTCAAGGCAAAGAAGCGCCTTGCCGAACTCCGCCTGGAATCCGCCCGTACCAATCTTTCGCGGGTAAACGACATCTTCGAGGAGGTCACCCGGCAGGTCGCCGTCCTTAAACGCCAGGCCGCCAAGGCAGAGAAGTACGGCGAGTTTCGCACCGAATTCGTAAGCAGGTTCCGGGTCGTCCTTGCCAGCCGCCTGACCCAGATGGACACCGAATCCGCTTCGCTTCAGGCGGAGATCGAACGCCTCGGTGCCGCCATCGAACTCCAGTCAGCCGAACTGTCCACCCTGGACGCCGAGCACTCCAGCGGGACCGCCCGTGGCTACGAACTTGACCGCGAGCTCCGCGACACGACCGCCCGGGGCAACGCCGCCGGTGTCAATCTGGAGCGCGGCCAGGCTCGCATCGCGGCCAACCACGATCGCGGCACCGAGCTCACGCACCGCCTGAAAATCGCGGCGGACGAACTTGCCTCGGCCCGCGAGGCCCTCGCCCAGCTCACCGTGGAGCGCGAACAGCACCGCAAATTCTTCGAGGCCGCCACAGGCGAAGCCAACATCCACCGTGCCGAGGCCGCCGCCGGCCAGGCACGCGCTGCCGAAGCCATGCGCGGCGTGCAAACTGCCGAAGCCCAGGCCGAAACCGGCCGCCGCAACGCCCTTTCCGCCATGCAGCGCGCCAACACGGTCCGTAATGAGATCATCCAGGCCGAAGCCGCGCTCGCCGGCTTTGATCGTGAAAACGCCCGCCTTAACTCCGAAGCGGAAGCCGCCCGCACCGAACTCGACGCCCTCGGCCGTCAGCGCGAGCAAGCCAAGATCGCCTCTGACGCCGTCAACGAGCGCCTGAAACGTCTTGAAGCCGAGATCACCGATCTCCGCAAACGCATCGACCAGCGCCGTGCCGAGGAAACGCAATCCCGCCGCGCCGGTGACAGCCTTCGCGCCGAACTGGCCACGCAAAACGGCCGCCGCAGCTCACTAGAAGCCCTCATCCGCGAGCACAGCTACTCCACCGATACCGTCCGCAACCTGTTCCGTGCAGACGCCCGCCGTGCCGCAAACAAGAGCGTGACCCACAACCCGGACCTGACGCCGGTGGGCACCCTGGCCGACTTCCTCGAGGTCGACGGCCGCTACGAAAACGTGGTGGACGAGTTCCTCCGCGAGGAGCTGAACTTCGTCGTCGTCAAAAACTGGGCCGCCGCCGACGAAGGCGTACGCCTGCTGCACGGCGAGGTCGCCGGCCGCGCCACCTTCCTCGTTCAACCGGCCGACCCCCTGGAGGATCGTGCAACCGACGCAGTCGCTCGCCCGGATCACCCCCAGCTGGTCGCGCTGACCGACTGCGTTCAAATCAACGGCGGCCTCGGCCCCACCCTGCAGGCCCTTCTGCCGCGGCTGCGCAACGGCTTCATCGCTCCCGACTCCGAAACCGCCCGGACCCTGGCGAGGCAGCATCCGCAAGCCTATTTCCTGTCCCCCACCGGCGAAACCTTTCACAACCTCACCGTCTCCGGCGGCAAACCCAGCACCCAGGGTCCGCTGGCCCTCAAGCGGGAGCTCGCCGCCGTCCAGACCAAAGTCGAAGCCCTGCAAGCCTCGCTCGCTCAAGGCGAACAGGCCACCGCCGCGCTCGGCCGCGAGTTGGCCGAGGCCACCGCCGCGCTCGACGCCCGCAACCACGAGCGCCGCGACACCGAACGCGACGCCGCCAACGCTTCCGCCTCGCTGCGCCAGATGGAAAACGAAGCCGCCCGTTTGCAACGCCGCGCTGCTGACGCCGGGATCTCTCTGAAGCGCAACGCCGACGGCCGCAGCGGCCGCGAAGAGCACATCCACCGCAAGCGCGCCGAAGCCGACCGCCTCGACGCCGAACGCAGCGGCCTAGAGCAGGGGGTCGCCGACCTTACCGGCCGGCTGAACGCTCTGCGCGCCGAACGCGAACAGCTCCAGGCCGCCGCAAGCGCCGCCAACGCCGCGCTCGCCGGGCTTGAAGAGCGCCGCCGCAATGCCGGCGCCAACGCCGAGCGCACTGAGCGCCTCTATACCGGCCAAGGGCAACGCCTCGCCGGCATCGAAGCCACCATCGCCGCCGCCGCCGCCGAGCGCACCCGCCGCGAAGAGGAGACCGCGGCCCTCACCGCGGAGGTCGCCGAGCGCACCGCAACCCGCGCCGAAGCGCTAGCCCTCGCCGAACGCCTCACCGGCGAGGCGGCCACGCTCCGCTCCCGCCTCGCCGAGCTCGACACACGGCTGCGCACCTTGCGGGGGGACACCGAAGCCCTCCGCGAACAGCGCTCTGCCCACACCGCCCGCATCGCCCGCCTCAGCTCTGATCTCGAGCACCTCGAAGCCACCTGCCTCAACGAGCTGTCGCTGGAGCCCCAGATCCTGCGCGACGACGCTGGGATTCCCCGCCTCGAGGCTGACGCTCTGACCGCCGAAGACGAGGCCGCCCGCGGTCTTCGCAAAAAAATGGATGCCATGGGCCCGGTCAACATGATGGCTCTCGAAGAGCTGCGCGAAACCTCGGAGCGCCACGCCTTTCTGACCGCCCAGCGCGCCGATCTGCTCAGCTCCATCGAAAACACCGCCGCCTCCATCCGCGAGATCGACGACGTCTCCCGTGTCAAATTCGACGAAGCCTTCCGCATCATCAACGACAACTTCTCCAACACCTTCACCAAGCTCTTCGGCGGCGGCCAGGCCTTCATGCGCCTCACCGAAACCGAGGGCAGCGGTGAAAGCAGCCGTGACAAGGACCTCGCCGGCATCGACATCATCGCCTCGCCGCCAGGCAAAAAGCTGCAAAACATCCTTCTGCTCTCCGGCGGAGAAAAAGCTCTCACCGCGCTTGCGCTCCTCGTCGGCACCTTTCAGTTCCAGCCCGCGCCCTTCTGCGTGCTCGACGAAGTCGACGCTCCGCTTGACGAAACCAACATGGGACGCTTCGCTCGCCTCATCTCTGAAATGAGCCATACGACACAATTTGTCGTGATCACTCACTCCAAACGCACCATGGAACAGGCCGACATCATGTACGGTGTCACCATGCAGGAGCCCGGCGTCAGCAAGATCGTAAGCGTCTCGCTCTCCGGCCGCAGCCGCGGCAAAGAAGCGCGCTCCGCTGCCGCCTGACATGCATCCAGCCCCAGCATCCCCGAGACCACAATCGTCCTCCTGGAAGCCCGGTTGGCTCGTACTTCCTTTTCTCCTCCTCTTCTACGTTCAGCTCGCGCACCATGCGCTGTGGCGAGACGAAATCAACGCCTGGGCCATCGCCTGCGCCAGCACCGGCATTCCGGATCTGCTGCATCGCGTGCACTATGAGGCGCACCCGGCGCTCTGGTATCTGATCCTCTACGGCCCCAGCCGCCTTACGCACGCACTCTGGGCCTTCAAACTCGTCGAAGCCGCGATCGCAACCGGGATCTACCTTCTGCTCGGCTTCGCGGCACCCTTCCGGCGCCTCGAACTCCTGTTGGTTCTGGGTGGGTACTACGTTCTCTTTCAGTACACCGTCATGTGCCGCATGTACGGTCTGGAGCTGCTCTTCGCTCTGCTTTACGTTCACTTCCGCATGCGGCATCCAGCCTGGACCATCAGGAACACGCTTTGGCTGGGCCTGATGGCCAACGTCGATCTGACCGGTGCCATCCTTGCTGGCGGGCTGCTGCTTGAATACGTGCTCGAACTGGCGCTGCCGCAGGGAGCGACCACGTTGGACAACCCGCGGGTAGGGATCAGCCGCGCCTTCCGCCTGCAGCCTTGCCTCGCACCGCTGACCCTCTTCGCCGCTTTCCTGGCTGTTTCGCTCGAAACCCTCTGGCCCGCAAAAGACATCAGCTGGGGCACCACCGGACGGGCATTTTCACAGGTGTTCGGGATACACCACACCATTGAAACGATCCTGAAATGGATCGCTCAGCCCTGGTACCCCGGCCCGATCGAGCAGATCGGCTCCTGGACCTCCACACCGTACCTGCTGTTCACGGTGCTCGCCGCGCTTTTGCTGCCCTGCCTCTTTGCGGTCTTTCGAACGCATCGCCGGCTGGGACTGATGATGGTTGCCATCACCGTCACCGGGATGCTCTTCACACAGCTCACCAATGTGGCCGGTGTTCGCCATACCGGGATCGTCTACATCGCCTTCCTCGTCGCGCTCTGGATCCTTCGCTTCCGCGGTCTGCCGGTCTCTCCGTGGGTCTACCCGCTCCTGGGTCTGGTCGCCCTCTTCGGCGTCCTGGCGCTGTTTGAGCAGTGGTCGCATCCCTTCGTTGATGACGACGCCGCGGCGCACTGGATCCAAACGCAGCCGGTGCAGGAGCCGCTCCTGGTCGCCCCGGACACCAACGTTGTCGGCGTCCCGGAGCGTCTGCAACGAAGCTTTTACAGCCTGGAATGCGCCTGCACGGACCTCGTCCTCACCTTCCGCAACAACCGCGACGCCTTCCGCCTCACCACTGACATACCGCCCGCCGTGGCCGAAGGCCTGCGCCGCCTGCAGGTGCAGCAGGCACTCCTTCTGATCAACCGCCGCCTCCGCCCCGATGAGCAGCAATCGTTGCTCGCACGCGGTGTGGAGGCCTCGCTCGCCACCAGCTTCCAGGCAGGCCGTGTGGCAGACGAGCACTTCTTCCTCTACCAGATCACGCGCGAGCCGTCCCCATCCAGATAAAATCTTTACGCTTTATGAACTGTCCGCGCTTCGCTGGTTTGCTCATGCAATCCATCTCTGCCGTTTGGACCAGACCCTGGTAATTCACCTCAATCCGCTGGATTGGCTTCTCGCCGCCCTTCTCGTCTACTCCGTCGTGCGCGCCGCCCTTAACGGCTTCTTTCGTGCTGCGTTTAATCTCGCTGGCCTTGTGCTCGGCCTTCCCCTGGCCTTTTGGGGTTACGGGGATCTCGCGCTTGACCTGCGCAACCTGCTCACCTCCCCGGCGCTCGCCCAATTGGTCGCCTTTGTCCTGATCCTGTCCGCTGTCGCGCTCGTCGCTTCCCTGCTCGGCCGGCTCTTTCGCCGCGGCGCCCGCACCGTCGGTCTGGGCTTTGCCGACCGCCTCGGCGGCGCGGTCTTCGGCTTTGTGCGCGGTCTTCTCATTGGTGCGGCTCTTTTACTGGCGATTACGGCCTTTCTCCCCACCGCCCCCTGGATACAAACTTCGCAACTGGCTCCCTATTTCCTCCGCACGGCGCATGCGCTATCCTTCAGCATGCCCGCGGACCTCCGTCTGCGGTTGCGGGACGGTCTGGATCGTCTGAGAACGGCAGGTTTCGGCAAGCACGGAACTCCCATATCGTGGGAGAGCGGTCCGTTGTCGCAAACCGGTGCCCGGCCTCAGCCGCACAGTTCAGTCACAGCGAGGAAACGGTGAAGCGCGAGCTCGATCATCTTGTTCTGGGAATGCAGGCAGCCGGGGTGTCCTACACGGACGCCGTGCGCGAGTTCAAGAAGCGCTTTATCCTCGAAGTTCTCGCCCGCCACCGCGGCAATCAGTGCAAGGCGGCCGAAGAACTCGGCATGCACCGCAATACCCTCAGCCGCACCCTCACGGAACTCGGCATGGACTCCGCCCAGATCCGCCAGGGCATGCGCCGTCCGCCCAACTCCGTCCGGCCCTCCGCAGCGGGGATGCGCATCGTCGCCAACGGACGTTAGCCCGTCCGCTTCGTCCAACTCACCATGCGCCTCCGCCTGCGCCCAGGAACTTCAAGAGACCCGTTCGCACGACTCCCCGTCCACCGGCTCCGGCTATGCGCCCTCGCGTTTGCCGTTCCGGCGTTGCTGACCGGTATCGGACGGGCTCCCGCGCAAACCTCCTCCAGGAACGCCCCTGGAAGTATCCCAGCGAACAACGAAGCCCCACAGCACCCTGCCCCGCCGCCCTCGGTCGACGCCAAAGCTCCCTCCGCAAAGATATTGCGTGAGGCCGAAGATACCTACCTCCGCGGCGCCCGCGCTCTCGATCACAACGACTTACCCTCTGCCGAACGGGATTTCCTCCGCGCCACGGAACTTAATCCGCAAAACCGCGACTACTTCCTGGCCCTCGACGTCACCCGCGAGCACCGTCTGACAAGCCTCATCCAGCAGGCCGCCGTCGCCGGGCACGCCGGCCGCACCGCCGAAGCCGAGTCGCTCCTCGTCCAGGCCCGCGCCATCGATCCGGAAAATCCCGTCGTTCGCCAGCACTTCAATCCCGGCGGCGAACTCCTGCCCGTCTTCTCGGCGGCTCAGCCCACCCCCGTGGATCCTCTCGTCTCCCAACGGTTCGCTCAGACCCAGTCCCTCGGCGGCCCCATCCTGCTCCAGCCCGACGCCGGCACCCGCGCCGTCCACGCCCGCGGTGGCCCCGAGCAGCTTCTGCGCAGCGTCTGCAGCACCTTCGGTATCAACGCCGGCTTCGATGCCTCGGTCTCCACCGGGAGCACCGGCCAGCCGCTGCGGCTTGATCTCGACCATGTGACCTTCCGCGAGGCCCTGCGCGCCGCCCAGGACCTCACCCACACCTTCTCCTCCCCGCAGCAGCCAAAGGTCCTCTTCTTCGCCCGCGACACGCCCGAAAACCGCGCCCAGTTCGAGCCGCTGGTCGAAGAAACGCTGTTCATGCCCGGCGTCACCCCGGAATCCCTCACCGAGTATGCCAACCTCGCCCGCAACGTCTTCAATCTCCGCACCGTCAACGCCGTTGGCTCCTCCGGCGGCCTCGTCCTGCGCGGCGACCCCTCCACGCTCGAAAGCGTGAACGCCACCTTCGCCGACCTCATCGACGGCGGCGCCGAGGTCCTGCTCGATCTCACCCTTTATGAGGTCGACCGCCAGCGAATCATCAATCTCGGCGCCTCCACCCCCTCCTCCGTCGGCGTCTTCCCCGTCGCCGCCACGGCGGAGAATCTCATCAACGCCAACCAGTCGCTCATCTCCCAGGCCGTTGCCAATAACCTCATCACCCTCACCGGCAACCCCTACACCGACGCCCTCACCGAGCTCGAGTTCCTCATCGCCAGCGGCACCGTCAGTTCCTCCGAGTTCACCAACCTGCTCGGCGTCCTCGGCCACTACGCCGGGCTGCCGCTCGCCGGCGTCTACCTCGGCCAGGGCAGTACCTTCAATGCTCTGTTGAACACCACCGACGCCCGCGTTCTGGACATGGTGCAGCTGCGTGCCGGCAACGGGGTCGAGTCCAGCTTCCGCGCCGGAACCCGCTACCCCATTGAAACCGGCATCTACAGCTCCGGCGTCAGCAGCGCGCTAAGCTCCGCCGTCGCCGGCCTCACGATCAATGGCGTAAGCGTCTCCTCGCTGCTCAGCGGTGCGACATCAGTCGCCGTTCCGCAAATCCAGTTCGAAGATCTCGGCCTGACGCTCAAGGCCACCCCTGATGTCCTGCGCTCCGGCGATATTCACCTCAAACTCGACTTCAAAATCGAGGCACTCGGCAGCGGCACCATCAACACCCTGCCCATTCTCAACAACCGTACCCTCACCTCGCAGATCACGATCCCGCCGGGCCAAACCGCCCTGTTGGCCTCCCTCGTCAGCAACAGCGAGCAGCGTTCCATCAACGGCCTTCCCTTCCTGAGCGAGCTTCCCGGCTTCCAGGGCACGGAGAAGAGCTCAGACATCAGCACCACCGAGCTGCTCATCACCCTGACGCCGCACATTGTGCGCACCCGGAGCATGCACGTCGCCAGCAAGCGCCTCCTGCTTCCGCAGGGCTCCAACGAGCCAGGCTTCGCCGGCGGCCCATAACCCGCAGCTTGTTCGACCAGAGCCTAGCTCTGCATTCATCGAGGTGTACACCTGCCGCGTGTACTGCTGCCAGGTCGACACCTGCCGTCATCCCGAGCAAAGCGAAGGATCTCTATATCCCTTCGCAGCTGCCCTACAATCGAGTGGAACAGCGTTAAACCTGTCCTCTCGACTGGAGCGACGGAGTCGCATAGTGGAAAGACCCGCTCCTAGCGCTTGGCAATTCCCTCCGCCTTTGCTATCTTGAAGTGGAAGGGCGGGAGTAGCTCAGTGGTAGAGTGCTTCCTTGCCAAGGAAGATGTCGCCGGTTCGACCCCGGTCTCCCGCTCCAAACGCCCTCTCCTTATTGCCGAGCCTTGACCGTCGTACTTCCTTCCGGTCCTGTGCTCCGCGTCTGCGAGCATGCATGGGCTCGGGGCGCGGTACCCAAGTGGTAAGGGAGAGGTCTGCAAAACCTTTATGCGCCGGTTCGATCCCGGCCCGCGCCTCCAAATCTCCTCATTCCCCTCACAAATTTCTCGTTGCCTTGAGCCAGCCCACACTTCCTGATCGCCGCCGCTGCCGACATTACGCCGCTGCCGACATCAGAGGAACAAAGGCAGATGTGCCTCGGGTTCAGCTGTCGTGTTTCTTGTCACTGAAATCCAGGGAACACGGTCGGCTGCCGGGCTCGCCCGCCCGCCACCTCGACCGCATCCAAATCTCGCAACGGCTTCCGCCACTGTGGGTCTTTGATGTTCTTTGCGCCGATTCAGTCTTTCTTCAATGACCGCCCGGCCATTGTCTGGCAATCCCAGAACGCTGCCCATTATCCGCCGTACTCCCAATCGCCGCCCTCTGCACCGGTCCCGCCAGTCCCGAGCACAGCGCAAACCAGCCCGCCGGCAACCGTCAGCAGATCGCCGCAGGAACTCTTCGTCGCGAACTTCGCCTGCACCGCCGCCACGGAAAAGAACGACCCTTCGGTTCCTGCGGGGTTCGATACGGCCATCAATGTTTCCTGCACTCAGGGCTATGTCACCCCCCAGGCGCCCGGCAAACCCATGCAGCTCTTGCGAAATCTTGAGCCCGCAACCGAGGTTTCGTCGCCCATCGGCCCCGGAGTTCCACAAGCAGGTGAAACGGCCTCCGAGGCCCAAAGCGCACCTCAGCCTCAGAGTGCGGCGAGCCGCACGGAAGCGGTACCTCCCCTTTTGAACAGCTTCGTCCTGCAGTTCCGGGGGAACTTTGCGCCCGGCAACCTGGGTACCTCTGTGGGCTTCAACGCAAGCGCGATCGAGCCCCCTTCGACAGATTCGACAACGCAGCCAGCCTCGACAGATTCGAGAACACAGCCTGCCTCGGCTGATCTCCTCGTAGCCTTTCGCAGCACAGGGATCGGTGTCGAGACCAACGGCAGCTTCACGGCGTATCTGCCGGACACTGGAAGTTCTCTCGGCGTTGCCGGCAGTACGGACTCAGGCCAGGCTCCGAACAAGCGCTACGGCTGGAGCGCGCCCGGTCCCGGCATGTACGACCTCAGTCTGTTTCGACAGGCAGATGGCTCCGCTGTTCTCAGCATTATGCACGCCGGGACCGTCAATAACAGTGCCTCATTCCTCATCCCCGCGCTTCCGCTGCCTGTTTGCTCGTCACCGTGTGGAGCACGTGGGTCAGAAGCAGGACTGCAGCAGTTCGAGATCGTAGGCACCACGCCCGGAACCGATCGCATCGCAGGGGCTTTGTATCAGTTCGGACCGACGGGTGAAGATCGGCAGTCCAGCACCAGGGAGCTTGTGCTCCCCGCTCAGCACGAGGGTGGATACAGAGCGGGTGCCTTCTTGCGGTGGTACATCACCGCGGGCGGCGCGCCTTGTAAACCAGGGGCCCCGTCCTGCATGAACGTTTGGGCCGTGATTCCGCCGGCATACGACCCCCAGCGCAAAAACAAATGGTTGGTAGCGGCTCACGGCTACGGCGAAGATGGCCAGATCTTTCAGCAGGAGTACAACACGAAAGGGGCCACCGTCTCTGACACGCTTTGGAACCAGGGCTATGTGCTGGTCACGCTCGATAACGTCAACCAGAACTGCTATGGAAACCAGCAGTGCGTGACCGACATTGCGAATGCGGTGGCTCAGGTGCGCGGAGCGCTTTCTCTGGAAGACGATCCGTATGCCATGGCGGATTCGATGGGGGGTGAGCAAATGCTGAACGCCATCACACACGGCATCATCCATCCCAAGGCGTTTGCCGGTTTCTGCATCAACACCAACCTCAAGTGGCAGAACGACCCTGCCCACGGCAAGCAGGCTCCCTTGATCAAGACTGCCTATCATTTCCACTCTGCGGCTGACTACCCGACCGCCACGGCAGGGTACGATCCACTGCTCGCCGAGGGTGAAGCTCTCAATCGCCTGACCTCGGTTCCGATGATCCTGTTTGAGAGCCCCACCGATCCCATTGTGGACAAGGTTGCCAACACGGACGCCTTCGCCGCGATGTTGAAGCGGGCGGGCGGCAACGTTCGTGTCGTCTCCACCACGGGCGGACATTTGGCTCCAAGCAACTTCCAGGGTCAGGTCGTCGCCGACTTCTTCAGCGCTCATTAGGCAGGATCTGCGCCACGGTGCACGCCATCTGTTTCCGAATAAGGGCGTTCCCTGGAAGCAACTTCCGAAAAGCCTCGGCTGCCTACGAAGCATTCAAGCCTCAACGGTCAGTAAGCAGACCCTGGAACCGATTGGGGATTTGTAATCTTGCGCATCTTCGTTCTATTCAAGTTCCTTCATGAGAAGGCGCCTGTAGCCACTACCGGAGTCGAGGGCGATGTCACTGACATCCTCTTCCGTAGGGGATTTCGTGAAACACCGTGACTCCCAGGGCAGCCCATTCGAAGGCAAGGTGACAAACCGTATCTTTGAGTACGACCTCATGCAGGGTTTGTCCGTGGATGGAGCCATCGCCGTCACGCTATGCCTGGACCGCGTCGCAGTCCAGTAGGTTCATTGGGTGGGATGGGTCAGTGTCGATGCCCTAGCTGCCGGCGAAGCGCACCGGACTCAGCTAGTGAAGCTGCTATCTCAGTCTCCAGTGACGCCCCTACCTTCGTAACGTCCCTACCCCTTATTTCCTTCGAGTGTCCTTCTGCTCGGCACAGGTCTGCTCGGCACCCTCAATATCCTGCGCCGCCGTCGTTCCGCATAGCCGCCGTTCCATCGGAGCCGCCCGCACATCTAACGGCAGCAAGGATTCCGCGATCCGTGCCCGGAACCCTGCC
>CAXSBL010000029.1:46485-47628 GCA_964235515.1 uncultured Bryocella sp.
CGCCCGCACATCTAACGGCAGCAAGGATTCCGCGATCCGTGCCCGGAACCCTGCCTGCTAAACTTGATGGCGTATGCCGTCCCTTTTGCGTCGCCGTGCCGTCACCGTAAACGTAGGCGGAGTCCGTGTAGGTTCCGAGGCTCCCGTCGTCGTGCAGTCGATGACCAACACCGACACTGCCGACATCGAATCCACGGTTCAGCAGGTAGCCGCCCTCGCCCGCGCCGGCTCTGAACTCGTCCGCATCACCGTCAACAACGACGACGCCGCCAAGGCCGTTCCCTACATCATCGAAGGCCTCGAAAAAAAGGGCTGGAACACGCCGATCGTCGGCGACTTCCACTACAACGGCCACATCCTGCTGCGCAAATACCCCGCCTGCGCCCGCGCCCTCGCCAAGTACCGCATCAACCCCGGCAACGTGTCGATCGGTCGCAAAGACGATGACAACTTCCGCACCATGATCGAGTGCGCTGTCGACAACGGGAAGCCCGTCCGCATTGGCGTCAACTGGGGTTCGCTCGACCAAGCCCTGCTCACCCGCATGATGGATGACAATTCGCGCTCGGCCCAGCCGCTCAACGCCCGCGACGTCATGATGGAAGCCATGGTGGTCTCCGCGCTCGACAACGCCGCCGCCGCCGAGCGCTACGGCCTTCGCCGCGACCAGATCATCCTCTCCGCCAAGGTCTCGCACGTCCGCGACCTCATCGACGTCTACACCGAGCTCGCCCGTCGCTGCGATTACGCCCTCCACCTCGGCCTCACCGAGGCCGGCATGGGCATGAAGGGCATCGTCGCCTCCACCGCCGGCCTTTCCCCGCTCCTGCTCGCCGGCATCGGCGACACGATCCGCGTCTCGCTCACCCCTGAGCCCGGCGGCGACCGCTCCGAAGAGGTCCGCTGCGCCCAGCAGATCCTCCAGTCGCTCTCCATCCGCAGCTTTATGCCGCAGGTCACCTCCTGCCCCGGCTGCGGCCGCACCACCAGCACCTACTTCCAGGAACTCGCCCAGCGCATCCAGGCCTACCTTGTCGAGTCCATGCCCGAGTGGAAAAAGCAGTACCCCGGCGTCGAAGAGCTCAAGCTCGCCGTCATGGGCTGCATCGTCAACGGCCCCGGCGAATCCAAGCACGCCAACAT
>CAXSBL010000030.1:0-38028 GCA_964235515.1 uncultured Bryocella sp.
GTGGCGGCTTCCACGGCGGAGGTGCACCGGCGGGCGGTGGCGGCTTCCATGGCGGCGGCGGTGGATCTCGCGGTGGTGGCGGCGGTCACCGGTAAGCAGCCGTGGTTCTGGGACGGGTCGGGGCAAAAAGCCTCGACCCGTTTCTATTGTGCCCCGGTGTTGGCGAGCAGCAGGATCTTGGCGGCGATGCGCTCCAGCGCTCCGGGACGCGCAAGCGAACGGGCGGCGCGGGCCATGGCTGTCCGGCGTGGGGTGTCGAGCAGCAGGCTGAGCAGAGCGCTTTCAAGCGAGGCCGGCGTGACGTCGGCCTGCAGCAGCATTTGGGCAGCACCGGCGGCAGAGAGCACCTCGGCGTTTTTGCGCTGGTGATCGTCAGCGGCCTGGGGGAACGGCACCAGCAGCGAAGGCAGGCCCGCGGCGCAGAGCTCGGCGACGGTGCTGCCGGAGCGGGCGAGCACAAGATCCGCAGCGGCGTACTGGGCGGGCATGTCGGTGAGAAAGGCTTCGACGCGCCACCGGGCGGGGTCGGCGCCACTGCCGGCGAGGGCGGCTCGGGTGGTTTCGAGGTGGCGTGCGCCGGCCTGGTGGACGACCGTGAGTTCAGGGAGCGCACGCAAAAGGCGCGGGAGGATGCGCGGCAGCATGTCATTGAATACAGCCGCGCCCTGGCTACCGGCGGTTACGAGCAGCTGAGGTGGGCTGCCGGCCGCTTTGGGCTGGACTTCAAAGATTTCGGAGCGCACGGGCACACCCGTGACTTCGGCATTGCGGAAGAAGGGGACGGTTTTGGCGAAGTTGACGGCGGCTGCGCTCGTGAAGCGGCCGGCGATGCGGTTGGTGAGGCCGGGAACGGCGTTGGGCTCGTAAGCCAGCGTGGGAATGCGCAGCAGGGCCGCGGCAAGGACCGCCGGACCGCTGGCATAGCCGCCCACGCCGACCACGACCTGCGGACGAAATTTGCGTAGCAGCGTCATGCAGCGGGTTACGCCGACGGGGAGATCGCTGAGGGTTTTGAGGCGGGTGGAGAGGCTCACGTTTTTCAGCTGCCCGGAGCGGACAAGCTCCAGCGCGAAGCCGGCCTCCGGGACGAGCTTTGTTTCAAGGCCACGGGAGGTCCCGATGAATAGAAGTTCCGCCCCGTGGCGCTCGTGCAGCTCGCGGCCGATGGCGAGCGCCGGGATGACGTGGCCGCCGGTGCCGCCGCCGGCGATGACGACCCGCAGCGGTGCAGCCTTTCCTTGCTCTGGCTCAGCGCCTGCCGCCGCCATCAGTCGATCTCGCGAGTGACGTTCAGCAGCACACCCATGCAGGCCAGGGTGACAAAGACGCTGGTGCCGCCGGAAGAGATGAGCGGCAGCGGGATGCCCTTGGTGGGCAGCAGCGCGAGTACCACGCTGATGTTAAAGAAGGCCTGTACGAGAATGGCCGTGGTGAGACCAAAGGCGAGGAAGCGGGCGAAGGGGTCAGTGGAAAGAAACGCCGCGCGCAGGCCGCGGTAGCCGAGTACGGCGAAGGCCGCGACTACGCAGAGTGAACCGATGAGGCCGAGCTCTTCGGCGATGTTGGCGAAGATGAAGTCGGTGTGGGGTTCGGGCAGGAAGAAGAGCTTCTGCACGCCTTCCATCAGGCCCTTGCCGCGAATGCCGCCGGTACCGACGGCGATCAGCGATTGCAGGATGTGAAAGCCGGCGCCGCGCGGGTCGGACTCGGGGTCCAGGAAGATCTTCATGCGGGTGGCACGGAACTTCACGTGAAACAGCATGTAGTACATCACCGGCGCGGCGCAGGCCAGCGCGATGCCGATCCACTTCATCTGCATGCCGGCGAGATACAACATCATCAGAAGCACAGCGGCGCAGACCATCGCGGTGCCGAGGTCAGGCTCCTTGAGAATGAGGGCGATGTAGACCAGCGGCGGCAGGGCAGCGGGAAGGATCGTCTCCTTGATGTTGTCGATCGCGTGCATGCGTGTTTGAAGAAACCAGGCGAGAAAGATGATGATGACGGGTTTGGCGAGCTCGGAGGGTTGCAGTGAAAAGCCGCCAAAGCCGATCCAGCGGTGCGCTCCGTTGACCTTGCCGCCGAGCACGAACACCCCCATCAGCAACAGCCCGGTAACGGCCATCATCGGGAAGATGAGCTTGGGGTTGTTGTAGGTGCGGTACGGGATGCGCATCAGCACGAACAGCGCCACGATGCCCAGCAGCACCCAGACCGCCTGTTTGATCACAAACGCGTACGGCGAGCCGAGCGTCGCCTTGGCCATGACGGCAGAGGCGGAAAACACCATCACCAGGCCGAAGAGCACGAGCAGAAGCACCGTGCCAAAGAGCCATTTATCTACACCGACGCGCTTTGCCATAAGGGTCTACGTTGTACGTGTTACGTTGTTCGTGCTTGGTGGGCGGTCCCGGCTGCCAGTCCGGTTGGGGGTTGCGAAACAGTGATGACCGGCACGGGATTACGTACCACTTACAACGTTGAACGTACAACGCCTTCGGGTTCCCGGGAAGTCTCAAGCTGGGCAACAAGCTGCTTAAAGGCGCGGCCGCGCTCCTCGTAGTTCTCAAACTGGTCGAAGCTGGCGCAGGCGGGTGCCAGCAGAACCACGTCGCCCGGTGCGGCCTGGCCGAACGCGTAGGCAACGGCCCTGTCCAGCGTGCCCGCCCGCTCTATCTTCGGAAGCGCGGCGAGTTGGGCTTCGATCTTTTCCGCGGCGGAACCGACCGTGATCACCGTTTTGGCACGTTCCTGCAGAAGCGGCAGCAGCGTGGTGTAGTCCGAGTCCTTGTCCTTGCCGCCGAGGATGATGTGGATGCCGCCTGGAAACGACGCCAGTGCCTTGCCCGTGGCGTCGACGTTGGTGGCCTTGGAGTCATTGAAGAAACGGACGCCGTCGAGTTCGCGCACGAATTCGAGGCGGTGTTCAACCGCCTTGAACGCGCCCACGGCCGCGCGAATCACCTCAGCCGGGATGCCCGCCAGGCGTGCCGCGCATACGGCCGCCAGCACGTTTTCGACGTTGTGCGCGCCGGCGAGGGTGATCTCGGCCACAGGCATCACCGGCTGGGGTGTGGCGCCTTCGGCGGGGCGGAAGTAGATGCCTTCCCCGTGCACAAAGGCGCCCTGCTTCACCGGCCGGCGCGGGCTGAACCAGAAGATCTGCGCCTTTGTTCTGGCGCCGAGCAGCTGCGTCTGGGGGTCTTCGGCGTTGAGCACCAGGAAGTCGTCGCCGTGCTGATTTTCGGTGATGCGGGCCTTGGCCGCGACGTAGTTGTCGAAGCTGCCGTGTCGGTCGAGGTGATCGGGCGTGATGTTCAACACCAGCGCAATGCGCGGACGAAAGGTTTCGATGGTTTCGAGTTGGAAACTCGAAGCCTCCAGGATGTTCCACGTTGCGGGTGTCGATTCCCCAACCATGGCCGACACGGGGCGGCCGATGTTACCGCCGACGAGCGTCGGCAGGCCACTCGCGGCAAAGATTTCGCCCAGCAGAGCGGTCGTGGTGGTCTTGCCGTTGGAGCCCGTGACCGCCAGGGTTTCACCCTGCAGGAACAGCATGCCCAGCTCGAGTTCCCCGATGACGTGGATGCCCAGGGAGCGCACCCGGCGCAACTCCGGCACAGCCGGCGACACCCCCGGCGAGACCACGATGAGATCCTGGCGGCGAAAGGTCAGCAGACCATGGCTGCCCGCTTCCACCATGATGCCCTCGTCGAGCAGCGGCGCCAGCTCGGCGATCGAGGCCGCAGGGCGTGTGTCACTGACCGTGACACGCGCACCCTGCCCTTTGAGGAAACGGGCCGCTGCCATGCCGCTCTTGCCGAGACCGACGACGAGGACGCGCTTGTTTTTGAGGTCGAAGGGGACGGGGCTGGTCATCGCAAAACCATTGTCTCAGGCGGAACCTGCATTCGCTCACTACTGTAGAAGCGTAACCGCTCGGGCGAGCACCTCATCCAGAATTTCGGGGGGTAATGCCTCAACCCGCGTCGCTCCACGCGCCTGCAGATCCAGCACACGAGGCTGGTCGCAGCGAATGATTCCGGTGGTTCGGGTGCCTGCTAGAGGAACTGCGAAGCCAAGCCGGCGCGCGAAGTCGCCGCCGTTTGTGATGGGCAAAAACACGAGCAGCTTTGTCGCTTCATTGAAGGCAGTGGGGGAGACAATCAGAACGGGACGGTGACCGCGCTGCTCGTGGCCCTGCGTTGGATCGAGCGATACCATGTAGATATCTCCCCGGTTCACAGCAGTTCGCCGCCGGTAGCAGGCGCCTGGAGCCACTCGACCTCTTCTTCGGATCGAGAGGAAGTGTAATCGGAAACTTTCAGTAGTTCGGCCATCGTGTACCGGGGCTTCACCTTTGGGTCAAGTATCAGGCGCTCACCATCGACCTCCAGACCCAGGATGTCCCCGACCTCAAGGTGCAGCAAATCCAGGATTGCGGGCGGCACCGCCAGCATAATCGAGCCGCCGACCTTGCGCAGGTTCGTGGTGTGCATGGCGGGAGTATATCGAAAGCAAACCTATCTCAGCTTCAGCGTTGTCAGCGCGAACAGCGCAAAAACCAGCGCCATGATCCAGAAGCGCGCAATCACCTTCGCCTCCGACCATCCTCCGAGTTCGAAGTGGTGGTGCAGCGGCGCCATGCGGAAGATGCGCTTGCCGCCGCGCAGCTTATAGCTGCCGACCTGCAGCATCACGCTGAAGAGTTCCAGGATGAAGACGCCGCCGATGAAGGGCAGCAGGAGTTCCTGTTTGATGATGACGGCGACGGTGGCGATGGCGCCGCCGAGCGCGAGTGAGCCGACGTCGCCCATGAAGATTTCAGCGGGATGAGCGTTGTACCAGAGGAAGCCGATGCTGGCGCCGACCATGGCGCCGCAGAAGATGGTGAGCTCGCTGACGGCGGGCATGCGCTGGATTTCAAGGTAGTCGGCAAAGACCACGTGACCGCTGACGTAGGTGAGCACGGCGAGCGCACCGGCCGCGATGATGGTGCAGCCGATGGCAAGGCCGTCGAGACCGTCGGTGAGGTTCACGGCGTTGCTGGAGCCGGCGATGATGAGCACTACAAAAATCACGAACGGCAGAAATGCCAGCGGCCAGAGGTGGGTGTGCAGAATGCTGCCGACGATCAGATCGGGACGGAACTTTTTAAGGAACGGCACGACCAAACGCGTGGAGTACACGCCCTCGGCACGAAGGTACAGCAGCGTAACGGCGATGACCGTGCTGGCGACGAGTTGGAAGAAGAGTTTCTGCCGCGAGGTGAGGCCAAGGTTTCGTTTGTGCACGACTTTGATGTAGTCGTCGGCAAAGCCGATGGCGCCGAAGGCCACCGTCGCGAAGATCACGATCCACACGAACGGGTTGGAGAGATCGCTCCACAAAAGCGTCGGCACAAGAATGGAAATGCAGATGAGCACGCCGCCCATGGTGGGCGTGCCGACCTTTTTTTGATGGCTCTGCGGACCTTCTTCGCGGATGTACTGACCGATCTGGAACTGGCGCAGGCGATCGATCACGAATGGACCGATCAGCAGACCGATCAGCAACGCAGTCAGGCTCGCGAGCACGCAGCGCAGCGTGACGTAGTGGAAGACGCGAAAAAAACGGAAGTAGGGAAACAGCTTTTGGTAGAGCAGCCAGAAGAGCAACGGAAGAGCCTCAGTGCGCCCGATGCGCCGAACGTTCTGAGATGGAGATGACGTTCGGCGAGGTACGGAATACGCTTATCTTATGCCTAGAAGAGAGCGGTTTTGCCAGGCCGGGTATCCTCTCCGACAGCAGGAAGCGGTAGCGGTTCAAAGGCCTCCAGTGCGCCTTCCAGACGCACGCCGCGTGAGGCCTTGAGCAGGACGAGATCGCCGGGACGCAGGAAGTGCCTGAGCCAGTCGCCGGCTTCGGCGGGGGTTGGGAAGAAGAGCGCGTGTGCGCCGGCGGCGGCCGCGGCGTTTACAAACGATTGCGCCAGACCGCGAACGCCCACGATCACATCGAGGCCTGCAAGCGCCGCCGCACGACCGCAATCGGCGTGCAGTGCGGGTGCCTCGGGGCCGAGTTCGAGCATCTCGCCGGCGACCAGAATGCGGCGTTCGGCGCGGCTTTGCGCCAGTGTGGCGACCATGGCGTCGAGGGCGTGCGGGTTGGAGTTGTAGCAGTCATTGATCAGGCGGGCGCCGCGCCATTCCAGCAGTTCCCCACGCTTGGCGGTGGGGCGCAGCGTTTCCAACGCCTCGCAACACAGGGCTAACGGCAGACCGCTGGCCAGCCCTACACTGATCGCCGCCAAGGCATTCAGCACATTGTGGCGACCCATCAATCGCAGCTGCACGGAATGCTGCTGTGCATCGGCTTTGACCAGAAATCGCGTTCCAGCCAGGCCGAGTTCTTCGATTTCAACCGCACGCACACGACAGCCTTCATGCGTGCCGTACAACAGCACGCCTTCGGAGCCGGGTTTCATGGCAAGGCGGAATTGCGCAACGCGTTTGTCGTCGCCATTCAGAAACGCGAAGCCCTCGGCGGGCAATGCTTCCACTAATTCACGCTTGGCGGCGGCGATGCCTTCCAGACCGTCAGCGAAATGCTCCAGATGCACGGCGGCGACGTTGGAAACCACGGCCCAGTCTGGTTCGGCGATGCGTGCCAGCGCGGCGATTTCGCCGGCGTGATTCATTCCCATCTCCAGCACGGCGATCTCGTGTTCCGGCTCAAGACGCAGCAGTTGCAGAGGTACACCGAAGTGATTGTTAAGGTTGCCTTCGGTCTTCAGCACGCGGAAGCGTGTTTCGAGCACGGCGGCAACGCACTCCTTCGTCGTGGTCTTGCCGGCTGAGCCCGTGATGCCGATCACGCGACCGGCCCAGGTGCGGCGCACCTCACGCGCAAGGCGCTGCATCGCGGAGAGGATGCAGTCGCTGTCTTCGTCGGGAACGCGAAGCAATTTCGCTTCATCGACAGTAGACGGCGCGAGCCAGCGCATGCTGACCACCGCCGCAATCGCACCGTTGCCCAACGCTGTTTCCACGTAGTCGTGGCCATCCATGCGTTCGCCACGTACGGCGAAGAAGAGATCCCCTTCGGCGAGGGTGCGGGAATCGATGCTGTAGCCCAGAGCGATCGCGTTGCTGTCCGTGTCACCTTCGGCGTGGATCCAGGCGGCAATCTTTGCGAGTGGAAGCTTCAAGCGTGCATCTCCTCGCTTATTGTTTGTAAAGTCTGTGCAGCTTCCCCCACGTCATCGAAGGGCACGGCACCTTCGGCGAAGATCTGCTCTTTCTCGTGTCCCTTGCCGGCCAGCAGAACGATGTCACCGCGGCGCGCTTCACGCAAGGCAATCTCTATGGCCGCGCGGCGATCTTCTTCGATGATGAAAGGAGTCGATGTCTCGCGCACACCGAGTACGGCTTCATTGATGATGGCCATCGGAGCTTCACTGCGCGGGTTATCGCTGGTGATGATGACAAGGTCACTATCAGCGGCAGCGGCCAGACCCATCTTCGGGCGCTTGGTACGGTCGCGATCGCCGCCACAACCAAACATCGTGATAACGCGGCCATTGCCCGCGGCAACACTTTCTCGTGCGAGCCGCAACAGGTTGCGCAATGCGTCGTCTGTGTGCGCGTAGTCGACGATTACGGTGAAGCCTGCCCGCTCCGAACCGGGTACGACCTCAAAGCGGCCAGGCACCTGCTTCAGATGCGGCGTCGCGGCGGCGATCTCCCCGAGCGTAAGACCGCGTGCGGAGGCCGCACACATCGCCGCCAGCAGGTTGTAAACGTTCACTCGACCACTCAACGGCGAACGAATGGCCACGGTGGCTTCAGGTGTGACGAACTCGAAGTTCGTTGCGCCGAGGGACAGCGATACCTGTTGCGCGCGATGCGTTCCGTAGGAACCCACCCCATAGCGCATCAGCTGTTTGCCCCCGAAGGCATGCACCATCTCCGCGGTCCACGCGTCGTCAACATTCACTACGGCCACTCTCGGGGCCGGTGCGCCCACACCGGCAAAGAGCTTTGCTTTCGCACGGGCGTACTCTTGCATGGAGCCGTGGTAATCAAGGTGATCCTGGGTGAGATTGGTGAACACCGCAACATCCACCGGCAGGCCCCACACGCGCTCCTGTTCGAGCGCATGGGAGCTCATCTCCATGATGGCCTCCGTGCAGCCGGCGGCTACACCGTAACGGAACAGCGCGAGCACGTCGCGGCTTTCCGGCGTGGTGTGCTCGCTGCGGCGCACCTCGTCGCCGATGTGAGTTTCCACGGTGCCGATCAGCACGTTTTTCCGTGCCACGCTGCGCAGTAGCTGTTCCAGCAAAAATGTTGTGGTGGTCTTGCCGTTTGTTCCTGTGACCGCGGTGAGAGCCATCGCACGTTCAGGATGACCGAGTACGGCGGCGCTGATCTCCGCCAGCGCGCGGCGGCCATGGGACACCAGAGCCAAAGCCAGCTCCGGCTGTGCGGAGCGCATCGTCGCAAAACTTTCAGGTGAATCCGTTACACAGGCAGCGGCTCCCGCGCGCAGTGCACCTTGCAGAAAACGATTGCCGTCCGCGCTGCCGCCGCGCATCGCCACGAAGACATCCCCGGCGTGCACACGCCGCGAATCGTACTGCACATCGCGGATGTCAATGTCGGTGCGGCCGCTGCTCTCTACCGTGTTGACGCTGCCGAGTACCTTCGCCCACTGCATAAATCGATCCTACGTGCGTACTCGCGTGAAGTGGTCAACGTGCAAAGCGCACCACGATCTCCGTACCGGAGGGCACCATGGTTCCGGCGAGAGGGGCCTGCTCCCGTGCAAGACCGCTGCCGACGGTTTCCACACGCAGACCCGAGGCCCCGGCGTGTTCGACCACCGTACGCAGGCCGGCCCCGGTAAAGTCGGGCACGGGTACGCGTTTGCTCGCGTCGATCACCACGGCGCCGTTGCCGCGCGACTCCACCGCGGGAGCGATGTGCGGACCGGTGATGGGCCTGTCCGGAATACTCGTTGCCGCGGTTTCGGCAGGCATGATGGAGGTCGTGTTGCCGTTGCGATGAAAGCTCGCAAGAACGCGATCGGGCAGATCGAGCCAGCTTTTGCGCGGCACTTGATGCTGCACAGCAGCCTCCTGCGCGCGGTCGGCCTTCAGGTTGGCGGCCATGGCAGCGGAAGTTGCCGGTGTACGCAAAGGATCATCCGCCGGCAGGCTGTTGATCTCTTCAAACAATGCATTCAGATCGGCAATCTCTTCGCCGCCGCTCGGGGCGTCTCCCGGGACGGGCTCGCGCTTGGCTTCCTCCATCTGCTGCTTGGACTTCAGCGGCTGATCGTGCGGAACGCCTAGATATTCGAGCACCTGCTGGGCGATCTCGGCAAAGACCGGGCCGCTGGCGGCGCCGCCGTAGTGCAAATCTTCGCCGCCCGCGGTGGGCGTATCGATGACGACGGCGATGGCGATAGCCGGATCACTGACCGGCGCGAAACCCGCGAAGCTGGCCACCAGTTTGGTGTGCGAGTAGGTGTGCGTTGCGGGATCAATCTTTTCCGCGGTGCCGGTTTTTCCGGCCGAGCTGTAGCCGTTCAACTGAGCTTTTTTACCGGTGCCTTCAATCACGATGCCCTGCATCATGGCGCGCATCTGCGCCGCGGTAAGCTCCTTAATGACGCGGTGGGAGCCGTCAGGCAGGGTCGCCGGCAACCCCATCTCTGGGTGGAACGGCTCGGCTTTCAGGCGCGCATCGCCCTTCATCTCATCGGTGGACTGTAGAAGAATGTGCGGCGGGATGTAGGTGCCGCCATTGGCAATCGACGACACCATCGCCACAAGCTGGATGGGCGTTACACCGATCTCCTGCCCAATGGCAAGCGAAAGGATGCTGGTTGAACCCCACTTGCGCACGGGCCGCAGCAGGCCGCGCGTCTCGCTAGGCAACTCAATGCCCGAACGATCGCCGAAGCCGAAGGCGCGCATGTAGTCATAGAACTTGTTGGGGCCGACCTTCAGCGCCATTTTGGCGGCGCCCACATCGCTGGAATGCTCGAGCGCTTGCTGCACGGTGACCACGCCCATGTGATCGGACTTATCGTCATGCAGGGTGCGGCCGAACATCGTCATGGCACCGCCCTGACAATCCACCTTGTCCGAGGGCTCCACCCCGGCGCCATCCAGCGCGGCGGAGTATGTGACGAGCTTGAACGTCGAGCCAGGCTCGTAGATGTCGCTCACCGCAAGGTTGTTCAGAACGTCGGCATCCATGTGACGCTGATCGTTCGGATTGAAGCGCGGCGAGACCGCAAGGGCCAGGATCTGGCCGGTGTGCGGGTCCTGCACCACGACCGTGCCGTGAAGCGCTTTCAACTTCGCGACCTGCTCATCCAGCGCCTTTTCGGCCATGTACTGGATGTTGCTGTCGATCGAAAGCACAAGGTTCTCACCGGGCATGGGCTCATTCAACTCAGAACCCATCACGTGACGCTTGGCGTCGACGGCGGTGAGCATGTGGCCGGGTTCGCCGTGCAGGTCTTCGTCGAACTCGCGCTCCAGACCGCCGAGACCCTCATCGTCGGTGCCCACATAGCCGAGCACATGCGCGGCGAGGTCGTCGTTTGGGTAAAAGCGCTTGAACTCCTTCTGGATGTACACGCCCTTGAGGTTCAGTTCCTTGATGCGCTCGGCGGTTTCGGGGCTAACCTTGCGCGCGACCCAGGCGAAGTTTCTGGACGCATCGAAACGGGCCTCAATGCGGGGCCGGGTGGTGAAGGTGTCGAACGGGTCGGTATGAACGATTTTCGCGAGCATCGCCGCGTCTTCCGGCTTGTTGTCGCCGATCTCGGTGGGCACGGCGTAGATGCTGTCCACGAGCACCGTCATGGCGAGCTCGCGAAGGTCGCGATCGTACAGAACGCCACGGCGAGGCGAGATCTCAAAGCCGCGCTGCTGCTGCTTGGCTGCGGTCTTTACGTAATGATCGTGCTTAATCACCTGCAGCCAGGTGAGGCGGCAGGCAATGATTGCTGCCCACGCGCAAAAGGCAATGGAAACCCAAACAAACCGCACCCGGCGAATGGGTGCGGTCAGCGGACCGCCCACACGGGCGGCGGGCTTGAAGGTGGGCCGGGGTGTTTGCTTCAACTTCATTCTGGAGCCGATCGGAAAGATAGGTGGAGCTCTTGGGTTCAGCTACTGATTCGTTCAGCTACTGATTCAAAGTGGGTGCAGCAGGGACGTGCACCTGCGCCAGTACGGGCTGCGCGCTTGTGTCGCCTTCCGGACGCACCACCTGCCCGGGAAGCGGTGTATCGAGGCCAAGCTGGCGGGCGATGCGGTCGATGCGGCCGGGATCGCTCAGCTGCGCCTCGTTCAAGCGAAGCTGACGATTCTGCTCGCGCAGCTGCTCCACCCGGGTCTTCTGCGCTTCAACCCGGTAGCCGACCTCGATGGCCGAGAAATGCTGCCACACGTAGACCATCGTGAGAAAGAAGAAGATGCCCATGGTCAGGGTGAAGCGGCGCATCTCGGCACGGCGCTCCGGGTCGTCCGCCTTCACGATGCGGCTGTTATCGATGTGCTTGGCGAAGAACATCTCCGGCATGGGGCCCCGGCGACGAATGCGCTGCGCCTCAAACCGGTCGTGGTTCAACCCGGCGATCGATGCCGGCCGACCGTTGCTTGCCCGTCTTGTGTGATTGCGCTCCATCGCCCGCCTCGCCTGTCGCCCTTTTCCGCTCACTGCAAATTTCTGCTGCCTTTGTGGTGCATCCGCAAATCTCACCCGAACGAGCTATTGCGAAGTATCTACTCTGGTTCCTACAAGGAAAAGCTGTGAATAAACCAGCAACACTAGAACTTTGACGGTCATCTCTTCAAAGTAACGTTACTTACCGCTCTGGTTGATTACTTAAGTCGCTCTGCCGCCCGCAGCTTGGCACTTCTGGAACGCGGGTTCGTCCGTTCTTCTTCGGCCGTTGCCGTTAACGGCTTCTTGGTCAGGATCTCGAGTACGCCCGCCTTGGCCCCGGCACGAAAACTGTCTTTTACCAATCGATCTTCGAGGGAGTGAAAGCTGATGAGCACCGCACGCCCACCCGGTTTTACCAGCGATCCGTTCGCGCTTGTAATTACGTCCAGCAGCGTTTGGATCTCCGTCAGTTCCCTGTTTACCTGAATTCTGAGAGCTTGAAAGGTTCTCGTCGCGGGATGGATCTTGTCGCCTTTCATTGATGGGGCCGCGGCCGACACCACTTTGGCTAGTTCCGCCGTAGTGGATATCGGCCGGGCCCTCACAATGGCTCTGGCGATTCTCCGCGACCTCCTTTCCTCTCCGAATTCGTAAATCAGGTTGGCGAGATCTTCCTCGTCCGCCTGATTTACCACTTGCTCGGCCGTCGGCCCGACACGCGGATCCATCCGCATATCCAAAGGACCGTCCGACCGAAAACTAAATCCACGGTGCGGCTCATCGAGCTGCAGGCTGCTGACACCGAAGTCCGCCAGCAGACCGTCGAGACTGCCCGGGGCGATCTCCTCGGCGATGTCAGAGAAGGGACGGCTCACATAACGCACCGCCGGCATCTCCGAACCGAGTTCCTCGGCGATCTCCGCCATCCGGGCCTGCGCCTTGGCCATGGCCTCCGGGTCGCGATCAAAGGCGATCAGCGTTCCCCCGGGTCCCAGCCTGCGGGCGATCGCACCGGAGTGCCCGCCCAGCCCCAGCGTGGCATCGGCGTACACACCGCCCCGCCGCACATTCAAAAGGTCAAGACACTCTTCAAGAAGTACCGGAACATGTTGTGGCCTTATCACTTCCAGGCCACCCATGCGTCCCCTGGGGGACCCAAACTCTGTACCACCCTAAACACCCGCCGCGGCGAGTTCGGCAAAGTCCGCCTCGCTCAGCGGGTTATGCTCGAAATCGGACCGGATGCGCTCATCGTTGATCACGGCGAGCATGCTTCTCTGGCCCATCACAGCGACATCGCCGGTCAGCTTGGCGGCCTCCCGCAGCGTCTGCGGAATCAGCAACCGTCCCTGCCCGTCGAAGGTGGCAACCTGGCCGTAGTAGTTCGTTACGTCCAGAAATTTGCGCTTCGCCGTATTTGTGGAAGGGATCGCATCCAACGCCGCCTCAATCCGTTCCCACTCCGCGATCGGGTAGATCTCTGCCCGCTCGCCGTCCTTGCTGGTGATGAAAAACTCCACTACCCCAGCTTCGTCCAACTGCCGTTTGTACTCGGCCGGCACCTTCAGCCGGCCCTTCTCATCCACGCGGGTGATCTGGCTTCCACGAAGTTTCATCTTTTTTCCTTCGTTTCGGCGAGATGCTGATGGCTTCCGTGTACTTCGACCCGGTCAGGGTTAGCTTGTTGTTCCGCTTTCCTCTTTTGACCTTTTTTCACCACTTTTGACCACCGCGTGAACCAAGGATGCGCTACGGCTCTTCGAATGTCGAGAGCAAAATGCCATTCCGGGTCGCGTTTTCCTGCAACTTTTGTGGAAATTACCTCAGGTTGTGGATAACCATGGACCGCCTACCACAGATCGTGGCTAATTAGGTCGGTTCCTGGCTGGAATCGGCCTTGTTTCTCTACAACCTTGGTGATACGAAGGAAAGGCGAACACCCGGATGAAACAGGACAAAACCCGAAGCTTTTGAGCGGGCGACACCGGGTCCTCATTGCGAAGCAGAGATCTGCCTCATCAGCCCAAAGCACCTCTATAGGCGGGCGCGTTCAGCCATTTCCCGTGGCTGGCGCTGCTTTAGCACGTACCCGAGATAGACGAGGATCAGCAGATTGACCGCGAGGGCGCCGGCTTTGAACCAGGTAGCGTGCCGCGCGAGCTCGAAGAGCTCCAGCGGCAGGCCCAGGGTGGTGAGGATCAGCGTGAAGTACTCCGCCCAGCCTTTGCGCAGCAGGAGGCCTGTGCCTTCGATCAGACAGAGCACGGCGTAGATAATGGCGCCGGCGCCGATGCGGCGCAGGTCATGGCCGTTGATGAGGTCGGCCTTATCCATGACCATGCTGACGACGCGGCCTTCCGGGTCGATCGGCAGTGAGTCGACCAGACGGACGACCAGCTCGCCGAAGTTGCGGTGCACCAGGTGCAGCGCCCCAAGGCCGATCGCGATAAAGAAGATCGCCTTTAAGAGCTTGAAGACGCCGACAAGCAGCAGCCCACGTTCCGACGCGGGGTGGTCGGCGGGCGCGGCGCCCCGCCTGTCCGGGACAGTATCCGCAAGGAGCCGGGTTGAATGCGCGACGGCCACGTTCCCCTCAGTTGACGGCGACGGGTTCTGTTTGTCAACGCCCGGAGGCGCCGCAGCGTACCCACGTGTGAACTACAGCTACGCATTTCGGGGGATAGAGCAATCCACCGCGGGAATGAAAGCGTTAGCAATGTGTCTGTCTCTGAAGCGAGCGCGAGACGGCCGCGGCTGAAAGTGCTCGCATATCTGAAAGGAACGACCTTTATGAAGAAGACCCTGCTTACCGTGTTTGCCGGCGCTGCTCTGGCTGCTTCCTCCCTCGCCGCTACGGCGCAGAAGACCGATCCGATGGTCGGTGGTGCGGCGATGTACTCGTCCAAGACCATCGCGGTGAATGCCTCGGCTGCCCCCAACCTGACGACCCTGGTTGCTGCAGTGAAGGCTGCCGGCCTGGTCGACACGCTGAACGGCGCAGGTCCGTTCACCGTCTTCGCCCCGACCAATGATGCGTTTGCCAAGCTGCCCGCGGGCACCGTGGATACCCTGACGCAGCCGGACAACAAGGCGACGCTGACCAAGATCCTGACCTACCACGTCGTTCCGGGCACCTACGATGCCAAGAAGCTGATGAAGGAGATTAAGAAGAACAACGGCAGCTACCAGCTGAACACCGTGCAGGGCGAGCCCCTGACCTTCTCGCTCGACGGCAAGATGATCAAGATCACGGACGCCAAGGGCGGTACCGCGATGATCACGACGGCGAACGTTTACCAGTCGAACGGCGTGGTTCACGTCATCGACACCGTGCTGATGCCCAACTAACAGCGCGTTCGAAAAGTTTGTGAGGCGGCTTCGGAACCTAGGAGCCGCCGTTCTTTTTTGCCCATCTCCCGCTCGGATTCGTAGCACTATTTTGACAGCCGCCACGACGGCATCCAAACCAGCATGCGGCATGTTTTTGAGTCAGAGCAGTTTCTTCCCGTCCCCCGCGAGGTGGCCTTTGCCTTCTTTGCCAATCCGCGGAACCTGCCGCCGCTGATGCCGCATTGGCAGCAGGCTCGCATCGACGAAGCTACCTGGCAGCCACCGCCACCCCGGCCCGGAGGCACGCCCCAGCTGCCCGGCGTCGCCGCCGGGGACGGCACTTTGCTGCTGATTACGGCGCGCGGCCTGCCTGGGCTGCCCTTGCGTGGCAACTGGTGGGCGAAGATCGAAGATTTTCGATGGGACGAGGGGTTCTGCGACGTGCAGCTGAAAGGCCCCTTTGCTTACTGGCGGCACTGCCACTCGGTTCGTGATTCCACCTCAGACCAGGGCGTACGGGGCACAGCCGTTCACGACCATGTGACGTACGAGCTGCCGCTGGCGCCCCTGAGCGACGCAGGTGCCTTTGCCGCGCGTGCGGCGCTGGCGGCGACGTTCCGGTACCGGCAGGCACAGGCGGCCAAGCTGGTGCCCGCTTACGCCGCCTCTGCGGGCTACTGACGATGTTGTTGGGAGGTGTGCGTCACGGAGTACGGGAAGAGGGCGCTAGGCAACTACAGGCTTGCGCAGCAGCGGCCGTACCCGATCGAGCGCGGCCTCTGCGGTAAGGCCGTAGCGTACCCGCAGGTCTTCCACCTTGCCGTGCTCGATGAACTGATCAGGCCAGCCTACGCGGATCACCTGGGTTGTGAGTTCAGCCTCATTCAGGGCCTCAAGCACGGCGGAGCCGAAGCCGCCGGCGAGCACATGGTCTTCCATGGTGACCAACAGTTCGCAACGCCGGGCGTAGCCCGTGATGCAGGCCGCATCGACAGGTTTGGCGAAGCGGGCGTTGATGATCGCGGCACTGTGGCCCTCGGCCTCCAGTCTCCGGGCGAGCTTTTCGGCCTCCGGCAGCATATTCCCGAGTGAAAAGATTGCTACGTCGGAACCGTCGCGGAGCACCTCGGCGCGGCCAATTTCTAGCGCCTCCGGCTCGGCTTTGAGCGCCGTACCGGGGCCGGTGCCGCGCGGGTAACGAATCGCGCTGGGGCCATTGTGGTGCAGCGCCGTGTACATCATGTCCTGCAGCTCGTCCTCGTCCTTGGGATCCATGTGGATCAGGCCGGGAACGCCGCGAAGGTAACTAATGTCGAAGAGGCCGTGGTGGGTGGGGCCGTCGTCGCCGCTCAAGCCGCCGCGGTCCATGCAGAAGACCACCGGCAGATTCTGCAGGGCCACGTCGTGCACGATCTGGTCAAAGGCCCGCTGCAGAAAGGTGGAATAGATCGCGCAGAACGGGCGGTAGCCTTTGGTGGCCATGCCGGCGGCAAAGAGCACGGCATGCTCTTCGGCAATACCAACGTCAAAATAGCGGTCCGGATGGTGCGGGCGAAAGAGATCAAGCGCGGTGCCGTTGGGCATGGCCGCGGTGATGGCCACGACTTTACGGTCATTGTTAGCCAGCCGGGTCAACGACTCAGCGAAGACTTCAGAATAGGTCTTCTGGCCCGAGGCCTTGGTCTCGCCGGTTTCGGGGTCGTAGGGGCCCAGGCCATGGAACTTCTTCTGCTTTTCCAGCGCTGGACCAAAGCCCCTGCCTTTCTGCGTGAGGGCATGCAGGACGACGGGGCGGTTCTGGGTTTTGAGAAATTTCAGCGTTTCGATCAGCAGCGGAAGGTTGTGGCCGTCAACCGGGCCGTAGTAGCTGAGGCCGAACTCCTCGAAGATCATGCCGCGCCCCACGATTCCCTTGGCGGCTTCCTCCGCCTTGCGAGCGATGTGACGTGCGGCCTTGCCGCCGAACTTTTCCAGCAGGCCGCTGACACGCTCATGCACGCTGACGTAGGTGGGGTTGGTCGCGATTTTGTGGAAGTATTCCGCAATGGCACCGACATTCTTGTCGATGGACCACTCGTTGTCATTCAGGATGATGATGAGCCGTTTTGTTTGGGCCGCAATGTTGTTCAGGGCTTCAAAACTGATGCCGTTGGTAAAGGCCGCATCGCCGGCCAGCACGACGACGTTCTCATCGCCGCCGCTCATATCGCGGGCCACCGCCATGCCCAGCGCCGCAGAGAGGGCCGTACCCGCATGACCTGCGCCGAAGCTGTCGTGCTCGCTTTCGGTGCGCAGCATGAAGCCGTTCAGGCCATCCGGCTGGCGGATAGTGTCGAAGCGATCTTCTCGGCCGGTCAGCAGCTTGTGGACGTAGCTTTGGTGGCTGACGTCGAAGACGAAGCTATCCCGCGGCGTATCAAAGACATAGTGCATGGCGAGCGTAAGCTCGACCACCCCGAGATTGGGTCCAATATGACCACCGGTCTTGGCAACGCCGCGGATCAGGCGTCCGCGGATCTCTTCTGCCAAAAGCTCCAGCTCGGTGGGATTCAGCCGCTTCAGATCGGCTGGCGATTTAATGGTGCTCAACAACTCATTCATCGTGGAACCAGACCCAGGGGTGTCCCTGGCGACCTCGGACGCGCACCGGGAGTGTCAGCCCCCCAGTTTATCAATGGACGCGTGTTTCCGCTCTTCAGTTCCTAAACACTTGGGGCTTGATGAAAGTTGCGAACCCATTCTGTGCCATCCACCGGATTGAACTTCCGGCAGGCCTATTCGTCCTTTTCACGAAGCTTGGCGACGACGCTGAAATCTTCCAGCGTCGTCGTGTCGCCTTGGACGTCACCGGTGGTGGCCAGCTCGCGCAACAGGCGGCGCATAATCTTGCCGGAGCGCGTTTTGGGCAGCATAGGCGTAAAACGCACGTCATCCGGGCGCGCCAGCCCGCCGATCTCCTTGGCGACCCATTGCCGTAGTTCAAGCTTTAACTCTTCGCTGGGTTCATGGCCGTTTTCAAGGCTGACAAAGGCGGCAATCGCCTGGCCTTTCAACTCACAGGGACGGCCCACGACCGCGGCTTCGGCAACTTTGGGGTGGGCCACCAGCGCGGATTCGATCTCCGCCGTGCCCAGCCGGTGGCCGCTCACGTTGATCACGTCATCCACGCGGCCCATCAGCCAGTAATAGCCATTTTCATCGCAACGCGCGCTGTCGCCGGTGAAATAGACGCCGGGGACCTCGGAGAAGTACGTCTCCACAAAGCGTTCGTGGTCGCCCCAGATCGTGCGGGCCATCGAGGGCCACGGTTCCGTAATTACCAGCAGGCCACCATGGCCGGGCTGGGCGGGTTCGCCCTCCTTGTTGACGATCGCCGGAACGATGCCAAAGAAAGGTTTGGTGGCTGAACCGGGTTTGGTGGCGACCGCGCCGGGCACGGGGGCGATCATGTGCGCGCCGGTTTCGGTCTGCCACCAGGTATCGACGATCGGGCAGTGCCCCTTGCCGATCTCGCGGTGAAACCACATCCAGGCCTCTGGATTGATGGGCTCGCCGACCGTTCCGAGCAGCCGCAGCGACGCCAGCGAGTGCTTCGAGACCCAGTCACTGCCCCACTTCATAAACGCCCGGATCGCGGTCGGGGCGGTGTAGAAGATGGTCGCCTTGTGATCGTCGATCAGCTTCCAGAAGCGATCCGGTTCGGGCCAGTTGGGGGCGCCTTCGTACAGCAGAACAGTCGCGCCGTTCGCGAGCGGGCCGTAGACCACATAGCTGTGGCCGGTGATCCAGCCAATATCGGCGGTGCAGAAGTAGACGTCGTCGTCGTGGATGTCGAAATTGATCTTAGTAGTCAGGTAGGTACCAACGCCGTAGCCGCCGGTGGTGTGCACCAGGCCCTTGGGCTTGCCGGTGGTGCCGCTGGTGTACAGGATGAACAGCGGGTCTTCGGCTTCCATCGGCTCCGGCGGGCAGTCCGGCGCGGCCTCCGCCATGACCTCATGCCACCAGAGATCGCGGCCCGGCTTCATGGGAACCGGGAATTTTGCATCGCGCTGATACACGAGCACGGTGGCCACGCCGGGGCAGCGTTCCAGGGCTTCATCGACGATGGACTTCAGCTTGATCGGCTGGCCGCGGCGGTAGCTCACGTCCTGCGTGACCAGAACGCGACAATCCGAATCCAGCACGCGGTCGGCGATGGCGTGCGCCGCGAATCCACCAAACACCACAGAATGCACCGCCCCGATGCGGGCGCAGGCGAGCAAGGCAATGGCCAGCTCCGGGCACATGCCCATGTAGATGGCGACGCGATCGCCTTTATTTACGCCGGCGTTCTTTAGGACATTGGCAAAACGCTGCACTGCGGCGTGCAGGTCCGCGTAGGTCAGCCGGCGGACCTCACCCGGTTCGCCCTCCCACAGCAGGGCGACCTTGTCGCGGCGTGATCCGAGCGCGTGCCGGTCAACGCAGTTGTGCGCCAGATTCAGGCGGCCGCCATCGAACCAGCGAGCGTCGGCGCCTTTGCCGCGCAGTATGGTGGCCGGTGGCTGAAACCAGTCCAGTTCTCCGGCGTAATGTGCCCAAAACTCGGCTGGGTTGTCGATGCTCCAGCGGTACAGCCGGTCGTACTCGGCTTCACTGCCGACCCAGGCGCCGGCAGAGAAGGCCGGCGGCGGCGGGAACAGTCGCCCTTCCCGCATCATGGTGCGAAACATCGGCCCGGGCTGGGATGGAGGGGTGGCCGGGTTCTGTTCGGCGGCGGCGGGGTGTTGCTCCGGATGTTCTTGGGCGGCCATTCCGGCGGTTCCCTCTCCTGTGCGGCGCCCGGGGCACCGGCTATCGCATTGAAGGTACGGCATGGGCGATGCCCTCGGCAAACTGGACGGTACTCCCCGAAACGGGTTACGTTACCTCCGTCTGATCGCGAGCCTCTTGGCCCTGAAGTGCTATGGATGGGAGGTGACCGTTCCGCGACACTTCAATCACGCAAGAGGCCTGATGCGAACCTTCGGGTGGCTAACCCCGTCAAATCGCTCAGGTGCTCCGGAAACTCGCGCCAGCGGAAGTGTGTGCGCAGCAGCCTGAGGGAGACCGAGACCGTTACGATGACGCATCTAGCCCAATCCGGAAGCCTTCTACGGCGGGTACGCCGTGAGCTTTCCGCCCGGCGCGCACAGCAGAACCTGCATCTGGTTCCAGCGCCTGGCGGGGTTTCCTGTGCAGTCACGCTAGCCGAGGTCTCAACGCAGGGCGCGGACCTCGGCGGTAAGCTGCCGCAGCGCTTCCAGCAGCTCGGTCCGCTGCAACTCGTCAGGCGACGGACTCTTGCCCTTCACGTAAAAGCTGCCGTTGGGCTCCAGGATGCAGATTTCCACCTCACGGGCGCTTCCAAACCCGTTTTTGTTCAGAACGCCGATCAGCTCCTCGGTGCTGAGCCGTTCACGCTTGAGGGCAACCTCATCCGCCACGCCGTCCCGCACCAGGACGGTCGCTTGTCCCTGCAGGACAGCGTTCAGCCTCGGCGCACTGTACAGGATCCGGTTCAGCAGCCAGTTGATCGTCAGCAGGGAAAAGGCGCCGATCAGCCCGCCCGTCACCGAGTTGTCATCCCCAATGATCGCGTTCTGCACGGTGTTGGAAAGGCTCAGCAACACCACCAAATCCAGCGGGTTCAACTGCGCAAGCTCACGCTTGCCAAACAATCGAAGAAACAGCACCAGGCAGAGATAGACGATCCACGGCCGAACGATCTTTTCCAGCAGCGGAGTGGAAAGGTGAAACATGTCTTGGAAAGCATTGGGGGCAGCTACCCCAAAGGCAACGTACATGCAGGCGAACTCCTTCAAAACCTGTTCCGGCGTACCCGTACGGCGTTCACCCGGGCAGCCGGTTGGTCTCGCGCCATGGTATCGCCGACCGCCGCGCCGTCCGGGTCAGCCCGCCTGCTCCGTTTCCAAACGCCGCCCACCGTGGCCTTCCCCAAGTTTGCCAGCGCGCAAGACAGTCTGCGTGCAACCCGGTATTTACCAGAGGTTTGCTATCTTTCTGGTAACTATCTCCGGTAACGACCGCCTTCCGGCGCCCAACACTTTTCAGAGGTTTGCCCCGAGATGACCAAGCCCCCCGCCAATCCCGAGCCCAAGTCAACCGACGTACAGTTTCGTGATTTTGGTGTTTTGAACGACGGCTCCCGCAGCAAAAGCGCGGCCGTTACGTCCATCAGCATCAACATCCTGATTGCATTCGCGCTTCTGTTTCTGGTGAAGGCCGCGGTTGTAAAGCCCAAGCAGAAACGCGCCGAGCTGATCGACCCGATCCACGTGGTGAAGGAGCCGCCGCCGCCGCCGAAGCCCAAGCTGCCGCCGCCTCCCCCACCGCCGCCGCCGCCGAAACTCCCGCCGGTACCGCCGCCGCCCGTTCCCGTACCCACGCCGCCGGTACCGCCGCCGCCCGTGCCTCCGCCGCCCACCCCGGCTCCCCCTGTTCCCAAGCCGGTGACGCCGCCGCCGAAGCTGCAGCCAGCACCCCCTGCGCCCAAGCCGGTGAACCTGCTGGCCTCTGCGGCACATGTACCCAACAATGACGTTCACCCCAGCGCCGTACGTTTGGGTTCGCCGGATAACCCGCTGAAGCCGACCACCGGTCCGGCCGTGTCTCGCGTCAACATGGGTGTGGCTGGTATGCCGGGCATGCCGGGCAGCAACACCGGCGGAGGTCCGCGGTCGGTCAACATGAGCATGGGTTCAGGCTCGCCAGGCGGACAAAACCTGAATGCCACGGCGGTTCGTCCCGTCGCCGGCATGACCAACGGCTGCGTCGGTTGCAACGGACCCAAGAGCAATGCCGTGCAGCGCGTCGCCATGAGCTCGGCCCCGGTACAGCCCACGCTGCAGCAGCCGCGTGTGCAGGCCACGGCTGCCAAGGCCACACCGACCGTCGTTTATAAGCCGGAGCCGGTTTATAGCGAAGAGGCGAGGTCCATGCACCTGGAGGGCAGCGTTTCTGTCCGGATCCGCGTCACTGCGGAAGGCACCGTGCAGGTACTGGCGATCGAGCACGGTCTGGGCCACGGCCTGGACGAGGCCGCCCGTCAGGCAGCCCTGGGCACCCGCTTCAAGCCCGCGATTGATGCTTCTGGTAACCCCGTTCCGTGGGAAGGCGTCGTCAATGTTCGCTTCCAGATGAGTTAATGTGACAGCCGCCTGTTGCCGAGCACCTTCCACAGGCGGCCGTTCCCACCGCAACACAGGACTTCAGCCTCGCATCGCACGCCTCTTAAAAGGAGCATCATGACCACGATCAACCGGACGAAGCTCACCGCCGCCGTGACACTCGCCCTCTTAGCCGCTCCGGCGCTGCCAGCCCTGGCGTTTCCGCTCGGCAAAAAAAAGGTGGATAGCAACTTCGTCGACTACCGCAAGCCCAACGCCGCGCAGAACCAGCTGATCGACAAGTCGATCACGCGGGAGGCAGCAATCGTCAAGACGCTCAAGGAGCGTACGCCGATCGTTGAAACCTATCTGCAGAACATGCGTGCGGACAAGGTGATGGGTCAGACGCCGGAGTCGGATGTACATTTCCTTGGCCGCGTGAACTTCGGCAAGGTGATCAACGACACGTCCTACGCCGCCGGCCAGCCCGCAGGCGACCCAAAGACCGGCAAGATCAGCGGCGTGTTTAAGCATTCGCTGGGCTACATCTCCGGGCTCTCGGCTTCCCTGCACCTGACCTATCACGAGGCCGGCTTCGTGCAAATGCTGCTGGTGGACAGCAACAGCTTCAACCGCCAGACCTACGAGTTTTCCTTCGTCCGGAACGATTTTCTCGGAACCATCCCAACGGTCGTCTTTGACGTAGCTCCGATCAAGAAGGGCGCCACCGGCCGCTTTGCCGGCCGTGTCTGGATCGAGCGCAACAGCGGCAACATCGTCCGCTTCAACGGCGACTTTGCCGGTACGGAAAAGGATATTGCCGAGTATTACCACTTCGATTCATGGCGCACCAACGTCCAGGAAGGCCTCTGGCTGCCCACCTCCGTGTACGTCGAGGAGACCGATCCGAAGAGCCCGAGCCACTCGCTTAAGTTCAAAGCGGTCAACTACATCTGGGGCTACTCGCTCAAGATTCCACCGAAAGATGCCGACCAGGCCACCATGGAGGTAGAAGGCGCCACGGATGCCTCCAAGGATGCTCCTGACGTCAGCCCGCTGCAGGCGCAGCGCGAATGGGTGCAGCAGGCCGAAGACAACGTCATCGAGCGGCTCTACCAGGCCGGCTTGATCGACGCGCCCAGCGAGTTTGACCAAACGCTGGAACTGCTGGCGAACAACATCCTGGCCTACAACAAGATCGCAACCGACCGGCCCATCAAGGTGCGTACCCTGCTCACCGAGCCGCTCGAAACCCTGGCGGTAGGCAACACGATTCTTGTCTCCAAGAGCCTGCTCGATACCACGGCGGTTCCTTCGGCGGACGGCAAACAGGCCGAACAACAGGGAGATCTGAACGCGGTTCTCGCCTTCCAGCTTGCCCACATCCTGCTTGGGCACCACATCGACACCAAGTATGCCTTTAACGATCATCTTATGTTCCCGCAGGAGTCGGCTTTCGAGAAGATTCCGATGCACCACACGGACGAGGAGAACGTCGCGGCAGCCAAGAAGGCGATTGAGCTGCTCGACGTAGCCGATCTTTCGGATGGGCAGAAGTACTTCGGCCTTTACCTGCAGCAGCTGCAGGCTCGCGAAAAGGGCCTGAAAGCTTTGACAGAACCTCAGATCGGCGATGGTTTGACCAAGACCGATGGAACCTTCTGGCTGCAGGCTCTGCTGACCAAGAGCCCGAAGCTAAACAACACGGATCTGGCGCAACAGGCGGCGATGCCCTTATCGCAGCTGCTGCGATTTGATCCCTGGACCGACCGTGTGATCCAACTGCACGCGGCCTATGCTCCGGTACTGAGTTCTCGCGACAAACTTCCGTTCGAGATCACGCCGGTTTACCTGAAGCTTGCCTACTGGCAGCCGCCTGCCCCGCCCGCTCCTCCGGCGCCGGCACCGGCAACCACAGGAGCAGCCGCTGCGGATAACGCCGCACCGGCCGCCGCACCTGGAACAGATACGGCTGCGCCGGCAGCAGCCCCAGCCCCGGCAACCCCCGGTGCTGCACCCGCCGCAACCACCCCACAGCAGTAGCAGCCTTTTACAGGCAAGGCACGGGGCCCATAGAGACTATGGGCCTCCGTGGGCACCCTATGCCCAAAAACAGGTGCCCACACCTCCGGAGATCCTATGTTCAAGCACTGCCTCTCTGCTTTTATGCTTCTTAGCTCGTTTGCTGTTACGGCTACTCACCTTCAGGCCCAGGCTGTGGCCACTGCAACCGGCAACGCTCTTTCCGTTGGCCTGGTCTACCAGAATGCCGATCCGGATTATGGACCTTCGCGCTCTTCGGGCATCGGTGCCTATGTAAACTTCGACTTCGCGCGCTATCTGGGGCTGACCGCGGAGGTGAATGCTCCGACTGCCTTCTCCAACGTGATCTTCCCTGAGCGCACCTATCTATTTGGCGGACGGGGAGCCTACCGCCGCGGCCGTTACGGCCTGTATGTCAAGGTGCTTGGTGGGTTGGCCTCTGCCGGAAACAACAGCTCGGTAGACCCGGCCATCACGTCGAGCCAGCTCATCAACGCCGGCCAGACGTATGGCGTCGTGGCAGGCGGCGGCGGCTTAGAATACCGCCTTGATCGTCCGCTTACGCTGCGTCTGGACTACGAGAGCCAGCACTGGCTCGGCTACCAGCCAAACAGCCTGACGCCCGGTATCTTTTCAATCGGTGCGGCATACCGCTTTCAGTAGGAACAAAGCAATGGCCTCCTCGCGTCGCGAAGAGGCCTTCGATGTCAATCGCACCGTCAGGGTGCAAAGCACGTACTAGAAATGATAAGCGATACCGATCGACGGCGTGGAAACTACGTAATAGGCGTTGACCGGGGAAAGGAAAGAGATGCCAAAGGTCGGCGCTTTGGTTACAAAGCCACGGTACTCGGCACGGATGTCGAAGCTGGGACTAATTTCATAGGCCACGCCCGCTCCAAACAGACCACCCACGCGGGTCTGCGATTTCACTGATCCACCTACGCCAGTGGCAGTACCGCTGTCCAGAATCGGCGTGAAAAACATGGCGCCGACGCCGGCTTCCACGAATGGATTGAAGTTGTGGTAGTTCCGCGAGTACACGTACCCGACGGAGATCTCCTGATTCTTCGAGTGCACCCGCTGGTTCGGCTGGGCAACGGACGATGCGTTGTACTTCACCGAGTTCTGCGAAAAGCCGTAGTTCAACTCCAGCCCGCTACGCGGCGTAAGAAGGTAGCGGTAGCTGCCCAGAACACCCGCTGTAGAGGTTGTGCTCTCCGGAAAAGCCACCCCGCTGTTTACATTGGGGGCGAACAGGCCGAACCCGCTGATGCTAAAATCCTGCCGACTTTCTTGCGCATGTCCCGCAGCGAAAGCACTTACCAGCAGAGCGCCGAGCAACACAATCTTCTTCATGCCTACCAGAGATCCCTTCGCGATCCGCTGCCGCACTTCCGGCAGCACTGCACAGCAGCGTGCCTGTAACAGACGGTCTCCAATATTGTACCTGCCAGAACTGCTCCTCGCGAGAGGGTGCCCCAACCTGGGGCACCCCCTGCCCTGCCATCCGAAGCCGGATCGACGGGCCAGATTAGTGCGCCCGCTCCGGCTGGTAACAAAACGGTGCCCCTGTCTCTGCCGAATACGTCTCTACGGCCGCCAGAAACGCTTGCGCGGCGTGGGAAAGCGCTGCCCGCTTGCGCCACACGAGGCGCAGATGGCGCTCCGTCTGCAACTCGGGCACATCCACCGCGATGAGCGCCCCCGTTGCGAGCTCGCGCTCCACGGTCAGGCGCGGCACCAGGGCCACCCCGCTGCCGCGTTCCACGAACCGCTTGATCGCCTCCAGACTGGGCAGCTCGACCTCTATATTCAGTGGCGTTTTATGGCGCGCAAAGGTCTCAATCACCTTCTTGCGCAGGGGCGACGGTACGTTATGTGCGACGAAGATCTCCTGCCCTAACCGCGCAATCGAGCTCCCCACCGCCCCGGCCAACGCATGTTGCGGCCCGACGATGCACACCAGGTCGTCGCGGTAGACCACGACCGAGTGCACCTGCGGATCGTCCGGCCGAAAGCTCAGCACGCCCAGATCCACCGTATGCTGCGAGACCTCATCGGCGATGCGACTGGCGAAGGAGCGCTGCACCGCGACCCTGATCTTCGGGTGCTGCCGCCGAAACGCCACCAGGACCGGCAGCAGGTAAAGGCAGGTGTACTCATTGGCCGCCAGCGTCAGCCGGCCGGTGTGCAGCGAGCGCAGGTCGGCCAGGGCCGCTCCTGCTTCCGTGCGCAGGTTGAGCATCTTGCGGGCGTACTCCCCTAACACCTTCCCGGCATCGGTCAAGGAGCCATCGCGGGCCGAGCGCTCCAGCAGCGTTTCCCCAAGCTCCGCCTCAAGCCGCGCAACGATCTGGCTCACCGCCGGCTGGGTCCGATGCAAGCGTGCGGCGGCGCGCGAGAAGCTGCGCTCCTCCGCTACGGCAAGAAATGCCTCCAGCTGGAACAGGTCCATGGATCCCCCAAAAGCTCCATAATCCTAAGCCCTGCGGCTGATACCGGTATTAGAAATATGAATAGTCAGCCGCAAATACATAAGTTCGCGTTATGCTGAAGATACACGTAAGACCCTCACTATGACCTCGCAGAATCAAGTCGTTTTCTTCGATACCACGCTCCGCGACGGCGAGCAATCGCCCGGCTGCACGATGCACCACGGCGAAAAGTTACGCATGGCGCACATGCTCTCCACCGTCGGCGTGGATATTATCGAGGCTGGCTTTCCGATCGCCTCTGATGGCGATTTCACTTCCGTCCGCGCCATCGCGCAGGAGGTCGGCACCAGCGCGAATGCGCCACGCATTGCCGCGCTTGCCCGCGCCAAGCAGGGCGACATCGAAACGGCCGCCCGCGCCATTGAGGGCGCCCATCGCGGCCGCATTCATACTTTTCTCGCCACGTCAGATCTGCACCTTGAAGCCAAGCTGCGCATTTCCCGCGCCGAAGCGCTGGACCAGACTGCCGCGATGGTGCACCTGGCCTGCGGCTACGCCGAGGACGTGGAGTTTTCCGCCGAAGACGCCACACGCTCCGACCTCCAGTTCCTGGTGGAGGTTGTCACGGTCGCTATTCAGGCAGGCGCCACGACGATCAATCTGCCCGATACCGTCGGGTACACCACGCCTGCCGAGTACAAGGCGCTCTTTGAACACATGCACCTCAACGTCCCCGGTTCCGATCGCGTGATCTTCTCCACGCACTGCCACGATGATCTGGGCATGGCCACGGCGAACGCGATCGCCGGTGTGCTCGGCGGTGCCCGCCAGGTGGAGGTCACCGTGAACGGCATCGGCGAACGCGCCGGCAACGCCGCGCTTGAGGAGGTCGCCGCCGCGATGATGGTTCGCCGCGACCGCCTTCCCTTTACCAACAACATCAGCATGGCGCAGCTCGCGCCGGCCTCCGCTCTGCTTGCTGAACTCATCAGCTTTGGCTGCGCGCCCAACAAAGCCGTTGTTGGCAAGAACGCCTTTGCGCATGAGTCCGGCATTCATCAGCATGGGGTGATGGCCAACCCGCTCACCTACGAGATCATGACGCCGGCCTCTGTCGGTGTCACGGCGAATAACATCGTGCTGGGTAAACACTCCGGCCGGCGGGCACTGCAACACCGGCTCGAAGAGCTGGGGCACACGCTCGCCGGTGAAGAATTGAACGTGGTCTATCACCGCTTTACAGAACTGGCGGATCGCAAGAAATCGATCTATGACCAGGACCTCGTCGCGCTGGTGGGTGAGCCCGCGGCCATGGCGTAATGAGCACGCTGCAGGTGCTCCGTTACCTGTTCGGCATTCCCGTCATCGCCGGTGCCGTTTGGGCTCTTGGCAGGCGGGGCAAGCCGGTAGAGGGACGAACCGCTGCTGCACTACTTTTCTACGGGTTTCTCTACATCGTTGCGTTTCATTACTGGCTGAAGGCCTTTTGATTGTTGATTCAGGATCGGGACTTATGAAGCTTCGTATCGCAGTGCTCGCCGGTGACGGCATCGGCCCCGAGGTTACCGGCGAAGCCCTCGCTATTTTGAACGACGTGGCCAGGGCCTCCGGCCATGAGTTCGCGTTCGCCGACGCGCTCATTGGCGGCGTCGCCATTACCGCGGAAGGTACACCGTTGCCGCAGGCCACCATCGACGTCTGCCTGGCGAGCGATGCCGTTCTGCTCGGCGCTGTCGGCGATAACAAGTTCAATCACCTGAGCCCGGACAAGCGCCCCGAAGCCGGTCTGCTGCAGATCCGGCAGGTGCTCGGCGGCTTTGCCAATCTGCGGCCTGCGGTGGCCTACCCCGCCCTTGCCGACAACTCTCCGCTGCGCGCGGAGATCACGCAAGGCGCCGACATCCTGTTTGTGCGCGAGCTACTGGGTGGACTGTACTTCGGCCAGCCGCGCGCCTGGGATAAGTCAACAGACGAAGCGCACAACACCATGCGCTACAGCCGCGGCGAGGTAGAACGTGTGGCGCGTGTGGCCTTCGAACTCGCCGGCCAGCGGCGCGGCAAACTGACCTCCGTGGACAAGGCGAACGTGCTCGAATGTTCGCAGCTGTGGCGTGCGACGGTGGATGCCTTGAAAGCCGAATACCCCGCGGTCACCGTGGAACATCAGTTGGTCGACTCCATGGCGATGCACCTCATGAACCGTCCGCGCGACTTCGACGTGGTGCTCACGGAGAACCTCTTCGGCGACATCCTTTCCGATGAAGCCGGGGTTATCACAGGCTCGCTGGGCATGTTGCCTTCGGCCACAGTCGGCGGCAAGGTCAATCTTTATGAGCCCGTGCACGGCTCCGCACCTGATATTGCGGGCACAGGCAAAGCGAATCCACTCGGCGCCATTCTCACCGCCGCGATGATTTTGCGTCACAGCGCACATCTTGACGGAGAAGCTTCCGCGATTGAAGATGCCGTTGCCCACGTGCTCGAAGCGGGTTACCGCACAGCGGACATCGCGCGCGGCAACACATCGTCCACCACCACGACGACCCAGATGGGCAAGCTTGTACGCGAAGCCCTGGCCGCATCGCTGGATCGTTCGCAGTCGCTTCACGCCGTATAACCTACCGAGTCCCGATGCGCCACACGTGCCAACTCGCCGCTGTTGTTCTGCTGCTTTTCTCAGCGGTGCCTGGCCGTGCGCAGATCGCCGATCCGAACAACCTTGTCGCCCCGCCACCCCGCCCACACACGCAGCAATCCCCGCGTGCGCGGAGGGACAATGCCGGCAGCCTGCAATGGCTATGGCAGTATGCGCAGCCCGTACCGAACGGCAACGCGGTCGCACTGTGGAACGACGATCGTTTTCCTGCGCTGCTGGCAGGGGAGTTCAAGCAGCCGCAGGCCTTCTGGGGCAAGCAGGTTTCGTTGGCCGACGTGATTCCACGTTTTCTTTCGCGCTATGGCGAAATCGACAGTCGAGACAATCGCTACCTCACGATAGACGGCTGCGTGCCCAGCTTCTGCGCAGCACACGGTCTTCTATGGATAGATCTGGGCCAGCCTGATCCGCTGCTGGTGTTTGCCGCCGTGAACTGGACCACGGAAGAGCACACCACCGACGAGGCCAACGCTGACTACAATCTGTGGCTGTTTGCCTCGCGTCAACTATCCGCCGATGCCCTTCCTCTCGCGCTCACCACGGCGATCTCTGACTGGGATGCACGGCTGGCCCAGGCGCATCGTGGCGTGCCTCACATCACCAACGCCATCCTTGTCGAACCGGATGGCAAGCCCTTTGCGCTGACCCCGAAGATGGCTGGCGCCAACACCCTTCCACCACAGGTCGACACCGTGACCCCACACACGCCTGAGTCCGAATAGGCACTGCCCAAGAGATCTTCCATGATGAACGACAACAACATCGCGACCCATTCCATGCAAGCTCTCGCTCCGCGCACCATGTTTGAGAAAGTCTGGCAGCAACACGTCGTCGCCGAGCCGGCAGGCGAGCCAGCGTTGCTCTATGTCGATCTGCAGCTCATTCATGAGGTCACGAGTCCACAGGCGTTTGACGGCCTTCGGCTGGCAGGTCGTTCCTTACGGAATCCAGCTCGCCACATCGCTACCGTGGACCACAACGTACCCACCACCAGCGCCGCGGACCGCCTGTTCATTGCCGATGACATCTCTGCGGCGCAGGTGAATGCCTTGCGCAGAAACTGCGCTGAGTTCGGCATTGAGCTCTTCGATGTGCAGGATGCCGCGCAGGGCATCGTGCACATGATCGGCCCGGAGCTGGGTGCGACCAAGCCCGGCATGACGATTGTCTGCGGAGATTCACACACCTCCACGCACGGTGCTTTCGGTGCACTGGCCTTCGGCATAGGTACCAGTGAGGTCGAACACGTTATGGCGACGCAGACGCTCAAAGCGCCCAAACCGAGGACCTTCCGCATCAACGTGGAAGGCGAGCTGCCCTATGGTGTCACTGCGAAGGACATCATCCTCGATATCATCGGCCGCATAGGCACCGACGGCGCAACGGGCTATGTCATCGAATATGCTGGCTCGGCCATTCGCGCGCTTTCGATGGAAGGCCGTATGACGGTATGCAACATGAGCATCGAGGCCGGCGCACGGGCCGGGATGATCGCCCCGGATGAAAAGACCTTTGCCTATCTGCAGGGACGGCGATTCGTTCCGCAAGGCGAGGCCTTCACGCTCGCCGTGCAGCAGTGGAGCGCACTCATCACCGACGAAGGCGCGGTCTTTGACCGTGAGCTGCATATCGATGCAACCGAGCTTGCGCCGCGTGTCACCTGGGGCACCTCACCCGGCATGGTCACCAGCATTGAAAGCACCGTGCCCTCGCTGGAAGATGCACTTTCAGATGCTGATCGTAAGAGCTTCGCACGTGCACTCGAATACATGGACCTGCAGCCTGGCACGCGCCTTGAGGATATCGCGGTGGATGCGGTTTTTCTGGGCTCCTGCACGAATGCGCGCATTGAGGATCTACGTGCTGCCGCAAAGGTAGTCGATGGTTATCAAGTGGCAACCACAGTGCGTGCCATGGTCGTGCCCGGATCACAGATGGTGAAGCGTCAAGCCGAAGAGGAGGGCCTCGATCTTGTATTCAAGTCCGCCGGTTTTGAATGGCGCGAACCCGGTTGCAGCATGTGCCTCGGCATGAACCCCGATATCCTTGCACCGGGAGAACGTTGCGCCAGCACCAGCAACAGAAACTTTGAAGGCCGCCAGGGCCGCGGTGGCAGAACGCACCTGCTGTCGCCCGCCATGGCCGCCGCCGCCGCGATCACAGGCCATCTCACCGATGTGCGCAAGTGGAAGTTCGGCAACACGCACAATCCACCACAGCCAGCCCTGTTACCCGAACCAACCTTTGACCTCGTGCAGGATTTCGTAGAAGGAGGATCGCGCTGATGGAGCCAATCAACGTGCTCACTTCCACGGCTGCGCCTTTGCCGCTGCCTAACATCGACACCGATCAGATCATCCCCAAGCAGTTTCTGAAGCGCATTGAACGCACCGGCTATGGCGACTTCCTCTTCTTTGACTGGCGACGCATCCAGGAAGGGCCGCACACCGGAGCGGAACAGCCTGACTTCGTGCTGAACAAGCCAGCTTATAAAGACGCGCAAATCCTGATCGCAGAAAAGAACTTTGGCTGCGGATCCTCGCGTGAGCACGCGGCCTGGGCAATCTTCCAATATGGCTTCCGTGCCGTGATCGCACCCAGCTTCGCGGACATCTTCTTTTCGAACGCGGGCAAGAACGGCATTGTGCTGGTGCGGCTTTCTGATGAAGAAGTAGAGACGCTGATGGCCCGCTCCACCGTGAATCCAAAGCACCGGATTACCGTGAATCTCGACCAGCAAACAGTCACGGATGATCAGGGCTTCAGCGCTCACTTTGACATCGATCCTTTTCGCAAGGAGTGTCTGCTGAACGGTTGGGATGACATTGGCCTCACGTTGCTCCATAGCGATGAGCTGACGCGCTACGAGTCCAAACACGATAGCGAGTTCTGGCTCGCGCCCAAGTAGTCCCCCTCACTTTAGTTCGTACATCATGTGCCTGCCTCAGGCTCGCGTTAAAGGATCTGCCGTGCCGAACGAATCGCAAAGCAACGTAGCTGGCAAGACAAACTCGATCGCCCTCACCGAAGGCCCGTCACGCGCAGCGGCACGCAGTTATCTGCGCGGGGTCGGCTTCAGCAAGGAAGATCTGCATAAACCAATTATCGGCGTAGCCAACACGTGGACGGAGATTGGGCCCTGTAACTTTCACCTGCGCCAGGTAGCCGACGCCGTCAAGCAAGGCATTCGCGAAGCCGGCGGCACGCCGATGGAGTTCAATACCGTCACTATCTCCGACGGCATCACGATGGGCACCGAGGGGATGAAAGCGTCGCTGATCTCGCGTGAGGTCATCGCCGACAGCATCGAGTTGGTCAGCCGCGGCAACAGCTTCGACGGTCTTGTGTGCATCGCGGGCTGCGACAAGAACATGCCCGCCGCGATCATGGCATTGGCGCGACTGAACATTCCCGGGATGATGCTCTACGGCGGCTCGATCGCGCCGGGCGTATTGAAGCAGCCTGACGGATCGACCAAAGAGATCACCATTCTGCAGGTCTTTGAAGGTATGGGTTCACACGCCGCCGGCAAGATCACTGATGCAGAGTTGGAGGCACTCGAAGCCGCGGCCTGCCCTGGTCCCGGCGCGTGCGGCGGCCAATTCACAGCGAACACCATGGCGATGGCCGGCGAGTTTCTTGGCATCTCGCCCATTCAGATCACCGGCGTTCCCGCTATGTCGAAGGACAAGCATGAAGCCTCGCGCGAGGCAGGACGTTGCCTTATGGATCTGGTGCGTAAGGGCGTAACACCGCGGCAGATCCTTACGCGTGAGGCTCTCGAAAACGCTATTACGGCCGTCGCTGCGTCGGGTGGTTCCACCAACGCCGTGCTGCACCTTCTTGCGATCGCTCACGAGCTCGACATTCCGCTCACCATGGAAGACTTTGATCGCATCTCCGAGGCAACGCCCTTCATCTGCGATCTTTCGCCGGGCGGCAAGTACGCCGCCAAGGATTATCAGGAGGCGGGCGGTTCGCGTGTGCTGGCCAAGAGACTCCTCGATCGCGGGCAGCTGCACGACATCCTCACTGTGACCGGCAAGACGTTGCACGAGGAGGCGCAGCTTGCGGATGAAACGCCAAATCAGCCCGTGATCCACCGCTGGGACAATGCCTTGAAGCCGACTGGTGGCCTTGTCATCTTGCGCGGCAATCTAGCGCCCGAAGGTTGTGTGGTCAAGGTCGCCGGGCATGAGCGTATTCACCACACCGGTCCTGCGCGCGTGTTCGATAGCGAAGACCTTTGCCATGCTGCGGTAGAACGCGGAGACATCAAGCCGAACGATGTTCTCGTGATCCGCTACGAAGGCCCCAAGGGCGGCCCGGGCATGCGCGAAATGCTCGCCGTCACCGCGGCCATTAAAGGCATCCCGGAGTTGAGCGAAACCGTTGCGCTACTCACTGACGGCCGCTTCTCCGGAGCAACGCGTGGCTTGATGGCTGGGCATGTTGCGCCCGAAGCGCAACTGGGTGGGCCAATTGCCGCCGTGCGTGAAGGCGATACGATCACGTTTGATATCTCCAATCGCACGCTCACGCTCAATGTTTCAGAGGAAGTGATAGCGGAACGATTGACGTACTTCCAAGCACCGCAAGCACGATACAGGCGCGGAGTGTTTGCGAAGTACGCCAACAGTGTGGGCAGCGCAAGCCAGGGTGCGGTAACCAACTGAGTTGAGCTTGCATTTAGCGAATAACAACAGATTGCACGTGGCAAGACAGATGGAGAGGCACATGGCCAACAACACGCACCCCACACTCACCGGCGCTGAGATCCTTTGGGCAACGCTCGCCGGCGAAGGCACGACGACGGTCTTCGGCTATCCCGGCGGCGCGATCCTGCCGATCTATGATGCGCTGCGCAAGTTCCCGTCGATTCATCACGTCCTCGTACGACATGAGCAGGGCGCTTCGCACATGGCCGATGGCTATGCGCGCGCTTCGGGCCGCGTGGGTGTGTGCATGGCCACCTCAGGACCGGGTGCGACGAATCTTGTAACGGGCCTTGCCACGGCGATGCTTGACAGCATTCCCGTGGTCGCCATCACGGGCCAGGTTTCGTCCAAGGTGCTCGGCTCCGATGCGTTTCAAGAGGTGGATATCACCGGGATCACGCTGCCCATCACCAAACATAATTTCCTTGTGACACGTGCGGAAGACATCGCCACCACCGTACGTTTGGCTTTTCAGATTGCACGCTCCGGGCGGCCCGGCCCCGTGCTAGTGGACATCACCAAGGATGCACAGCAAGGCACGGCGGTGTTTGACTTCGACATGTCCGCCCCCCGACCGGCGCGTCCGCATCCCATGCAACGCGCCGATGGGACAGCCTTTCATCAGGCTGCGGAGCTGATCAAAGCCGCCAAGAGACCCGTCATTCTGGCAGGGCACGGCATCGTCGAATCGGGCGCGCAGGCTGAAGTACTCGCCTTTGCCGAAGGGAGACAGATTCCAATCGCCAGCACACTGCTGGGCCTGGGTGCGATCTCCGCAGGGCATCCACTCTCGCTCGGCATGATGGGCATGCATGGCGAATCATGGGTGAACAACGCCATTCAAGAGGCCGATCTGCTGCTGGCCTTCGGTATGCGCTTTGACGATCGTGTCACCGGCAATCTCGCGCACTATGCACCGAACGCCAAAAAGGTTCACGTCGAGATTGACCCATCGGAGATCAACAAAAACGTCAAGGTAGACGTTGCGCTCATCGGTGACCTCAAGTCGGTGCTGACGCAGCTCGCACCGTTGGTGCCCGCCTCGCATGACGCCGACTGGCTCATGCAGATCAACGCCGGCAAGGGTGAGGTGGCAGTGCGCGACATTATTAACCTGCCCGACAGTGGCCACCTCTACGCCGCACACGTGATTCATGATATATGGCGCGAGGCGCAGGCCGCGGGACGATTGGAGAATACGATCATCGTCACCGATGTGGGCCAGCACCAGATGTGGGAGGCGCAGTACTTCAAGCATGAGTCGCCACGTTCGCTGGTGACCTCCGGTGGGCTCGGCACCATGGGCTTCGCGTTGCCTGCGGCGATTGGCGCAAAGTTCGCTTGCCCGGAAAAAGATGTATGGGTCATCGCCGGGGATGGTGGCTTTCAGATGACCGCCTGCGAGCTTTCCACGATTGTGCAGGAAGACCTTGCGATCAACATTGCCGTAATCAATAACGGTTTTCTCGGCATGGTGCGCCAGTGGCAGGAGACGTTTTATGACAAGAACTATTCCGCATCTCCCATCCTGTCGCCGGACTTTGTCATGCTGGCGGCAGCTCATGGCATTGCGGGGGCAAACGTCACAGAGCGGTCCCAGGTTATTCCGACCGTCACGCGCTCACGCACATTGGGCCGTGCCTGCCTGATCAATTTTCAGGTGGAAAAAGAAGACGCGGTGTACCCGATGATCGCGCCCGGTGCGGCCTTACATGAGATGGTGCGGCGGCCCAGCAAGGACCCGCTGCTGGAGACCGCTGAGGATGCTTAGATGAAGACGCTGCTCATGCTCTGCAGCTTGCTGCTGCCTGTCACGATGCAAGCGCAGGTGCAGGTTGCCCCCGTGCGCATTCGCGTTCTGAACGGCCGTAATAAAAAACCGGTGAAGCTTGCCCGCCTGCTTATGACGGAAACGCCAGTGCAGCCGTACAACACGCCCCTTGAGCAAACGACCGATGCCACAGGACGATCTTCCGTGCTGGTGCAAAATGATATCGAAATCCACACCCTAGTGCTGCGTTACCCAACCTGTCGCCATGTGTCCAAAGCTGATCGAAAGAAGCAGCCCGCGGGCTACTCCTCTCAGCAGATTCTGATGCAGGGGATTGTCAGCGAAAACGGCTGCAGTAAACGTACTCTCTCGCCAACGCCGGGCGAACTCATTCTCTTTGTTCGCCCACAACATTGGTGGGAGCGGACCAGCTATTAGCAGCGGTGTAAGGAAACTATGCTCCATACCTTTGTAGCGCTTGTGCAAGACAAACCCGGTGTGCTGACGCGCGTCGCGTCGCTGTTTCGCCGATTGAATATAAACATCGTTTCACTCACCGTGGGCGAAAGCGAACGTAGCGATACATCGCGCATGACGATTGTGTGCGAGGCGCCGGATACCGCGGCGCATCGCATCAAAGCCTCGCTCTACAAGCTTGAAACCACGGTGGACGTCGACGAGGTAAACCGTGCCGAGGCTGTTGTGCGCGAGTTGTGCCTCATCAAGGTAGCCGCCGGGCCGAGCTCACCCCATGGCGTACACTCGCGCTCGCAGATCTTTGAGCTCTCGACGGTGTTCCGCGCGCGCGTTGTGGATCTAGCGCCGGAAAGCATTATGTTGGAGATGACGGGCTCGGCTTCGAAGATAGAAGGCCTATTACAGGTGTTGCGCGAAAGCGGCTACGAGGTACTCGAAGTGTCACGCACGGGCCGCATGGCGATGCGTCGGGGGCAACACACCAGCCGCGTGCTGAAAGCGCTCGGCAGCAGGCATGACAACTTCACCTCCCACACCGCGAGTGAAGTGCTTGATCCCGATGCCCTGCCCGAAGACGAAACGATTCCCAATCAATTCGATGAGCATGACGCTTAGCTCCCGTCTGCAAGAACTTTGTAAAACTTTCTCAACCAACGAAAGAAGACATCCATGGCAAAGACATACCACGATCAGGACGCAGACCTTTCCCTCATTCAAGGCAAGAAGGTTGCCATCATCGGCTACGGTTCACAGGGCCATGCACATGCGCTGAACCTCAAAGACTCCGGCGTTGAGGTCAAGGTCGGTCTACGGCCTGACTCGCCTTCAGCGAAGAAGGCTGAAAACGCCGGCCTGCCGGTCGTCAGTGCGCTTGAGGCAGCGCAGTGGGCCGATGTAATCATGCTGCTGGTGCCCGACCAGACTGCCGCCAAGGTTTACAAGGAGATTGAGTCGGCGTTGCAGTCGAAGGGCTCTGATGGCGAGCCGAAGACGCTGATGTTTGCGCACGGCTTCAATATCCGCTTCCGCACCATCACACCTCCCGAGAGTCTTGATGTGTCCTTGGTTGCGCCGAAGGGACCTGGCCATCGTGTGCGTGAGGTCTTTACCGAAGGCGGTGGTGTTCCCGGCCTTGTGGCAGTCGAACAGGATGCCAGCGGCAAGGCCATGCAGGTGGCACTCAGCTATGCCAAAGGTATTGGTTGCACACGTGGCGGTGTGCTCGAGACCACCTTTACGGAAGAAACCGAAACTGATCTTTTCGGCGAGCAGGCCGTGCTTTGCGGCGGCACGGCGGCGCTGGTGAAAGCAGGCTTTGAGGTGCTCACTGAGGCAGGCTATCAACCCGAACTGGCCTACTTCGAGGTGCTGCATGAGTTAAAGCTGATCGTCGATCTGCTCTACCGCGGCGGCCTGGAATACATGCGTTACAGCATCTCCGACACAGCGGAATGGGGAGATTATGTTGCCGGTCCGCGCATCGTCACACCGGCGGTCAAGGATGCCATGCGTGGTTTGCTCTCCGACATTCGCGACGGCAGCTTTGCCAAACGTTTCATCGAGGAGAACGAAACAGGACGTAAAGAATTCGCACGCATCCGTGCGGAAGAACGTGCCCATCCGGTTGAAAAGGTGGGCACCGAACTTCGTAAAGGGATGCCTTTCCTCGATCCAGTCAAGGTGGAGAACGGCACCGTGGTGAAGGTGTAACTTCACTGAACCAGAAATACTGAACCAGAAATACTGAACCAGAAATACTGAACCAGAAA
>CAXSBL010000030.1:38128-46936 GCA_964235515.1 uncultured Bryocella sp.
TGAACCAGAAATACTGAACCAGAAATACTGAACCAGAAATACTGAACCAGAAATACTGAACCAGAAATAAAAGAGGCACCCAAGCGGGTGCCTCTTTTATTTGGAACGAACATCGCTTACTTGAAGGAAGCCGCCAGTTGCGCCGCACCGAACAACTCGGCGTTACGTGCCTTCTTCACGACATCACCCATGCCGAAGAATTCATGTGTTGTGCCGGTGTACAGCTTGTAGGTGACCTTAACCTTTGCCGCGAGCAGGGCCGAGTAGTAGTCCTGCCCATCGCTCATCAAAGGATCAACCTGAGCCGCAATGATCGTGGCCGGCGGAAGACCCGCAAGATTGTTGTCGATGGGAATCGCGCGCAGATCCGTCATATCCGACGGGCTCTGCAGGTACTGTGCATCGAAGTACGGCAACTCCGCCGTGTACAGAGGCAGGGCGGAGCTGGTGTAGAGCGTCTCCGATTCCTGCGTGAGATTGCTTGTGGTCTCCGGGTACACCAAGAGTTGATGCGTAGGCATCTGCACGACCCCGTTGCGCCCCGCGATGGCGACCTCCGCCGCCAGATTGCCTCCGGCGCTCTCACCGGCAACGGCGACCTTATTCGCCGATCCGCCATAGCCTGCGATGTTGTTGGTCACCCAGCGGTAGGCGTCGATGGCATCGTTGTAAGCCGCGGGAAATGGAGCCTCCGGGGCCTTGCGGTACTCCACTGAAACTACGATGGCATGGGTATCTATGCAAAGGTGACGCGCCGATTCGTCGTAGGTGTCAATGGTCGCGACCACAAAGCCGCCACCGTGGTAATACACGATCACCGGCAATGGGCCGTTCCCTACGGGGTAGTAGATGCGAATCGGGATCAGCGTGCCATTCTCACCGGGCACAGTCATACCGTCCACAACCCTGCCGACGGGTGTTGCGGAGGCGAAGCCGCTGGCGCGCGCGAGGATCTTTTCGGCATCCTGAGCGGCAAGTTGCTGCCGCGCGTCCTGCGGGGTGAGTTGCTCAAGAGGTGTGCCTTTGATGGCGTCATACAGCAGGATTACGTTGCGCATATCCGGGGCGAGCGTGGACAGCACCGAGGCGGTTGGATCTGCAGTAGGGACTGTGGTTTGTGCGGTGATCGTGAGCGGAGCAGCGGCGAGGGAAGCGGTCAGCAGCAATCCAGGAGAAAAGTGACGAAAAAGTGAAGGCATGTGTCCTCAATAAAAATGAACAGTGAAGGGAGATGCGTCGGCGTGCTACACGACGATGTGACAGTGGATGCCACCCGGCGACTTGGGGGTTAGTCGGCCAGCGAGTAGGAAGACTCTGGTATTTGCGGCGCATCCAACAACTTGCAGCGCATCCAACAATTTATGGCTACACAATATCTTCAGTTCACGGCCTTCGGACTCGACAAACTTGCGGTTCTTCAAAGGGAGGTTCCGACACCGGGACCGGGACAGGTGCATGTACGCTTTCACGCGGCCTCGCTGAATTATCGCGACCTGATGGTTGTGCTCGGCCAGTACAACCCAAAGATGGCGCTGCCGCGTATTCCCGGTTCCGACGCTGCAGGTGAGATCGTGGCTGTTGGCGACGGCGTGACTGAATGGAAGCCCGGTGATCGCGTAGCCAGTCTGTTTTTCCAGGAGTGGGCCGATGGCGAGATAACGCAGGCCGTTGGCAAATCGGCGCTCGGCGGTCCTATCGATGGTGTCTTTGCCACGGATCGCATCCTTCCCGCGCACGGTGTGATCCGCATCCCGGACGCGCTCTCCTTTGAGCAGGCGGCCACCCTGCCCTGCGCCGCGCTCACGGCCTGGAACGCCCTTGTGGAGAAGGGCCGCCTGCGTGCCGGCGAAACGGTGCTGATACAGGGAACCGGCGGCGTCTCCCTCTTTGGGCTGCAGATCGCCAAAGCGCACGGCGCACGAGTCATCCTTACCAGCTCGTCGGATGAGAAGCTCGAACGCGGCCGAGCCCTGGGGGCCGACGAGACCATCAACTACAAGTCAACGCCAGACTGGGATGCCGAGGTACTGAAGCTTACAGACGGCCGTGGTGTCGACCAGATTGTGGAGGTGGGTGGTTCGGGCACGATGTCCCGCTCCTTCAAGGCTGTGCGTCAAAGCGGGAAGATTCACCTGATTGGCGTGCTATCGGAGCCAGGCAAAGGCGTGGATGTGATGCCGGTGCTGCAAAAGTCCATTTACCTGAACGGTGTCTATGTTGGCAGCCGCGCGATGTTCACACGCCTGAACGCTGCTCTCGAAACCACAGGACTTCAGCCTGTGCTCGACCGCACCTTCGCTCTCGCTGAAGCGAGGCAGGCGCTCGAGTACATGGCGAAGGGCAGTCACTTCGGCAAGATTTTGCTTTCCCTGCCCTGATGGCTGGCGGCGCCTTCACGAACGAGGCAGATGATAGCGGCTTCCGCTGTCTTGTTAAGCTCGTGCGCACGCGGTGTGCAGCGGTGTTCGCCAGTAATGCAGCATCCTGCATCCCATTTGTATGCGGGGCGCCTATATGCTTATGCGAAGTTCCAGGGGACGTAGGCCGCAGTGGGTTCACCTGCTTGCCGCATTGTTTATCGCCGTGACCGTCTCCCGGGCGATCGCTCAGCAAACTGCCGTCACTACGCTTGCGAGGCTACGGGACCAGTACCGTCCGCTGCTGATCTTCGCGCCGGGTCCGAACGACCCGCAACTAGAGATACAGATCCGGACGCTCCAAGAGCACGCCGCGGCGGTGCAGGATCGCAACCTCGCCGTGATCGCGCTGCCGTATCAAACGCCATCGCCCAGCCAACTGCAGCTTTCCCCGGCGGACGCCGAGGCCGCGCGGCGACGGTTTGGCATCGAGCCGGATGCGTTCGCCGTCATCCTTCTCGGCAAAGATGGTGGGCAAAAGCTGCGCTCGGGCAAACCTTTATCCATGGATCGGCTAGCCAAGACGATCGATGCCATGCCGATGCGACAGGATGAGATGAAGGCCAAGAGCCACATTTAGCGAACGACCGCGCTTGAACGAAAACAGGGCCACCTGTCAGGCGGCCCTGTTTCGATGTCGGCTCTCGATCCCATCAGGCCGTAACTTCTACTCCGCGCCAAAAAGCAACTTTATGCCTTACCGTGCGCGCTGCAGCCTTCGGTGCCGGGTAGTACCATGCCGCGTCCAAATTTTCCTGGCCGTCCACCAGCACTGTGTAGTACCGGGCGAGGCCCTTCCAGGGGCATGTGGAACTGGAGGAGCTCGGCCGCAGATAGGCGCGGTTGATGCTCTTTTCCGGGAAATACACGTTCCCCTCCACTGTTTCTACCTCTTCACTCTCCGCCAGTACCTGTCCGTTCCAGATTGCCTTTGCCATGGGGCGTCCCTTCCAGCGTTTTAGATTGCAACACTGACATACTCAATGCCCCATCGGGCCCAGGTTGCTGCCACTATAGTGGCACGATCTACAGAATTTGGGAAGTATTCAAACTAAATTCCCAAACTTTGTAGTTCGATAGCACTTCTCTGGACGTTTCTCCTAAACCAAACAGCATTGCCTTGAACATTCGCCTAGACAACAGCCGCGATCACCGGCCTGGTTACATCAGCGTCCGGCCGCGTCAGAGGCGATATCTCGGCAGGTGTCTCCTTCTGGGGCGGGGGTCCGACTCGCTCCTCGAAGTGGCACTCCACGCCCGCAGCCGTCTCTTCCTTTTCGCCCTTTTTTGCTCGCCGCTTCGGTAGGCGCTCGGTGTTATTTGGGCAAACAAGGTATGTGCCTTCCTTGTCGGCCAACTCCAGCAGGTACGGGGACCGGCACTCCGGACATGGCCCCGCCACCAACTTCTGGTTGGTCGTGAAGTCGCACTTCGGGTAGCGTGTGCAGCCGTAGAAGGTATCGCCGCGGCGATTTTTACGTACGGCCACCTCGGCCCCGCATTTGGGGCAGGGCACGTCCAGCAGATCCTGCTTTACATACTTGCACTTCGGGTAGCCGGAGCAGGCCACGAACTCGCCGTACTGTCCCTCCCGCTGCAGCAACGGCTTGCCGCATTTCGGGCACGGCTCTTCCAGTTGCACCGGCGGTTTGGACTGCTGCTTCTGGGTCAGCTTGCGAATCGTCTTGCACGGCGGATCGTCGCTGTAACCCGGGCAGCTCATAAAGGGTCCCCACGGACCATTCTTCAGCACCATGACGCGGCCGCAGTTATCGCAGAACTCTTCTTCCTGTTCGGCATCCAGGGCCTCGGGCGAGCTCAGATCCGGCTTGTCGACAAAGTTCTCCTTGGTAAAGTCGCAGTTCTGCGGCTCGACCAGCAACTTCTTGCCCTTCTTGGCACCGGTCTCGAGCGCCTTCAGCAGTGCCGCCTTATCCTCGACCTCCTGCTCGTAGTCGGTCACGTCCTCGGTGACGGCGCGCACCGTCATGGGGAAGGTAAGCGCATCGGTGACCTTCTTGATAGCCACCTTGGGGTCCTTTTTGAGCGGTCCAAGCGCGATATTCACCGGCTTCGTCTTCGTGAAATTCGAGCACGAATAGAAGCTGCCGAACTTGCCCCACTTCAGCAGCAGCGGCGCGCCGCACTTTTCGCAGAGCTGGTCGGTCTCCTTCTCCCAAGCCTTCACGTCCTCCATCTCGCTCTCGGCCACGTGGAGTTCTTTCTCGAGGTGGCCGTAAAAGCCCTTCAGCAGATCGGTCCAGCGCTTGCTGCCGCCTTCTACCTCGTCCAGTTCACCTTCAAGGGTCGCCGTATAGCCGGCTTCAAAGATGTATGGGAAGTTCTTCACCAGCAGTTCTGTGGTAACCATACCGATCTCGGTCGGCACCAGCTTTTGCGCGATCTTTTTCACGTAGTCGCGCTCCTGGATCGTGTTGATGATCGAGGCATACGTCGACGGCCGGCCGATTCCCTTTTCTTCAAGCGCCTTTACCAGGCTGGCCTCGTTAAACCGTGGCGGCGGCTGTGTGAACTTCTGCTGCGGATCCAGCTTGTTCGCATTCAGCGCCTGGTTGGCAGCCAGCGCCGGCAACCGGCGGTCGTTCGCCGAGTCCTCACTGGTCGCATCGCCTGAACCTTCCGCCGTGTCGCCCTCGGCGCTGCCTTCGGCGAGCTTTTTGTCCGCCGCGTCCGACTTCGCATCACGCGCCGCACGAGCCTTCTTCGCCAGTTCCTCGAAGTGCAGGAAGCCGTCGAACTTCAGTACGCTGCCCGTAGTCCGGAAGTCGTAGCTCAGGCTGCCGGCCCTGGCCTCGATGTCCACGGAGGTCGCGTCAAAGATTGCCGGCGTCATCTGGCTCGCCACCGCCCGCTCCCAAATCAACCGGTAGAGCCGGAACTGCTCATCGCTCAGGTATTTGCGTACGGAATCGGGCGTGTAGCTGAAGCTCGTCGGGCGGATCGCTTCGTGCGCATCCTGCGCGTCGGCCTTGCTCTTGAACACGTTTTCGGACTTCGGCAGGTACTTGTCACCCAGGTTCTTGCCGACCCACGTCCGGACCTCGGCGATGGCATCCGGGCTCATGCGCGTGGAATCGGTACGCATGTAGGTGATCAGCCCCACCGTACCCTCCGCGCCGACCTCAATGCCCTCATACAGCCGCTGAGCCACGCCCATCGTGCGGCGTACGTTGAAGCCCAGCCGGCCGGCCGCATCCTGCTGGATTTTGCTGGTGGTGTAGGGCGCCGGCGCCTTGCGCTGCCGCTCCTTGGTCTCCACGCCGCGCACCCGCCAGCTCGCCTTGGCGAGCTGCGTCATCACCTCGTCAACCGCTTCTTTATCCGGCAGCGCGTTGGCGAGGTAGACCTCCTTGCCCTCCGCATCGCGTCCGTTCGGCACTCGAATCGGGTGGCCCTGCACGCCGGACATCCGCGCCGCGAACGTCTCGCTCGCCCGGCCCGTCGGCGCCAGCACCGCATCTATATTCCAGTACTCCACGGGGTCAAAGGCGTTGATCGCCCGTTCGCGCTCCACGATCAGTCGCAGCGCCACGGTCTGTACGCGCCCGGCGCTCAGCCCACGCTTCACCTTGTCCCACAGCAGCGGCGAAATCTGATAACCGACAAGCCGGTCCAGCACGCGGCGGGTCTGCTGCGCGTCCACCAGGTTGTCGTTTACGTCGCGCGTCCGCTCAAAGGCAGCCTTCACGGCCTTCTTCGTAATTTCGTTGAAGGTCACCCGGCGCAGCGGACTTCCCTTCTTCATCGAAGGCAGCAGCTGCATCTTCAGGTGGGCCGCGATGGCCTCGCCTTCGCGGTCAGGATCGGGCGCCAGGAAAACGGCGTCGCTTTTGGCCGCCAACTTTTTCAGCCGGTCGACCACCTTTTCCTTGCCCGGCGAGACAATCAGCGTCGGCTCAAAGGTCCGGTGCTTCAGCTCCACGCCGATGTCATTTTTGGGCAGATCCATGATGTGGCCAATGGAAGCCTCCACGATATAGTCGCTGCCGAGATACTTGTTGATCGTCTTGGCCTTCGCCGGCGACTCCACAATCACGAGATTTTTTGCCATCAAAGCACCTGCCCCGAACGATCGCCGCTGCCCTGCTCCGCTCAGCCGCTCTTCCGCCCACTTGTAGCCTGCAACCTAACACGCCTTGCCAACCGGCCGTCAAACCCGCTGTGGAGAACTTCATGCACATGCACTCGGTTCCCGTCCGGCTTCACCCAATAGACGCAGGCTTTGCCGGTTCGTTCCAAATTCGTTCCAAACACGCTGAAGATGAACTGATCCCGGTGACGGCAACCGCACGCTGGCATCGCCTTAAAGGCTGCGAACGTAGTTCTTTCCGGGCATCTGCCGCACCCGGCCCGCCAGCTCCAGCTCAAACAGCGCCGTGAATACCTCACCGGAGCCGAGTTCGCCTTCCAGGCGCTCCAGCAACTCATCCAGTTGCAAGGCTTCGTCGGCCTGCAGGTGCTGCAGCACAGCCCGTTCGTGGTCGCTTATCGGGTTCGCCCCGCCGTTCGCCGCCCCACCGCCGTCGCTGAACTCTAGGTTGTTGAATAAGGATGCCGTCACCCCGGGAGGGGATTCACCGCGCGCCCGTGCCTCGGCCTCGGCACGCTCCTCCAATGCCAGCCGGATCTGCGAGGGGAGATCCTCCCATACATCCTCCCAGGTGGCCGTCAGCTTGGCCCCTTGCTTGATCAGCGTGTTGGGACCCCAGGCGTTCTTGTTGGTGACGTTGCCGGGCACGGCATACACGTCGCGGCTCTGTTCGATGGCGCAGCGGGCGGTGATGCGCGTGCCGGAGTATTCTGCCGCCTCCACCACCAGTACGCCGACGCTCATACCGCTCAGCGTGCGGTTGCGAATCGGAAAGTTCTGCGGTGCGGGAAAGGTCCCCAGCGGAAACTCGCTTAAGATAGCCCCGCCCCCGGCCACGATCTGTTCCGCAAGCCGTTTGTTCTCCTTGGGATAGATGACATCGATGCCCGTTCCCCAGACTGCTACGGTTTTGCCGCCGGCTTCAAGCGCTCCCTTGTGCGCCGCCGTGTCCACGCCGCGCGCCATGCCGCTCAGAATCGTCAGACCCCGCTTGGCCAGGTCCCGGCTCAGCATCTCCGCCATGCCGGCGCCGTAAGGCGAAGGGTGCCGTGTGCCGACGACCGCGATCCCGGGCTCGTTCAGCAGCTTGACGTCGCCGCGAACCCAAAGCACTGGCGGCGGATCATAAATCTCCAGCAGCGGCCCTGGATAGTCCTCGTCCTCCGGCGTCAGCAGACTGGCTCCCTGCTCCCGCACGCGGCCTATCTCCTCCTCAGCCGCCCGGCGCGCCCGGCCGTTGAAGACAAACTGCGCCGCCCCGGCCGGCAGTCCGGCTGCTTCCAACTCGGTCAGCGATGCCGAAAAGACCCTCCCAGCGCCACGCAGCTGCCGCATTGCTCGAAAGCACCGCGTCGGCCCCATGCCCGGCGTCAGCGCGAGGGCCAGCCAGGCGAGCTGATCTTCCTGATCTTGCCGCACCGGATCCTGCAGTGCCCCACGTTGCCCAGTTCGTTTTTCCACGGTCGCAGCTTATCGGGTATAGCCTCCCGTCCGCCATCCCCCGAAACGGGCGGAACCCGGGCCGGGGGAGCAGAGTCAAACCGCGCTTCTATACTCGCAACAGAGAATGCGAACCGTTAGTCAGAGTCCAGCTCCCCATCGCACCGCTGGGGCGAACCCCACGGCGCCTTACTACCCAGCCCTGGATGGCGTTCGGGCATTCGCCGTTCTGATTGTCTTTATTGGGCATTACACCGGTCAGTTTTTCGGTTTTCCTGCCGTGGCCGGAGTCGAAATCTTCTTTGTGCTTTCCGGCTTTCTGATCACAGGCCTGCTTTTCGACGCACAAGACAAGCCCCATCCCTACCGTAACTTTTATGCTCGACGATGCCTTCGCATCCTGCCGCTTTACTATGCCGTGTGGGTCGCGTTTGCTCTGCTCACGCCCGTGATCGGAATCCATTGGGTTCCCATGACTTTTCTTTGGCCATTGCACCTCGGCAACTACATTGTTGCGCTGGCACCCTTTTACCCCCACCTCAGCGGGATCTACCCTCTGCAACTCCCTTATAGTTTGAAGAGCAGTCCGGATCACATCCGGATACTCGATATTGGCCACTTCTGGTCTCTTTGCGTGGAAGAGCAGTTTTACCTGGTTTGGCCATGGGTTGTGTTCACCGTCAGAAAGCGTCGACCACTCCTGTATCTTTGTCTCGCCATCTTCGTTCTTTCTCCGCTGGTACGCATCGGCCTGATGAGGGCGTTTCCCATCAGCGTCGGACTTATCAACCAGATCACCCCACTTTCCCTGGATGGCTTTCTTCTCGGGGGCCTTGGGGC
>CAXSBL010000031.1:0-2894 GCA_964235515.1 uncultured Bryocella sp.
GTGGCGTTTCTGGCGCGGCATGGCAAGGGGCATCGGCTTTTGCCTAGCGAGTTGAACTTTAAAGCGAACATCTATGCGATGAAGGCTTTGGGTGTGACGAGCATCCTGAGTGTGAGCGCGGTGGGAAGCCTGAAGGAAGAGCACAAGCCTACGGATTTTGTGATTCCTGACCAGTTCATTGATCGGACGTTTGCGCGCGATGCCACGTTCTTTGGTGATGGCGTTGTGGGGCATGTGGGGTTTGGTGATCCTGTGTGCCCGATCGTTGCTGACACGTTTCGCAAGGCCTGCGAAGAGGTTGGCGTGGTGGGCAAGCTGGGCGGGACGTATGTGTGCATGGAAGGGCCGCAGTTTTCTACGCGGGCGGAGTCGAACCTTTATCGCAGCTGGGGCGCGGATGTGATCGGCATGACGAACCTGCAGGAGGCCAAGCTGGCGCGTGAAGCGGAGATCAGCTATGCGACCCTGGCGATGGTGACCGATTACGACTGCTGGCGCGAAGGCCACGATGATGTGACTGTGGAGCAGGTGGTGGCGGTGATGCACCAGAACTCCGGGAATGCGAGCAAGGTGGTGAAGGCGGCGGTGCGGCTGATGCCTCGTGACCTGAGTGCATCGCCTGCGCAGACGGCGGCAAAATTCGCGATTATGACGGATCGTGCGATGATTCCGGCGGCTACAAAAGAGAAGCTGTCGGTGTTGTTTGGGAAGTATTTGTAAGGTTGCAAGTGCTTCAGCGTTACCGTTAGCAAGACGCAGATTCCCTTCGGGAATGACAACAAAGAAACGCAGCCTTATTTGGGCTCTGCGATTGAGAAAGAGTATCGATGTCGATTTTGGTTGTGGGTTCGGTTGCGTTTGATTCGTTGGAAACGCCTAGCGGCAAACGGGAGCGGGTGTTGGGTGGGGCGGCTACGCACTTTTCTTTGGCTGCGAGTTTTTTTTCGCCTGTGCGTGTGATTGGCGTGGTGGGTGAGGATTTTCTACCTGAGCATGAGCGCGTGATGACCGACAAGGGTGTGGACACGCGCGGCATTGAGCGGGCGGAAGGCAAGAGCTTTCACTGGACGGGGAGTTACCTGAAGGATCTGAACGCGGCGGATACGCTGGCGACGGATTTGAATGTGTTTGCGGAGTTTGCGCCGAAGATTCCGGCGGAGTTTGCGGATTCGGAGTTTTTGTTTCTGGCCAATATCGATCCGATGCTGCAGCTGCGGGTGCGGCAGCAGATGTCGAAGGTGCGCATGGTGGCGGGCGACACGATGAATTACTGGATCGGGGCGCACCGTGAGAATTTGCTGCCGGTGTTGCGCGAATTGGACGTGCTGCTGATCAACGATGGTGAGGCGCGGATGTTGTCGGGCGAGTCGAATGGGCTGCGGGCGGCGGAGGCTGTGCTGAAGCTGGGGCCGAAGACGCTGATCGTGAAGCATGGGGAGTATGGGTCTACGGCTTATTTTTCGGAGCGCAGTTTTGGAGACGGCGCGAAGCGTAAGCCGTTTCGTGCGCCTACGCTGCCGCTGGGTGAGGTGGTGGATCCTACCGGGGCGGGGGATTCGTTTGCGGGTGGGTTTTATGGGTATGTGGCCTCGCAGCCGGAGCTTACGCCGGAGGTGTTTCGGCGGGCGATGTTTTATGGCAGCGTGATGGGATCGTTTGCAGTGGAGCGGTTTGGCACGGAGCGTTTGCAGGCGACGACGAAGGCGGAGATCGAGGAGCGGTTTGCGGCGCTGCGGGAGATCTCGCATTTGTAGGTGCGCCGTTCTATGTTTTACGTTCTACGTTCTACGCTTTACGTGGTTATCTGCTGGTTGAGGGTGACAATCTGTGCGATCCGGTGAGTTGAAACGTCGGCGGCCTCGCACGCTGGATGGCAAAGTTTCGCCCGTCGCCGTGCGGGGTCGTGTGGCTGAGCCGCTTTGGGTGCAGGGTGATCCGGAGGCGGTGCGGCCTTTGCAGCGTGGCGAAGGCATGCCGGTGTTTGTCGCGAGTGTGTTTCTGGCGCTGGTGGCGCTGTTTGTTTGTTACCGTGCGGGGTACACGCTGTTGTATGGCGATGCGGTCGCGCATCTGGGGAACTCCAGGCGCATTCTGGACGCGCATTACCCGGGGGTTTCGCAGCTGGGTGGGGCGTGGCTGCCGCTGCCGCACCTGCTGATGTTGCCGTTTATTGGGAATATGGGCATGTGGCAGACGGGCCTGGCGGCGGCGCCGATGTCGATGATCAGCTTTGCGGCGAGTGCTGTGGGCATATGGCGGCTTTCGCGGCGGCTGATGCGGCTGCGCTGGGCGGTGGTAGCTACGCTGTTTTATGCGCTGAACCCGAACCTGCTGTACCTGGCGACAACGGCGATGACCGAGGCGCTGTTTTTGGCGCTGTTTGTGTGGTCGGTGGTGGCCGCAGTGGAGTTTGCGGCGGCGGTGCGTGCGGGCAATGCTTTTGTGGCGCGGGCGCGGCTGATTCTGGGTGGGATTGTTTGCCTGCTGATGGTGTTGACGCGGTACGACGGCTGGGTGGTGACGGCGGTCGTGTGGTGCTGTTTTTTGTGGGCCTGGCTGCGGAGCGAAGCGGAGTTGCGGCGCAAGCTGGTGCCGGGTTTCGTGGTGTTCACGATGCTTTGTGCGGCGGGGGCGGTGTTCTGGTTTTGGTATAACGCGCACTTTGATGGTGATTGGCTGGACTTTATGCGGGGGCCGTATTCGGCCAAGCAGATTGAGCGGCGGACGGCGCCGCCGGGACAGCATTATCGTGGATGGCATAACCCGCTTTGGTCGGCGCTGTTTTACCTGCGGACGGCGCAGGTGGATGCGGCGTTCTGGGAGATTGGGTGGGTGTTGATGGCTGCGGCGCTTTGGGCGGGGTGGGGGTCGTTGCGGAGTTCATGGCGGCGGTC
>CAXSBL010000031.1:2994-13728 GCA_964235515.1 uncultured Bryocella sp.
TCCGGCTGCGGTGGGGACCGGTGGCGAAGGCTATGCGCTGCTGCTTTGGGTGCCGCTGCCGTTTTATATCTACTCGATTGCGTTTGGGTCGGTGCCGATCTTTCTGCCGCAGCTTTGGCCGCATGCGTTTTACAACGCGCGGTATGGCATGGAGCTTCTGCCGGCTTTGTGTGTGTATGGGGCGCTGGCGGGGGAGCGTGGCGAGCTTTGGCTGCGACTCGGGCAGGCTGGCTGGCAGCGCTGGGCGGCGCGGTATTGGCAGCGCGCGGCTGTTGGGCTGTGTGTGGTTAATGCGGTGCTGATGATGTATGGATTCGGGACGGGGTTGCCGGCGTTTCTGAGAGCGAAGCCGCGGAATGGAGAGGCGGCGCGGTATCAGCAGGCGGCTTTTGTTGACCCGGCGTCGAGACGGTATGCGCTGCCGCTGGTGCTGCAGGAGGGTGTGATCAATGCGCGGACGAGGGTGCCGTTTGAGCACTCGCTGGCCAATGTGCTGGAGGCCGTTCCGGTGGACGTGCCGGTGCTGATGTCGGTTTCGGCGCATGTGGGTGCGGTGCAGGATGCGGGGCGGCCGTTGAAGTCGGTGATCAGTGAAAACGATGAGATCGCCTGGCGAAAGGCTTTGGCTGATCCTGCACATGCGGCAGGCTATGTGATTGCGATGGATGGTGATCCGGTGGCGGCGGCGGTGAAGGCGCATCCGCAGGCGCTGGCGGAGACCGAGGTGGTGCGGACGGTTGGACAGCCGACGGCGCGGGTATATCAGTCGACCGTGTACAAGCCCTGAGCTGGATGGGGCGGTGCGCGAGCCACGCGGTTGGGGGCTGGCGGCATCGTATTCCGTGAAGGTGGACGATCACCTACCAGGGCACAAAGGAGCAGGACAATGGGTCTGTTTACGCCGGATATCGACAATCTTCGCGAGTTGTACACGACGACGCTACAGCGGCAGTTGAGCAGTGAGAACCAGATTGTGGAGGCGCTCGGGGAGATGGTGAAGAAGTCTTCCGCGCCTCAGCTGGCAGCCGCTTTTCAGCAGCATCTGGATGAGAGCAAGACGCATGTCTCGCGGCTGGAAAACATTCTGGACGAAAACACGGGGGAGCATGACAGCTCCAAGTGCAAGATCACGGCGGCGATGGTGAGCGGAGCGCAATCAGACATCAGCGCGGCGAAGGACGACGGGATCCGTGATGTGGTGCTGATTGCGTCGGGAAACCATGTGGAGCACTTCGAGATTTCGGCGTATGGAACGCTGCGGAACTGGGCGATGGTGCTGGGCGAGTTGAAGCATGCGGAGCTGCTGGAGAGGACGCTGGAAGAGGAGAAGAAGGCGGATAAATTGCTGACGAAGTTGGCCGACCAGATCAATGTGGCGGCACCGGTGGCTTAGCGTGACTGGCTTCGGAGCGGAACCCGCACCTGGGATGGTGCGGGTTTTGTCTTTTGCGGCGGGTAAGCGGCGGGAGCGAGCGGCGACGCTTTAGTCTGGAGCTTGGAAAGCGGACCGAGACGATGCCTGGAACCATCCCCTTTGTGAAAGCCCATGCCTGCGGCAACGATTTTCTCGTGATCGAGGAAGCCGTGGCAGAGCGACGCCATGCGCAGTTGGCGCAGCGGCTTTGCGCGCGGAACACGGGTGTGGGTGCGGATGGAATCGAGTTTTTGGACCGGCGGGCGGATGGAAGCCTGTTTTTGCGGCTGTTCAACGCGGACGGGAGCGAGGCCGAGCTGAGCGGCAACGGTACGCGCTGTGTTGCGGCCTGGCTGGCGGCTAGCGAGGGGCTTCGGGAGATCACGTTTGGCACGCATGGCGGCGAGCGCCGCTGCCGGGTGCTGCGGCAAGAGGGCCAGGTGTGGTCAATTGAGTCGGCGATGGGTGTGCCACGGGTTATGCGCCGGGTGATCAGGATCGACGGGGTGGAAGGTGAGATTGCCGGGGCGATGGTGAATGTGGGGAACCCGCATTTCGTGATCTTCCCGGAGCGTGAGGACTTCGGCAGCCACGGTATGAGCTGGGAGGCGCTGGGGGCGCGGATCAGCGTGGATCCGGTGTTTCGATTTGGAACCAATGTGGAGTTTGTGCGGGCGAAAGCGCCCGGAGAGATCGAGTTTCGGATCTTTGAGCGTGGGTGCGGGCCCACGATGTCGTCGGGCACGGGGACGTGTGCGTCAGCGGCGGCGGCGATGGTGCTGGCTGGGGCGGCTCGGGAGTTGACGGCGACGGCGCCGGGCGGGGTGCAGCAGGTGCGCTGGACGGATGACCGGGCGGAGATGCTGTTAACCGGGCCGGCGGAGATAGTGTGCAAGGGGGAAGCTTGGTTGTAGCTGAACAGAGTTCCGGTCCGATTGGGCGGCCAAGATTAAAGGCGGGGAGCCGGCTGGCAGTGGTATCGCCCGCGTCTGCGGCGAAGCCGGAGCTGGTGCAGCGGGGCTTGGAGGTGTTGCGGGCCTTTGGGTACGATCCGGTGCTGATGCCGCATGCGCTGTCGCGGGGGCCACTGTACTACGCGGGGACGGCGGAGGAGCGAGTGGCGGATCTGCATGCGGCGTTTGCGGACCCGGCGATTGATGGCCTTATCTGCACGCGCGGTGGGTGGGGGTCGGCGGAGCTGCTGCCGCTGCTGGACCGGGAGCTGATTTGCGGGAATCCCAAGCCGTTTGTTGGGTATTCGGATCACAGCTCGCTGCAGACGTGGTTCTGGAATGAGTGCCGGATGCAGAGTTTTTATGCGCCGATGGTGGCGGCGGACTGGGCGCAGCCGAGCGGTGTGGATGAATGCTCCTGGCTGGGGGCGCTGACGGCTTCGGATGGACCCACGCACAACTATGCGTTGGGTGCGGCGGACGGTATGCAGGTGCTAAAGCAGGGTGAGGCCGCAGGGCGATTGCTGGGCGGCTGCCTGGCGATCCTGGAGGCGGGGTTGGGAACGCCGTGGGCGATCCGCGTGGATGAGCCCTGCGTGCTGTATCTGGAAGACATTCACGTGAAGCCGTACCACTGGGACCGAATGTTGCAGCACCTGCGATTTGCGGGCGTGCTGGATCAGGTGACGGGGATTGTGTTCGGAGATACCAGCGCCAATGTGGAGGCGGGCGAGATGCCGCTGCTGCGTGAGGCCTGCCTGCATGCGCTGCGGGAGTTCAAGGGGCCGATTGCGATAGGGCTGCGCTGTGGGCATGTGACGCCCGGAAACCGCTCGCTGGTGCTGGGCGCCGGTGCGCGGCTGCGGTGCGGAGACGAAGCGGTGTTGACGGTAGGCACGACGGCGACGGGCGATCGGGAACTGGTGGGCGAGGCCGTGGGACGGGAGGACGCATGAGCAGGCATATTCATCTGATCGGGATCTGCGGGACGGCAATGGCGTCGCTGGCGGGCATGCTGCAGGGTTGCGGGCACCGTGTGACGGGTTCGGACACCGCGGCGTATCCGCCGATGAGCGATCAGCTGGCGGCGATGGGCATCGCGGTGATGGAGCCGTACGCTGCGGAGAATCTGGAGCCTGCGCCGGACCTGGTGGTGGTCGGTAATGCGATTTCGCGGGGCAATCCGGAGCTGGAGCGGGTGCTGGATCAGCGGATCCCGATGACCTCCATGGCGCAGCTGGTGCATGATGAGTTTCTGGTGGGACGCGAGCGGCTGGTGGTGTGTGGGACGCACGGGAAGACGACCACGACGAGCATGCTGGCGTGGATCTATGCGGTTGCAGGTGCGGAGGTGGTAAGTGCGCACGTTGCGGGTGCGTCTGATGGTGGGAAGCGGTGGAAGCCTTCGTTTCTGATCGGCGGCGTGGCGGAGAACTTTGGCGCGAGCTTCCACGTGGAAGAGGGCACGCGGCCGTTCATTCTGGAAGGCGATGAGTACGACACGGCGTTTTTCGACAAGGGACCGAAGTTCCTGCATTATTTTCCGGATGTCGCGATTTTGACGCATGTGGAGTTCGATCATGCGGATATCTACGCCGACCTTGAGGCGGTAAAGACGAGCTTCAAACGCATGGTGAACCTGCTGCCGAAGCGCGGGCGGCTGATTGCCTTCGATGGCAGCGAGGCCGTCAGCGAGTGCTGCGCGAAGGCATTTTGCGCGGTGGAGCGGTATGGGTTTGCGGCGGACTCCTTCTGGCGAATCTCAGATTTATCGCAACGGGGGTCGGCGACGCGCTGGACGTTACACCGTGGCGGAGAGGTGTTTGCGGAGCTGGAGATGCCGATGGCCGGCGAGCACAATGCGCTGAATGCGACGGCGGCGGCGGCGCTGGCGGCTGGGCAAGGGATCCCCGCTGCAGCCATCCGGGAGGCCTTGCGGACGTTTAAGAGCGTGAAACGACGGCTGGAGGTGCGGGCCGAGGTGGCAGGCGTCACCGTGATTGATGACTTTGCGCATCATCCTACGGCGATCCGGGAGACGTTACGGGCGCTGCGGGGAGCCTATCCGGCGACGGGCCATGGAGGGCGGCTCTGGGCGGTGCTGGAGCCGCGGTCCAATACACTGCGGCGCAATGTATTTGAGGCGGAGTTGATCGAAAGTCTTGCCAACGCGGACGAGGTGGTGATCGCCGAGGTGTTCAAAAGCGAATCGATTCCCGTGGCCGAGCGACTGGAGCCGGAACGCGTGCTGGACGGGCTGAGGCGCCGGGGTGCCGCGGCGCGGATGTGCGCGGATGCCGAGGCGATCGTGCTTTCGATTGCGCCGGAGTTGCGCGAGGGCGATGTGGTCGCTGTGCTTTCCAACGGGGGCTTTGGGGGAATCTACGAAAAGCTGCCGGCGGCGCTGCGCCTGCGCGAGGCTGAACTGCTGTTGCAGGTAGGCTGAAGCCATGTGGGCGATGATGCGCATGCTGGTGGTCATTGCAGGGTTGGGGATCCCGGCGGCGCTGGTGGGGATTCCATGGTCGGCGCTGCGCGGCAATACGGACACGATGTACCGCTGGGCGATGGCGATTATCCGGATGGGACTGCGCGCGGGCGGTATCCGGGTGCGAGTGCTGGGACTGGAAAATATCTCGCGGGAGCCGAGCATTGTGATGAGCAATCATGTGTCGAACCTGGATCCGCCGGTGCTGCTGCCGTCGATTCCGGGCATGACGAGCGTGATGCTGAAAAAAGAGCTGATGCGGATTCCGCTGCTGGGGACGGCGATGCGCATGGGGCGGTTTGTGCCGGTGGCGCGCGGGCATTCGCGTGAGGATGCAACCCGGAGTATCGCCGTGGCGCGCGAGGCGCTGCGATACGGCATGCACCTTACGATCTTTCCCGAGGGGACGCGATCGCCGGACGGCAAGCTGCTGCCATTTCGCAAGGGTGGGTTCTTTTTGGCGACAGAAGCCGGGGCGCCCGTCGTTCCGGTGGTGATTCGGGGGACGGATCGGCTGATGCGGCGCGGCAGCTTCAAGCTGCATTCCGGAGAGGTGTCCGTGGAGTTTTTGCCGTCGCTGCGACCTGCAGCGTTTGCGTCGCGGGAGGAGTTGATGGCCGCGGTGCGGGAGCGGATGGAGCGGGCGCTCGGCCAGGGGTGAGATGGCTGGAGCGTGTGTTGCAGGCCGTTTGCGGCCGAACCCTTACCTAAAGTGTAACGCGGCAATAAACGCAGACTCCCTTCGGGAATTACAACAAAGTGGAACAAGCATAGCGATTCGTGCTCCCGGAAGCGGCAGGGACTAGTACTTCAGCATGGCGTTGTAGCCGTCGCCCATCAATTTTTGTCGCATGGCTTCGGCGGCAGGCTTGTTGTTGAACGGGCCCACCTGCACATGGATGAGCGGATCTCCTGTGCCTTTGCGGGCCATGACGGCGTAGCCACGAGCGCGGAGAGCGCCCATGAGCAGATCGGCGTCTTCCTGGTGCGAGACCGCGGCGACCTGCACCATGATGAAGCCCGGCGTACCCGCAGCGGCAGAGGTGGCCGAAGGCAGCAAAGCGCTTGGAGATACAGCTTTTACTGCGGGGATTTTGACGGGTTCAGCGGGCTTGGCGGCCGGTGCATCGCCGGCATCTGCGACGGCCACGGGCGCCGGCGGCGGCCGGCGAACTACCAGGGCCGGCCTGGGTGCGGGGGCAGAGGGGGCGACGGTGACGGTGGGCGAGGAGGCTGCGGAGTCGGCGGAATTCGAGGAATCCAGAGGCGAGCCGGCCGCAGGCTTGGCCGTGGTACTGCCGGTGATGGCGTCGGGCGAGGAGTCCGCGAGGGTCAGCGGGCTGGGCTGCGCTTTGTGGCCCATGAGGTAACCGCCGCCGAAGCAGGCGCCGCAGAGTACGACGAGGCCGAAGAAGATGCCGAGGATGGTCCCGGTGCCGAGCGTGAGCTCGCGGTCCCCCCGCGAGAGAGAAGGATCGTCATGGTCCAGAAGGTCATTCATGGCAGGTCACCAGCTAGGGTTGGGCTTCGGGGAAGGCCGGCCAGAGCCGTTTCTCCTGAAGGTTGTACAGCGGAGCCGAGGCGGTGTGCGCCAGTTTTCTTCAAGAAGCCGGCCTGCCGAAGTTCTTACGTAACCATAACCTCAGGAGAACGGCTCTAGAAGCGGAGATAGAAGCCGATCATGGGTTCGGTGGTAAAGGTGTGCTTATTGATCGTGAGGTAGTTCTGGACAAAGTCAGGAGCCTCGAAAAAGACCTGACGGAAGCCTACGCGAACGCCAAAGTTGTCAGACAGGAGCTCCTTTTGGGCGCCGATGTTGTAGTACTCGGCCATGCGGCCTTCGGAGGGCGCGCCCTGGCCGCCACCGCGGGTGGGAGCGAAGCGAATGGTGCCGGCCCCGACCGAGGCGTAGGGCTTGACGCCGAAGATGCGGTAGGGTGGCGTGACCACGTACCCTACGGTGAACTCATTGGCCTGAGTTTGGATCTGCAGCGGGGCGACGTTGTAGCTTTCGTTGTAGCGCACATAGCCGCCGTTGAACTCGGCCCCGAGATAGGGCCGTGGGGTATAGCGGAGAGTGCCCAGAAAGCCTACCGTGTTGGATACGCTCTGGCTCACAATCTGGCCTGAGTCGACGGCGGGGAGCACCACGGGACCGGATACCGACTTGGTGAACTGGCCTACCGCCTGCACGCCGAAATCGATGTTGGCGAGTTGGCGCTGTAACGTGGTTTGCGCCGAGGCAGGCAGGGCAGTAAGAAAGCCGCATCCGCAAAGCAGAACTCCCAAAGAGCGGAGAACCGGGGCGGGGAACTTCGAGGACAGGGACTTTGGCAGCTGATTCAAGGTGAAGGCGTACTCCCGAGCAAGATCAGAGCCTATTTTAATGCTTTGGCGCGCCGTGCGCGGTAGGCAATGCGGGTTAAGAGGGCGGAAGCGATGCCCAGAACGCCCCCGCAAAGCAGCGCAGCCGGGGTATGCACGAAGCTTGAACCGCGGGGGCGGATGAGGAAACGGAGAGCTACGATCCAACCGCAGGTGCTGAGCAGGAGGCACCAGAGAGGCAGACCGCGATAGAGATTCAACAGGCCGACCGAGACCATCGCCAGTAAAAGCAACGCGGCCGCAGGTTGCATTCCAAGGCGAAAGAGGGTGCCCGAGGCGAGCAGGAGCAGGATCAGGCCGAAGCTGGCAGGGAGGATGCGGCCAGGCCGATTGAGTTCTACAAAGATCAACAGAAGGCCGAGGCTGGCCACCGCGACGGCCCCGTCCGGAGACAAGGCACGGACGAGATCGAAGAGATGGGGAGCTGCCATGGCAGGGATGCGAGTTCTTTGCGCGAAATGGTGCTAGCGAACGGCCTGACCGCGACTCTGCAGCTGTTGTTTCAGCGACAGTGCGTCTCCGTTGGCGGGCTCCAGTTGCAGGGCCTGGGAGACTTCATCGGCTGCGACCGGAAGAGCATTCTTTGCGAGATCAAGCCGAGCGAGCACAAGCAGGGCGGCGGCATTGGGATGGAGGCGCAGCGAGGCGAGCGCGTCGGTATGGGCCAGCGCGGGGTTGCCGCTGCGTTCGCTGACCTCGGCGATGCCGGCCTGGGCCTCGGCGTCTGTGGGATCAGCCGCGAGAGCGGAGCGGAAGCGCGTTTCGGCTTCGGGCAGCAAATTCTGTGAGAGTGCCTCGCGTCCGAGAGCGGTGTATTCGGTGGCCTGCTGCGCGGGAGGCACCGTGGCCAGACGCGCCGTTCGCAGCTGATCGAGCTGAAAAGCCGCTTGGCGGTAACTGGTCTCCGAATAGGTGCGACGGATACGCTCGACGGGGCTGAAGCCGGTGGCCGTGGCCGCGCTGAGGTGGGTGCCGGGCGCTACGGCGCGGAGCTGGACTTCCAGCTGGCGAGTTTCGTTGTCCGCGGGCTTGAGCTTGAGAGCGGTTTGGGCCTCGGTGAGAGCCTGGGCGGTTTGGCCCTGCCGGTAGAGGCTGATCGCCAGATTGTAGTGGTAATCCTCATCGGAGGGATCGGCCGCGGAGGCTCGCTGGAACAGGGCGACGGAGTCTTTGCCCTGACGGCTTTGGGCGACGGCCTGGTTGTTGATCACCTCCGGCAGCGGAAGATGTCCCCCGACAAAGGCGAAGGCTGTTTCGGCGCCGGCGTAGTTGGCCGCGTTGAAGCGGGACAGGCCGAGGTAGAAGGCGCCCTCCAGGGCGAGCGGACTGGCAGGCGCGATCTTGCTCAGAGTGGCGGCCGCCGAAGCGAAGTCCCGCTCCATGTACTGCTGTTTTCCAAGCGCCAGCAGGGCGGCGGCGTAATCGGGTGCGTAGGCGACCGCGGCCTTCAGACGCTGGAGCCGCTCGGCTGGAACGGTGGCGTTGTCGCCACGGATGTAGTTTTCGAAGGCAGGCAGCGGCACCGCGCCGGGAGCGCCCACGAAGGTGCTCTCCGCCACACTGAAACCGGGCTGTATGGAACGGGCAATCTTCCAGGCGACAGCGTTTTCGGCGTCGAAGAGGTGCTGAAGATCGGCGCTGTCCGCCAGAGTTTGGGAGAGGCGGAGATCATCGATGGAGAGCACACGGGCCTGCGCGGTGAGCGTGTTGCCGGTCACCGTGAAGCTGCCCACGATGACGTCATTGGCATCAAGCTGACGGGCAATCTGGATGGAGGTTGCGCGGGAAGGGCGAAACCCTTCAGGAAGACCCAGGTGCTCGTAGGCGTAGGCACGGTCGTCGCGGGAGATGGTGAGAAAGCCGGCGGAACCCAGGCGGCGGTCCAGCGTATCCGGGAAGGAGTCGCCGATCCAGTTCAGCGACGGATTGCCGGAGCGGTTCTCAAATGGCAGCACCAGAACGACGCGCCCACCGGCAGTGTTCCCGTTCGGGACGGCCTGTGCGGAGGCCAAGCCGGAGGCGCTCGCGAACAGTACCAGCAGTGCGGACAACTTCACGATCAACCGCATCGCCTCATTATAAGGGTTGGAAACAGGGAGGGTTGCGGCGAGCGGCACCGGGGAATGCCGCTTCGCTGGCAGCAGGGCTATTTTTTGCCGAAGATCTCACCCATGCGGCGGATCTGGGCGCCGACGCCGCGCAGCTTTTCTTCGATGTGCTCGTAGCCGCGATCAATGTGGTACACGCGGTCCAGGATGCTTTCCCCGTCGGCGACCAGCGCGGCGAGGACGAGGGCTGCGCTGGCGCGCAGGTCAGAGCACATCACGGCCGCGGACTGCAGCTTTGAACCGCCGCGGACAGTCGCGGAACGACCATTGACGGTGATGTTGGCGCCCATGCGGTTCAACTCGCCGACGTGCATGAAGCGATTTTCGAAGATGTTTTCCGTAATGGTCGAGGTGCCTTCCGCCTGCGTCATCAGGGCCATGAATTGGGCCTGCATGTCGGTGGGGAAGCCGGGGTACTCTTCGGTGCTCATATCAGCGGCGTTCAGTTTGCCGCCGGAGTGCACGCGCACGTTGTCGGTGCCGATCTCCAGCCGCACGCCGCACTGTTCGAGTTTGGCAAGCAGGGAACCCAGGTGTTTGGGGTTGCAGCAGTCGATGTTGAGGTCGCCGCCGGTGATGGCGCCGGCGATCAGAAAGGTGCCGGCCTCGATGCGGTCAGGATTGATGCGGTGGCGGCAGCCGTGGAGGCTGGTGACGCCCTGCACGCGGATGGTGGAGGTGCCGGCGCCCTCGATTTTTGCGCCCATGGCGTTGAGCATGGTTGCGAGGTCAGTGACCTCGGGCTCGCGGGCGCAGTTTTCGAAGAGCGTTTCGCCGTCGGCGAGCGTGGCGGCCATGAGCAGATCTTCGGTGCCGGTTACGGTGATCTTGTCAAAGACGATATGAGCGCCTTTGAGACGAGCTTTTCCGTTTTCCGGGGTGCGGGCTTCGAGATAGCCGTGCTCCTGGGTGACAGTGGCGCCCATGGACTCGAGACCCCTGATGTGCAAGTCGATCGGGCGGCCGCCGATGGCGCAACCGCCGGGCATGGCGACACGGGCGATGCCGGTGCGGGCAATCAGCGGGCCGAGCACGAGCGAACTGGCACGCATGGTCTTGACGATCTCGTATTTGGCTACGGGATCTGAGAGCACGGCGCACTTGATGGAGGTGCGGTGCTGCGCGCGGCCGTAGCCGAGTTCCACCTCGGCGCCCATGGATTCGAGCAGCCGGCGTTCGGTCTCGATGTCGCGGACCTGCGGGATGTTTTCGAGAACGACCTCTTCCTCGGTGAGGATGGCCGCGGCCATGCAGGGGAGGGCGGAATTCTTTGCGCCGGAGATCTTTACCGTGCCCAGCAGGGGATTGCCGCCGCGCACTACGAACTTATCCATCGCTCCAGTGTACGAAACAGAGCGGGCAAAGCGGGTGCCAAGATGGGTGCCA
>CAXSBL010000031.1:13828-25256 GCA_964235515.1 uncultured Bryocella sp.
TCAGGACTTCTGCGGAGAAGCCAGCCGGCTTCATGCTGGCATGCGGACAAAGGAAAAGGCCGGAGGGGTTGGCTCCGGCCGATCTTGCATTAACCGAACGAATTAAGCTGTGGGGGCTGGTGCAGGTGCATCGCCGGACTCACCGTGGTGCATGCGATGGTGACGCATCTCCTTCAGTTGGGCCATCTGATCGGGCGAGAGAATACCGCTCATTTGCTGCTCCGCGGTCTGGTTGATGGATCTCATCTGCGCATGCCGGTCTGCGGGGGCGAGTTGGGTGTTCCCGTGCAGGGCTTCCATCTGCTGGTCGCGGCTGGCCAGGATGGGTTCGATTCTGGAGGTCTGGTCCGGGGTGAGATTCAATTTGCGGCTGATCATCTCCGCCTGCCGCTGCGGATTGGGGTGGTGATGCCGGCCGTGCATGGGAGCCGCGTCCTGAGCCCCGTTGGAGGTCTGTGCCACGGGAGCCTGCTGGGGATCGGCGGTCTGCGCGAAGGCAGCGCCGCAGCTTAGGGCAAAGGCCAGGGAGGTGGTGATGGTAAGACGATTCATTGAGCCGCTCCTGCTAAGGTCCGCTGCACTGGAATCATGCAGCCTGCAGATACAGACACGGAAATGAAAAGATGTTGCGCCAGATAGAGGAGATGGTAACTACCTGGCAAGTAACTTCGCTTTTAGAGTTCCAGCCGGGAGTCTTCGATGGCAAGACGAACATTGCCTTCGGATTTCTTCAGACGGCGAACGGCTTCCATCTTGTCTACGCTGGCCTTGAGCATGACGACGGCGATCGGGATACTCTTCCCGGCGGACTTGATGGTGCGGATCGCGGTCTCGCGGTCGATGTCGCAGAGTTTCATGAGCACGCGGATGCCACGCTCGACAAGCTTGGCGTTCTTCATGTGCACATTCACCATCAGGTTGTCGTAGACATAGCCCAAGCGGGTCATGGCTCCGGTGGTGATGGTATTCAGAATCATCTTCTGAGCAGTCGATGCCTTCATACGCGTTGAGCCAGAAAGGACTTCTGGACCAACTTCGGCGCAGATGGTGATATCGGCGACCTGGGAAAGGTCAGAATTTGGGTTGCAGGTGATGGCCGCGGTTTTGGCACCGCGGGCTCGGGCGTACTCTACGGCGCCGACCACATACGGCGTACGACCGGAGGCGGAGACACCGATGACGACGTCCTTGCGCGTGGGACGGCGTTTGGCCACGTCCCGCTGACCGATCTCGGGGGAATCCTCGTTCACATCGGAGGCAGAGGCCAGGGCTTTGGGGCCGCCCGCCATGAGGTACTGCACCTGTTGCGAGTCTGTGGAAAATGTCGCCGGGCACTCGGAGGAGTCGAGGGCTGCGATGCGGCCCGAGGAGCCGGCACCGACGTAGATGAGGCGGCCGCCGTCACGCAAGGAACGGGCCACAGTATCAATGACCATAGCGATTTCGGGGAGCGCCTTTTTCACCGCATTGGCGACCTTTGCATCGTCCTGATTGATGATGCGGGCAATTTCCAGCGCCGACTTGGTGTCAAGTCCGGCAGAGGCTTCATTCATCCGTTCCGTCGGAAGGCTATGCAGCTCAGGCGTCGGTTTCGGCACCTGCTTCTCGGGGTTGGCGATCGGATTCTGAGTCAACGTGGCCATAGGAAGCGACTTTACATAGCATACGCCAAGCTCAGCGCGTCGCGACAGCCCTAATGCAGCATGCGGTACCGCAAAGGTGGAAGAACCGTCTAAACTACTGTGGCGAACTGAAACGGTATTCCTGTTTTACCATGTCAAATTCCACAGAAGATATTCCGGCGACGGCTCCGGCCAGTGCCCCCAGCGCGGGCTCCGCTCCCCACGGCGGCCTGGGGTTGGGGGCGTGGTCGCGAGACCTTTTCGTCTCCCTGGTGGTGTCCCTGTTCATCATTCTCTTCCTGTACCAGCCGGTCCGGGTTGAGGGGACGAGCATGCTGCCGCGCCTTGAGGACCAGGACCGACTGTTCATCAACAAGTTTGCGTACCGCTTTGAGGCGATTCACCGGGGCGATGTTGTGGTGTTTTACTACCCGCACGACCACTCGAAGAGCTACATCAAGCGGGTAATTGCGCTGCCGGGAGACTCACTTTCCGTGGACCACGGCGTTGTTTCCGTGAACGGAACAGCGTTGAATGAGCCGTATGTCCCGGAGAAGTATCAGGATGACCGTTCGTTGCCCCCACGCACTATTCCGCGGGGGGAGTTTTTCGTGATGGGTGACCACCGGTCGATCTCGAGCGACAGCCGCGACTTTGGACCCGTGCCCCGGGATCTGATCTACGGCAAGGCTGCCGTGGTGTATTGGCCCTGGGATCAGGCCGGCGTGGTGCACTAGGCCCAACTGCCGCTAGGCCGTTTTGTAGTGGACGATGCCGGCGAAGTCGGTGGGAAGAAGGCTGCCGCCACCCACGAGGGCGCCATCGATCTCTTCCTGGGCGATAAGGTCCGAGATGTTGTCGGGCTTTACGGAGCCGCCGTAGAGGATGCGGGTGCTCTCTGCGACCGCGTCGCCGCAGCAGTGGGCCACCTCAGCGCGGATCTGGGCGTGGGCTTCGGCAGCGATCTCGGGCGAAGCTGTTGAGCCGGTACCGATGGCCCAGATGGGTTCGTACGCGATCAGGAGCCGGCGTGCCTCGTTGGGGGAAATATTGCGCAGGGCGGAGCGCACCTGGCCGCGCAGAATCTGTTCGGTTTTGCCGTCTTCCCGTTCCGCCAGTAGTTCACCCACGCAGACGATCGGTGTGATGCCGTGGTTGATGGCGGCCTTGAGCTTGAGATTTACGCGCTCGTAACTTTCCGAGAAGTAGAGCCTTTGCTCGGAGTGGCCGAGCATGACGTGCCGGCAGCCGATGGAGACGAGCATGGTGGGCGAGGTCTGGCCGGTGTAGGGGCCTTCGTTCAGCCAATGCATGTTCTGGGCACCGGCCCGGACGTTGGTGCCTTCGGTGGCTTCGACCACAAAGGCGAGCGAACTCATCGTGGGCAGAACGAGGATGTCATCACGGTCGTGTCCTTCCACCAGAGGAAAGAAAGCGTCGAGGAAGGCCAGTGATTCGCGCGGCGTCTTGTGCATCTTCCAATTGCCGGCAATCATCGGTTTACGCATGAAAAAACGGCTCCGGGTGGCAGGTGGTTGAACGGCGATTACCCGAGAGTACGGGTGGATGATCGATGTGGCAAGAGCCCGTACCGTGCACTTACGGGCTGCTGCCGCGGCGAAGGGGCTATCTGTCCGAAAGGGCTTCCACGCCGGGAAGAACCTTGCCTTCGAGGAACTCAAGGCTGGCGCCGCCGCCGGTGGAGATGTGGGTGACCCTGTCGGCATAGCCGGAGTTCTGGATGGCGGCGACCGAGTCTCCACCGCCGACGATGGTGATCGCGGCGGCGTTGGCTGCAAGGGCTTCTGCGACGGCGTTTGTGCCGTGGGCAAAGGGAGCGAGCTCGGCGACGCCCATGGGACCGTTCCAGAGGATTGTGGCTGCCGTGGCGATCTCGTCGGCGAAGAGCTTGATGGTATCGGGACCAATGTCGAGGGCCATTTTTTCGGCTGGGAACGGGCCGTTGCCGGCAAAGACCTCTGTGTGGGCGTCGGCGGAGAACTTGTCGGCGAGGATGTGGTCTACCGGGAGCAGGAACTTGACGTTACGTTCGGCGGCCTTATCGAGCGCGGCTTTGGCGACATCGACTTTGTCGGGTTCGACGAGGGATTTGCCGGTGGTCTGGCCCTGGGCGTTGAGAAAGGTATAGGCCATGGCGCCGCCGATGAGCAGGGCGTCGACCTTGTCGAGCAGAGCGTTGATGACCTCGATTTTGTCCGAGACCTTGGCGCCGCCGATGATGGCGACGAAGGGCTTTGCGGGTTCGGTCATGGCCTTGCCTAGATAGTCGAGCTCTTTTTGCATGAGTAGGCCGGCGGCGGCCTGGCCGCCGCGCTTGCGGATGAGCTCGGGGAGGGCAGCGGTGGAGGCGTGGGCGCGGTGGGCGGCACCGAAGGCGTCGTTGACGTAGAGGTCGCAGAGACCGGCCAATTGTTCGGCAAAAGCGGGGTCGTTGGCTTCTTCGCCGGCGTGGAAGCGAAGGTTTTCGAGCAGGAGCGGCTGACCGGATTCGAGGTTTTTGGCGAGCTCTTCGGCGATCTCACCTACGCAGTCGGGGGCGAAGGCGACGTTCTCCTGCGGTCCCATGACGTGGTCGAGCAGTTCGCGCAGGCGGGTGACCACGGGGCGCAGGCTCATGGAGGGCTCGGGTTTGCCCTTGGGGCGGCCGAGGTGCGCGCCGAGGATGAGCTTGGCCTTGTGGCGCAGAGCGTACTCGATGGTGGGGATCGTCTCGCGGATGCGGGTGTCGTCGATGATGCGGCCGTCCTTGAGGGGGACGTTGAAGTCGACGCGGAGGAAGACGCGCTTGTGGGCGAGATCGAGATCGGTGATGGAAAGCTTAGGCATCGGGTATGAGGATACCTGAGTTGAGCGTGACAGATCTTGCGATCGGGGTCTGGAGAGGAGTTACCTGGCCAGATTTCCGTTCTCGCTGCTGGCCTCTGCTTCCCGAAGAGCTTCGACGTCGGCTAAGTCTCGCAGACGACCCACGGCCAACTTATTTTTGATCATATCCTGCACGCTGAGATAGTGAACGGATCCCATCTCCGGTTATTCCCGTGACGCTGTTTTTCCAGGCCTCATCGAAGCTGAGCGCGTCGATGGCCAATAGCACATCAACACGACTGGGAGGCGTGCCGAACTGAAACCCGAACCTAGCATCTTGAAAATCAGCAGGGGTATAGCCCGCTACCGGCGCACCGTAGGCCGCCAAGGCCTGAAAAACCCGATGTGCGTTTTCGTCTGAGCTGTCCACGAAGACATCCAAATCTTTCGTCGCTCGAGGCTCAGTGTAGTGGTTGAAGGCATACCCGCCTATGACCACGTACTTAACCTTATGCGCGTTGAATGCGAGTAAAAGATCGCGCTGGTCCTTCAGCATGAACGATACCCTTGCTCCGATGGTATTCCGCGTACATCTCGCGGCTCAGTTCCCAGGTTGCCTCAAAGCGTTCGGACGATGGACGGCTACGCCAGTAGCGGTAGGTTTCGCGCTGCTGGTCCGCAAAGCTGGTCACCCTTGTTAAGGTTCTGTCCATGTCGTCCACCTGTCCAGATTTTACAAGAAACGAGGGTGTGCAGCGCTATACAACCCTCGTCTACTCCCAGCGTCGCCGGAGTTGAGACTTTCGACGAGATGGGGTCCTGTTACATGCCCTTTTTAACAAGAAACAGGATCAAATCTTTCACGCGGCTGGAGTAGCCCCACTCGTTGTCATACCAGCTGATGACCTTGCCGGTGTTGCCTACGGCTTTGGTGAGTTTGGAGTCGACGATCGAAGAATTGGGATTGCCGCGGAAGTCGGAGCTTACGAGTTCCAACTCTGTGTAGCCAAGGATGCCCTTCATGGGGCCTTCCGCGGCGGCTTTGAGGGCGGCGTTGATGCTTTTGGCGTCGATGGGCTTGGCAGCGGTGAAGGTGAGATCGACGACGGAGACGTTGGGGGTGGGGACGCGGATGGCGAAGCCGTCGAGCTTGCCGTCCATCTCCGGGATGACGAGCTTCAGGGCCTTGGCTGCCCCGGTGGAGCTGGGAATCATCGAGAGCGCGGCGGCGCGGGCGCGGCGGAGGTCCTTGTGCGGAGCGTCGAGGACCACCTGGTCATTGGTGTAGCTGTGGATGGTGGTCATGATGCCGGACTGAATGCCGAAGGTGTCGTTGAGGACCTTGACGACCGGGGCGAGGCAGTTGGTGGTGCAGCTGGCGTTCGAGATGATGTTGTGCTTCGCTGGGTCGTACTTGTCGTCGTTGACGCCGAGGACGACGGTGAGGTCCTCGTTGGTGGCGGGGGCGGAGATGATCACCTTTTTTACGGTCGAAGGTTGGCCGCTGGCGCTGGGACCGAGGTGGACCTTGGCCTTTTCGGCGTCGGTGAAGAAGCCGGTGGATTCTACGACGATTTCGACGCCCACGGAGGCCCAGTCGAGGTTGGCCGGGTCGCGCTGGGCGAAGACTTTGATGGTTTTGCCGTCGACGGTGATGGAGTCGGCGCCCGAGGTGATCTCGTTTTTAAGGTTGCCGAGGATGGAGTCGAACTGGAGCAGATGGGCGAGGGTGGCGGGCGTGGTCAGGTCGTTGACCGCGACGATTTCGAGATCAGGGTTGCCGAGGGCGGTGCGAAAGACGTTGCGACCGATGCGTCCGAAGCCGTTGATGCCTACCTTTACCGCCATTTGCCTGTGCTCTCTTTCCTTGGAACGACGTATCTGCGCCACGGTCCGGGAGGAGGGCGGCGCAACCTCTTGAGGCTATCAGAGGGGCCGGGGGCGGGCAATCGGGAATGGGGCGGACGCCTGGAGGTGCTTTCTGCACCAATTTCGCAGCAGTGCCGGGCTGTGATACAACGCTGGGTATGCGCGAATGGTTGCGCGAGAGGTTCATGAGACGACGTTCCAGACGAGCTCCGAATGAGTCGGAGTCCACAGGCAAGATCGGGCAGGAGTTGCCTGCCGACCAACCGGCCCCCCTGCGGCCCTCGTACCCCGAGGCGGACACGCAGGTGCAGAACCCGGAACAGCAAGCGGAGCAGGCCTTTGCGGAGACGCCGGATCTGCCGGATGTCCAGCTGAACGGCTTCGAGCCGGGGAGTGATGACAGCTCCGAGGCAGACAGCGGTGAGATAGACAATGGAGCTTTGACGGATCTGGTCGAACCGGCTGTGGCCGAACCGCATGCGCACCCGCCGCAGCTGGTGGTGGAGACGCAGCCGGATTCGGTGGGCACGCCGCCTAGCGAGGCCCCCGCGGTGCCGCCGCGGTCGCCGCGCGGGTATGTGGTGCTGACCATCGGTCTGCCAGGGTCCGGTAAGACGACCTGGTACAAGCGCCGGGGTGTGCAGCCGCTTTCAAGCGATATGCTGCGCAACATTCTGTTCGACGACATCACCGAACAGCGCTACCAGGGGCTGGTGTTCAGCACGCTGCGCAGCCTGCTGCGGGCGCGCCTTATTGCCAAAATGCCTTGGAATTATGTGGATGCGACGAACCTGAGTCCGCACGAGCGCCGGCAGTGGATCAAGATGGCGAAGAGCTTTGGGTATGAGGTGCAGGCGGTGTTTTTTGATGTGCCGCTGAGCGTGTGCCTGGAGCGGAACTCAAAGCGCGATCGCCAGGTAACGGACGAGGTGATGCACAAGATGGCGGAGCGACTGCGTCCGCCGGCCTTCAAGGAAGGCTTTGACAAGATCACCGTGGTGCGTGTGAAGGGTGCCACGAACCCCACGGCCGTAGCACCGCCGCCTTCCCCAGAGGCGGCGGAAGGCGAGCAGGGCGGGGCCGAGAGCGATCCGGAAGCGGTGGCGTAGCTCCAGATTCTCCGTTCCGGAGTTGTGGTCTGAGAGTACGAGTGAAACTATGGCCGACGGCAGTGTGGAGTTCGCGGATGTGAGCTTCCGGCTGCCGGACGGCCGTGTTTTGTTGGACGGCATCTCGTTCTGCTGCGAACCGGGAACGACCACGGCGCTGCTGGGGCGTAGCGGTTCCGGCAAAACCACGCTGCTGCGCACCGTGAATGGACTGGTGATGCCGACGTCAGGGCGCGTCGCCGTGAACGGGCAGGATGTGGCGACAAGCGATCTGCTGGGACTGCGGCATGGTATCGGCTATGTGATTCAGGAGAGTGGACTGTTTCCGCACCTGACCGTGAAGCGGAATGTTGCGATGCCATTGGAGCTGACAGGCAGATTGGCACAAGGGGGACAGGCCGCCGCGGGCGAAGCGCTGGAACGTGTGGGACTGGAGCCCGCGCTGCTGGAGCGCTTCCCGTGGCAGCTGAGCGGGGGACAACGGCAACGGGTGGGTGTGGCCCGTGCACTGATTACGTCGCCAAAGATCATGCTGATGGATGAGCCGTTTGGAGCGCTCGATCCGCTGACGCGGGCGGAGATTCAGACGACGGTGCGGAAGCTGTTGCGCGAGGCCCGGACGACGACGCTGGTCGTAACGCATGATCTGCCGGAGGCGTTGTTTCTGGCGGATCGGGTGATCCTGCTGGAGACGGGGCGCGTGGTGGCCGATGTCGCGGCGGACGATTTCATGCAGGCCAAGCAGCCGGCGGTGCAGGCGTATGTGCGGGCGACGCAGCCGCGGGACGCCGACGACGGCAAGGGCGGGTCACGCTGATGCAAACCTTTCTGCACCGTTATGGGGCGGAGATCGGCAGGCTAACGTTCGAGCACCTTTGGCTCACGTTGAGCGCGATCCTGTGGGCGAGTGCGATCGGGCTGCCGCTGGGTGTATTGCTGACGCGCAGGCAGGCGCTGGCGCGGCCGGTGCTGACGGTGGCGAATATTCTGCAGACGATTCCGAGCCTGGCGTTATTTGGGCTGCTGCTGCCGGTGCCGTTTCTGGGCGACCGGGCGGCGCGGCTGGCGATTGTGGCGCTGACCGGCTATGCGTTATTGCCGATCATTCGCAATACCTACGTGGGCATCAGCTCGGTGGATCCGGCGTTGATCGATGTGGCGAACGCGCTGGGGATGACGGGCTGGCAGCGGCTGCGGAAGGTGGAGCTGCCGATGGGGGCGAGCGTGATTCTTGCTGGGCTGCGGACGGCGACGGTGATCTGCGTGGGTGTGGCGACGATTGCGGCGGCGGTCGGCGCGGGTGGGTTGGGTGAGCTGATCTTTCGCGGCGTGGCGAGTGTGGACAACGGGCTGGTGCTGGCGGGGGCGATCCCGGCGGCGCTGCTGGCGTTGGGTGCCGACGGGCTATTGGGATTGGCAGAGAAGCGGCTGACGGTGCGGCGGTGAGATTGCAGGCTCGCCTGCTGAGCTGGACTGCGTTGGCAGGTTTGGCAGGGTTGACCGCTTGCGCGCCGCCGCGGTCCTCGCATGTGGTGATCGGGGCGAAGAACTTTACGGAACAGGTGATTCTGGGCGAGATGCTGGCGCAGGAGATTGAGGCGCAAGGCGGCGGCCCGGTGGAGCGGCGCTTTTGGCTGGCAGGGAGCTATCTGTGTCAGCAGGCGTTGATCTCGGATCGCATTGATGGCTACGTGGAGTACACAGGTACGGCGTTGACGGCGATTCTAAAGCAGCCTCTGCCGCCTGCCTCTGAACGCGGGAACACGGCGCTGGTGGACAGCGAGATTGCGCGGCTGTACCAGCAGCGGTACAAGGTGACCGTGGGGCCTGGGATGGGGTTTCAGGACACGTTTGCGATGGTGGTGCGCGGCGAGGATGCGCGGCGGCTTCATCTGCGGACGATTTCGGATGCCGCGCGGGTGGCGCCGCAATGGAAGCTTGGCGTGGGGTATGAGTTTGCGGAGCGGCCGGATGGATTGCCGGGGCTGCGGCAGGCCTATGGGCTGCACTTTGCCGGCTCGCCGCGGACGATGGAGCTGGGCCTGCTGTACCGTTCGCTGGCGGCGCATCAGGTGGACATTGTGGCGGGGAACTCTACTGACGGGGCGATCCAGGCGATGGGATTTGTGACGCTGGTAGATGACCGGCACTACTTCCCGCCTTATGAGGCGGTGCCGCTGGTGCGGGATGATTCGCTGCAACGATGGCCGGCGATTGGGAAGGCGGCCGAACGGCTCGCAGGCAAGATCAGTGAGGATGAGATGCGGGCGATGAATCTGCTCGTCGACGGACAACATCAGGATCCGGCGGAGGTGGTGCGGGCGTTTCGGGCGCGGGAGGGGCTGTGAGCGGTCCCTCCCCCGGGGTACTTCGCTTCTGAAGTCCTCAACGCAATGACTTCGGTACGGTGGATTGCGATGGCTGCGAAGCTTGCGGACCTGTGTTGAGATCGCGCATTTGAAGTGGCCGAGCGGTTCTGACACGGAGGGCCACCTCCCACTCTAATCAGAACGTAGAAATAGAGTGCAAGGGGAGTGCGATGGAAGTTGAGCCGTGGATGCGCAACACGCATACGGAGCTTGATCCGATCCGGCGCGGGGTGCTGCATGTTTTGGAATTGACGGAGGAGGATGTCCAGCGCTGGTGTGCAGGCTTGGACCAAGAGCAGATGTTTGCCCGGCCCTTGGGACTGCCGCCGGTGGCCTTTCAGTTGCGGCACATCGTCCGCTCGCTCGACCGACTGCTGACCTATGCGGAAGGCCGGCTCCTGGAGCAGGCGCAACTGGATTGCCTGGCTTCCGAGATGGAGAAGGGAGAGAAAGGGGAGTTGCTCCAGGAATTTGAGGATGGTGTAGCAAAGGCCAGGGAGAGGATTCTGCAACTGCGGCCGGAGCAGTACGCCGAGACGCGCGGCATCGGGCGGAGCCAATTGCCGACCACCCTCGGAGGTATGCTGGTGCACTGCGCAGAGCACACCGCGCGGCATCTGGGACAGGCCGTGACGACGGCGAAGGTGGCGGCCGGCAGTTCGAACTGATGGCTGATTTTGCTTGAAAGAGGACGAAGGCCGGCGACCGAACCAACGAAGGCGTCTGTAAACGGAGGCGTTGAGATACGAATCGCCAGGGCTTCACGGCGTCGGGCGCTGGCGCGAAACTCGCACCGATCTGTTGCTCCTTGGTCCCGGCGTGAAGGCTGCTTCAACTTACATGAGCGAACTGTGGCATGGAGGTACCGTTCCGCGTCGGGTGGCGGCTGGACCCGGACCGCCTAAAGAAAGCCACAAGACGAGGCGGGACGCATCTGGTTTAGCTGACCAGGTGGCCGAGCTTCTCCCGTTTGGTTTCGAGGTAGCGTTCGAAGGTGGGTTCCGAGGGAATGGTGGCGCTGAGGCGTTCGATGACGCGGATGCCGGCGTCTTCGAGCGCTGCGACTTTTTCGGGGTTGTTGGTCATGAGGCGCACGGCGGGGATGCCCAAGTGCTGCAGGATGGCGGCGGGGAGCTCAAAGTGGCGAAGGTCGGTGGGGAAGCCGAGTTCGTGATTGGCTTCGACCGTGTCCATGCCCTTGTCCTGTAGCTCGTAGGCGCGGAGCTTGGCCATGAGGCCGATGCCGCGGCCTTCCTGCTGCTCGTAGAGGACGATGCCGGCGCCCTCGTCGGCGATGCGGCGCAGGGCCAGGTGGAGCTGGTCGTGGCAGTCGCAGCGGAGGGAGTGAAAGACGTCGCCGGTGAGGCATTGGGAGTGGATGCGGACGATCGGCGGCGCGGCATGAATGTCGCCCATGACGAGCGCGACGGCACCTTCAATGGCACGGCGGGTGGGATCGCCCGGCTGGGTGATGCCCTCAAAGCCCAGAATGCGGAATTGACCCCAGCGGGTAGGGAAGTCCGCATCGGCGACCTTGGTGATGCTGAGCAGCGGCATACAAGCAGTATAGATTCTGCGGGTTGGGGAAGGATTCGCGGGAGCTTGCTCAGTTGTCAGTTGTCAGTTGTCAGTT
>CAXSBL010000031.1:25356-32553 GCA_964235515.1 uncultured Bryocella sp.
GTTTCGGTTTCGGTTTCGGTTTCGGTTTCGGTTTCGGTTGTCGATGCATTGCGGGCTGGTGAGGTATCGGAGGGTAGTTGCCGGTCGCTGGTGCGGCTTCCGGTCGGTAGTGACGCGTAGAGTGGGAGGGTGCGCACGGTTGACTCGAAGCTGCTGCTGATTTCGTTGCTGGTGACCCTGGGCGTGGCTGCGGCGGTAGCGAGTTCGCTGGCGCGGTCGGTGCGGTTCAAGCGGTTGCTGCTGGATCACCGGGGCCGCGGGGAACGGCTGAGGCTGCTGGCGTGGATCTGTGTGCCGCTGGCGCTTGGTGTTTGGATTCGGGTGCGGGTGCCGAACTTTTTAGCCGCGGATATCTCGCTGGAGGCCACAGCGCTGCTGGGGCTGCTGCTGGGGCCGGCGGATGCGGCGTTGGGCGGGGCGGTGTTGGCGCTGCCGGCGCTGGGGCATCATGAGTGGCTGAGCTTGCCGGTGAATGTTGGCGTGGCGTGCCTGTTTGGGACGTTCCGGCGGTTTGCGGATGAGGAGACGATCTGGTCGTTTTCGCCGCTGGTGGATTTGAGCCTGTACCGCTGGGTGCGGCGGCTATTACGGCGGCCGCAGTTGGATCGGCAGATTTCTCTGCTGCTGCTGTTGATGGCGACGCAGCTGGCTACGAGTGAGCTTTCACGGTTCGAGCCGCACCGGTATTTCGATCTTTACTCAAAGATCTGGTGGCTGCAGCTGTTGATCTGCGTGTGTACGCCGGTGACGGTGGGCATTCCGCTGAAGATCTGGAATGCGGTGCGGATTGAGCGGAAGCTGGAGGAGCAGAGCCGGTTGCTGCTGGAGGCGCGCTTGGATGCGCTGCAACGGCAAATCAACCCGCACTTTTTGTTCAATACGCTGAACTCGATTGCGTCGTTGATCCGGTCGGAGCCGGAGCTGGCGCGGGAGATGATTGTGAAGCTGGGGCGCATTTTGCGGACGCTGCTGCGGGAGCGGGATGCGTTTGTGCCGCTCGAGGAGGAGCTGGCGTTTACGGATGATTACCTGGATATCGAGGTGATCCGCTTCGGCGACAAGCTTCGGGTGGTGAAGGAGATTTCTGACGAGGCGATGGGGATGGAGGTGCCGAGCATGTTGCTGCAGCCCTTGATTGAGAACAGCATCAAGCATGGGCTGGAGCCGCGCATCTCCGGAGGCACGGTGACGCTGCGGGGACGGGTGCAGGGGGCGCGGCTGCTGCTGGAGGTGGAGGACGATGGTGTGGGCATGACGCCGGATGGGGCGCCGTCAGCGCGTGCGAGGCGAGAGGCGGTGCCGGGACGTGAAGGGTTCGGGATTGGCATGAGCAATGTGCGGGAGCGTATGCAGGTGCTGTATGCGGATGAGGGCGAGGTGGACGTGGAGAGCCGGCCGGGGCGCGGAACGCGTGTGCGGCTGGCGTTGCCGGTGTTGCGCCGGGAACTGGCAGGGTTGCGTAGCGGGCGCGGGCAAGAGACCCCGGGTGCAGCGTTGCGGGAGCGGATGACTGGGCTCCACGGGGAAGTTTCCGGCGAGGAAAGCCGTACACGATAGCGCGAACTCCGTTTGCTAGAATTAGCCCGGCGAGGGGCCGTTGGCAGAACTGATTGAGACCATTTTCGGCACGCATGGTAACGAGGTTGCCGTGGACCGCAGGCCGCGCCTGGAAGAACGTTTGCACCACCGCATCGCTCAGGGAGCGGGTGGGCGAAAAAAAGATAAGAAGAGAAGGTGGAGGCAGTCGATGACAGAGATTGTGGCAATACGTGCGCGGGAGATCCTGGACAGTCGCGGTAATCCGACGGTGGAGGCCGATGTCATCCTGGAGGATGGTGTTCGTGGCCGGGCTGCGGTGCCGAGCGGAGCGTCCACAGGCGAGCACGAGGCCGTGGAGTTGCGCGACGGCGACAAAGAGCACTACATGGGCAAAGGTGTGTTGCAGGCCGTCGAAAACATCGAGACGATTCTGGCGCCGGAGCTGAAGGGGCTGGATGCGAGCAATCAGCGGCTGATCGATGCGACGATGTTGTCCCTTGACGGCACGGAGAACAAGGGCAAACTGGGTGCAAATGCGATCCTGGCGGTTTCGATGGCGTGTGCGCGGGCCGCTGCGGAGTCCCTGGGGCTGCCGCTGTACCGCTATCTGGGCGGCGTGAATGCGTGCCTGCTGCCGACGCCGATGATGAACATTTTGAACGGCGGAGCGCATGCGGACAACAACGTGGACTTCCAGGAGTTCATGGTGATGCCGGTGGGTGCGGAGAGTTTTTCCGATGCGTTGCGCTGGGGTACGGAGGTATTCCACACGCTGAAGGGTGTGTTGAAGAAGCGTGGGTATAGCACCGCAGTGGGCGATGAGGGCGGGTTTGCGCCTTCGCTGAAGTCGAATGTGGAAGCCATTGAGGTGATTCTGGAGGCGATCGAGCTGGCGGGCTACAAGGCCGGGGAAGAGATCGCAATCGCGCTGGATCCGGCGGCGAGTTCGTTCTTTGACAAGGCGAAGAACCGGTATGTGTTTCACAAGTCGGACAAGAGCGAAAAGACCTCCGAGCAGATGGCTAGCTATTGGGAGAGCTGGACGCGGCAGTACCCGATTGTGTCGCTCGAAGACGGCATGGACGAGAACGACTGGTCTGGTTGGCGCCTGTTGACGGACAAGGTTGGCCGCAAGGTGCAGCTGGTGGGCGATGACCTGTTCGTGACGAATACGCGCATGTTGCAGCGCGGCATTGAAGAGGGCGTGGCGAACTCGATTTTGGTGAAGGTGAACCAGATCGGCACGATCTCCGAGACGCTGGATGCGATTGAACTGGCGCGGCGCAATGGGTATTCGGCGATCATCTCGCACCGTTCGGGCGAGACGGAAGATACGTTTATTGCGGACCTTGCGGTAGGCACGGGTGCGGGGCAAATCAAGACGGGGTCGGCTTCGCGTACGGACCGGATTGCGAAGTACAACCAGCTGCTGCGCATTGAAGAAGAGCTTGGCGGCGCGGCGTTGTTTTTGGGGCGCACGGCTGTGAACTGCGCGGAGTAGCGAGGATCATGTCTCGTCGTAACGGTCCTGTACTACTGACAATTCTGGACGGTTGGGGGTACCGCGCGGAGATGCACGGCAATGCCATTGCCTCCGCGCGGAAGCCTACCTATGACAAGCTGTTGCGTGAGTATCCCAACACGCTGATCCGGGCGAGTGAGCATTTTGTGGGCTTGCCGGATGGGCAGATGGGGAACTCCGAGGTGGGGCATTTGAACCTTGGCGCGGGGCGTGTGGTGCGGATGGATATTTCGCGCATTGATGCGGCTATTGCCACGGGGGAGTTCTTTGAGGACCCGACGATTGTGCGGGCGATGGAGGTGGGAGCGCAGGAAGGGCAGGCGCTGCACCTGATCGGGCTGGTGTCGGATGGTGGGGTGCACTCGCATCAGCGGCACCTTTGGGCGTTGTTGCGCATGGCCGCGATGCGTGGGCTGAAGCGGGTGTATGTGCATGCATTTACCGACGGGCGCGATACGATGCCGAGCTCGGGCGCGGGCTACCTGACGGAGTTGAAAGCAAATTTTGCGGAGTACGGCGTGGGGCAACTTGCCAGTGTGAGCGGGCGGTACTTTGCGATGGATCGCGATTTGCGCTGGGAAAAAGAGCACAAGGCCTTTAACGCGATGGTGCGTGGGCAGGCCGAGGGCGGAGCGTACGTCGACGCCATTGCGCGCGTGCGGGAGAGCTACAACAACGGAATTACCGACGAGTTTATCGAGCCGTTTGTGTGCGTGGATGAGCTTGGGAAGCCGATTGCGCGGATCAGTGATCGCGATGCGGTGATTTGTTTCAACTACCGGTCAGACCGTGTGCGGCAGATTACGCGGGTGCTGGCGCGGCGCAGTGGGTTGACGAAGAACGCGGGCATTGAGCTGCCAAAGGCGGATGAGTTGGAGCTGGAGATTCGGCGCGAAGACTGCCCGGCGGATCTGCATTACATCACGATGACGCGGTACGACCCGAAGTTCACCTTGCCGGTTGTGATTCCGCCGGAGAGCATGGATAACCTGCTGGCGAACGTGATGGCCAAGCATGAGCTGCGGAACCTGCGCGTGGCGGAGACGGAAAAGTATGCGCATGTGACGTACTTCTTTAACGGCGGGATTGAGAAGCCGTTTCCGGGGGAAGATCGGGAGCTGGTGCAGTCAAAGAAGGTGGCCACCTATGATCTGGCGCCGGAGATGTCGTGCGAGGGAATTGGCGACATTGTGGAGCGGCAGCTGGGCGACCGGGCGTTCGACGTGATGATTGTGAACTTTGCGAATGCGGACATGGTGGGGCATTCGGGCAAGATGGAGCCGACGGTGAAGGCCGTGGAGGCTGTAGACGCGCAGCTGGAACGGATTTATAAAGCCGTGCGGACGGCTGGGGCGAGTTGGATCATTACGGCCGATCATGGGAATGCGGAGATGCTGATTGACCCGGTGAGCGGTGGACCGCATACGGCGCACACGACGAATCCGGTGCCGTTTTTGCTGGTGAGCGAACAAGGCAAGCGAGTGGGGTTGCGTGAGGGTGGATCGTTGCGGGATATTTCTCCCACCATTCTTGGTCTGCTGGAACTGAACCTTCCGGGGGAGATGACGGGCGGGGATCTGCGCGTAGTCTAGAGTGGAACGCCTTGCGGTTTGGGCAGCAGAAACGCAGATTCCCTGCGGGAATGACAACCAAAACTTTGCGGGAATGACAACAAGAAAGAAAACAGAAGGTCGCCGCTTCCGTGCTTCAGAATCCGGCGAAGTAGTGAGATGCGATGGCTGAGGGACGTTGGGTACTGCTGATTGCCAGTGAGCTGGGTGGCACGCAGTCGGTTTCGGATCGTGCGATGGAGCGGTTGGTCGACGCGATCGGCAAAGAGGGGTACGAAGTGGTGCGTACCTCTACGCCCGAGGATGGCTTGTCGCTGGTAAATTCGGACCCGTCGTACAGCACCATTTTGCTGGATTGGGATCTAGAAGGCGATAACCAGTTTGCCGAACATGCGGCGCTGCAGATTCTGCGCGCGGTGCGGCGGCGGAACAAGAAGATTCCGATTTTTCTGATTGCTGACCGAACGTTGGTGAGCGAGTTGCCACTCGAAGTGGTGCGGCAGGTGCATGAGTACATTCACCTGTTTGGTGATACGCCGGCGTTTATTGCGAATCGTGTGGATTTCGCCGTGGAACGGTATCACGAAGCGCTGCTACCGCCGTATTTCCGCGAGTTGAAGAAATACACCGACCAGGGAGCCTATTCATGGGACGCGCCGGGGCACATGGGCGGCGTGGCATTTCTGAAGCATCCGATTGGCATGGAGTTTCACCGGTTTTTCGGTGAGAATTTGCTGCGGGCGGATTTGGGAATTTCTACGGCGCCGCTGGGGTCGTGGCTGGATCATATTGGCCCTCCGGGCGATTCGGAGCGGAATGCGGCTCGGATCTTTGGTGCTGACTGGACGTTCTATGTGCTGGGTGGGTCTTCGACCTCGAACCAGATTGTTGGTCATGGTGTGATCGGCAACGACGACATTGTGCTGGCGGATGCGAACTGCCATAAGTCGATTGCGCATGTGTTGACGGTGACGGGAGCGCGGCCGGTGTATTTCAAGCCGACGCGCAATGGGTACGGCATGATCGGGCTCGTGCCATTGTGGCGGTTTACGCCGGAGAGTGTGCAAGATTTGATTGCGAAAAGTCCTTTCAGCGCCGGGGCTCACTCGCAAAAGCCGACCTATGCGGTGGTGACGAACTCAACCTATGACGGGCTTTGCTACGACGTGAACAAGGTGGTGAACGAGCTGAAGCAGAGTGTGCCGCGGGTGCATTTTGACGAGGCCTGGTATGCCTATGCGAAGTTTCACGAGCTGTACGAAGGCCGCTATGCGATGGGTGTGGCCGAGGACATGCCGGACCGGCCGGCGATCTTTGCGGTGCAGTCCACGCACAAGATGCTGGCGGCGTTTTCGATGGGATCGATGGTGCATGTGAAGCTGAGCGACCGGGCGCCGCTGGACTTCGACCAGTTCAACGAGGCGTTCATGATGCATGGGACGACCTCGCCGTTTTATCCGCTAATTGCGTCGCTGGATGTGGCCGCGGCGATGATGGATGAGCCTGCGGGGCACACGCTGATGGATGAGACGATCCAGGATGCGGTGAGCTTTCGGAAGGCGATGTCGTCTGTTGCGCACCGGTTGCGGCGCGCTGCTTCGAACGGGGATGGATGGTTCTTCAGGCTGTACCAGCCGGAGTTGGTGGTCGACCCGGAGACCGACCAGAGCTACGTTCTGGAGGAGGCCCCGGACAAGCTGCTAATGACGGAGCCGAGCTGCTGGACGTTGAAGCCGGGCGACAGCTGGCATGGGTACCAGGACGCCGATATCGCGGATGAATATTGCATGCTGGACCCGACCAAGGTGACGATCCTGCCGCCGGGGCAGAATGCGCAGGGGCAGATTGAGGAGTGGGGGATTCCGGCGGCAATCCTGGTGGAGTTCCTGGATGGGCGACGTGTAGAGATCGCGCGCAACGGCGACTACACCGTGCTGGTGCTGTTTTCCGTGGGCACGAGCAAGGGCAAGTGGGGCGCGCTGCTCGAGAACCTGTTTGAGTTCAAGCGGCTGTATGACACGGACGCGGAGTTGAGCGAGGCAATGCCGGAGTTGGTGACGCGCTTTCCGGCGCGGTACCGAGGGGTAACGCTGCGTGAGTTGTCGGACGAAATGCATGCGTCGATGTTGGAGCTGAACCTGCCGGGGCTGGTGAATGAGGCCTGTGATGAGGATTTCGATCCGGTGTTGACGCCGGCGCAGTCATACCAGAAGCTGGTGCGCGGTGAGACGGAAAAAGTTCGGTTTGAGGAGATGGCGGGCCGCGTGGCGGCGGTGATGCTGGTGCCGTATCCGCCGGGTATTCCGATGTGTATGCCGGGAGAACGGTTGGGCGACAGCAATAGCCCGGTGATGAAGCTGATCCTGGCGATGGAGCAGTTTGGGCGGCGGTTTCCAGGGTTCGAGCGGGAGACGCACGGCATCGAGATGGACGCTGAGGGAAGGTACTGGATGCGGGCGGTGGTTGAGGAAGGGCAAACGCGCAAGCAGGAGCCGGCGTTTGTGGCGGATCCGGATCCGCAGCCGTTGCTGGATAAGCCTCTGCGACATTCAACGTCGTAGAGAT
>CAXSBL010000031.1:32653-36883 GCA_964235515.1 uncultured Bryocella sp.
CCGGATCCGCAGCCGTTGCTGGATAAGCCTCTGCGACATTCAACGTCGTAGAGATTGACTTGTTCAGTTGTGAGTCGTCAGTTGTGAGTCGTCAGTTGTGGGGAAGTTAGAGTGGTCGCCGATTTTCTAGCGCGCGGGTCATGGTGACCTCGTCGGCGTATTCGATATCGCTGCCGGCGGGAACGCCGGTGGCGATGCGGGTGAGGCGGAGGTCCGGGTGCTGCTTATGAACTTCGTCGGCGAGATAGCGGGCGGTGGCTTCGCCTTCGGTAGTGGGTGAGGTGGCGAGGACGATCTCTTCGGCGTCAGCGAGGCGCGGCCATAGATTGCCGAGGCGGAGTTGTTCCGGGCCCACGCCGTTTACGGGTGAGAGGGTGCCGTGGAGCACGTGGAAGACGCCGTTCCAGCTGCGGGTCTTTTCAATGGAGTCGATGTTGGTAGGCTCTTCAACGACACAGATCTGGCGCTGGTTGCGGGTGGGGTTGGTGCAGTAGCTGCAGGGGTCTACGTCGGTGACGTTGTTGCAGACGGAGCAGAGGCGCAGGGCCTGTTTAAGCGCGCGGATGGACTCGGCCAGGGCGTTGGCGTCGTTGTCGGTGGAGCGCAGAATGTGGAAGGCAAAGCGCTGTGCGGACTTGGTGCCGACGCCGGGGAGCTTGCGGAGTTCGTCGATGAGGCGCGCCATGGGCGGCGCGTAGCGGGTGGGCATAGGGATGAGTTGCTGGTTGTTAGTTATTCGTTGTTAGTTGTGCGTGCTGATCCAGGAGACATGCGGGCTGATAAAGCATCAACAACTAGCAACGAAAAACGAACAAGTTCCTAGAAGTCGGGCAGGCCCAGGCCGCCTAGGAGGTCGCTTGAGGAGGCCTGGACGGCGGCGTCGGCTTTTTGGCCGGCGTTGTTGACGGCGACGAGGATGAGGTCTTCGAGCATGGTGATGTCGCCGGCGGCGGCTGAGGCGGCGGCGGGCGCGATGGTGAGTTTGAGGAGTTCCTTGCGGCCGTTCATGCGGACCTCGACGGCGCCGCCGCCGGAGGAGCCTTCGACGATTGTGTTGGTCATGCGGTCTTCCATTGATTCGCGCATGGCGGTGGCCTGGGCGAGCATTTCGCTCATTTTGTCGAAGTCCATGGTGTCCTTTCGGGGTACGGCTACTTTTCGCGTAAGTCGATCACGTTGGAGATGTCGGCGGAGAAGAGGCGTCGGGCCTCCTGCACCAGGGGGTGCTTTTCGGCGAGCTCGGCGGCGCTGCCGGCCTGGGCGGCTCGGGACTTTTTAGGGGCAGTTCCGTTGTTTGCGGCAGTTCCGGGTAGGAGTTTGAAGGTGAGGCCGGCGGGGCCGTGTTCGCGCAGGGTTGAGCGGATGATCTTGTCAGCTTCGGCGTTGATTAATACCGGGAGCATGGTTTTGGAAAGCGTGGTCTGAATTTCGAGGGTGCCGTTGTCCAGGGTCCAGGCGGCGTCTTCGAGCTGTTCGGCGGCGGAGGTCTGGCCCTTGGTGTTCATCAGCGCAGCCACAACGGTGGCCTGAAGCGCGGAACTTTCGGTGGTTCCGGGGACGGTTCCGGACGATGTTGAGGCGATGAGCTGCGAGGTTTCGAGCTTTGAGTCGGTCGGTGAGGGGGCCCTTTCGACTGGGGAATCCGGTGAGCTTGCTGGAGCGGGTGGCGCAGGCGCAGACATGGTCTGAAGCGGTGGTGGTTGGTGCGGCTGAGCCGGTTCCAGCGAGTTCGCCGGTGCTGCTTCCGCTGGAAGTTCCGCTGGTGGGACGGCAGGAGTTTGCGCTGCCGGCTTTGGCTGCGGTTGCGGCGGGGCAGACTGCGTTTTTGCGGCGGGATTCGGTGAGGCCGGCTTTGGTACAGTGGCAGGGAGTGGGCCGGGCCTTGGTGGGGCAGGCGCTGTGCCGAGCTGGCTTAGGATCTCTTCGATTGGAACGAGGCGCTGGGCGTGGACGAGCTTCAGGAGGCCGAGTTCGAGGTGAAGGCGCTGTTCCTGGCGGAAGCCGAGATCGTCGAAGGTGCGGAGCAGGATGGAGAGAAAGCGGCTGAGCTCTTCTTCCGAGAAGTTGGCCGCGGAACGAGCGGCGCGGCGGCGTTCTTCGACGGAGATCTGCAGAAGTTCGGCGGCGAGGCCGGTGGCGTCGGTGTCGGGGGTGAGGTTTGTGACCTTGGCGACGACGCAGTTGCGGAGGAAGCGGACGAACTGGCGGGCGATGGATTGCGGGCCGTTGCCGGCGTCGAGCAGGGTGCCGAGAGTGTGCAGAACAGCGGCGGAGTCGTTGTTGTAAACGGCGGCGAGGATCTCTTCAAAGACGACATTTGAGACCGCGCCCATGAGTTCGCGGACTTCGGTGAGCTCTATGTGGGGCTGACCGCTTGCCGTCTGCGGGGCGGAGGCGATGGCCTGGTCCATGATGGACAGGGCGTCGCGCATGGAGCCGTCGCCCGCTTCGGCGAGCAGGCCGAGGGTGGCGTCGTCTACGTCGATCGCCTCATCGGTGGAGATCTTGCGGAGCTGGCCTACAATGTCGTCGAGTTTGACGGCGTGGAAGCTGAAGTGCTGGCAGCGCGAGCGGATGGTCTGCGGGATGTCCTCGGGCTGCGTGGTGGCCATCATGAAGACGATGTGCGCGGGCGGCTCTTCAAGGGTCTTGAGCAGGGCGTTGAAGGCGGCGTCGGTGATCTGGTGCGCTTCGTCGAGGATGATGATCTTGAAGCGGTCGCGGGCGGGGCTGTAGCGGGCGGCGTCGCGGAGTTCACGGATTTCGTCAATGCCGCGGTTGGTGGCGGCGTCGATTTCGAGCACGTCGACGGCATTGCCGGTGCGGATTTCGAGGCAGCTGTCGCAGGTGAGGCAGGGCTCGGGGGTGGGGCGTTCAGGGCTGCCGATCACGCGCTGGCAGTTGAGGGCCGAGGCGAGGATGCGGGCGATGGTGGTTTTGCCGATGCCGCGATGGCCGGAAAAGATATAGCCGTGGGCGATGCGGTCCCCCGCGAGGGCATTGAGGAGCGTGCGCGTGACGTGATCCTGCCCGACGACGTCAGCGAAGCGGAGCGGGCGGTACTTGCGAGCTAGAACCTGGTAGGCCATCGGGCTGAGACGGGAGGTGAGGCCCGAGATTTCATTGTATCGGCTGCCGGTTGTGAGTATTTCGTTCAAGAAGCTTGAAGGCGAGGCTTGGGAAGCTTGCGCTTGAGCAGTTTGGCGCGGCGGGTGAGTTCGGCTTCGGAGTACATGGTGCCACGGCAGGCTTTTGCGCCGCAGTAGCAGGGCGCCTCGTCTTCGAGATCGGAGTCGTAGAGGTGGTAGTTGTAGACGAGCTCTTCGCCGGGGGCGATGTCGCGCAGGGCGGTGATGAAGATGCGTTCGTCGATCTCTTCGGTTTCGCAGTTGGCGTCGCAGGAGTGATTCATGAACATGGCGGTGGAGAAGCCGTCGATGACCATGTCTTTTTCGCCGAAGCCGAAGAGGTAGGTGACGGGGCGGCCGCCGTAGCGCTCGTCGGCCTCAGATTTGGGGATGCGGGGGCCATCGTATTCAGCGACGATTTCGCCGCTGCGGATGGGGTCCAAGGTGTAGCAGCCGGCGGCGTGGATTGCGGAGGAGCGAACCAGAAGCCGGGGCGGGGTGCGTTTGGAGGGGGTGCGGGTTGTGGAGCGGCGCGGCATGCGGGCTAGTTTAGCAGCGCAGGGAGCGTCACAGGAGGGTGGTTCGTGTCGTCTAATAGAGGCTGTGGGGGTCCTGGTGAAAAGCTTGGAGCATGTGGGTTGGGGACTGGTGATGTTGGCGGGCTCCTGGGCCGGAGCGCAGACACCGAGCAATTGTGGTCCGATCCAAGACGCGCAGGGCAACATTACGAGTAATCCGGCGTGCCCGAGCGCACCCAGTGGAGGTCCGCCCCCGGCAAGCGCGGCGAAGCGATATCCATACCCAGGCGAAGCGCCTCCGGAGGGTACGACGCCGAGCGCGCCGGTGCCGCAGGAGGGCGCGCCGCAGAGCGGAAACCAGAGCGGGAGTCAAACGGTAGCTCCGGGCCAGCCGGCAGCGAAACGGTTTCCCTATCCGGGCGAGACCGATGGAGCGACGCCGAATGGGACCGCACCGGTGCCGGGGCAACCGCCGCTGAATGATGCGGGAAGTTCGGGTTCGTCGAGCTCATCGGGTTCGTCTTCGAGCTCCTCGTCGGGTTCCTCCGACAGTTCGGGCAGTTCGAGCTCTTCGAAGGCGGGCC
>CAXSBL010000031.1:36983-44064 GCA_964235515.1 uncultured Bryocella sp.
TCCTCGTCGGGTTCCTCCGACAGTTCGGGCAGTTCGAGCTCTTCGAAGGCGGGCCGGGCCAGCGGAGGTGATCCGGACACGGATCCTGATGCGGCGGCAGCGCCGCGGCGCAACCGGCACAAGCTGCCGGCGGTGCCGCGGCAAAGTCCGTCGGAACGGGAAGAAGAAGATGTGAGGGTAGCCGGGTTCTATCAGAACGACGGCAACTTTAAAGGAGCGTATGACCGCGCCAAAGATGCGGTTTCGTTGGATGGGGATGATCCGGCGGCGCAGTTGGCTTTGGCGGAGTCGGCGCGGCATATGGGCAAGCTGGATGAGGCGGAAAAGGCCTACCGCCAATGCCTGGAGCTTGATCCGGTGCCCAAGGTGCGCAAAAGGGCCGAGCAGGCTTTGAAGGACATGACGGGCGGAGGTTGAGGCAAGTGGGAGCCGGACGTGCCTCTTTCCAGTTGTCAGCAGCAAATAGTGTGGATACCGCGGGTTTGCGGCTCCTTGAGGCCAGAACCGGGCAAGGTTGGGGAGATTCGTAGACCCAAACAGCAGGTCCGTCGCTTTGCTCAGGATGACAAGATTGGTTAGGTGGTGGGATGGTGTGACGTGGTCGCCTGAGGGTTAGCTTTGGCTCACCCCGGCTTGCCGGTCTACCGGCTTACCCGGCTCAGCGGCTTGCCGGTCTACTGGCTTACCCGGCTCAGCGACTGCAGTTCAAACCCGTTGGATCACCTGCGCTAATCGTTTGGTGGTGAAGGATAGGGGCGGGTTAGAAAGGCGGGAAGACCTGCGGGGAGAGAGCGCGGTTGGAGGGTGCTCGCGGTTTTGGCGCTTGCGGTTGATTTCCTGCGTTTTGGATTGGCAGGGAGCGGATCTTCCGATACTGCCGAGCGGGTCGTGGACTCCGGTTGCGTCTCCGGATCGAGCTGCTCTTCGATATGGAGGTACTTGCGCAGGTAGCGCAGGGGCTCTTCGGCCAACGCCATCTCGCGGAGGTGGTACCGCCAGGCCTCGGGGCGGGCGGAGCGGCGGATGAAGGTTTTGCGCTGGATGGTGCGGGTGGTGCCATCGGGCATGACGCGTTCGAAGCTCTGTGCGGGGACCTCGAAGGTGAGATCTTCGCCGGGCTTCCAGAAGGTGCAGGCGAACTCATGCGAGAAGACGAGGGCGTAATAGCGGCGCTGCTGATCTAGCAGACAGACTGCGGCTTCGGCGCTGATCCACGGAAGGCCCAAGCGGGTGGTGTACCAGCGACGGAACTCGAAGCCGTGGGCACGGGCGCGGGCGACGACGAGTTGGAGGAGTTCCAGGCGCGTCATGGCTTGGGTCCGTGCAGTTAGGCGTCGTAGTCGGTGTCGCGGCGGATGCGGTCGCGGAGGGAGTCGCTCATGCTGGGAGCGGGAACGGGATTGGTGGTGCTGAGCTGGGTGTGGCGGCGGTGCCAGAGGCCCACCAGAGAGAGGATACCGGCGATGCCGACAGCGAGAACGGCGAAGGGAACGATCCAGGCGACGAGGTCAAAGCCGCCGCGGATGGGGGAGGCGAGGACGACGGGACCGTACTTGACCGCGAACCAGTGCAGGATGCCGGCGTCGGGGAGTGCCGTGGCCATCTGGGTGTGAAGCTCAGAGATCATGGGGCCGGAGACGGGGCAGCCGACGTGGTTGCACTCCAGCAGGATCTCGCCGCAGCCGCAGGTGCACATGAGGTTGTGGCCGAGCTTATCGAAGCGATGGTTTGGGTTGCTGGCGCCGAGCATGGTGAAACTAACCAAGCAGAGGAAGAGGAGCTGGAGGAGGCGCTTAGGCATGGCCGGCCTCTGTCTGGGTGCGGGCTACGGCTACGGCGGGACGCTCGGCCGGGGTGCGGACTTGGGCCTTCCGAGGAGCAACGGCGCGGGCGCGCAGCTCGCCAGGTTGGAGCGATGGGGCGAGGGCGATCGCTGTACCGAAGATGACGATGCCGACGCCGATCCAGATCCAGTTGACCAAGGGATTGATGTAGACCTTGATGATGGGCTTATCGGTCTGGGTGTCGCGACCCTGGAAGACGACGTAGAGGTCGCGGGCGAGGGTGGAGTGGATGGCGACCACTGTAGATGCCTGGGCGTGGTCGGTATCGGGGAAGTAGACGCGACGCTCAGGGGTGAGCTGGGTGACCTTTTTGCCGTCGTGGTAGAGGTCGAGCAGAGCGTAATCGGTGTCGTAGTTGGCGTTGGAATCCTGCGAGTAGCTTTGGCAGACGAGCTTCCAGGAGCCAACGGAAACGGAGTCGCCAAAGCCCATCTCGGCTTCGCGGGACTGATTGAAGGCGGCGCCGGCGAGGCCAATGAACATGACCACGATACCGAAGTGGATGAGATAGCCGCCGTAGCGGCGGGTGTTGCGGCGCGTGAGGAGTACGGCGGAGCTCAGGAGATTGCGGCCGGTTTGCGTACGGACTACGCCGGCGCCGCGGAAGAACTCGGCACCGATAGCGGCAATGACACCGGCGGAGAGCGAGAGACAGACGAGGGCGTAGATGGAGGAGGTGGGGTCATCTTCGCTCCAAGGGTGCAGGCCGGTGGCGATCAGAGCGGCGGCGGAGAGCAGGATGACCGAGCAGGGCAGAACGAAGTTGCGACGCAGGGCCTTGAGCGAGGTGGAACGCCAGGCGAGCAGGGGGCCAACGCCGGTGAGCAGGATCAGGCCGAGGCCGATGGGGACCATGACGCGGTTGTAAAACGGCGGCCCCATGGTGACCTTCGAGCCTTGAACGTACTCGCTGATGACGGGGAAGAGGGTGCCCCAGAGGACGGTAAAGCAGGAGGCAAGCAGGATGAGGTTGTTGAAGAGAAAGCTGGACTCGCGGGAGACGAGCGATTGCAGGTGATTTTCCGAGCGTAGGTGGTCACGTTGTTTGAAGAAGGTAAACAGGCAGACGGCGAAGATGACGATGAGGAAGCCGTAGAACCAGCCGCCGATGGAGCTTTGCGCGAACGCGTGCACGGACTGGACGAGGCCCGAGCGCGTGAGCAGGGTACCCAGAATACAAAGGATGAAGGTGGCGAAGATGAGCCAGACGTTCCAGATCTTCATCATGCCGCGTTTTTCCTGCATCATGACGGAGTGCAGAAAGGCGGTGCCAGCAAGCCAGGGCATCAACGAAGCGTTTTCTACAGGATCCCAACCCCAGTAACCACCCCAACCGAGCACGGCGTAGGCCCAGTGCATGCCGAGCACGATGCCGCAGGTAAGAAAGAGCCAGGTGACCATGGTCCAACGGCGGGTGATGTGGATCCATTTTTCGCCGGGGTAGCGCATCATCAGGGCGCCGAGCGCGAAGGCAAAGGGAACGGAGAAGCCGACGTAGCCGAGGTAGAGCATCGGCGGGTGGATGACCATCTCCGGGTACTGCAGGAGAGGGTTGAGACCGAAGCCGTCCGCGGGACTGACGCCGCCAGCGACGATGGCGAACGGAGGCGCGGCGAAGACCAGAAGTAAGAGAAAGAAGACCTGGATGCCAGCAAGGATGGTCGAAGCGTAGGCGGAGAGGGTGACGTCAACCTTGTGGCGGAGGCGCAGGACGAAGCCGTAGGCAGAGAGCAGCCAGGCCCAGAGCAGTAGCGAGCCTTCCTGGCCCGACCAGAGCGCGGAAAATTTGTAGGCCGGGTTCAGGGCGCGGTTGGTGTGGTGCAGGATGTAGTCGACGGAAAAATCGTTGGTGTAGGCGGCCCAGACAAGGGCAAAGGCGGCGGTGGAGATGATGAAGAAGCTGGCGAGACCGGCACGGCGGGCGGTCTCCTGCAGCCGGAAGGGCGCAACAGCAAGAACGCGGCCGTGGGAGGTCGCCCAAAGCGACAGGCCGCCCGCGAAGACGGTGTAGACACTAACAGCGAGAGCGAGGAGGAGTGCAAAACTGCCCAGCGACGGCATGGGATGCAGCGGCAATGGCGACATGCGCAAGATCCTTCAGCCACTATTCTCGCAGGTTTGTGGACCCGAGCGAGAGAGGAAAGGAGGGGCTTTACTGTTGTGTCGAAACTCCTGAAAATCCGAAACTTCTTAGACTTCCGAAGCCGCTGAAGAGCTTGACACTGCGACGTGTTCGGAGACGAGACGATTGGCGCTGGCGAGGAGATTGTCGGGCAGCAACGGCTTGAGTCGGAAATGAACGTTCAGCTCGCCGTATTCCTCTTCTGCTTCAGCCATTCCGCTGATGACAAGAACAGGGACTCGCTTATCGAAGCTCCGGATCTCGCGAACAAACTGGGCTCCGGACATGCCGGGCATCAGGTGGTCGGTGATGATGAGATCGATCGGAGCTGGAAATTCGCCGCCGCGATACTGCTCGAGAGCCCGTTCGGGACTCAGGACAGCAATCACGAAGAAACCCGCACGCTTGAGGATGGTCTGGCGCGTCGCGGCTTGTACCGCGTTGTCGTCGATCAGGAGAATCGTGCCTGGCATTGCGCTCAAATCTTTCCTACGTTGTATGTCCAGAGACCCGGGCGATTCTGTCCCTGTTTCGCATTTCGATGCAGAAGCCGGTGACGGTGTCGCCTGACTCCGTGCGGTTCCGTCAAGAGGAGCTTTGTGAACGAACGTTGAAGCCAAGACCCGGAACGGGGCATGTTGCACACGATCCTGGCTGCGATAATGGCTTTTATGAAGCGCCGCCTTATACGGCACTACGAGGTTCTGCGGAAGATCGGCTCGGGCGGCAGCGGTGTGGTGTTTCTGGCCAACGACACGCTGCTGCAGCGGCCAGTGGTGCTGAAGCTGCTGAAGCGGGGCTCGCAGACCCCGGAGCAGATGCGGGTGACACAGCTGCGCGAGGCGCGGCTGGCTTCGGCGATCGATCACCCGAATGTCTGCGCCATTTACGAGGTGGGCGAAGAGGCCGATGAGGCCTACATCGTCATGCAGTACATTCCGGGCAAAAGCCTGGATAAGGTCATTGCCGAGGGACCGGCGAGTGTGCAGCTGGTGCTTTCGAGTGGGATTCAGGTTGCGGACGGTTTGCAGGCGGCGCACAGCCTGGGGATCTTTCACCGGGATCTGAAGCCGGCGAACGTGATGCTGACCGACGGCGGATTGATCAAGATTCTGGATTTTGGCCTGGCCCGGCAGCTGAAGCGCGAGCAGGTGGAGTTCGACCCGTCGAGCTCGGACGCGGGAGGGTCGTTTGCGGCGCTGTTGCCGGATGCGACCTACACGGCGCGCGGCGGCACGATTGCGTACATGGCGCCGGAGCAGTTCGTTACGGGGCAAAGCAGCATCCGGAGCGATATTTTTGCGCTGGGTTTGCTGTTGTACGAGTTGGCTACCGGACGGCATCCGTTTCACAAGCCGGATGCGCAGGATCTGCAGAGCATCCGGGCGATCCAGTTCGCGGCGCCGCAGCGTTTGCGGGAGCTGGTGCCGGAGTTGCCGGTGGAGCTGGAGAGCGTGATCCTGCGCTGCCTGGAGAAGCAGCCTTCGGAGCGGTTTGCGTCGGCGGCGGATGTGCGGGAGGGGCTGAAGACGATCCTGCGCTCGCTGCAGCTGGATATGGTGGCGATGCCGGGGGAGAACGCCACGCTGATGGCCGCGCAGCAGCGCCTGGACATGCACACGCCGGAGGAGGAAAAGCGCACGACTGGGCTGCTTTCCATGCTGGCGGAGCGGTTTCGCGAGGCGCCGGAGGCGGAGACGGACCGGCGCACGGCCATCGTGGTGCTGCCGTTTCAAAACCTTGGCAAGAGCGATGGAACGCCGTTTTATGGGTCGGCGCTGGCCGATGCGCTGGGGGCGCGGCTGGCACGGGTGCCGTCGCTGGTGGTGCGGCCTTCGAGTTCGCTGCTAAGCGTAGGGGCCAAGCAGTATGACCCGCTGAGCATCGGACGAAAGCTGCTGGTGGACTTTGTGCTGGCGGGAAGTTTTTTCCGGTCGGAGAAGGGATTCGAGCTGAACTGGCAGATGCTGGACGTGAAGGGCGAGAGCGTGCGGACGGGCGGGTCAATCAGCGTGGCGAGCTTCGATCTGATTTCGGTGCAGACGGAGATCTGCGATGAGGTGTTCGCGGAGCTGCACGGGGCGGGTTCGCTGCAGTTCAACGTGCCGGACGGTTTGCGGACGGCGCCGCTGGGCGGAGCGGCTTCGGAAAACTATCTGCAGGCGCGAGCGTTGCTTTCGTCCTTTATGACGCGCACCGGGAGCCGCGATGAACTGGACCGGGCGCGGGCGCTGTTTGAAGGCGTGACCGCGCATGATCCGGGGTATGCGCCGGGTTGGACGGGGCTGGGGATAACGCAGCTGCAGTATGCGCGGCACGGGCTGGGCGGGCAGATGCACGTGCTGGAGGCGCGGCGGGCGTTCGATAAGGCCCTGGAGCGCGATCCGGCGTCGGTGGAGGCCAATCTTTACAGGGTGTACATGCTGCTTTCTCGAGGCGAAAAGGAGAGCGCACGGCACGGGATTGAAAACCTGCTACAGGATGCGGGGAACGACTGGAACGTGCACCTGGTGGCCGGGTTGACGCTGCGATTGGATGGGCTTTACGCCGATGCGCTGGACCAGTTCAACCTTTCGCTGCGGCTGAATCCGGCGAATGCGGCCTTGATCTATAACCACCGGGCGCGGGTATACCAGTACCAGAACCAGCTGGAGATGGCCGGTGATGAGATTGAGAAGGGGCTGACTCTGGAGCCCCGGCAGCCGCTGTTGCGCATCAGCTACGGCTATCAGCAGATGCGGACCGGGCAGCTGTCGAAGGCAATCGAAACGCTGGAGGGTGTGATCCGCGACGATGCTTCGCTACGGATCGTATTTCCGACCATTGCGATGTGCTATGTGCAGCTGGGGGACCGGCGGAGAGCGGCGGACTTCATCCTGGAAGATGTGCTGGGCGCGGCGGAGGCGGACAGCGAGATGGCTTACCGGCTGGCCACGTACTTTGCCGTTGAAGGCGATGCGAGTGAGGCGCTGCACTGGTTGCGGCGGGCGATTTATCTGGGGAATGAAAACTATCCCTGGTTTACGATCAACCCGGCCTGGCGTGGGATGAGCGACAACCACGATTTCCAGCGGGCGCTGGAGGATTTAAAGAAGAGTTACCGTCGGAATCAGAA
>CAXSBL010000032.1:0-13449 GCA_964235515.1 uncultured Bryocella sp.
ACCTCGGTGCCGGTGGCGCTGGAGTAGGTGCGTTGGCGCCAGCCTACGGGTTTGCCGAAGAGCTTGCGTGCTAGGGCGTACCACTGCACCAGCAGAAGCACCAGAATGCCGACCGGGTGCAGCAGCGCGGAGCTGAGAGGCTGGCGGAAGCGCCGGACGGCGAGCAGGCGGGGCAGGAAGTTGCAGAGAACCGCGACCAAGAGAATGGCGAGGGCGATCGTAAAGGCGGATAGCGGGGCGATGTTGACGGCAGCGCTGCCATGGGCCAGGGTGAAGATTGAGTCGAGAAACGGAACGCCTGCCCGGAGCAGCATGTTTGAGAGCGTTTTTCCTGTGTAGCCGTTGAGAAAGAGCAACGGTACGACGATTACGAGGTAAAGCGCGAGGAATGCCGGAACGACCTGGCCCAGCAGCAGAATCAGCGAGAGTGGAATGATTTTGCCTGCCGTGGCGATGCCCTCGGTGGCGTTTTTCGCGAGACCGAACCAGACTTTGGCAGCGGAGTCGTACATGCGCACGCTGGCGAGGCCGGTGATATCGGCGAGATCGGTGCGGTAGCCGGCGCGACGCAGGACGCGGGGGAGGAGAAGGCCGTCGTGCATGGTCTCGCGGATGGCGTGGTGGCCGCCGCTGTTGAAGTAGGCATCGCGTTGGACAAACATGAACTGGCCGCAGCCGGCGGCGGCGGAGGGTGCGGTGGTCTTGCGCATGGCGCCTATGGGCAGGAAGCCGAGCAGGACGAAATGAATTAGCGGCAAAAGCAGTTTTTCCAGCCAGGTGCAGGTAACCAGGCGGGGGAAGCCGGAAACCAGCGACACGTCGCGCTCGTAGCGGAAGGCGGCTACGCGTGCGAGCAGATCCGGTTGAATGCGGACATCGGCGTCCAGAAAGACGAGGAAGCGTTTCGAGGCCTGGTTGGCGAGGGTCCAGCAGGCGTACTGCTTGCCGTTCCAGCCGGCTGGCAGGCCGGGACCTTCGACGAGGCGGACGCGGGGGTCTTCGACGGCGAGGGCGCGGATGATGTCGGCGGTACGGTCGGCGGAGTCGTCGTCGAGGACAAGGAGTTCGAGCTCAACACCGTGGCTGGCGAGGACGCAACGGATGGCTTCGCCGATATTGGCTTCCTCGTTGCGCGCGGGAATGAGCACGGAGACCGAAAAGGGCTGCTGGCCGGTGGAGGGCGCAGGCGCGCGATAGCGGCGCAGGTTGACCGTGAACAGGACCGCCGGCCAGATGGCGCAGATGGCTGAAGCTCCGAGCAAGACGACGCCTAGCATCGGCGCTATTCTCGCACGCGGAAAGGAACGTGGAAATGACCCGGACTGGGCACCTGTTTAGGCATCGCCCCGCTCGGTGTGGTCCAGCGCGGGACGGCGCCCCTGCAGCAGGGCGGTCACCCGGCGTATAAGGCCGTAGGCACCCCCGGTGCCACGGTCGCCGGTAAGGATGGTTTCAAAGGCAGACGGATCACGGGCCATGGCCGCGGTCTGAAGCTCCATCATGGCTGCGGTGAGGGCCGTTTCGAGCTCGCGGGTAGCTCCGGCGGTCGGCTGGTCTGGGGTGACGTGGACCGATGCGCCGAAGTGCAGAAGCGATTCGGGCAGGCGCTCATTCCAGAAGGGGTATTCGAGCGCGAGGGGCACCACGGGCACCCCGGGCATCCGAAGCGCAAGGGCACCGAGTCCAGGCTTAAAGGAGAGAGGAAAATCGCGAGAGTCGGCAAACCGGCCCTGGGGGGTGACCCAAAGCACACCGCCCTCATTCAGGATCGTCTCTGCGGTGGCCAGAAAGTTGACTGCCCCGCGAGTGGTCGCCATTTCGACGGGAAAGATGCCGAGCTTTTTCAGGATTGGGTACTGTTCGAGGGCCTGGGCATCCATGGGAGCGTAGTGGCGGCGTTCCGGCAGCAGTTTCTCGCCCAACAGAACGACCATCATGGGATCCCACCATGAGGAATGGTTGCCGTAGACGATGATCGGCCCGGTGAGGCCGCGGAGCCGGGCTGTTCCCTGCGCGCCTACCGCCCGAAAATGCTGGCGAAAATAACGCCGCACCACGCGCCGGAAGAAGCGCAGCGTGAGTGGGGAGATCTGCGGCATCTCGTGTTGAAGCGGCATGACGTTATGCTACTCCGTTCGTGAGGCGGGCGGCTGTCCCAAGATGAGACAGCCCGGTTTGGGTCAGGCGTACGCCGGGGTGCGGCTGTCCGTGGATTTTAGCTGGCCTTTGCGGGCGTCCTGGTCGAGGGAGTCTGCCGCAATCCAGCCGGACATCATCACCATGGGCATGCCGGGACCAGGATGCGCGGCACCCCCGGCGAGGTACAGGCCGTTGAGTTCGCGGGAGCGGTTGGCGGGCTTGAAGGCGCCCTGATAGACGCCGTGCGAGCTGATGCCGTAGATCGCACCGTTGAGCACGCGATAACGGTCGTGGATGTCCTGCGGGGTGAGGTGTCGCTCGAACACGATGCGGTCTTCAATGTCTTCGCAGCCGGCGGTGCGCTTGAGCTTGTCAAGGATGACCTGACGGTAGCCGGGGAACATCTGTTGCCAATCCTGGCCGGGCCGCAGGTATGGGGTGTGGACGAGGACGTACATGGCCTCGCCACCCTCGGGGGCGCTGGTCGGGTCGGTGGCGGAGGTGCAGGCGAGGTAGCAGGTGGGGTCGGGCGCGGGGATGCCGAGCTCGTAGATGGCGTGGAACTCCTCGTGCGGGTCACGGCTGAAGACGAAGTCATGATGCGCGAGGTGCTCGTAGCGTTCCCTGAGGCCGAGGTAGAGCACGACGCCGGAGCAGGCGGGCTCGTACTTGCGGTTGCCGTCAAACTGGCGCTGCGCGTGGGATCCCCCGAGAAGTTCGCGGTGGGTGCGGACGGCGTCGGAGTTGGAGAGCACAGCGTCGAAGGCGAAGGTTTCGCCGCTGGTCAGTTCGATGCCGGAGGCGCGCTTTTCGCCGTAGACACCGGTGGTGAGGATGCGCTTCACGTCGGCGTCTGTGTGGAATTCAACACCGAGTTCTTTTGCGAGCTTGACCATGGCTTCGGGGACGGCGCGGGTGCCACCCATCGGGTACCAGATGCCTTCCTGCATCTGCATGTGGCCGATGGCGGTGAGGATGGCGGGCGAAGCGTCGGGCGAGGAGCCGACGTACTGGACCATGTGGTCGAGCATCTGGGCGGTTTCGGGCTCGGGGATGAACTCGCGGATGGTGCCGGCAACGGTTTTGCCGAGGCGCATGCGCATGACGTCTTTGAGGACCTTGATGTCGAAGGCACCCTTGACCTCAAAGGTGTCCTTCATGGAACCCACGGACTTCCAGAAGAAGAATCTGTCGGAGATGTCATGGAGGTCTTGGGAGAGCTGCATGAGGCGCTTATAGCCGGTGCCCATGCCGGGCCAGCGGGCCTCAAGGTTGGCGGCCATCTGGCTTTCGTCGTCCAGCAGGTCGATGGTGGCGCCGTTGTCAAAGAAGCAACGCCACTGCGGGTCGAGGCGCACCATGGTGACGTAGTCGTCCAGATTGCGATCGGCTTCGGCGAAGATCTTGCGCAGAACGGAGGGCTGAATGAGGATGGTGGGGCCCATGTCGAAGCGGAAGCCCTCCTCCTTCAGCTGAGCGGCTTTGCCGCCGAGCCAGCTGTTTTTTTCAAAGACGGTGACCTTGTGCCCGCGCGCGGCGAGCGTGCAGGCCGAGGCGAGGCCAGCCAATCCGGAACCAATGACTCCAACGCGCATCTTTTGCTCCTTGTTGCAGAATTCCTTGTTGCAGATTCCCTGTTGCGATGTTTGGGTGGCGAACCAGGATCTTTACTGGGTGCCCGCTTTAACGTGAGCGGCCGGCGCTAGCCATGGCTTGCAAGGCTTTCACGCGAGCCGTCAGGGTGCCGCCATGCAGGAAGCCGATCAGGCCTGCGAAGAGAGGAACCTCCCGTTTGCCGACCAGGCTGTACTGCTGCGTAAGGCCTCTGCGACGGGCGAGGACAGTTTTGGGAGCGGTCATCTCGAGCAGACCTTCAGGACCACGGGTGGAGCCGAAGCCACTAAGGCCACGGCCACCGAAGGGCGTACGCGGATCGGCCGTGGGGGCGATGAGGTCGTTGATGCACACCGTGCCGACATGGAGCTGGTCGGCGAGGGAGCGTGCCTCGCGAAGGCTGCCGAACACAGCCGCGGCAAGGGCGTAGGGGCAGGCGTTGACGACCACCGGCATGTGCAGCACGCTCGGGACCTCAAGAATCGAAAGCACGGGAGCGAAGACGTCGCCTGTGGCAATGGCCATCTCGGGACGAGCGTTTTCGACCAGGAGCGGGCGCTGCGCTTGGGGATTGACCTCGCCGCAGAGCGTGGCTCCCTGTGCCTCCGCTGCCTCCGCAAGCGCCTGAAGCGACGCGGCGGTGCGGTCATTGAGCGCGACGGGTGGGATGTTTGCGAGTTCGGCTTCGAGCAAGGGGCGAAGGCTGTTGAGGGTTCCCCGGGTAGCGACGAGACGGCGCGGCGACATGCAGACTTCGGCGCCGTTGAGGCGGAGGCCGAAGGCGATGGCCTCCGCGACGAGCGGGAGGTTCGCTGAAGGCAGAACGACGACGGCGTCGGCGCCAGAAAGCTCCATGACGGCGGGGGTGGCGGTTTCGGCGAGAGTGCGAAGGACCTTTTTGCCGCTTTCGAGCGAGCCGGTGAAGACGACCTTGTCCGACCCTCGCGCGAGGGCGGTCTGTGCAGCCTGGACGGACTCGTCGGTGACATGGAGAACGCCGCGGGGCAGACCGGCTTCGCGCAGGGTGGAGGCGACCAGGCGGGCGACGCGTTCGCCGCCGAGGCCGGGCTTCCAGGTGACGGCGTTGCCGGCGACGAGGGCCTGCATCGTCTGGACGCCGGGTAGAAAGAGCGGAAAATTGGCGGGGCCGATGATGAGGACGTGTCCGAGGGGGACGCGTTGCACCTCGGATTGAACGCCTGCCAGCCAAAGAGGGCGGCCGGCGGTGCCGAGCCTGCGCGGGGCCAGCAGGTGGTGGGCGCGACGCTCAAGAAAGCGCATGGCATCGAGCAGAGGGAGAAGTTCGGTGACCAGGGTGTCGGCGGCGGAGCGCGCGAGTGCGGGAGAGATCGCCTCGGTGAAGACCGCTGTCTGGCTGGCCATGCGATGGCGTGCGGCGCGGAGGACGCCGAGGCGATCCACGAGGGGTCGTGCGGCCCAGCGCGCCTGCGCCTCGGAGAGTACCGGCTCGGTGGCCTCATGCCGAAGCGCGTTACATTCGGTGCAGCTGGAGGTCGTAGCACGTTCGGTGCTGGAGCGTTCCGAGCTGGAGGATGTCACGGCCCCACTTTCGAGCGTGAGAGCTTCTGAGGGTGCCTCGGCGACCGAACTCACGAGGCAACCTCCATCAGGTCTTCACGGAAGGCGCCCTCGGCAGAGCTATGCCATTGCGGCTCGATGTTGAGATCTTCTAGCAGCAGACGAGAGGAGATGCGGGCGGACTGGAAGATGACCGGCAGGCCGGAGCCGGGATGGGTGCCGCCGCCGACAAGATACATGCCGCGAACGTCGTCGAAGCGATTGTGCGGGCGGAGGTGCAGCATTTGCGTGAGGGAGTGCGCCATGGAGAACGTGGCTCCCTTATGCAGATCAAATTCTTCGGCCCAGCCGCGCGGGGTGAGGATTTTTTCGGTGCGGATGCGGCCTTCGAGGCCTGTGATGCCGATCTTTTCGATCTGCCGCAGGGCCAGCTCCCGGAAGCGGGGCGTCTCTTTGGCCCAATCGATGCCCTCGACCTCATGCGTGACGGGCAGAAGGACGTAGAGAGTGGAGTGCCCTTTGGGAGCGAGGGTGGGGTCGGTGATGCCCGCGTTCTGGACGTAGAAGCTGGGCTCGGCGGAGAGCTGATGCAGGGATTCGATGTCCTGCAGGTTCTGTTTATAGTCTTTGGCGAGATAGATGGTGTGGTGGGCCACATCGTCATAGCGGCCTTCAATGCCGAGATAGAGCATGAAGGTGGAGCAGCTGAAACGCTTGCTTTCGATGCGCTTGTCGGTCCAGCGATTGCGGTGTTGGCCCGGCAGGAGGTTCTTCATGGCATCGGCGAAGTCGGCATTCACGATGACGGAGTCGGCCATGAGGGTGCGATTGCAGGTGCGGACACCGCGCGCTTCACCCTTGTCGACCAGAAGCTCTTCCACAGGCTCGTTGAGCAGGATTTCTACGCCCATCTCGCGGCATAAGCGCGCCATGGTGGAGGTGACCGCGCCACAGCCGCCGGTGGGGTGAAAGACCCCGTGCTCGTATTCCAAAAATGAAAGGATGGAAAACAGCGAGGGGCAACGGAACGGACTCATGCCCAGATATTTGGACTGAAAGCTGAAGCCGAGGCGGATGCGTTCGTCGGTGAAGTGGGTACGGAGATCGCCGTCGAGCGAGGCCCATGGCTTCAGCAACGGAAGCAGCTTCAGCATGTCCGGCTTGAGGAGGTCTGTCCAGCTTTCAAAGGGCGATTCGAGAAAGGGCAGAAAACTGGCGAGCTTCTTGCGGTTGCGGGTGAGAAAACCGCGGAACGCAAGGGCGTCGTGGGGTGAGATGTGGGCGATCTCCCGCTCCATGCGCTCGATGTCCGGGGTGGCGTTGATCTGGCCGCCGGAGCCGAACATGAGGCGATACTGGGGATCGAGGCGAGTCATGGGGACCTCGCGATCGAGGTCGTAGCCGGCATCGGCGAAGATCTCCTTCAGTACCCTGGGGTACAGGAAGAAGGTCGGACCGATATCGAACTTATAGCCGTCCTGCGACAGCGTGGCGGTGCGGCCACCCACGCGATTATGTTTTTCGACCACCGTGACGCGCACGCCGGAGCGCGCCAGCAGCATTGCCGAGGCCAGGCCACCAGGGCCGGCACCCACGATAACGACGTGTTTCTTTGATCGATCCCTAGAAGCGAATTCAGCCATTCTGAGCAGATCCAATGTGTGTACGGGCTCGAGTGTAGCGGTTCATCTCGGCGTTCGGTAGGACTTCAAGGTTCAAGTGTGTCCACGCTATAGGTTTATGAGCGGGCAGTTGGCAGCACCGAAACAGGGTGTGGGATATTCCCTGCCGGTCATTCACCGCTCTGCCGCTCGACGTGCAAATCAGCAACTAATTGAGCAACCCTCGAACCAGGCCCCGCACCTTTTCCGTGACGACACCATAGACGATGTGCGTGGTTGCCTCGCTGGTGTGTTCGCGGAAAGATTGGTCTTCGGGCTTTTGGTCCAGCCCGAAGGCGGGTAGGGCCCCTTCGTGGGTGAGGCTCATCAGCGTGAGGCCGAAGGTGGCGCCGTTCTTGGCGGTTACTTTTGGGTATAACTCGGCAAGCACACCGTAGAAGCCGCCCGTGGCCGCACCGAAGATCCAGTGGATGACCTCGGCGGCATTCTTTTTGGTGCCATCATCGAGCGGATGCCCGGCGATCTTTTCTGCCATGACCTGCGGCGGCTCGGGTTCCCCTTCAGTGCGCGGCGGATACATCTTTTCCGCTAGTGATTTGGCTGCAGTGCCCGCCAATCCACCAATCACGCCGGCGGCCAAACCCTTCAATAACGAGATGCTGTCTTTGGTTTGTTCCAAGCTCACGGGAAATTCCTCTCATCTTCGGGAATCACCGCCCGGACGGTACATCTGGTGCCTGTGCCTGCCGGCTTAAGCCGTTTACCCGGGTCACCGTTGCGCAAGGTACGTTATTCGACGAGTCGAGTTCGTTACGGTTCAACGAACGACCGGAAAACCTGTCCATAGCAGTTGATTACGGCGTGCCGAGTTCGCCGATTGACGTCAGGATGGACGCGACGAGAGAGAAGACTCGCCGCGCCGGACGGCTTACTCCTCTTCGTCCTCGTCGTCGTCTTCATCCTCGTCGTCGTCGTCATCTTCGTCGTCGTCGAGGTCGTCTTCATCCTCATCGTCCTCTTCATCTTCGTCTTCGTCGTCGAGATCGTCTTCGTCCTCATCCTCGTCGTCTTCCACATCGTCTTCGTCGTCATCTTCGGTGGTCTTGGCGGCCGTTTTGGTGGCGAGAGAGGGCATGTTCTGCACATCCTGGCGGTCCTTGCGGGTCTGCAGGTTTTCGCTGGAGGCGTCGACCGTGGGATCGCTGTCGACAAACTTGGGGTCGTTCTCAAAGGTCGCGGTCGAATCTTGTCCGATCAGCTCATGCAGAGCCGAGGCGCTGTCGGTTGCGGGAAGGTCCTGATTGATAGCCATCGCATCTTCTCCTGTGGCGGGGTTGCGCCCGCCTCCCGGCTTGGATGCAGGTTGGCGAGAAAGGGCCATGCGTTCCGCGGTGGTTTTGCTTGAGGCTTGCGAGGAGCTAGGCCTCGCCCAGGGAGTGCAGGTGGGCGAGATCGGGTTTTGGCGTGGCGAAGCTGACCAGAAACAGCGCCAGCAGCGAGGCGATCAGCGCGGGGAGGATGGCGTCGCGGGCGCCGAGGACCGGCGGCAGGTGGGGGGCGACGGTGTCCCAGGCGATCGTGACGAGGGTGCCCGCGGCGATGGAGGCGACGGCACCGGCGGCGGTGGCGCGACGCCAGAAAAAGGCGGCCAGGATCACCGGCGTGAGCGCGGCGGAGTAGATGGTGTAGGCGTAGAGGCTCTTTTGCAGGACGCTGGCCGTGCCGAGCGATTGATAGAGGGCCCAGAGGCCGAGGCCGACGACCATCAGCCGGCTGATCAGCAGGATCTGTTGATTGGAGGCTTCAGGGCGGATGTAGCGGACGAAGATGTCGTTAACCAGGTTGGTGGCGGGGGAGAAGAGGTAGTTGTTGGCGGTGGAGACGACCTTGGCGAAGATGGCGCCGACCAGCAGCGCGCCTAGCAGGCTGAGTGCGCCGTGGCTGGTCGAGGTGCCGAAGGCGTGGGTGGCGGTGTAGGCGAGCACCTCGCGGGGCTTCTGTGCGACCTCGCCGGTGCGAAAGAGGGCGGAGCCCACGACGGCGACGGCGACGATCACGGTTTCAAGGATCACGGTACCGAAGATCCAGCCGACGGTGGCCTGGCGGGCGGCCTTTTCGCTCTTGGCGGAGAAGAATTTTTGGTACATGGACTGGTTGCCGAGCATGAGCAGGCAGGTGGGAAGAAAAATTTCAAGTGCGGACTGCACGGGCTGACGGGTGCCGTCGGGGAGGATCTGGACGTAGCTGTGAAAGGGGCGGATGTCGCCGAAGACCTGGAAATGGGTAGCGGGGAGCGCGGTTTTGACCGCCGTCCAGCCTCCTGCGAGGTGGATGAGCACGGGCAGCGCGGCGCAGAGGGTGAAGGTGGCGAGCAGGCCGATAACGACGTCCATGTAGGCGACGGAGCTCATGCCGGCAATGGCGGTGAAGAGGATGACGAAGCCGGCGAGGATGTAGCGGCCGGTGATGGCGGTGACGTTGGGGAAGATGAGGTGCAGGATGTCGCCGCCGCCGATGAATTGGTAGCTGGTGATGGCGGTGTAGGTGAACAGCACGGCGACCACACCCAGGATGCGGGCGGTCTGGTTGTAGCGGGATTCGAGCAGGTCGGGGATGGTGAACTGGGCGAATTTGCGGGCGCGCGGGGCGATGAAGTAGATCAGCGCAAGGCCGGCCCAGCCGCCGCCGCCTTGCCAGAGCGCGGCGAAGCCGTGTTTGTAGGCGTTTTCGGCGCCGCCGAGCAGGGAGCCTGAGCCGATCCAGCTGGAAAGCAGGGTGAAGACCAGCACAAAGGCGGGGAGGCTGCGGCCGGCGACGAGGTAGTCGGCCTTGGTTTTGACCGAGCCGAGCCGGGCGAGCGAGACGCCCAAAAGCGCCACCACGATAATGCCGAGAACCGTTGCGTACAGTGCCATGTTTGTGGGGCCATTCTAGCTTGGGTCGCGGGCACCAGCTTTCCGTACGGGCGCGAGCGCCATCCATGTAGGAGTGAGCACATCGGTTTCAAAGCAGGAACGGCAAGAACTTTTAAAGCAGGGACGGCAACGGCCTTCCAAGCAGGAACGGCAACGGCCTTCAAAGCAGGAACGGCAAAAACGGGGCGAGAGCCGGCGAAAGGTGATGCCGCGTTCGCTCCATGCGCATGCGCCGGGCAAGAAGCGGGAGCGCGACGCGTTTCATCTGCTGCAGGAATCGGCTACGGACCGCCTGCCGGACCTGTTGCGGCTGAAGTATGAGCGGATGGCGGTGTCGCCGTTTGCGTACCTGCGCGGGGCGGTGCCGGTGATGGCCTATGACCTGAGTTTGCAGCCGCATACGGGTATTTTTACGCAGCTTTGCGGGGATGCCCATGTGCGCAACCTGGGGGCTTATGCGGCGCCGGATGGGCGGATGGTGTTCGATATTAACGACTTCGACGAGTCCGTCCGCGGGCCGTTCGAGTGGGACGTGAAGCGTATGGCCACGAGCATTCATCTGGCCGGCCGCGAGGTGCAGCAGACCGAAGAGGCCTGCGGAAAGGCCGTGCGAATCTTTTTGCGCCGCTACCGCAAGGGTCTGCACACGTTTGCGGCGATGCCGGTGCTGGAACTGGGGCGCTACCAGATCCATCGGGCGGCGGAGTTGCAGATGATGGGCGAGGTCTTTGCGAAGGCGGAGCGCTCCACCCCATTGAAGCTGCGCGACGCGCTGACCGAACCGGCGGGTTCGAAGGCGGGCGGGGAGGAACGGGTGTTTCGTTCGGACCCGCCGGTCTTGCGACGATTGACCGGCGAGGAAAAAGCCGGGGTGCTGCACAGCCTGACGGGGTACCTGGCAACGATTGAGCCGGAGCGTCGGCACCTGCTTTCGCGCTACCGGGCGGTGGATGCGGCGTTCAAGGTGGTGGGTACGGGGTCTGTTGGGCTGCGAGCGTATGCCGTGTATTTCGAGGGCAATGGACCGGACGATCCGCTGTTTCTGCAGGTGAAGCAGGAGGTGGCCTCGGCGTGGGCGCCGTATCTGCCGGTGGATGCGGCGGCGAACGAGGGTGCGCCGCCGCGCGAGGGACGGCGCGTGGCCGACGGACAGCGGGCGATGCAGGTGCAGTCGGATCCGTTTCTGGGGTACACGGAGATCGACGGGCGAGACTACCTGGTGCGGCAGTTGAATGATCACAAGGGGTCGGTGAACCTGGGGACGCTGGATGCGCGGCTGCTGGCGAACTACGCCGATCTTTGCGGGGAGTTGCTGGCGCGGGGTCATGCGCGGGCGGGCGATCCGGATGCGCTGGCAGGGTATGTGGGCAAAGGCGACCGGTTCGACGCCGCGGTGGCGGAGTTTGCGCGCCGGTACGCGGACCGGACGGAGCGGGACTGGCGGGCGCTGAAGAAGATGCAGCGGGGCTGAGGTTCGCAGCTACAGGAAGCAGGTCCTTCGCTGTGTGCTCAGGATGACGAGTCTGGGGGGTTGTCTTGGAGGCCGGGATGGTGGGGACCTGCCGGGCTTCGGCGAACGTACACTTAGGAGTGTGGTTTGTGCTGCCGTTCGATCCCATTCCAATTTCTTCGGGTGTTCCAAGGAGCTTCTCTGATGCTTTTGCCGATTCGCGCAGCGCTGGCTGCCGTTGCCGTCTCCGTTGCGCTCTTTCCCGCTGCTGCCCAAGCGCAAACGGCTCCCATTACGCTCGCGGTTGACCTCACCGATGCGCCGCGGCGCATTCTGCACGCGCAGGAGACCATTCCCGTGCAGCCGGGGGCAATGACGCTGGTGTACCCGAAGTGGATTCCCGGCGAACATGCTCCGGATGGGCCTATCTCCGATCAGGCCGGGTTCGTCATCACCACGCAGGCAGAAAACGGAAAACCCGCAGAGCGCGTGAAGTGGGAGCGCGATCCGCTCGATATGTACACCTACCGGATCACGGTGCCGGCCGGGGCGACGCAGCTGAATGTGAAGATGGATTTTCTGGCCACGGCGGCGGCTACGGGGTTTTCGGCGGGGGCTTCGACGAGCGCGAACCTGGCGCTGCTGAGCTGGAATGAACTGCTGGTGTACCCGGGCGGTGCCAACGGCGGAGGGATGAAGGCGGCCGACGTGATGGTGACGCCTTCCATCACCATCCCGAATGGGTGGCACTTCGGTACGGCGCTGGTGCCGACGGGTGGAGCGACGGAAGATTCGGCTCATGCGACATTCCAGACCGTGTCGCTGGAGCAATTAGTGGATTCGCCGGTGCTTTCGGGGCGTTGGTTCCGGGAGATTCCGCTGGCTACGGAGGTAACGCCGAAGCACTTCCTGGATCTGGCGGGCGACGGGCCGGAGGATATCGCCATCTCGCAGGAGCACATTGACCAGTTTTCAAAGCTGGTGCGCGAGACGGGCGCGCTGTATAAGTCGCGGCATTACACGGCGTATCACTTCCTGGTGACGCTGTCGGACCAGGTGGCGCATTTCGGGCTGGAGCACCACCAGAGCTCGGATGACCGGGTGGAGGAGAAGACGTTTGTCGACGACAACATGTTTATTGCCGACGGTCTGCTGCTGCCGCACGAGTTCACGCATAGCTGGAACGGCAAGTACCGGCGGCCGGCGGGTCTGGCGACCTCGAACTACCAGGAACCGATGAAGGGTGACCTGCTGTGGGTCTACGAGGGACTGACGGAGTATCTGGGCGATGTGCTGGCGGCGCGGACCAACATCTGGAACGGGCCGATCTACCGCGACCGGCTGGCGACGATCTGGGCGCAGTACAACGATGCCCGGCCGGGGCGGGAATGGCGCGATTTGCAGGATACGGCGACGGCGGCGCAGCTGCTGTACTTTGTCGGCGGGGCGTATGACAACTGGCGCCGGGCGACGGATTACTACGATGAAGGCGAGCTTTTGTGGCTGGAGATTGACTGCACGATCCGTGCCAAGACCGACGGCAAGAAGAGTCTTAACGACTTTGCGGCGGCGTTTGAGGGCTATGGCGGCAGCACAGGGCCCAAGGTGGTGCCGTATGACTTCGACGATATTGTGAGCGCGCTGAACGGCGTGGTGAAGAACGACTGGGCCGGGTTTCTGCGGTCGCGGCTGGATGCGAACGGGGAACACCTGCCGGAGACGCCGGGGCTGAACCAGTTAACTGGCTACAAGCTGGTGTACATGGATAAGCCGGACTACTGGTCGCAGCTGACGGAGGCGGAGACCGAGGTGCTGGATGCGCGGTATTCGCTGGGACTGCTGCTGAAAAACAACGGAGCGATTCAGGATGTGATTCTGGACAGCCCGGCGTACAAGGCGGGGCTGGCGCCGGGGTTCACGATCGTGGCCGTGAATGGGCGGGCGTTTCAACCGGCGCTGCTGCGGGCGGCACTGCTGCAGGCCAAAGGCAACGGGCCGGCGATTGAGTTGATCGTGGAGAATACGGGCTACTACAAGGTGATGCGGGTGGATTACCACGGTGGGGAGCGGTATCCGGCGCTTGAACGCGTGGCGAACACGCCGGCGCGGCTGGATGACATCCTGCAGCCGATGGTGCGGTAGAGGTCAAACAGCCGGATTGTTTTGAGGT
>CAXSBL010000032.1:13549-30912 GCA_964235515.1 uncultured Bryocella sp.
GACATCCTGCAGCCGATGGTGCGGTAGAGGTCAAACAGCCGGATTGTTTTGAGGTACTTGAGGACCTGCTCGGTGCTTGTACCGTGAGGACGGTGGCAAGCAGAAGCAGGTCCTTCACTGCGTTCAGGATGACAAGCTAGGTAACCCGGTGAGCAGCCGGTGTGTGGGTGGTCAGCTGGCTATTGGTAACCGGCCATGGGTGATCAGCTGGCGAGTGGTAACCGTCCGGGTTCGGCGTCGGGGGTCTGGCTGAGCTGGCCGTCATCTTTCAAGCGCTTTTCCATGATGGAGGATTGAATGGAGGAGTTAATTTCGGCGCCGGCCAACAGGATGAGACCGGTGACGTAGAACCACGTCAACAAGACGATGACGGCACCGAGCGAGCCATACGCGGCCGAAAAGCTGGGGAAGTAGTGCAGGTAGACGCGGAAGCCGAGCGAGGCGGCAAACCATCCCAGGATGCCGATCGCCGCACCCGGCGAGAGCCAGTGCCAGCGTTTGTTTCTTAGGTCCGGAGCGAAGTAGTAGATGAGTCCGAAGAGCAACATCAGCAGGCCGAACACGAGAATACCGGCGGTGATGTGGATCAGCCAGACCTCGGTGGAGATCATGGCCTTATTCCGGATAAAGATCCCGAGATGATGGGTGAGGAAGTCAGCGCCGAGGAGCACACCCAGCGTGAACATGATCACGACACTGAGCAGGATAGTTACGAGGATGGCCTGGAGTTTGGACTTCCAGTAGGGCCTGGTTTCCTTGACCTTGTAGACGATGTTGGCGGTGTCCTGAATGGCGGCAAAGCCCACGCTGGCTGACCAGAGGGCGGCCACCAGGCCGAAGGTGATTTTGCCGCCGCTGGAGGCGGCCGTGGTCTGGTTAAAGGTTTCGACCACCATCTGGAAGGCAGGGTGCGGGATCACAATCGACAGGTAATTCAGCATGCCTTCATAGACACCGCTGGCGCGCCTGGCTACCAGGCCAAGGATGCTGGACGCCGTCAGGAGCGTGGGAAAGAGGGCGAAGAGAAAGTAATAGCCGAGTTCAGCCGCCCGGGAGACGAGATTGTCGTCGATGAAGGCCGTTGCCGAGCGCTTCAGGATGACGCTCGGTGGGGTGCCTTCAAAGTTCCATAGGCTCTTCAGCGGCGAGTGCGACACGTGATGCCAGACCTTGCGCGCATCGGCATCGAGCGGCTCGATGGCGTTTTCATGCGCAAGAGACGCATGGCCGGCGCTGCGCGACTGTGTATTTTGGCCTTCTTGCATTTGAGGGCATCTCCAGCGGCTTCCGTCTGACGAGCCTGGAGATTCGGCGACGACGTACGGCGGCCTGCGAAGTCAGATGCGCGGATTCCACTGCTTGGTTGGGAGCAGGCGGCAAGAGGTGGGACCGGCCATCGTTTTTCGGCGGCAGGCATCAGCTATGGAGTGGGTTCCGGGGCACGGCGCGCTGCTGTTTGCCGATCCGGCCCGGGAGATTGGACTGCATGCACCGTACCCGTTCCTGGCGGATGATCAAGTTGCAACAGCTGTGGCGTGTTGTTCGTGAATCGCATGCGAACCCGCTGCAGGGTGAATCGCAGAAGCCGCCTTCGCTGCCGCCGGGCGCCTCTGCGATCACCTTTATCGGACATTCCTCGTTTTTGCTGCAACTTGGCGGGTTGGGGGTGCTGGTGGATCCGGTGTTTGCGACGAGGCTCATCTTGATGCGGCGGCAGCGGCGGCCGGGGGTGCGGGTGTCGGATCTGCCGCGGATCGATGCGGTGCTGTTGAGCCATGCGCACATGGACCACCTGAACCGGCCGTCGCTTCGGGCGGTCGCGCGCGAGATGCGGCGGCGCGGGTTGCCGGCTCCGGTGGCGATTGTGCCGAACGGCGTGAGCGACCTGGTCGCGGATCTTGGGTTTCGCGAGGTGCGGGAGCTGCGTTGGTGGGAATCGACTGCCCTGGGAGAGATGCAGGTAACGGCGACCCCGTGCAAGCACTGGGGTGCGCGGATGTTCAAGGACACGCACCGGGGATTTGGCGGATATGCCCTAGCAGCACCGGGAGCGCCGGTGGTGTGGCACTCGGGCGATACGGCGTATGCGCCAATCTTTGGCGAGATCGGGCGGCGGCTGCTGCCGGAGATCGCCCTGCTGCCGATCGGGGCATATTTTCCGGACAGCTATCGGGCGGTGCATACGTCGCCGGAAGAGGCATTGCAGATCTGCGAGGACGCCGGTGCGCGATTGATGGTGCCGATGCACTACAACACGTTCCGGCTGGGACGTGAGCCGTTTGATGAGCCGCTGCCTCGGTTGCTGGCCTCGGCGGAGCGGATGGGGATGCGGGAGCGGGTGCATCCGCTGGCGGAGGGGGAAAGTTTGATCGTGGAGGGAGCCGAGATTGAGCCGGAGGTGTTGGCCCCTGGTGCCCTCGCAGGACAGGCACCGTCCAATGCGAGGTTTGCCTGAAGGGTGCATTGGCTGCAAACGCAGATTCCCTTCGGGAATGACAACAAGGGGAGCGGAACTCTCGCCTTACAAGATGCGGCGTTGCGCCCGTTGCGCGAGGGCGATGGCTTCGAGGGCTCGCTCAGGATTGCCGGGTGGGACGGCCGATCTCATCTTTGCGACGGTTTCGGCGAGGATGCGGTGGGCCATGGAGGCGCGGACCTCGAGTGGTAGATCCAGGGCGCGGGCGAAGAAGGCCTCGATGACGACGAGGTCCTGGGTGGAGAGCCGGGCCAGGTTGTCGGCGGGGAAGAGGCTGGATGTGGTGCTGGCGGCTTCCCAGGGCTGGGCCGGGGCGAAGAAGTTTCCGCTGTTCTGGCCGGTGTAGAGCAGGGGCTGGCTCTCGGTGCGCTCGTGGATGACGAGGGTGCCGGCGGCTAGGTCGCCAAGGCGTTTGTTTTGCTTGTTGGCGAGCATGGTGATGAGACCGGCGAGGTAGAGGCTGGGAAGGTAGTCGGCGGTGCGGATCAGGTTGCGGGCGAGGCTTTCGAACAGGGTGATGCCCCGGCCGGAGTCCTTGATGACGCGGAGCTTCATGGCGCGCTTGCCGGGAGTCTGGCCGTGCCAGAAGGCCTCGAAGAGGGCGAAGTAGCCCCAGAAGAGCAGGAAGCCGGCGAAGATCAGCAGGGCGATGAACCATTTGCTGGCAAGGGTTTCGGCATGGCGGTGGCCGCCGAGAGCGACGAACAGAACCAGCAGTAAGAGCCCGGCAATGAGCACGATGCCGAACTGAATGAGGCTGTCGAGCAGGAGGGCGACGAAGCGGCTGCCGATGCCGGCGACGGGAAAGGTGAGCGCGACCTGCTCGGGGGTGTCGATGCTAAGCTGGTCGGCGAAGCCCTGGCGCCGGAAACCGCTGAGGTCGGGAGCGGGGCGGAAGGCGCCGCGGTCTGGCTGGGATGGCTCGGCGGCCGTTGGGTTTTGCTGGTCGAAAAGGTCGCTCATGGTTACAAATCTCTGGATCGATCTTCGCAAGGGTAACTGGAGCCGGCTGGAAGAGCTGCTGGCCGAGGCGGAAAAGGGCGGCGTGAAGCGGCTTTCCGCGCCGGAGCTGCGCGACCTGGGGCTGCTGTACCGGCAGGCGGCGGCGGATTTATCCAGTGCGCGCGCGGATCCGACCTCGCGCACGCTCGAAGAGTACCTGAACCGGCTGGTGGGGCGGGCTCACAACTTTGTGTACTCCGGGCGGCGGGTTTCGTTCGGGAGCCTTTGGTCGTTTGCGGCGCATGGTTACCCGCGGCTGTTGCGGCGGATGCTGCCGTACATTGCGCTGGCAACGGCGGTCTTTTTGGCGACCTTCGGGCTGGGCATGCTGATCCAGACGCTGCGGCCGGATTTCGCGGCGCTTTGGCTGGGGCCGGGGATGATGGACAAGATCAACCACCACCAGATGTGGACCGATGCCGTGTTGAGCATGAAGCCGCAGGCCGCCTCGGGCATTATGACGAACAACATGAGCGTGTGTTTTCTGACGTTTGCGTCGGGGATCACGGCGGGGCTGGGCACGCTGTTTCTGCTGTTCAACAACGGCCTGCAGATCGGCACGGTGCTGGCCTGCTGTGCGCAACACGGCATGGCCGGGGGCCTGTTGGCGTTCATGGTGTCGCACGGGGCGCTGGAGATCCCGTCCATCATGCTGGCCGGGGCGGCGGGGCTGCGGATCGGCGCGGGGATCCTGTTTCCGGGGCAGCTGCGGCGGCGCGATGCGCTGGCCAAGGCCGGGACCGAGGCCGTGCAGCTGGTTTCCGTCACGATTCCGCTGCTAATTGTTGCCGGCAGCTTTGAGGCGTTCCTGTCGCCGACACATGCTCCGGTGGCGTTGAAGTGTGCGGTAGGCGCGGTGCTGTTTGCGGGCCTCTGCGTGTGGTGGAGCGAGGGCGGACGGCGGTTCCACCCGGCTGTGTAGGTTCGTGACGGTCCCAAGGCTGCGTTATCCGTAACGCTTGAACGGGGCTAGACCCGGATGTGGGATCGGTATAACACGAAGGTCGCGGTACCGTCGTCACATAAGCCCAAGTGGCGAACGTTTGCACGAAAGTCAGCATCTTAGGTTCATGTTTGAGAATTTGAGTGGGCTGCGACTGGGTTCACTTAGAACAATTAACAACTAGAGTCACCAAAGACGAGAAAGCTCCACGAATCCCAAGGCGCATCTTTGTGCCCGATCCGCCGCTCCCAGCCTTTGGCCATGTACGACCCGAAGAGGATGATCATGCTCAAACCGCACGTATTTCAACAAGCAAACGTAGCTGTACGCAATCTGCCCTACACGGTTCTGGAAGAAAGCCTTCGGGATTCGATCGATACCGGTGGCGTTCTAGGGAGCGGCCAGCTGGTATGGACAGAAAATTCCTTTACCGCACAGCCCCGGCCGCACTCCGCGCGGGCCTATGTGGATGGTATCGGTATGGTGATGGTGGATCCCCGGTGGCTTTCGACACCGCGCGGCTAAGCCAAACTTCTAACTAGAACCAGTAGCGGACCCATTCTCGCGGCTTCGGCCTCAAGTATGGGTCCTTTCGCGTTGGGTATGACGGTTACAGAAGTCCCCTGGACTTCACGTCCAAATATTGGCTGACAGCCCGGATGCCAATTTCTTCGGCGGAGGCTTCGACAATCAGGATGCCGCTGCGCTCGAGGCGGACGATCGTTTCGCGGCGGCGTTCGATCATCTCGGTGGCAGCCGCGGCGTGAAACATGGCCTCCGGTGTGATCGGCTGGGTTGAGGCGAGGGCGTCGAGCTCGGGATGCTTCAGCAAAACCAGGACGACCAGGTGCAGGCGTGCGAGCGCGGCGGCGGCGGTGACGAGTTCGGGCCGGCCGGCGGTGTCGGGCAGCTCGGTGATCCAGACGATCAGGCCGCGGCGACGCTGCAGCTGTTTGAGGCGGGCGACGGCTAACAGGGGATCGCCTTCGGCGGCTTCGCTGCGGGTATTGCTTAGCAGATCAATGAGAAGACGAAGGTGAGCGGTGCCGGCGCCGGGCGGGAGCACCTGCTGGATGCCGGTGCCGTAGGCCATGAGGCCAAGTTTGTCGCCGGTCTGGCCGACGACTTGGGCGAGCATGACGGCGGCGGTCGTGGCCTGGTCGAGTTGCGTGACGGTGAGGCGGTGGGCCTCGTCGCGCTCGGCTTCGGTCTCGTGGGCGAACTGCGGGCCGTCATCGCGGCGGAGATGGAAGGCGGTGCGGGAGAGCCGGCCGGCGTTGAGGACCACCCAGACCTGCTGGGAGCGCTCGGCGGTGAACTGGCGGGTTACGACCCGGCCGCGGCGGGCAGTGGCGGTCCAGCTGACGGAGCGGAGCTCGTCGCCGGGCTGGTAATCGCGGAGGGATTCGAACTCGCGTCCGCCACCGCGTAGCCGGAGCTGGCGGCGCCGGCGTTCGGCCTGGCGGGCACGCATGAGAAAGAATTCGTTGTCGCCGCGGGATTGTTCGTGGGCGGGGAAGACGCGGACGTGCTGCGGCGTTGACTTCCTCGCTTCGGCTGGAGAGGGAACGGTCAGCTCAGCGGCGGCCCAGCGTTCGGCGAGGGCGAGCGCGCCACGATAGCGTAGATACACGCGGCGAAGGGGAAAGTCGCCGCGCTGGCGGGGCCAGACGGTGAACTGCAGGGTGGCGGGTTCGCGCGGGAAGACTTCAAGCCGGTGAGTTTCAGGTGTGCCGACGAGCGCGGGGTGGAGGTCGTCGGTGACGCGGCAATCGAGGACCTGGTCGGCGTCCACGGTGAGGGCGAGCTCGACCCGGGTGGGCAGGCCGAGCTGCGGAGAGTCGAGAAAGGTGCGGGAGACGGTGATCTGCCGTGGGCGCGGGAGGCGTGCGGCGTCCCAGACGGCGAGCGCGAGCAGAAGCAGGTCCCAAGTGACCATGAACCAGATGGCGCGGGGGTGCCAAAAGGCGGGCAGCGCGAGCAGGGTGCCGGCGACGACCAGCCAAAGCGCCCGGGGTGTGAGGCCGAAGCCGAACAGAGCGCCGGTGCGGCCCAGGGGACGTGCACCGCCGCTGGCCGGGGGAGGCATCAGTGTGCGCATGGTCCTCCCGCGGAAAGAAAGGGACAACGGCTACCAGGACAGCCGCAGCGTTGCAGTAGGATAGGGCTGGCCGACCGCACGCAAAACTTACAATTTGACGAGGTTCTTGGGATGAAGCTGATCATCCGCGGGCTGCACTGCGTAGTTTTCGTCTTCCCTGCGCTCCAAGCACACGCCTGCACCGTTTGCCAGTCGGCGACGGGACACCAGGTTCGTGCGGGACTGTTCAACGGCCATTTTCTGCACATGCTGGTGCTTGTGCTCGCGCCATTTCCGGTGTTTGCCGTACTGGTGGGCGTGCTGGCCGCGGGATTTCCGCAAATTCGGCTCGACTCTGAGAAAGAATCGGAAAGTTCGGCGCCGGTTCGTTGTCCTAATCCGATTGAGGCGGCGGTGTGAGCGATATGGCGCAAACCGGAGCGCAGATTCCTGCCGAGCGCACCCGGCCCCTGTTTCTCGCGGGCACGGTGTTGGGGATTGGGATGGGCGGCTTTGTGGACGGCATCCTGTTTCACCAGATTTTGCAGCTGCACAACATGCTTTCGAACTGGGTGCTGCGGGATTCGCTGGTAAACGAGCAGATCAACATGGTCTGGGATGGCTTCTTTAACGCCTTTACATGGATCTGCGTGGCCGTGAGCTTGGTTCTGCTTTGGCGAGCGGTGACGCGGCCGGGCGTGCTGCTTTCGGGCAAGGCGCTTTGGGGCGCGATCCTGTTTGGCTGGGGCCTCTTCAACCTGGTGGAGGGCACCATCGACCACGAGATCCTGCAGGTGCATCATGTGTACCAGAACGGCAACCATCTGCTGTGGGACATGGTGTTTCTGGCCGCCGGACTGGTCTTCCTGGTCGCCGGCTGGGCCATCGGAAAGCAGGGTTTTCGCGAGTCCGCGCGGGTGGTCGTGGGTCGCTGAGCTCATTTGGGGACTGGCGTGGCCTGCAGAACCTCGCGGATGACGCGGTCGGGGTCGAGACCTTCAAGTTCGGCTTCGGGGCGTAACACCAGGCGGTGCCGCAGGACGGGGACGGCGGCTTCCTTGACGTCGTCGGGGACGACAAAGGCGCGGCCTTCGCGGGCGGCGAGCGCCTTGGCGACGACGAGCAGGCCGGTGCTGGCGCGGGGGCTCGCGCCGAGCGAGATCGCCGGCCAGTCGCGGGTGCGGCGCACGATGGCCAAAAGGTATTCAAACAGGGCGGGTTCGACGGCCACGGCGCGGATCTCGCGGCGGGCCTGTGCGAGCAGGTCGGCGGGTACGGGAGTGATGGGCAGGTCGGCGAGACCGGCCGGGTCCGGCGAGGCATGGTGCCGTTCTAGGACGGAGCGCTCCTCGTCCAGGGTGGGGTAGCCCACGCGGATCTTAAGCAGAAATCGGTCGAGCTGGGCTTCGGGCAGAGGGTAAGTGCCTTCGAATTCGACGGGGTTCTGGGTGGCGAAAACGGTGAATAAGGGGTCGAGTGCGTGGCGGGTGCCGTCGGCGGTGACCTGGCGTTCTTCCATGGACTCGAGGAGGGCGGCCTGGGTGCGCGGGGGCATGCGATTGATCTCGTCGCCGAGGAGGAACTGGGTGAAGACGGGGCCCGGATGGAAGCGGAATTCGGCGGGGCGGTCACCGAAGGGTGGAGAGAAGACGGTGGTGCCGAGGATGTCGGCGGGCATCATGTCCGGGGTGCCCTGGATGCGGCGGAAGTCGAGGCCGAGGAAGCGGGCGAGGGTTTTAACGGTGAGGGTTTTGGCGACACCCGGGACGCCTTCGACGAGGGCGTGACCGCCGCAAAGCACGGTCGCCAGCGCCTCGCTCACGGCCGTCTCCTGGCCGGCAATGACGCGGCCGATCTCGGCGGCGCCGCGGCGGAAGAGTTCCGCGGCAGCGGAGACGCCCGCCGTGGATCTCGTTTCCGTGACGGCGAGAGCTGCGGGCTCGCCGTTCTCAGCTATGACGAGGCTACCTACACCTGTTTCCAGACCTTCCGACATTCCGTTTACTCCATTGCGGGACTTGCTTCGGATTTCCGTTCCGATTCAACGTTCGGTTTACGGGGCAGGCCTGCTGCCTGAGGATGCCTGATCTAGCGCACGGCTGTCTCCTCCTGCGGTGCCGGTGAGGTTGAGGCCGGCTTTGGTTGCGCGGCAATTTTAACCCTTTCGGCGTCTTCGCCGAGGGCGCGCACCAGGGCCAGGGCGCTGCGGGAGCGCAGGGGGGTATCGGCGGTTTCGGTGGCCTCGTGCAGGTGGTCGGCGAGGTTGGTCCAGTCGCCGCCGAAGCGGGCGGTGAGGGATTTGGCGATCTCGGCGGGGTCGCCTTCGGCGGTGCGGCGAGCGAGGCCGCCGTCACGAATGAGGATGCGCTGGAGCCGGCGTTTCGCCGCGGCGGTCGCCACACCGGTAGCGCCGGCGCGAGCGTAAAGGTCGCCCATACTCGCGGCAAATTCCACCGGCGAGGATCGGGGAATCGACACCGGGAGCCGCACCGGGCCGCGGCGGCGGCTGAAGCTGAATACGAGCAGGGCGAAGACAAGGGCGGCCTGCGCGAGGAGCGACCAGAGGGGCAGCCCCGCGGCGGCACTCCATTTGGAGCGAACCGGCTGCTGCAGCGACTCGTCGAAGAGGACCTGGCGGCCTGTGCCCAGGCTGGCCAGTAAGAGGTGGAGGTCGGCGTCGTTGTGCAGCTCGGCATTGGTGAGCGGCGAAGCTGAGCTCCACCAGACCGCCTCGCCGGCTCCGACGGGCAGGCGGATCACGACGGCGTCTGCGCCGCAACGCTGCTCGATTCGTGCCGCGGGGGTCTCGGCAGACCAGGCGACGGTGTCGGCCATCTCCACTTTGCCGGCCTGGGCGAGTGGGCCGGGACCTTCGGGCTGTGTGTAGCAGAGTGCACCAAAGCGGTGACTAGGCCCTGTGGCGCCGCCTTGAATCAGGAGGGCGCCGCTGGGGCCGGTGGTGAGCAGGCGACCGCCGTGCTCCAGAAAGGTGTGGATGGATAAAACGAGGCGGTCTTTTTCCAGGGCCGAATACAGGGGCTCGGCGAGAACGAGGGTGGTGTGGGGTGCCTCGGCAAGTGAAAGCTGGTCGAGCGGTTGCTCCCAGCGGGCTACCGGATGACCCAGGGCCTGCAGCGTGAGAAAGGCGGCTTCGGCGCCGCCCGGGGCGGTGTTGTAGGTGGACGGGCGCGGATCATTGGTCGCGGTGGACGGGGCGATTACGCTTGCGGCGATGATAAGGAGCAGGACGATGCCGGAGACGCTCAGAAGCAGGCGGCGGTCGGCGTTGCGTGAGGACGAAGAGATCATCCGGCAGTCCCTGACGGGATTGAGGCCGGGGCGGCGGGGTGCGTGGACTGGTTCTGAAAGTCGTGGCCCTGGGAGCCGGTCTGGAGGGCGGACAGGTTGTTCCTGGCGGCCTGGACTTCGGCTTGGGTTGGCTCGGCGGAGCCGTACCAGCTCCGTTCAAGCTGCCGTGTCAGACTCCGCAGGGTGGTCTGCGTGCCGGATCCGGCTCGCAGCAGAGGAAGGTACTCGCGCGGGGTGCGGGTGGGATTGGGGCGCCAGGCCTTGCGAGTCTCGAGCGAGGTTACCGCGGCCCAGTAGAGGCAATGGATCGTCTCCCGGCCATTGCCGGCAGCCTCCGCGGCGTCGGCGTTGCGGAGCCATTCCGCGCTGGACCGCCCCATCTTGCCCACTGGGGGTGCGCTTGCGGCCAGGGAGATGCGCAGCGCCTGCCGGTTGAGGCTGCGACGGATAAAGAGCAGCAGGCCGGCGGCGGCAAGGCCAAAGCACAGCCATTCAATGAGAGGAGCGACCCAGGCGTTGCGGGTGCCCACGCGCGCCATGCCGAGGAACAGGCGCAGGAGCGCGTCCTGGAGGCGGGCGATCTGCCGGTCTAGCCAGGTGGGTCCGGCATCGGCGCGGAACTCGTCCCGGGCGAGGATGCGGGCCGCGGCGGCATGCGCTGCGGGTAACGACCTTGCCGCTGCTGAGTCGCTGGTCACCCCGGTGGCCTGGGCAGCTACCTCGGCTGCCAGTTCGTTGAGGTGATCGGCGGCTGCCGTCATGGCGGCGGAGCGTTTGGCGGCAGGAGCCTTCGCGGCTTGCTCCACGGCGTCGTGGAGCCATTGCCAGCCGGCGTGAAAGCCTGCTGCAGTTTTTTCGCCTTTCACTTCCGCGTCCTGTGGAACCGTGTGCATGTCACAGGCAGCGGCATGGGCACCGCAGGTGGAGACAAGCTGCTGGGCGGCGGTGACCTGCGCGCGAAAGGTGCTCAGCGGGATCGCCTGCGGGGCGGCCCTTGCCGCGAGCGAGAGGATCGGCATAAAAGCGAGGCCAACGGACAGCCTGGTGAGGAAAGCGTTAGCCAAGCGAGGTGAATCCCTGGGGCGGCGGCGGGGTGGGCGTAGCCGGGGCTTCGATGTCGCCGGTTGTCGACCGGGTGTTTTCCAATAATAGCTGCAGATCCAGGGCTTCCTTGCGGACACGCTGGTCGAAGTAGACGAGCGTGAGGCCGATCAGCCCGATGGGTGTCACGACCATATGCCCCAGAAAGGAGATCAGCAGGGTGATTGCCTGGGCAAGGTAGTGCTGCTGCTTCGGGGCCAGGAGCATGAAGATCGAGGCGGGCGACTCGAGCACGCCTACGACCAAATACAGGACCCCGGTGATCAGCAGGACCACAAAGATACGGCCCTTGGTGCCGGCCGCGAGTGCCTTGCTGCGCCGCATCGCCGCTGGAATCGTAAGTTTTTCGATGATGGCGGCGGGGATCGCGAGGCAGTTGCGGAGGTACAGGACGATGCCGGCGGGCAAGCCACCCAGGACTCCTAGAACGGCGATGATGCCGCCCACCACGGTCAGCGCCGTGTTGTGTGCGCGGGTGCCGAAGCCGAGCAGCAGAAGGCTCAAGGCCATGGCGAGCACAAAGATCCAAAGCATGCTACCGGCCTGCCAGAGACCGATCCCGATCCAGCGATACCACCGTTTCAGGGCAGCCAGGAGGGCTTCCTTCGCGCTGGCAGGCCGGTTCAGGTAGACCTCGCTCAGGGCCAGCGTGATGGCGGCGTTGGCGATGGCGGCAACCAGAACAAAGACCAGGGCGGCGATCCAGGTACCCAGCTGTGCGCCGACGAGTTGGTGAAGGTTGAAGGCTGGGGGAACCACGCCCGGGGTGTTTGCCAGCTGGCGCAGCAGCCTGTGCGAGGTAGCCAGTGAGATCGCTTGAACAACCACCTGCACGCTGGCGGAGACGGCGGTGATGCCGGCGAACAACCAGAAGCGTGAGCGATACAGGGCAAAGGTGCGGTCCAGGACCTCGCCGAGCGAGAGCGGACGAAGTTCATAGAGAGCGACGGCGTCGGATCCGTCTGCGCGGGGGAAATCGACGGCACGTTCGGGACGTAACCATTCCTGCGGGGATTGCTGGTCTCCCTCCGGTCCGAACGGCATGCAATCCTCTCCTTTGCGGTCTTTGCGGTCCTCGATGCACGCTCACCGACTACGCGGCCCGAAATGCACACCCGCTCCATTGCAAGGCGCGGCTTGGGGGCATAGTAGCACCGGCGGAGAGCAACAGATCGCGAAAGTGGCGGCTAAACCTGTTTCACCTGCCAGGGTTTCCCGTTTTGGAATCACTGCCGCCTGCGGGAATGAGTTGCACGCGCAAAGGCGCATGGGCGGAGACGATCCGGTGTGCTCGGTTTGGCTTCGGGATGACAGGTATACAGCCACCCGGCGAGAAGTATCTCCACACAGGCGGTACTCTGCATCCTAGAAGGCGTGGTGGGGGAACGTACTCTTCATCGGGAACGCGGAACGGACCTGGCTGCCCAAACTGAATCACGTCTGCGCTTGCTGATCGATACGGGGCTGCTGCTGGCTTCAGCCCATGAGTTCGAGGCGATCGCCCGGGTGGCACTGAACGCCGGATTGGAGTTCTGCGGAGCGATGGCAGGGGTGTTCCTTTCAGCGGATGCGGAGCAGGCTCCGGCGGCATTTCATACCCCTGCGAGCGATAGCGACGAGTCGGCTACCACGCTGGGGCTGCCTGAGCGCTCGGCTGCCTTTGGCTCAGGGGTCGACACTCCGCTCTTGGTGCGATCAGGAGACCTTGGCCGCGACGATCGATTCAAGGATTTCCGGCAAGCGAACAAAGCTGCAGGTGCGGCGCTTCTTCGCAGTTACCTCGCAGTTCCGGTGCAAAGCTCTACTGGCGAGCTTTTAGGGATACTGCAGTACGGTCATCGGGACGCAGATGCTTTTATAGAGGCGGACGAGGCGCCGCTTTCTACGATTGCGGCCCAGGCGGCCGTTGCCATTGCGAATGTTCGTCTTAACGAGAGACTGTCGCAACAGATCGCCGAAGCCGATGCCGTTCGCGCCCAGCAACGTGCCACCAGTTCGCGTCTGGTGCATGCCCTGCAGGCGGCAGGCATGGGGACGTGGAGATGGGATGCGGCGACGGATCTGATCGACTTCGACGAACGGGCGGCCGCGCTGTTTGGCGTGGCGGCCAACGTGCCTGTTAGGCGGGAGAGCCTGCGCACGCTGATTGTGCACGCCGAAGACCTGGCCTTTGCGGCGGCAGATCTCCGCGAGGTAGGCCGGGTCGGCGGGCAGTACAGCACGGAGTACCGGCTGGCGATGCCGGAGGGCGAGCAGCGCTGGGTTGCGGTTCGCGGCGATGCGACCAAAGCCGCTGACGGCGAGATGCTGGGCATGATTGGTACCGTGCAGGACATCACGCCGCGCCGCCTGCAGGAGGAGGCCCTGCGCACGAGCGAGAAGCTGGCTGCGACGGGGCGCATGGCCGCCACAATTGCCCATGAGATCAACAATCCACTGGAGGCGGTGACGAATCTGATCTACCTTGCCAAGACCGACCCGGAGACGCCTGAGCCGGTGAGCCGGCTGCTGGAGATCGCGGATGGGGAGCTGGCGCGGGTTTCGCAGATTGCGCAGCAAACGCTGGGATTTTATCGGGATACGACCCGGCCGGTCACGATCGATATGAACCAGCTGCTGAGCGGCGTGGTGGATTTGTTCGACCGCAAGCTGACAAGCAAGGGACTGCACTGCACCCTGGATCTGGAGCCAGGACTTTCCGTGGTCGGTTTGCAGGGCGAAATTCGCCAGGTGGTGGCCAATTTGCTAGTGAATGCCATTGACGCGTCGCCCGGCCGGGGCGGGCGCATCCGGATCCGCGGCCGGCACCGCCGCCGGTCCGAGGGACATGGTGTCGCCGTACTGATCTGCGATGAGGGTGAGGGTATACCGGTTCATGTGCGGCGGCGGCTCTTCACCCCCTTCGTCACCACAAAGCAATCCACGGGGACGGGGCTGGGACTGTGGGTGACGCGGGGGATGGTGGAGAAACACGGGGGATCGATCTACTTCCGAAGCCGGACTGTGTCCCCATCCGGGACAGTTTTCCGGGTTTATCTACCACAATCGGGGGTGCCGGCGCTGTTTAACGCTCCAGACACGGCGACAATCCAGTAGACTCGCTGGGAAGACGGCGAAGCACGGGGGGAGTGGTCTCCGGTATGGCGGTTGTTGCTCAATTGTCTTCAGCTCTCGGAAAGAACTCGGTATTCTAAGAAACTCGTAATGATCCCCATGCTGCTGTTCAGCGACAATCAGAATCCTGGTTTTCCGGTATCCCAAAGCTCGAGTTCCGGCCCACGCGAAGGTGGCGGGCTACCTCGCATCCTGGTGGTAGACGACGAGCGCATTATTGCCGACACGATCGTACAAATCCTGAACCGGAACGGGTTTATCGCGGAAGCAGCGTACTCCGGGTCCCAGGCGATTGATTCCGCCAGGCTGGGCTGTCCGGAGCTTGTGTTATCCGACGTGATGATGCCCAACGTCGACGGCGTAGAAGCTGCAATCAAGATCCGGGGCCATTGTCCCAATACACGCATCGTCTTGTTTTCCGGGCAGGCAGCCACTGTGGAAATCCTTGCCCGTGCCCGCGATCGCGGCTTTGATTTTGAACTGCTACCCAAACCGATCCACCCCACGCAGCTGATCAAACACCTGCGCTCCTAGCTCGCCGGCCATTGGATCTTGCCGCCATGGGTTAGATCTGCGTCGCCCGCGGCGGTTCTGGCGTCCAATGGGCGAGCAAAGATTTGAGGAAAGACATGCCTATCACCCTGCCGATCGCAATCTACTATGAGCAACCGCACTGGTTTAAGCCGCTTTTTGCCGAATTGGATCGCCGCGGGACGCCGTATGTGAAGCTTTTTGCACCGGATCACTTCTATGACCCGGCCGATCAACCGGAGTTGAAGTACTCGCTTGTGTTTAACCGCATGAGTCCATCGGCGTGGAACCGCGAGAACGGCGACCAGATCTTCTACACACTTGGATTTCTGGAGCACCTGCAAAGCCGCGGCGTGCGGGTGATCAATGGGGTAAAGGCATTCCAGTCTGAGCTTTCCAAGGCGGGGCAGTTGGTGTTGCAGGGCGCGCTGGGCAAACCGTACCCGAAGGCGCGCGTGATTCACCGGCCCAGCCAGGCCCTGGCCGCGGCGGAAGGTCTGCGCTGGCCCGTTGTGGTGAAGCCGAACATCGGCGGCTCCGGGGCGGGCGTGAAGCGGTTTGACGGAGCCTCGCAGCTGCGCTATGCCATCGAGCAGCCGGCGGGTTCGTCCGAGGCATTGCAGTTCGGTCTGGATTCAACGGCCCTGGTACAGGAGTTCATTCCGGCCCAGGATGCGCACATCGTCCGGGTAGAGGTGCTGAACGGCAAGTTCCTTTACGGGATCAAGGTGCACATCACGGGCGAGACCTTTGACCTGTGCCCGGCCGATATCTGCCGGACGTCCTCGGGAACGGATCTGAACCGGGCGGCGTGTGCCGTTGATGCGCCGAAGTCGGGGATCACGGTGGAGGGCTTTATGCCGCCGGCCGATGTGATTGCGGATGTCGAGGAGATCACCAAGCACTCCGGGATCGAGATCGGCGGCGTCGAGTACATCACGGATGCCCGCGACGGCCAGCGTTATTATTACGATACGAACGCGCTTTCCAACTTTGTCGCCGATGGATCGAACGTCGTTGGATTTGATCCGTTTGCCAAGCTCGTGGACTGGCTGGAAGCCGAGGCCGGACTGGAGCAGTCTGTCTTTACCGGCAGGACGCCGGGGCAGCAGCGAGCGATGGCTGAGGCCTTGGCCGCCGAAGTCGCCGGATGAGTAGCGGATTGCAAGCGGCAACGAAATCTTAGCTCCACTTCGAGAGTCTCGAACTTTGGGCCGCGAAGTCGATCATTCACAAATCGGACAGGCAGGTCGTACAAGAATTGAGTCAGATGTTGTTGCAAGAGATCGTTTCTCAACTGGATGGCGAGTTGATTCGCCTAAAGTCTTTACGAAGTGTCGTGGCCGGGTTGGCCAAGTCGCCCACCGCCATCCGTGGTCTTAAGCCAAAGCTGGAGAGGCTGCTGCAGGTTAAACCGCCTTTGCCCAAAGCTAACCCCGCTCAGACCGTTACCGTGGAATTGTCCACAGCGCCGATTGAACCGGTGGCGATTGCTGAGAGAGTTCACCGCCGTGGGCGCCCGCGCGGCGCCCGCGCTGCGATAGCCGCCATGGACGGCAGTGCGGAGACGCTGGTGCGTACTCATCGCCGTATGAAGGTTGCGGAACCGACAGCGTTGGGCAAAGCTGCCAGCGCCGGACCGGTGGTGATCTCCGCGGCCGCGCTGATGCGTGAACGGGAGGCCCGCATGGCAGTCAAGGCTGGCACTGCCTCCCAGTCGCCACGGGAGATGGAGCCGGAGGTCCGACCGGAGGTTGTCGCGAGACAATTGGCCGCCCGCTGGCTCCTCTCCCCGGACAAGGCGTAACACGTCACGGGAAGGCTTGGGTCGCTCTCGTCTTGGACGAGGTTCGAGGCCCACGCCGTTCTGGTCTGGTTTCGGAGCCCAGGTGCAAGTTGGGATGGCCGGATGCAGGCACGCTTAAAAGCGTAAAAATTTACGCCTGTTCCCAAGCAAAACGGAGAGACCCGAGAGCAGGTCTTGAACGTCTTACCCGTGTGTGCGAAGTGCGCACGGATTTTGCCGACGAAATCAGGGCTTTTGCAGTGGGAACTGAAGACAGGACCAGGGTTTATGTAGTGGATGACGAGCGTGTGATTGCGTCCACGATCTGCACCGTTCTCGAGCAGGCCGGCTTCGAAGCAACGGCATTCTTTCATCCGCAGGACCTGCTCGATAGGGCCGCGTTGCATTCACCGGACATTGTGCTCTCGGACGTGGTGATGCCGGAGATGAACGGGCTGGAGCTGTCATTGCGCCTGGGAATAGATCACCCTGACTGCAAGGTGATGTTGTTTTCCGGCCAGGCGGAGACCTCCGAGCTGTTGGAAGCCGCGCGTGCGCACGGGTACGATTTTGAGGTGCTGGCCAAGCCGGTACACCCGCTGGAACTGGTGCGACGGCTGCGGGAGTTGGCGTTGGACCGGCACGCCGTCCCGGTGCTGACACCTATTTAGTCCTCTCCTTAATGGTCAGTTAAAGGGGACGGGAACTGGAGTCCGCCCGCGTTCCAGAGCCGATTTTCGCCACGGTCCAGGCGAAATGGCGAAGTGGCGCCTAGATCCCGATCGAAGATCTCTCCGTAGTTGCCGACCGTCTGGATCACGTTTGCCGTCCAGTGCGGATCGAGTCCGAGCAGGGCGCCGGTGCCGAAGCGCTGGCCGAGGAACTGCTGCGTCTCGTCGCCCAGCGGCAGCGGCAGCGGCTGGGGCTGGGGTTGGGACTGGGTCTGGGGATGGATCTGCGGCTGGTTTGCGGGAGGCTGGGAGGCGGCGGTGGCCTGGGTGATGCCGAGCTGCTCGGCGCT
>CAXSBL010000032.1:31012-37638 GCA_964235515.1 uncultured Bryocella sp.
TTGCGGGAGGCTGGGAGGCGGCGGTGGCCTGGGTGATGCCGAGCTGCTCGGCGCTGAGCAGAGCACTGAGGGTCCAGTTCACGATGGCGGCGAAGCGGACGTCGCCGGTGGTGGCAGCGGCGAGGGGATCCTGGCGAATCAGCTGCGGCAGGATGGTGTAACTCGCGGAACGGGCGGGCACGATCGCGCGGATGTTGGCAAGCGAGGTGACGTCGCTGGAGATCGCATCGCAGTTGCCGGTGAAGAAGGCGGCTTCCATCTCGCCTGCCTCCGAAAACGGGTACCAGACGTAGGCGATGCCGTGTTTGGCGGCATAGTGGTGCAGGCCGGCCTCGGCGTCGGAGCCGGTGAGGAAGCAGACCTTCTTCCCAGCGAGATCGAGCGGCGTGTGCACGGCGGGGTTGTTCGGCAGCAGAAAGCCCTGGCCGTCAAAGAGGACGGGCTGCGTAAAAGTGAGATCTTTGGCGGTGTTTGCCACGGTGGGGCTGGCGGAGGCGAGGAGGTCGATCTCGCCCGTGAGCAGGGCCTTGATGGCGGCCGGTTCGTCCGGGTAATTCTTTACCACCAGGTGCGCTCCGGGGCCGAACAGGGCCACGGAGACGGCTTTGCAGAAGTCGATGTCAAAGGCGGCGCGGTTGCCGTGATCCTCGGCGCGGGAGTAGTCCTCTTCCTCCTTGGACAGCCCGCAGGCGAGCGAACCGGCAGAGCGTATGCGGTCCAGCACCGGATGCGGCAGCGGCGGCGGCAGGGGGATTGCCGGCGGCTGCGGAGGCGGCGGAACGGCGCGGGTGAGCCCCGTGCTCTGCGTCGGCGGCGTTGCTCCCGTGGTCTGGGGCGCCTGGGCCGTTTGGGCATGCAGCGTGAACGGTGAGGCAAAACAAAGGCACAAGAGGGAGAAGAGTGAAGGGAGGGAGGTACGAAACATGCGGTCGTGGTGCTCCGGGAGGTTGTGATGAGGGCGGGAAGCGGTGTAAATGCGTCGGCAGGGAGAGCTGATTGGCTCTCCCTGCCGATGGGAACGTTTCGCAGCGTGATGGATGTGCTCCGAAGGTGATCGTCAACTGCTGACGGTTTCCTAGGGCGTCCAGGTGCCGGAGGTGGGGATGCCGGGGGCCGAACCCGGGCGCGGGTTGAAGTCGGCCGGAACGGGGTTGGGCAGACCGGTGTCGGTGGGGGTGATCTGCAGGGTGGAGCAGCCGGTGTTGTTGAGCTGCGGCAGGTTCATGAAGAAGGAGGTGGGCAGGGTGGCGAAGCTGGCGGGAACTAAGGGAGCTGTCCCCGACAGGCGATTGTTGTCAAAGGCGGCGAGCAGATTGCCGACGTTCGGCACACCATCGTCGGCCGGCCCCAGGTAGGGCTGCTTCATGTTGGTCTGGCCCTGGACCTTCGCGGCGGCTTCGTCGGGCAGGTCGGCGAGGGGCTTCAGGCCGTAGAGCATGTCGATGAACTTGATGATGGAGCTGTGCTCATCGGCCTCGTGAGCGACGGCGTGCACCTCACCGTAGGGGGAGATCACGATCGTGGGGATACGCGGACCCTGATCGAGCGCGTCGCCGTAGGGATCGTAGGAGCGGACGATTTCGGGCGCGTGGTCGTAGAGGCCATCCGTCTCGTCGTAGGTGATGATGATGGCGCTCTGTGACCAGTAGGGGCTGTTCACGATGGCGTTGACTTCCTTGGCCACGAGAGCGCTGGCAATCTGCACGTCGGAGTAGCCGGGGTGATCGTCGCTGCCGTAGAAGACGGTGCGCAGCGCGGGGTTGGGATCGACCGGGTTCAGGCCCTGGATGTTGTTGTAGCCGCCGCGAAGATAGTACACGCCGCCCGCGGAGGGAAGGGCGTTGTTGCCGATCGCGGTGAAGAAGTCACCCAGACCGTGCATGTGTGCGCTGACCTGCGGGTTGTTGGAGACGTAGCCGAAGTACTGTGGAGCGTTGTGGTGCGGGATGTAGTCGGCGTGGGTCGCGGTGGCCGTGGTGTCGGTATTTTCGTGATCGTAGCCCTGCTGGTACCAGCCCCAGTTGGTGGGCTTCACGCCGTCGCCGGCGATCTCCATGATGTCCTTTTCGACGTCGGTGAGATCGGTGAGCGGCTGCTTGTCGGTGGCCACGGTCTGGAAGATGCTGTTGCCCATGAAGGAGAGCGGCAGCGTCGCAAAGGTGAGGTTGACCATGGGATTGGCCGCACGCGGATTGGCCGGCTGGCCGCTGCCGTAGATGTCCAGCTGCGATCCCCAGTAGGGGTCGCCGTCTGAAACTACCGGGACGCCGTTGCCGCCGACGGATTTGCCGTAGGCCATCGTGCTCTGTTGCGGGTGCTTCACCCATTGGGTTTCGCCGGACTGTCCGGCGACCATGGCGATGGCGTTCGGCGTGGAGGCCGACAGCACCGTCTGGTGGAAGTTATCGAACAGTGTGAAACGGTCGGCGTAGTTCCAGAGCACCGGGGCCGTGTTGCAGTCGACGTAGCCCATCACGAGCTCGCCCATCTGTTTTTTGGCGAGGGTGGGGGTGGCGCTGGGCTTGCCGTTGGTGACCGTGACGCCCTCTTCCGTGGTGGCGTAGCCGTCGTTCAGGGTGGTGCCGTTGGCCTGGAGATTGATCTTGGTCTGGTAGGCGGTGTGGGAATGATTCACCGAATCGGTGTCGGCCGGGTAGATCGGCACGGTGGCGCCGGTGCCCGTGGCGGTGACGGTCAACGGGATGCGGAATGGGGTGATCGTGCCCAGGGTGCCGTCGGTGTTGACGATCGTCTGGGTGAAGCCGGGGGTCTGCGCGGCTGGCTTCGAGAACAAGCCGTTGGCGCCTGGGTAGGTGCCGAAGTAGAAGTCAAACGAGCGGTTTTCCTGAAATAGAACAAAGACATACTTGATGTTCTGCTTGATGAGCGCCAGCTTCTGGGCGTCGGTCAGGACGGCTTCCTGGGAGAGCGGAATCGTGTAGGCCTGAACCGCCGCGCTTGAGGTGGGCGCGATCGTAATGGGCGCAGTCGTTTGGGCGAGACCCGATTGGGGTCGCACAAGGGAGCACAGGGTCAGCAGAGCAAACGCCGCACTCGGATTTCTGGTCATGGTGGATCTCCTGGGAGTAAGCGCACGTATCGCCCATGTACCGGCAGGGGACACTGCAAGTCGGATTGCAACGCAGATCGATGAACGTCCCGTGAACAGAGCGAGAAAGATAGAGGCCGGGAGGACAAACTCTTCGCGATGGGATCAAAATACAAACTGTAATCTGTTTGACACAAAAGTCGTATAGCTTCCGTAGCAATCCCCAAGGAGTTTCCTCCCATGCGTCTCTTGCTCTCCGCGTTTGCTGCCTCCCTGCTGATCTCCGGTGTTTCCGCCTACGCCGACACCGTGTACACGCTTGAGAACCAAGCCGGTACCGGAAGCTACGGCACCGTGACCATCAACTCCACGGCGGGCACCGTGTCCGGCATCCATTCGACGCAGACCATCGGGGGCGTGGCGGTAACCTTTACCGGCGCGGCGACTTCGCAGGCCTACAACACGGCTTTGAATGAGTACCAGGCGACCTTCACCTCCGCCGGCGATCAGCTGCAGTTGGACCTTCCCGTGACGACGCTGGTGGGCTACACGCCAGCCAATAACGCCTTCTGCTCCGTGCTTAGCTTCACCTGCGACTTCGAGATCAACGAATACCAGGGTCTGGCGACCGCGGCCTCGGTTCCGACGCAGTTTGAAGGCAATCTGCTGGCCGCCGCGGGCACGAGCGTGACGCCGGAGCCCTCCTCGATTGCGCTGCTGGGTACGGGCATGCTCGGTATGGCGGGTGTGGTCCGTCGCCGCTTTTTGCGCGGCGCCTAGTTCGCGGAGATGATGCCTTCAATCGCGCCTGCGGCCCGCAGGCGCGATGTTGTTTTGCGCCATCACCGGACGCCTCGGCCAAGGCTGAGAAAACCGTCTCCAGCTAGTAGGCTAAGGGGATGCGCTACGGCTTTTGGCTTCCTGTTTTCGGTGGATGGCTTCGCAATATCGACGACGAGGGCACCCCCGCGACGTGGGAGTACGTTCGCGACCTTTGTGTGCAGGCCGAAGCGCTGGGCTACGATCTGACCCTGATCGCCGAGCTGAACCTGAACGACATCAAGGGCCCCGAGGCGCCGTCTCTGGATGCCTGGACGACCGCGGCGGCGCTGGCGGCGGTAACCCGCAAGCTGGAACTGATGGTCGCGGTGCGGCCGACGTTTCACAATCCTGCGCTGCTGGCCAAGCAGGCGGCCAACATCGACCGGATTAGCGCGGCTGCCGAGGTTTCCGGCGGTGGAAGACTGACGCTGAATGTGGTGAGCTCGTGGTGGCGCGATGAGGCGCTGAAGTACGGGATTCCGTTTGATGAGCACGATGACCGCTATGCGCGGACGGCGGAGTGGATGGATGTGCTGGATGCCTGCTGGGGCGGGCAACATGCTTCGCACGAGGGACGGTTCTACAAGGTGGACGACAATCTGCTGAGTCCGAAACCTATGGAGAACCGAGGGTTCTCCGGGGCTGCGGTGGCTACGGGCGCGGGGTATCCGGCGGGGCGGCCAACGGTGTATGCCGGTGGGGAGTCCGAGACGGCGAAGAACCTGATTGCGGCCAAGTGCGACGCCTATCTTATGCACGGGGATGATCCGCGCACGATCGCGGCCAAGGTGGAGGATATGCGGGCGCGGCGGGCGCAGCATCCGCACCTGCCGCCGATGACGTTTGGTGTGACGGGGTACTGCATCGTGCGGGATTCGAAGGCCGAGGCGGAGCGTGAGGTGGAGCGGATTACGGCGGCGCCCGATCCCGCGCGGTCGCCGGCTGGGTTTGCGAACTTTCAGCAGTGGACTACGGGGTCGAAGCTCGAAAAGAAGCTGAGTCTGCGGGATTATTCTGTGTCGAACCGTGGCTTGTCGTCCGGGTTGATTGGGACGCCGGAGACGGTGGCGCAGCGGCTGGCGGATTTTGAAGGCGCGGGGTGCTCGCTGGTGCTGCTGCAGAGCTCGCCGCAGAGGGAAGAGATGGAGCGGTTTGCGCGGCAGGTGATGCGGCGGTAGCGGTGCTCAGGCGTTTGGCGTGACTGAGGAGGTGTAGCCACGCAAACGCAGATTCCCTTCGGGAATGACAACAAGAAAGACGACGCTGTACCGCTTCAGGCTGCGGTGGTTTCGGCTTTCAGGCGTTCGGCGGTGTTGAGGCAGAGCGCTGTTCAGGCTGCGGTGGTTTCGGCTTTCAGGCGTTCGGCGGTGTTGAGGCAGAGCGCTGTTCAGGCTGCGGTGGCTTCGGCCTTCAATCTTTCAGCGGTGTTGAGGCAGAGCGCTGTTCAGGCTGCGGTGGCTTCGGCCTTCAATCTTTCAGCGGTGTCGTGGGCGATGAGGGCGTCTACTGTGGGTTGCAGTTGGCCTTCCATGACCATCGCGAGCTGGTGGTTGGTTAAGCCGATACGGTGGTCGGTGAGGCGGTTTTGCGGGAAGTTGTAGGTGCGGATCTTTTCGGAGCGATCGCCGGAGCCTACCTGAGACTTGCGCGCGGTCGCCTGGATCTGGTGAATGCGTTCCTGCTCGACCTCATAAAGGCGGGAACGCAGGACGCGCATCGCTTTTTCGCGGTTCTTGATCTGTGACTTTTCGTCCTGGCAGCTGACCACGGTGTTGGTGGGCAGGTGCGTGATGCGGATGGCCGAGTAAGTGGTGTTTACCGACTGGCCGCCGGGGCCGGAGGAGCAGAAGGTGTCGACGCGGAGGTCCTTGGCTTCAATTTTGACTTCGACGTCTTCGGCTTCGGGCAGGACGGCGACGGTGATCGCGGAGGTGTGGACGCGGCCCTGGGTTTCGGTGGCGGGGACGCGCTGCACGCGGTGTACGCCGGACTCGTACTTCATCTGCGAGTAGACCTTGTCGCCTTCGAAGATGGCGGTGACGTCCTTGAGGCCGCCTACGTCGGAGGGGGATTCGGAGAGGATTTCCACCTTCCAGCGGTGCTGTTCGGCGAAGCGCAGGTACATGCGGAAGACCTCGGCGGCAAAGAGCGAGGCTTCGTCGCCACCGGTGGCGGCTCGGACCTCAATGACGATGTTTTTGTCGTCGTTCGGATCTTTGGGCAGCAGCAGAACCTTGAGTTGTTCTTCGGCTTCGGTCAGGCGCGGTTCGAGTTCGGCGAGCTCCTCGCGGGCCATGGCGCCCATCTCGGGGTCGTCTTCGGCGGCCATGGTGCGGGCGTCGGCGATGGCGGTGGCGAGGCGGCGATAGCTGCGGAAGGCGTCGACGACGGGTTCGAGATCGCGGTGCTGCTTGGCGACGGTCTGGAATTTTTTCTGGTCGGCGAGCAGGGAGGGTTCAGAAAGCTGGCGGCCGAGTTCTTCGTAGCGGGCTTCGGTCTGGTCTAGGCGGTCAAACATGGCGGGAGGGCTCCTGGGCGTGCGGCCCGGTGCGGTGTTGCAGAAATTGTGGGGAAAGAAGCGAGGCGGCCGGGTGTAGCGGGCTTGGGCGCAGCTACAAAAAGCGGGCGCGACCCGCCTGGTGGCGAAGGCTCGCCAAGGCAGGGAGGGTAGCCGTGTTGGACCGAGTGACTCGCATCTTCAATTTCGATGGTACCGCGCCGCGATCGGATTCGGCGGATGAACTTTGGCCTTCCA
>CAXSBL010000033.1:0-13543 GCA_964235515.1 uncultured Bryocella sp.
ACAAGCCCGATATGCGCCTCCCCGCAATGGTCAACCTCTCCGGGGTCCTCACCCCAAAACTACGCGAAAGCCTCAAGATCGACCCCACGCTCCCCGTCTACGGCTTCACCATCCCGCGTGTAGGTGAGCTCTCTGCCACGGCACGCAAATCGGCAATGGGTGAAATCCGAGCAGTACTTGGCGACTCCGGTCTTGACGTTCTGGACATTGTTCGATTGCGCTCCTCGGAAGCATTCTTCCCACTTTCCGAAGTGCTTTTTGCGAAACTTGAAGAGGAGTTGAAAGACTTTTGTGATTTGGGCTTGGGAGCTTCTGATTTCAGCGTCGTCATCACTCCCAAACCCGGCACCCCCGCCGTCTGGGGCAACGACCGCCACTGGATCCCCAAGCGCGTAGGCCAGCTCCGCCTCGAACTCGCAAAAAAATACGCCGACAAACACGGCCTTTTTCAGCAAACCGGCACCGCAAAGGACTTCAAATTCCTCTGGGTCACCGACTTCCCCATGTACGAGTGGAACGAGGAATCCAAGCGCTGGGATGCCGCCCACCATCCCTTCACCTCCCCGCACGAGGCCGACATCCAGTCCGGCGCCCTCTATAACGACAAGGGCCAGGTCCGCGCCCTCGCCTATGACATCGTGCTTAACGGCACCGAACTCGGCTCCGGCTCCATCCGCATCCACCGCAAGGACGTCCAGACCGAAATCTTCCGGACGTTAGGCATGACGGAGGAAGAAGCCCACGAGCGCTTCGGTTTCTTCCTGGACGCGCTCGAATACGGCACCCCACCCCACGGCGGCATCGCCTTGGGCCTCGACCGTATCGTCATGATCCTCGCCGGCGCCACGAGCCTCCGCGAAGTCATCGCCTTTCCCAAAACCGCCAAGGCCATCGACCTCATGGTCGACGCCCCTACCCCCGTCACCGATCTCCAGCTCCGCGACCTGAACCTCCGCGTCCACCACCGGCCCTGACAGGCTTCAAGTAGAATTTCGAATTCGAGGAAGGCTTGCCATGGCTGCGCTTGCAAAACCCGAACCGCTACCCATCGGTCTCATCAAGCAATTTCGCCCTTACCGCCCCGAGTACGAAGTTCTCGGCTACGCCGAGCCGGAAGACGGCCAGGCTCATGTCAAGATCATGCTCGTACGCACCGGCGAAGAGATCAGCTATGCCTATGACCACATGACCACGGATCCCGAGGCCCTTTAGTGTTCGCTGTCGCCTTCGATCTCGGTACAAAACGCACCAAACAGGCACATCCCAAGGGTCTCACGCAGGCTTACACCGACATCGGCCAGACGCTCGCCCAATTTCACTTCGATTGGCAGCAACGCAGCGTCTTACACCTGCAACAGAAGACTTGCCAACCTGTTCGACGCCATGCAGGCCCTCCAAGCCCTTCCCTGGTTCCCCGCCGCGGTTCGCGACATCCGCGCCTTCCGCCTCGAACTGTGGTCTGATTTCACACCACGCATGAAGCGGTAACCCGCTTCTGTCCATAAGTACGCTGTAAACGGAAGCGGCCCCGGGCAGGCATTCCACCCGGGGGCCTCACGCAAGCCTAGCTTCCCAGCGCCTCCGCACTCGTCCGCACGAAGTTGGCCACCGCCTCCGGTTGCGACAGCACCACAAGGTGGCTCGCCGCCACCTCTTCCACCCGCGCCCCGATCCGCTCCGCCAGCACCCGCTGCGTCTTCGGCGCCAAAATGTGGTCCTCCGTCGTGACGAGGTAGGAACTAGGCTTCGTCTTCCACGCCGGCCCCTCTAAAGATTCCCCAAAAAGAGCCGCATTCGTCGGCTTCTGCACCGTCACCGCCAGGTTCAGCATTCCGCGGTGCAGATCGCTGCCCAGCGCCTTCTCCGCAAAGTCAGCCGTCAGCCACAGGTATCCTTCGGCGTCTGGTTGCAGCGCCATCTGCTCCTGCGCCGGGTTCATGCCCAGCAGGCTGCTGAAGACCTCTCCGGCCTCCGGCGCAAAGGCACACACATACGCCAGCGCCTTTACTTTTTCGTGGTTCCCCGCCGCCGTAACCACCGCCCCCGAGTACGAGTGCCCCACCAGCAGCACCGGCCCTTCCACCTGCGCCAGCAACCGGTTCACCGCCGCGACGTCGCCCGCAAACGTCTCCAACGGCAACTGCGCCGCCCGCACCTTGTAACCCTCATGCGCCAGCGGCATCAGCACCTTCGTCCAAACGCTGCCATCACACCACGCCCCATGCACCAAAACAATCGTCGCCTTACCCATAGCCGCCACCCTTCTCTTTCGCCAGGGCCAATCCCTGACGCACACCCCATAGGATGCCGCCAACCCACCCTTTCGGAACAGCCGTCCGCCGGGCTCATCCCCTGCTCACCGAACTCGAATAGCCGGTACCGCTTAGGGCTGATTACCCTTGCAGGCTGGAGTTGTCGCGCTGTTCACCCTGCAGCCAGCGCAAGAGGACCAGGGCCAGCAGGCAGACTACGCCCGAGTAAAATTCGCTGCGTGCCACCGAATGAGTTTTGTGAAGGTGCAGAATCGATCCGTACGCCACCGGGTACAAGTTGAGCGCGTACAGAAGGGCAGCCAGTCCACCCCACAATACGGGCTGTCCCTTGAACATCGCACCCAACAAAAACATGATGGGAATGATCAGCAGAATGTAGTAGTGGTTCCAGGCGATGGCGGCAAACATGGTGCAGCCCACGGTGGTGAAGAGCGCTCCGTAGGGTGGGTACGTGGCGCCGCTTTGGGACTGCTTGCGATCCATGATGCCTCCCAGTACGCCACACAGCACGGACAGCGACAAGGAAATCCACTTGACGAGCGGCGAGAGAAGGTGGATGCGCCAGTTGAACAGATCGCTTGCCGGATAGTGCCGTCCCATCCACCACGCCGCCAGTGATTGATTGTTGAACGCCACAAGCAAGACTTTGGATACCCCGGAGAGCCGATGGAGATACGCGAGAAAGAGCGCCGGCCCAGTCAACAGAAGGGTTAGAGCCACCAGCAGCACGGAGAAGCCCACAAAGCTAAAGCTTGCCTTATAGCGACGGCTCAGCAACCAGTAAAGGAGAAGAAAAGCCGGGGTAATCTTCACAGAAGCAGCCAGCGCAAGCGCGAGACCTGCCCACAGCGGCCGTTCCTTTTGCGCCAGCACCAAGGCCAGCACGGTCAGGAAGACATACAAAATATGTGTCTGCGTAAGAAACATGGCGTACTGAAATGGATCAGTAAAAAAGAGTGCGACGCAGAGCAGAAGAATCCACGCGGGATGGAAAAGAACCGGAATCCAGTAACGCGCCACTAACCAAAGGGTGCCTGCCGTGCACAGCATGGCCAGCAGAAGAAACACATGACAGAACGTACGAAAATTCGTTCGGGTGCATAACGGCTGGAGGGAGTACGCCCAGAGCGGCGTCTGCACATAGGGGTGCAGCAGGTCCAGGGGGGCAAAGTGTGCCTGAGCGGCGATGCTGTTCCAAACGGGATCGCGCACGACATTGAACCATACGGGATCGTGCGCATACAGGTGAGCACCTTCGCCAGCGGCCAGGATCCGGCAGCCGACATAGGAAGAGGACAGGTCCTCTCCCACCGCCTGCCGGAAATACCAGGCACCGGCAAGCGTGAACAGGGTCAAGAGCAGCGCGATCTGCAAAGTGCGCACACGGTGGCCATTGTTCATAGAGGATCTCCCGCGGCAACGTGCGTCGCATCTCCTTCGGCACCGGACGCCAGCTTCCAGGAACGCAGGGCATCCACAAAAAGTTGGGTGTCCACCGTCACGTGCTTTGGCAAAATATGCGCATACATGCCGTCTGCGGCAAACCATCCGGGTGGCAGCGTGTGCCTGCCCACCGCCTCCACGCCCCCTGGCTGTTGCGTGCTGACTTCGCTCGCGTTGTTGCACGCCGGGATGGGGGAAAGGTAAAGGAAAACCCGGGTCCGATGCGTGGCGTACTGACGCATGGAGGCTGCAATTGAGGCTGTCTCGGGACTCCGCAGGTCCTGACGCGGCAGTTGGCAGGGAAGCGGGATGGGTCCGATCGGGTCCGTGTAGTCCATGTGGCCGCGTCCCGCAATCACCTGTTGTCTGCGATTGGTGCTCAAGGCTAACCGGAAGGCGTGAAAATCCAGAAGTGCATTGACCTGAAACGGAAATTCGAGAAACGTCTTGGGATGATGGAAGGCGAAGCTCGCAATCTCCTTCAATCTGCCGTTGCGGAGCAGCATCTCTTCGCCTTCGAACAGAAACTCCGGCGGACTCGAATGCCGAAAATCGAGGTTCCAAGGCGTGAAATAGAACACGATGGCTCGGGGCGGCCGATTGAGCGCCAGATAGTGCCGCAGAGCTAAATCGCCGGTGACCTGCAAGCTGCCGACGGTATTCGGCAAAACGACGGTGTGGGTTCCAAGCTCGGCATCAATCTGTTTAGGGTCGATGCCAAGGAAGGCACTGGAGTCCCCAAAGATAACAATATCCGCATTGGATGGCTTGGCTTCGTAGCTGTAATCCAACACGGGCGCCCACTTGCTCCCTCCCCAGCGATCAAACCCAAGTCGGGGAAACATCACCAACGGAAACACGAGCAAGTACCCGAACAGGGGAACAGCGAGTAACCACAGCAAATAAGGCAAATAGGCCTGTGTGCGCTTACGCCGCGCTGGAGGCGTAGATGAAAGGCTTTCCATGCACGTCGCCTGTACCAGATGTGGCCCGTACCAAGGACCTGATGCTTTCGTGCGGTGCCCCTGATTCTACACACCCCCGTCAGTATCCTTTAACAAAGGAGCCGGTGAGACCACCGCTCTCGGGCCTTAGTTGCTAGAAGCAAAATAAGGCCGATCGCTATAAGCCGATCGCTCGCGTTCTACACACAGGCATCGGACGGTAGAAGCCCTGCTGAGTTAGGACAGTGATCGCGCGGCGTGGGCCCCTGCTGCTAGAGCATCATGCCCTAAAAACTGGCAGCAATGCCACAAACGGGGAACCTGCCGAAGTGAGCTACACCCACGGGTGGTCAGCTAAGCTCGCTCGACGAGGGCTGGAGCCGCTGGCAGCAGCCGCTTCCACCGCACCCAGTGCTCGCCATGGACGTGCCGGAGTTTCTGGCTTTGCTCCCCCTTCCCTCCCGCCTTCGCCGTTGCTTTCGTGTCACGCACGCTGACCGGTTCGCTCCCAGGGACTTCAGCACGGACGGTGCGAAGATACGGTAGATGCAACCACGGCACGCCGTCCGCTTGTCCACGTTTTCGCAGCGGCCCGCAGCGGCGGGTTTCCTCCCGCCACCACGGGAAAGCACGTATTTCAGGGTTCTCAGGCGTTTCTGCTCCTCCCCTCTCGTGGCGTTGGACCTTTGGCATCTGCTCTCGCTGGATGCCCCGACTGTGGCGGTGACGTGGCTGCTCTTTGCCGGCTCCTGCGTGGGCGTACCCGCTCAGCGGAGCACCGCGGCGGCTCTTTTTCTGGCCGTCTGGGCGGTTTATGCCGTGGACCGGCTCCTCGATGCAGGTGCCCTGCCCCGCCTGGGGCTCACACCTACACAGATGCCTCGAACAGCATGGTTCGCCCATCCGCAAGCGAATCTAGAACTTCGTCACCACTTTCACCACCGCCACCGGAAGGCATTTTGGACCATTCTGGTGGGGCTCGGGCCGGTGCTGGCATACTTGCTGCCGAGCCTGCCTTCGCCAACCCTGATGGCGGAATCAGCCCTGGCTATTCTGCTCGCGGGCTGGCTCCTGCGCGTACACCGCTCGGCGAACTCCCAGAATCCGCAGCGGCTTCCGAAGGAGTTCGTCGTCGGCCTGTTCTTTTCCCTTGCCATCTATCTCCCCTACACACACCGGATCCAGAACAAGCTTTCCCTTCTGCCCGGTGCCGTGCTCTTCGCAGGCCTCTGCACCGCAAACTGCCTGTTCCTCTATGCGTGGGAGCACCCGCACGATCTTTCCGGCGCACACCCGGCCACCGCCCTTGCGGTACGCCACCTCGTTCCGCTTGCGCTTATCGCTTTGTTCGCTTCGGCTTTTGCGTGGTTTCCACTACGAACGGCGCCGCTTGGAGAAATCCCCGCGGCGTGCGCACTCAGCACAGCCCTGCTGCTGGTCCTCCACGCCAACCGTCAACGTTTCAGCCCATTGCGTCTGCGCGCCCTGGCGGATCTGGTTATGCTCTCGCCGCTTCTCATTGTCCTCGCCCGGCGCCTGGGGCACTGGCACCCCCTTGCGGCGCACCTGTGAAACCCGTAAGCGCGACGGCCGAACCCTCGCCCATACCGCACTTCGACGGCATCGCCCGCCTCTATCGCTGGGCGGAGTACCTGGCGCTCGGCCCGCTTCTGAAACTCACCCGCGAGGAGTTCCTGCCCGCGCTAGCTGAACGTCGCCAGGCGCTGCTGCTGGGCGACGGCGACGGCCGCTTCACCGCAGCCCTGCTGCGCACGGCTCCCGGGCTGCATGCCCATGCCGTCGACGGCAGCCGGGCCATGTTGCACCTGCTGCACCACCGCTGCGCGCAGGACGGCCTCGCCAAGCGAATTTCCATGCAGCAAGACTCGGTGCTTTCGGCCGCAATTTCCCCGGCGACCGATCTCATTGCCACGCATTTTCTGCTCGACTGCCTCACACAACCCGAACTGAACAGCCTGGCGCTTCGACTCGCTGCCGGCGTGCGGCCCGGTTGCCTGTGGGTCGTCTCGGAGTTCGGCTACCCCCGCCACCGCCTCGGACGAGCTCTGGCCCGCCTCTATCTTCGGCTCCTCTACGCCGCCTTCCGCGTGCTCACCGGCCTCCTCCCGCAACGCCTGCCCGACCCGGAACGGGGCCTGGTCGACGCGGGATTTCGGCGGCTGGAGCGCCGGGAGAGGCTCGGCGGCTTTCTGTATGCCGAGCTCTGGCAGCTGCCCCACCCGGTTGACGCTCCGCGCGCTGCCGGCAACGCAACTTGAGCCGGGATAGCGACATCAACCCAAAGGTGAACCCCGATCAGGACGCACTCGAAAAACAGGCCCGCGAAGATATTATTGCCGGCTCGCCTGTGCCGGACAAGCCAGTGGCCGACCCGCAACCTCCGCCCGAACCTCCGGTTCCCCCCCTGGCAGCGCCCGACCATGGCGTGTTTCAACCTCGATCCTCCACGGGCAGGGAGGACAAATTTGTCGCTCATCCCAACCAAAGCAGGCTCAATCTCTACATCCTGCGGCATGCCAGCGCGGGCACCCGGCGAGCCAACCCTAAAATCGACGTGCAGCGACCGCTGGATAGGGACGGAAAACGTCACTGTCTGCTTCTGGCCCACGTGCTGAACGGACTCAAGCTCAGCTTCGACCTCATCATCTCCAGCCCACTGAAGCGATGCTTGCAGACGGCGCAGCTGATCGGCACCGAAACCGGCTATGAAACGCGCATTCTGCACGCCAAAGGGCTCGAACCGCAAGCAACCTACACCCAGTTTCAACGCCTGATCGCGGAGTGCCGCACGTACGAGAACGTGCTGATGGTGGGGCACAACCCCACGCTGACGCAGTTTCTGGGCCAGCTGATCGCACCCGGCCCGCATGGAGGCGACCACCCGGCCGCTGCGAGTGTGCGGCTGCGGAAAGGCACCATCGCCCGGGTGTCGCTCGACCGCGGCCCCGCCCTGTTGCAGTGGATGCTGGACCCTCGGCTCGTGCGCGCGCTCTACGATACGTCCACAAAGAGCGCCCGACGGAAGGTGTCGCGGAAGTAGACCGCTTCCTTGCGCACCGACCACGCTTCCAGCTCCACGCCCCCGCGCGAGGAGTGCAGCTGAAGGACCACTCGCTTGGGGTAGAGCAGCGTCTTTACGCGCAGCGCACCGGCGACCCGTTCCGCCTGCAACGCCTGGGCCAGCCGAAGCAGCACAACCGCCCGCCTCACGTTGGTATGCTCCTCTAACGGCACCGTGCGCAGGGTGCGATCCATCGGCTCCGGCCGGCTTTTGCCGAGGTAGCGGGCGATCGCGGCCACAACCGCCCGCTGCGTTGGGGAGAAGCCGAACATCTCCGAGTTCGCGATGATGTAGTGCGTGTGCCGGTGATGTCCCTGGTGGTTCATATACTTGCCGACCTCACGCATCATGGCCGCGGCTGCCAGCCACCCCCGGTATTCCAACGGCAGTTCGTGGATGCGCTGCAACGCGTCAAAGAGTGCCTCTGCCTGCTTGCGCACGGGTTCGGCCTTGGCCGGTTCCACCCCGTAACGGCGGCACACCTCCAGCACGCCGTCCCAGCGCTCGGACTCCATGGTCTTGTGCACGCTGGCGCGGTTGTCGGCGTCGGCCAGCATCTGCGCCAGCACCCCGTCGCGCAATCCCAGCGGCGAGTAGCGGAAACCGCCCAGCCCCATGCGTTCCAGCAACATCGCATAGACCTGTGCGCCGCCCACGATGATCTCCGACCGCTTGGGGCCGATCCCCGGCACCGCCGCCCTCTGTGCGTTGCTCATCTTCGCCAGCCGGTCGGCCAAACGGCGCACGGAGACCGTATCCGCCTGTAGCGGTGCAGCCTCTTCGGTCCGCTTGCCCCGCGTGAACTTCAGGGGATGTTTTTCGGCCGCGCCCTCCGCCGGCAGGGCGTTACTGGCCTCTGCCAGGGCGGCGGCGGTTCCGGAGGTCGCCAGCACCAAATCCACCTGCGGCTTGCCCAGCTTGCGCTCCCCGCGCCCAAGCTCCCGCTCGATAAACTGCCGCAAGCGGGCGATATCTTCTTTGGTCGGCAGATCCGTTCGCAGGAACTCCTGCTTCAGCCGCACTGCCCCCAGCGGCAGGCTCACCATGCCCTGGATGCGTCCGCCGTCGGAGACCGTGATCTCGCACGACCCTCCGCCCAGGTCGATCAGCAGCGTGCGGCCGCGCGCATCCGGTTCGTAGGTCATCACGCCCAGATGGATCAACCGGCCCTCTTCCAGACCGCTGATAACCTCCAGATCCCATCCCGTCGCCGACTTCACGCGGGCGCAGAAAGCCTCGGCGTTGCGCGCATCGCGTGTAGCGCTGGTCGCCACCACGCGCACATGGTCGGCCACGTGCAGCTGCACCGCCTTGTGGAAGCGTTTCAAGGCCCGGATGGTATTGACCATTGCCTCGGGGGAGATCTCCCCTGTTTCAAAGACGCTTTCACCCAGCCGCGTGACCTCGCGGTCCTCAAACAGCGTCCGCAACTCGTGTTGTTGCACCGATGCAATTGCCAAGCGGCAGGAATTTGACCCTATGTCGATGGCCGCAAAGGTGGGCATGAGCCTCCGGGAAAAACAAAATCAACGTGCTGAAATGAATGGCTTCATCGAACACGATACATCGTCACCGTGGCGCGCAGGTCACGTATTCAAACGGATCCGGCTAAATTGGTCCCGACGGCCGCATGCTCGGTCGCCGCCAATAAGGGTGAACTTGGTACCCTGTTCGGGAGCCGGCCTATCCTCCGTCGGCTCCAGCCTTTCCTTACAGCCCGGCAGGTCTACCCTCATCGTTTCCCCAGCACCCCTCGGCAGGCAGAACACCACGGCGGTGCCGGCGCCCGCGCAGCCGCCGGCTCGGCGCCTCTCCCGGCTCGTGAAACGACTCTCAAACCCCGGTACCGTCGCTCAGGGACTTTTTCTTCTCCTGCTTTGGGCCGCCATCTACGTTGTCTCCCTCGCGGGTACGCCCGTTTTGGACGATGCCGATGCCACCCACGCCCAGGCCGCCGACGCCATGCGCCGCACCGGCGACCTGGTCACACTTCATGTAAACGGCATCCGCTACCTGGAAAAGCCACCGCTGCCCTACTGGATCACGGCCCTCAGCCTGCGCCTCTTCGGACGGAACAGCTTTGCGGTGCACCTGCCGCTCGCCCTCACCGTGCTGGCTCTGGCATGGCTCGCCTGGCACTGGGGCCGGCGCGCCTTCGATCGCCCGACGGAATACGCCAAAACATCCTCGCCGCAGGTCGCAGGCGAGCCGGTACGCGCGGGCGACTCGCCAGAACAAAATGCCCCCGGCAACACGGGCTTCTATGCAGCCCTCTTTGTGCTCACCGCCGCCGGCGTCTTTCTCTTCACCCGCATCTTCATCCCCGACGCTCTTCTGTCCCTGCTGCTCGCGGTGGCGCTCTACGCCGCGCTGCGAGCCCTGGAACCGGCCTCCAACGACCGCCGCTGGGCGTTTCTGTTCTGGCTCACGCTGGCGGCGGGCGTGCTCACCAAAGGCCTCATCGCCCTCGTCTTCCCCTTCGCTGCATTGGCGCTTTACCTGCCCCTTTCGGGTGAGTCCTCCCGTTGGAAACGCTTGCGGCCCCTGCCCGGAGTCGTCCTTCTGCTCGCCATAGCCGCACCGTGGCACATCCTGGCAGGCCTGCGCAACCGGGGCGGAGCGGGTGGGCATGGCTTCTTCTGGTTCTACTTCATCAACGAGCACGTTCTACGCTTCCTGGGCCGGCGCTACCCGCCCGACTACAACAAACTCCCCCCGGCGCTCTACTGGTCGCTGCACCTCGTCTGGCTCTTTCCCTGGAGCTTTTTCGCTCCCGTCGCCCTGCGCGCGGCGTGGAGGATGTGGCGCCAATGGCAATGGAGACCCCGCCTCGCCCCCCGTCGGCCAACGGTAGAGCGCACCTTTGCCGCGCGTTCCGTGCTTCTGCTCGCACTCTTCTCCGCCCTGGTTCTGTTGTTTTTCAGCTTTTCCACCAATCAGGAGTACTACACCTTCCCCGTCTACCTGCCGTTGCTCCTGCTCCTGGCCGCAGCATTAACCCGCGCGGAATTTTTCGGGCAAACCGACAAGCTCCTCCTGGCCTGTCAGGCAGCGCTCACCGCCGTCTGCCTGCTCGCCGCCGCGGCGCTGGCCCTCGGTCTGTGGAGCAGCCGTCTGCTCCCTGCCGCGTCGGACGTCGGCGATCTGGTCGCGCACCGCGGCATCGGCGGCTACACCCTGTCGATGTCCCACTTCTTCGACCTGACAAGCGCCTCCTTCTCCGCACTGCGCCTGCCCGCCGCCCTCGCCGGCACCGCCCTTGCCCTTGGCTCGGTCGCGGCGCTCGCGCTGCGCCTCCGCAACCGGGGAACCGCAGCCACCGTCAGCCTCGCACTCATGAGTACCGTCTTTCTCGTCGCCGCACACCTGGCGCTCGACCGGTTCGGTTCCCTGCTCTCCTCACAGCGCTTTGCCGTTGAGATCAAACACCTTGAATCCACCCACGCCATCAATCCCGGCACACAGGTACTGCTCTACGGCGATCAGGCGCTGGGTTCCTCCATCCCCTTTTATCTTGGTCGCAAAGTGGATCTTGTCGATGGCCGCAGTACCTCCATGATCTTCGGCAGCACCTTCCCGGACGCTCCGCCGATCTTTCTCACCCCGGCGCAACTACGCGCATTGTGGGGCACCGGCCCAAGAAAATTGCTTTTTGTCCCCGGGGAACACCGCGGGGATGTCGATCGCCTCCTCGGTGACCACCAAATCCTGCTCGACGAGAGCGCCGGTAAGGCCCTTGTCACGGACCGTCCCCTTGCACCGCCCTCCGTGGACAGCGTGCCGCGCTCCCGCGACAATGGGATTACCCCGTGAACGCCCTTCCAGCAGCCTCCACTGCCCGCCGCCCCCTGCGGCAGTGGCATCCCGCCTCGCTCCTCCTGATTCTTGGTCCATGGCTGATTCTTCAGCTTGGCGGGCTGTTCTCTCCCGGCCTGCTCGATGACGTCGATTCCGTGTACATCGAAATCGCGCGCGAAATGCTCGTCCGCCATGACTTCGTCACGCCCACAATTGACGGCATTCGTTTTTTCGATAAACCGCCCCTGCTTTACTGGATGGCCGCCGGTTCCATGCACGTCTTCGGCGTCCATGCCTGGGCGGCGCGCCTTCCGCTCGCCTTGGGTGTGCTCGCGCTGCTGCTGGCGGTCTACGCCCTGGGTATCCGGCTCTTTGCCTCGCTCTCTCCCGCCGGATTTCCGGACCGCGCCGGTCTGTACGCCGCCTGGGCCACGGGCATCTCCGTCGGCCCCTACCTATACACCCGCTTTTACATCCCGGACATCCTCGTCGCGTTGTGGATGACGCTTGCCGTTCACCTGCTCCTGATCGCGCTTCAGCGGCTTGACGAGGGCCGTTCCGCGCTCCTGCCCAGCCTCGGCTTCGCCGCCGTGACGGCGCTGAACGTGCTCAGCAAAGGCCTCATCGGTCTGGTCTTTCCCCTGGGCCTGGCCCTGCTGTACCTGCTTTGGACGCGCCGCCTTCGCGACCTCGCCCGGCTGCAGATCCTTCCCGCGATTCTGGCGTTCCTGGCGATCGCCGCGCCCTGGCACATCCTCGCCGCGCTGCGCAATCCACCTGTCCCCATGCCCCCTGGGGTAGGCCTGCCCGCACGCGCCGGCTGGGCCTGGTTCTACCTGTACAACGAGCACGTGGCCCGCTTCCTGCAGCGCCGCATTCCACACGACTATGGCCAGGTTCCGGTTCCGCTCTTTTGGCTGCTGCTTCTGCTTTGGCTGCTGCCCTGGACGGCCTTTCTGCCCGCGGCCGTGCTGGAAGCCGTGCGCACTCTGCGGCAGCCACGCCGCCAAAGCCTGCAGTTTGACTCCGACGCTGTCTTCGATCCGTTCACCGGACTCCAAACCATCGCCGGCCTGGATCGCCAGCGCGAGGCAGCCCGCAGCCTTCTTCTCTGGGCCCTGCTGATCCTCGGCTTCTTTACCCTGTCCTCACGCCAGGAGTACTACCATCTGCCTGCCCTGCCCGCCCTGGCTTTGCTCGTCGGGGGCCTGCTGGCGCGTGCTGACGGCCGCGACTCCAAAGGCGTTCAAGGCGCGGATCAGGACGGGGTCGCCGCGCGCCGGCGAGCCCTCACCGGCTCCCGCTGGCTGCTGCTTCCGCTGGGTCTGCTGCTATTTGCCGTTTGTGGATACTTCGCGATCACCGCACCGCGCCCAGAACCCGGAGCCACCCTGAGCTCCCTCTTGAACTCGAACCCGGATCTCTACAATCTCTCGCTGGGCCATGTCTTCGATCTCACCGGGCGCGCCATGGGCCTTTTTCGGGGACCGCTCACCGCAGTTAGCCTCGGGATGCTGCTGCTTGGCCCCGGTTCGCACCTGCTGCGCCGTGGCGGACGCACCTTCGCCGCAAATCTCCTGCTTGCCGGCGCCATGACCCTCGTTCTGGTCGGCGCACATGAGGGTCTGGTTCGCTTCTACCCCATCCTCGGCTCCAAGGGGCTTGCCGAGTCCATCAACAGGGCAAGAACAGCCCAGCCCGAGCCCGGCGACGTCATCGCCATCGACGGCGAACTCACCTCCGGCTCCACGCTGCTCTTCTATACACAACAGCCGGTCTATCTGGTGAACGGCCGCGTCAACGGTCCCTGGTTCGGCAGCTTCTGGCCGGATGCGCCCGGCATCTTTCTCGACGACGACGCCCTGCACCGTCTCTGGGCCGGCCCCCGGCGGGTCTTTCTGCTGACCTACCAACCCCGGCAGCGCGGAGCCGATCTCGCCCACTATGGCCCCGTCGCGCCGCTGGCCCAGGACGGAGGCAAGACGGTGCTCTCCAACCGGTAA
>CAXSBL010000033.1:13643-36976 GCA_964235515.1 uncultured Bryocella sp.
CCCCGTCGCGCCGCTGGCCCAGGACGGAGGCAAGACGGTGCTCTCCAACCGGTAAGGCAATCCACTAAATTCTACTTGCCTACGTGAAGATCAGTTTTGCCTGAAGTTTACGCCTACACCGCCGCAATCTCCTCCGGCGCTTCCACCACGCCGCCCTGCTTCAGCCGGTACACCTTGCCGCGATAGTAGAAGTTCTCGCCCAGGTAGCTGCATGCCCAGAGCACGCCCCCGAGCACATCGCGCAGCGGATAGATCGCCGCTCCCCGCACCCACTCGCGCTCACCCAGCACCTGCAGAACTGTCGAGGCCTGCACCCAGCGGTTGGCCACCGTCGCCAACAGCCAAAGCGCGCCCAAGCCCGGACGGCCCGCCAGCAACCCCCAAACCAGTCCCATCAATCCGTACGGCACAGAAAAGGTCAGCCCGCTGCCGAAGTGTCCCCAGGGCCGCGACCGCCGCGTGCTTTGCATCCAGCGCAGCTGGTTGCGGAAGCTCAGCGCAAAGGGCGAATCCTGCACCATCAGCCGGATCACGTGCGTCGCCAGCAAAACGGTCGCTCCCTGGCCGGCCAGCCGGTTGCCCAGCACGAAATCGTCGGCGTAAAACTGCCCGAGCTCTCCGAACCCCCCGACCTGCTGAAAACTCTTGCGCCGCACCACCATCGTCGCGCCCAGGGCAAACTTCGTGCCCTCGATCATGTCCGCGACCAACACGCCGGAGGTCATCTCCACGCTCTTGCCCACGGCATCCAGCTGCGAGCTGAATCCCGCGCCCGAATGTGCCGTCCCCAGGTACACGCAGGACGCCAAGCCCACCTCCGGATCGCGCAGGTACTGCACCATGCGCTGCAGGTAATCCGGGGTTACCCGCACATCCGCGTCGCTTGTGACGTAGTTATCGTTTGAAGCCACCGAGTCAAGCTTTTCGAGCGAAAAGACCTTGGCATTGTGGAAGCGCGGAATCGGTTCGCCGCAGGTCACATACTGGGCGCGCACCGCGGGATAGCGCCTCCCGACCCGTCGCGCCAGCTGCAGGCCTTCATCCGACTCCTGCCGGGCGCAGAAAAGCAGCTCAAAGTCAGGGTAATCCTGCTCAAAGAAGGTCTGGAGATTCCGCTCCATGCCTGGCTCGGTGCCGTGCAGCGGCTTCAGCATACTCACCGGGGGGAGAAAGCTCGCCACCTGGCTCTGCTCACGGCGGCGGCGCCGGCCGAAGCGCACCGCGGCGGCCACCACCATGCCGCAGTAGATCGTAGAAGTAACGCTGCCTAAAAGGGCAAGGGACAACAAGGATCGGGAAACAATGCGCATGGATTCAGTAAGGTCGTGCAGAGCGTTCACAGATACGTTGGAAGGAGACGCTCGACTCCATTGTAGGGACTCGGGAATCACGGGCTCGGCCTGAAACTCCGGTCCGAGCAAAAGCCGCCGCTCCCCGCAGGCCCTTTCGCACCTATCCCTTCTTTCTCGCCGAGCCCTTCGCCTCGCGGTCCCTGGGTGGCACAACCATCGGCCGGCGCAGCGGCACCAGCCCCGCCTCCGGATGCGACTGCGCCTGTTGCATGCGCGTCAGCATCTCCGTCCGCACATATTCCACAAAGCCCTGCATCTGCCGGTTCATCTCTTCCATGCGTTCGCGCATCTGCAGCACAATCGCAATACCGGCGATATTCACGCCCAGGTCCCGCGCCAGATTCAGAATGAACTCCAGCCGCTCCAGGTCCTCATCCGTATACAGGCGCGTATTGCCGTCCGAACGCGACGGCCGCAGCAGTCCCTCCCGCTCATACAGCCGCAGCGTCTGCGGATGAATGTCGTACATCTCCGCAACCGAGGAGATCATGTACGCGCCCTTTGCTTTGCGCTTGGTTGCCATTAAATCGAGAATAACCCAGCGACGAAGATATGCCAGCGACGGAATGATCCAGCGACCGGTATCGCCAGCAACGAGGGATTCAGCAATTGACAGACCCCGCCTTATGGTCGCGCAGCGGCTTGGTGGGCTACCGTGCCGCAAACTGTGCATCTGACCCGGTATGCCGCGATCCACAGCCGCCAACCTCGCCATCGTCGCCGCCGCCCTTGGTGCCACAGCTGCCCTCATCAAGGGGCCGCGCGCTCTGCTTGAGACACCTCCCCCTGCCGGCGCCGTCGTCGTGGTCACCGGTGGTTCCCGGGGTCTGGGCCTCGCCATCGCCTCGCGCTTCGCCGAGCGTCCGGTCAATCTCGTGCTGGCCGCCCGCAAGCTGGACGAATTGCAGGGGGCGCAGCAAACACTGCTTGCCAAGCATCCGCACCTGCGACCGGAAAACTTCTACCTCGTCGCCTGCGATCTGTCGCAAAAATCCGAATGCCAGCGGATGATTGACGAGACCTTCGCCCGGTTCGGCCGGCTGGACGTGCTGGTCAACTGTGCCGGGGTAATCGACGTCGGCCCCGTGGAATGCCTGACCGCCGAGCTCTTCGAAGAGACCATGGCGGTTAACTTCTTCGCCGCTTTTCACGCCACCTTCCACGCCCTGCCACGCCTGCTCGCACAGGCCCCGGCCGCCGGTTGGAGCCGTCGGGCTGCCGTCGTGAACATTTCCTCCCTTGGAGGCAAATTTGCCGTGCCGCACATGCTGCCCTACTCGGCCGCCAAGTTTGCCCTCACCGGATTTTCCGAAGGCCTCCACGCTGAAGTTCGCGGCAAGGGCGTCCGTGTCACCACCGTCTGCCCGGGCCTGATGCGCACCGGCGGCGAAGACCACGCAAAATTCCGTGGCGACGTAGAAGGCGAGAAAGCCTGGTTTATGTTTGCGGCCAAAACGCCCGGTATCGCCACAACACCACAGCACGCCGCAAATCGCATCTTCGCCGCCGTCGCCCAGGGCCGTGCGGAGATCACCATCACTCCGCAGGCTTGGCTGGGCGCACGTTTTGCAGGCGTCTTTCCGGAGACCCTGCAGTGGCTCAACGGCGTGACGGACGAATACCTGCTGCCCGCTCCGCCGCAGTCCTAGCTTCCGAAGATTTAGGCGTCGGCCAGCATCTCCGCCCGAGGATCCTCAGGATTCAACTTCTGCAGCTCCCGCAAAATTTCCTTCGACCGCTCATCCTGCACCTTGGGGACCGTGATCTTCACCTCGACGATCTGGTCCCCACGCTGTCCCTCTCGCGCCGCGACAGCCGAGCCCTTCTCGCGCATCCGTAGCTTCTGTCCCGTCTGCGTACCCGGCGGGATCTTCAGCTGTGCCCGGCCGGGCGTGTGGCCTTCACCGTCGATCGTCGGCACGTCGATCCGTGCGCCCAGCGCTGCCTCCATGGCCGTCACCGGTACGGTCACGTGGATGTCATCACCCACCCGCCGAAACAGCCTGTTCTCCCCCACGCGGATGATGAGGTACAGGTCTCCGTTGGACGCGCCTTCGGTGCCGGCGTTGCCCCGGCCCGCCAGGCGGATGCGCTGCCCATCGCGGGTGCCGGCCTTGATGCGGAACTCCAAAGGCTCCCGCCGCGTCACCACACCCGCCCCTTCGCAGGTGGGGCAGGCGCCCTGCACCTTGCCAGACCCACCACAGCGCGGGCACTGCACATTAAACTTCATCCGCCCGCCCGTTTGGGTTACCTGACCGGTCCCATGGCACTCCGGGCAGTCCATCGGTTTGCCGACCGTACCCGCTCCCTTGCAGGTAGCGCATTGCTCCTGCCGCTGTATCTCCAGCCGGGTGACGCCGCCGCGAATGGCGGTCCAGAAATCGATCTCTACCTGGTATTCCAGATCGGTGCCCGGCTGCGGTCCGCGCGCCGTTCGCCGCCCGCCGCCGCTGAACATGCCGCTGAACACGTCCTTGAAGGAGCTTCCAAACCCTCCACCGGATGGATCGGCCTGCGGTCCACGGGGGTTCCCTCCGCCACCGGCGAACCCCGAAAAATCGAAACCGCCGAAGTCAAAGGGCACACCCTGGCCGGTCCGGCCGCCACCGGGCTGGCCGCCGCCGCCCGGGAATCCACTCCCCGCGCCACCACCACTGCGTGCATACGCCTCTGCCGCCGCCGGATCAATGTTGTCCGAGTAGAACCCCAGCTGATCAAACACCTTGCGCTTTTTGTCATCGCTCAGGATGTCGTTGGCTTCGGAGATCTCTTTGAACTTCTCCTCGGCTTTTTTGTCGCCGGGGTTCACATCCGGATGGTATTTGCGCGCAAGCTTGCGAAACGCCTTGCGGATCTCGTCCGCGGTGGCCGTCTTTTTCACGCCAAGCGTGCCGTAGTAGTCCTTTTGTTGTGTGGGCGCCATAATTCCGTTCGCTTCATCTGCCGTCTTTACTGGACAGCTCCGTACTCAACACTTTAGATGATCGAACACTCAACTTGTCGCAGGAAGGCGGCTAAAGCACGCCCGCCTTCTTTGCTTTCAGCGCCGCCCGGGACGCCCGCAAACTCATCCCTTGCGCAAAGGCCTGCCCGTTCTCCGCCTCGGTCGTGCCCTGATCCTGCGGGCACCAGTACAGCGTCCGGCCGGCGAGGTCCCGGTGCAGAATTCGCTCGCCGCACACAAAACAGGGCTTTCCATGCCGCCGATAGGCATAGTGTTCCTCACCCCGCGCCGCCGGTTCGCTCCTGGTCGGCCGATCTGCCCGCTTCGTGCACACGATCCGCCGGTCCACCATGCCCGCCTTCAGGAGCGGAATCAGGTCCTTCCACATCGCCTTCAGGACCTTGGGGTCCATTGCCGTGCCCGGCGTAAACGGGTTCACCCGGTGCCGGAACAGAATCTCCGCCCGGTAGATATTGCCCACCCCCGCCAGGATCTCCTGATCCATCAGCAGCTCGGCGATCGGCTTCTTCCGTGTCAGAATCGCGTCGTACGCCCGCTGCGGATCGTCATGGCCCTTCGCATCCTCGCCCAGCGGGTCCGGGCCGAGACGTTCCAGCAGCTTCTCCCACTTCGCCCGGTCGTACACGCTGCAGTCGGTGGGGCCGCGCAGCTCGCACCACTCCACCTCTTCCGGCGGAAACGGCTGCGTGCCGTCGTCGTGCTGGCAGCGCAGGTTATGCGGCTGTCCCTTCACGCTGCGCGCCGGCTTGCCTGAGCCCGCTCGCTGCAGGATCGCCCGCAGCGCGCCCTTGGGCTCCGGCAGCTGCCCACAACCTTCGGTCCAGTCCCCAAAGCGCCCCAGGTGCACATGCAGCATCAGATCGTCGCCGAACTCATACCCCAGGTGCTTACCCACCGCATGCACCCGCTTCAGCTTCTTGCCGTCCACCCGGTGGGCGTCGCTGAACCGATGGCCCGGCCCCGGCAGCACATTCAACTTGCGCCCGGCAAACGCGGCGTTATGCCGCTCCGCCCAACGATGGACCTCATTTCCCTCCGGCACGCGCTCACCCTCTCCCGGCAAGCGCACCCAATCGGGTCACGGACGCCTGACCGTATACTATGGCAGTTTTGCCGACACCTTCCCCAGCCATGTCCGTACAGCTTCAACCCGCGCACCGCTTTTCCACCCTGGACGCTCTGCGCGGGGTTGCGGCGCTGCTCGTAGTGCAGGTCCACCTGCCGTTCATCTTCGCTTCCCACATGCTGTTTCCGAACGCAAACCTGGCGGTAGACTTTTTCTTTATGCTCAGCGGCTTTGTGCTGAGCTTCGCCTATGGCAAACGGCTCGCGGACGGCTGGCCTCTGAAGCTCTTCCTGCGGGATCGCGTCATTCGCCTCTATCCCCTTTACCTGCTTGCCTTTCCTCTATGCCTGGTGCGCTTGCTTCTCGTGGCGCCGGCCGAAAACATCCCGCTCGGCCACGGCGGAACCTCCGTTCTGGTCCTGTTGGCCCTGTTTCTTCTGCCCGCGCCGCTGATTTTAAAAGCCGGCGGACCGTATGCCTTTCCACTGAATCTGCCTAGCTGGTCGCTTTTTTATGAGCTGCTCGCCAACGTGCTGCAGGCCTTATTCCTGCGCGGGCAATCCTTGATCCGACTGGTCGCGGTCGTTGCCCTGATGGCCATCCTCTTTTTCGGCCTGGTCTACGCTCGGCATTTCGCCAACTTCGGACCGTACAAGGGCGAAATCGGAGCCGCCGCGGTGCGCGTCTCGCTCTCCTACAGCTATGGCATGCTGCTGTTTCAGCTGCGGAGCCGCGGAAAGCTGCCGAAGTTCGGGTCCTCCCTGCTGTCCGCGCTTGGCCTGATCGCCGTGCTTGTCTTTCCCGTCTTCCCCGGGCACATTCTCCTGTTTGAGGCCGTCTCCCTTCTTCTGGTATTTCCCTGCATCGTCATTCTGGGAGCCAACGCCACTCCCGGCAAGCGGTGGGTTCCACTCTTCAGCCTGCTCGGAACCACATCTTATGCCGTGTATGTCTTCCACGTTCCGCTCTATGCCGTGTACACCGTGCTTTGGCGGCTGCTGCTGCCCGGCAAACCGGCGCAATACGCTCCCGCTTCGGGCCTGGTCTACCTCGTTCTGCTGCTGATCTTCGCCTACGCCGCCGACCGCTTCTACGACATCCCCGTTCGCCGCTGGCTGCGCAAGCGGACCCTTAAACCGGGCTAGAGCTGTGTTCGTGCAGGTCTCGCGCAGGTAGTCGTGCCACTTTTCACTCAGTGTTGTCACTCCCGGAGGGAATCTGCGTTTGCTCTTCGAGTGCCGTAGCTCCCTCGGATTTGATCGCACTTTCCTTTGCGGCCATGGCAGGCTTTAGCATAGGAGCATGACCTCTAGCCGTATCCTGTTGCCCCTGGTTCTTTCGCTGGTCTGTCCCGGAAGCGCGGGGTATGCTGTCGCACAGCGCGGTCATCGCGACGAAACAGCGCCAGGGACGGCCACGCCTGCACCCGGCGCCGTTCCTGCGCCGAAGGACACGCCCAAGCAGCCTGCCAGGCCGGAAACCGAGCCCAATCCGCTGCCCGCCGACAAGTCCGTTCCTCAGACCATCACAACCAACGGCAAAGTCATTCATTACACCGCCACGGTCGGCACCGTCGCGCTGAAGGCTAAAGACGGCAAACCCACCGGCGAGGTGGTCTACACCGCTTACACGCTCGACCAACCTGCCGGTGCCCCGCACCGCCCGGTCACCTTCGCCTTCAACGGGGGTCCTGGTGCCAGTTCGGTCTACCTGAACATGGGCGCGGTCGGCCCCAAGCACATCGCCTTTGCCAACCAGGGGGACTCCGCCTCTGACCCCGCGATCCTCACCGACAATCCAGGCACCTGGCTCGACTTCACCGATCTCGTTTTTCTCGACCCCATCGGCACCGGCTTCTCCCGCTCCCTCGTCGATGAAGCCGAGACCAAAAAGCTCTTCTACACGCCCACCTCCGATGTCGAGTACCTTTCGCTCGTGATCTACAAGTACCTCGTCAAAAACAACCGCCTGCTCGACAAGAAATACCTCCTTGGCGAAAGCTACGGCGGCTACCGCGGCCCGCGCATGACGCATTACCTGCAGTCGCAGCTGGGTGTCGGCGTGAACGGCCTGTTCCTGGTGAGCCCCTATCTCAACCCTGATCTCGGCGACAGCACGCTCAGCCCCACGCGCTGGATGACCACACTGCCCGCCATCACCGCCGCCCACCTCGAGAACGAAGGCAAGCTGACGCCCGAAACCATGCAATCCGTCATCAGCTACACCGAAGGCGACTACGCTTCCGCCCTCATCAAAGGCCCCGAAGACAAGGCCGCCACCGATGCCATGATCGCCAAAGTCACACAGATGACCGGGCTCGATCCGCAGTTCGTGCGCTACTCCGGCGGTCGGCTCGACACCGGGGCCTACCTGCGCGAGGTGCATCGCGAAAAGGGCGAAATCGGCTCGGTCTACGACTCCAATGTCACCCTGCCCGACCCATTCCCCTACTCTCCCGAGTCGATGTCCTCGGACCCGATCCTCGAAAGCATCATCGCGCCCACCACCGAAGCCGCCGTCAACTTCATGACCAACACCGTCGGCTGGAAGACCGAGGACCGCTACTACGCGCTCAGCTATGACGTGAACCGCGAGTGGGACCGCAACACCGAGGACCTGCGCCGCGGCTCCGTCCCCGACCTGCGCGAAGCCATGGCCGCCGACCCCAAGTTCAAGGTCGTCATCTTCCACGGCTGGAACGATCTCAGCTGCCCGTTCATGGGCTCGGTGCTCACCCAAAACCAGCTGCCCGCCAACCTCGCCGCCCAGATGCAGATCCACGAGTTCCCCGGCGGCCACATGTTCTACACCCGCGCCACCAACGGCACAGACCTGCACGATATGGCACAACAGGCGGTTGCTAACCACTGAGGGTGGACGTTCTAAGTTGTACGTTCTAAGTTGTACGTTCTAAGTTGTACGTTCTAAGTTGTACGTTCTAAGTTGTACCTTGTAGGTCTAAATTGTACGTGCATCTTGGCCCGGCAAGTGATATGCCGGGCTCTCAAAACGAGCCCCGGGCATCTCCACACGTACAACTTAGAACGTACAACGTACAACGCAAAATCTACTTCGATCCCGGTGGCAGCACGCCATTCATCCGCAGATACTCCACCATCTGTCCGTAGTGGTCATAGCCGTGCGCTACGCCAAAGCTGGCCAGCGTCGCCCGGGTGTTCATTCCATCGGCGCCCTTGATCGTCAAAAACGCATTCTCCGGCGTGATCGTCGCGATCGCCTGGTGAGCGAAGGCGAAGCTCGCCGCGAGCGCGGACACAATCTCATCCTTGCTCGTCATCGCGCTCAGCTTCTTCATGTCCACATCGGGTTTAGTCCCGCTGATCGCGCTGTAGAAGTAATAATTCGCGCCGATCACATGCGTCACCTCCTGCGCAAACGTGCGAACGCCCGTAAATTTCGCCTCCGCCGAGCGGAAGGTGTTCCCACTCGGCGCAAAGTTGAACTTGTCCGCCGGCATCGCCTTCACGACCCCGGTCATCTCACCTTCAAACATATTGAGCAGGGCATCCTCAGCCTGCGCCGGATTCATCGGGGAACCGACTGCGGCCCCCGCGGTGCCCATCGGCATCTGCGCCACGCCAAGCCCGGAACAACACGCCAAAACTCCGGCCGCCAACCATATACGTACCTGCATACCCACCTCGAACCGTTCCCGAATTTATTCGTCCTATCCTGGAAACGATCCAAGCCTAGCAGACCCACGCCACCCCGCCACCCGCGATGCGTTCATTCCGGCAAAACAGCGGGAGTACCCTAACGTTGATGCGGAGCTCTCCCGTGGACCGGATTTATCTCGACGCCAACGCGACCACCCCCGTGCTCCCCGAGGTCGTCGCCGCCATGCAGCCGTTCTGGACCGAGCAGTTCGGCAACCCCAGTTCCAGCCACGCCGGCGGCCAGCGCACCCGCTCCGCCGTGGAGCGCGCCCGCGGCTCCGTCGCCGCTCTGCTCGGCTGCACGTCCGCCGAAATCGTCTTCACCTCCGGCGGTACGGAAGGCGACAACCTGGCGCTTACCGGAACCCTGCAACCCTATCTGGATCTTCCGCCGGATCGCCGGGAACCGGCGCACCTCATCACCTCGGCCATTGAGCACCATGCCGTTCTCTACACCGCCGAAGCCCTGGAAAGACGGGGCGTGGAAGTCACCTATCTCCAGCCCGACCGCCACGGCCTGATCGCTCCCGAGTTACTCGAAGCTGCCTTAAAGCCGCACACACGGCTGGTCTCGATAATGTTCGCGAACAACGAAACCGGCGTTACGCAACCCATCGGCAAACTGGCCAGGATCACAAAGGCACACGGCGCGCGCTTCCACACCGACGCCGTGCAGGCCGCCGGCAAGCTCCCGCTCGATCTCGCCGGTGAACTCAAAAACGTCGACCTTCTGACCCTCTCCGGCCACAAAATGTACGCTCCGCAGGGGAGCGGTGTGCAATTTATCCGCAAGGGCGTGCTCCTCGCGCCGCTCTTCCACGGCGGCCCGCACGAACGCCAACGCCGCGCCGGCACGGAAAACGTGCCCGGCATCGTAGGCCTAGGCGCCGCCGCCGAACTCGCAGTCAGCTGGCTCAGGGAAGGCGGCCCGGAGCACCTGCGCACCCTGCGGGACCGTCTGGAGCGAGGTCTATTGAGAGCGATCCCCGAGGCGATGCTCAACGCCGCCGGGGCGCCTCGTATGGACAACACCGTCAACCTGCAAATTCCGGGCATCGACGCCGAACGCCTGCTCATCGCGCTGGACATGCAGGGGATCAGCGCCAGCTTCGGCGCGGCCTGCCAGTCCGGCGCCACCGAGCCCTCGCACGTCCTGCTTGCCATGGGACTGACCCCGGCCGAAGCTCGTGCCAGTCTGCGCCTGTCCCTCTCCCGCCTCACCACCGCCGAAGAGATCGATCGCGCCCTGCAGATCATTCCCTCCGCCGCAGCACGCATCCGCTCCGCCGCAAAAGGAAAGGGAACCGTCATCCAGACCGGCTCCCACTCACTCAAAGATCTGGAAACTTACCACGTGGAACGTACAACGTAGAACGTGCAACCTGGAATGTAGAACGCCCTACAGATACCACGGAATATTCACCACAATGATCCTCTGATTGCCGCGCAGCAGCAGCAGCAGTTTCAGGACCTGGACTCGCTGGTTATGCAGGAAGTTCTCCCACCAGTGCCGCACCACCAGTTCCGGTACAAGCACGGCGACTTTGCGCCCCGGATGGTCGTCCTCCAGCTGCAGGATGTAATCCATCAGCGGCGTCAGAATTAGCCGGTAGGTGCTGTTTACCTGCACCAGCTCAGGCTCGGCCATACCATGTTCCCGCACCGGTCCCAGAACCATCTCGTCCCAGACATCCGCAAAATTCATCTCGTCGTCGTCGCTCTGTACGTTGACGACCTTGACTTCCTTGCTCATCAGCAGCCCAAAACGGACGGCCTTTTCGCTCAGCTTGTCCCACCGCGCGATGGGAATGACGACCAGCGGCTGTTCCAATCCGGTCAACCGGATCGGCGTCGGGTCCGCGGTTTCCAGCTTCACCCGCGTGTAGTGGCGCTTGATCCCGTACATCGTAGCGATGATGAGCGGCACCAGCAGCGCCGTGATCCAGGCGCCCGCCGTGAACTTGGCCACCAGCACCACGCACAAAGTGATCCCGGTAGCAACGGCGCCCAGTCCGTTCAAAAACATCTTGATCTGCCAGTGGCGCTGGTTCTTGTTATCCAGCCAGTGCTTCACCATGCCGGCCTGGCTCAGCGTGAACGCCAGAAAAGCGCCGATGGCGTACAGCGGAATCAGCCGGTTGGTGTCACCGCCGAAGATGATCAACAAGATCGCCGTGAAGCCCGTCAGCGCGTAGATTCCGTGCGAAAACAACAGCCGGCGGCCGCGCAGCAGGAACACATGCGGAAAGTAATCCTTGGCCGCGATCGCCCGGGCTGTGCGCGGAAAATCCGCAAAGGCCGTGTTGGCGCTGAAAGCAAGCGCTGCCAGGGTGCTGCCCATCGTCAGGAAGTAGAACCACCCACGCCCGAAGACCGCCGCCACCTCGATCGACAGCACCGTCTGGTACTGCGGATCGTTGGAATCCATGGCGGTGACGTGATAGGCCCGGGCCACATAGGCCAGCCCTGCCAGTAGGACGATCAGCATGGCAATGATGACCGTCAGGGCCCAGTTGGCGTTTTTGGAACGGGGCTCCTTGAAGGCCGTGACGCCGTTTGATACCGCCTCCACGCCCGTCATCGCCGCGCATCCACTGGCAAACGCCTTCAGCAGAAGCCATATCGTTAGGTACTGCATGGTGGCCGGGATGGGCGGCGGAGGCGCGGCAAGCGCTACCGGATGGCCGCCTGTCTGCACGACGTGCCAGATCCCGATCGCCACCGTGGCCAACAGGGTGCCGACAAACAGCAGCGTCGGCAGCATGAAGACAAAGCCCGACTCCTTCACGCCCCGCAGATTCACAATGACGATGATCAGCAGAATCAGCATGCACAACGCCACCAGGTGCGGGTGCAGCGAAGGAATTGCGCTCACAAGCGCTGTTGCGCCGCCCGAAATACCCACGGCCGCGGTCAGAATGTAGTCGATCATCAGGGCCGCCGCAGCCAGCAACCCCGCGCCGTCGCCAAGATTTTCACTGGCCACGGTGAAAGATCCACCCCCGCTCGGGTAGGCCTCAATCGTCTGGCGATAGCTGAAATACAGGATGACCAGCAGGAGCAGGATGGCCGTAAAGATCGGCATCAGGTGCATCTGCACCCCGGCGACGCCGAGCGGGATCAGCAGGACCATGGCCTGTTCCGGCCCGTACGCCGCGCTCGTTAAACCGTCCAGCCCAAAAATCGGAATTCCGGCCGCAACCCCTATATGCTCGTGGGCCGCATCACTGGTCGCCAGCGGCTTCCCGAACAAAACATCGAACAAACGCATCTTTTGCTGTCCCCGACGCTTTTCGCGCGCCAATCCTCCCATATCGTACGCTTCAGCCTAATAGGGAGGGCATAAAGAATCTATCAGGGATACGGCTCCGGCGTTCACCGGCCACGAAACGGCGAACCCCCGCAAAGAAGAAAGGCACCCGCGGGATGCGAGTGCCTTCGGCAATGCAGGGACTTTTGAAAAGACCCGATCTGCGGTTACTTAAACGATCTGGCGCACCAGGTCGCTTCCCGCGGTCAAGGCAATGCGGATCCGGTGTGGCTCCCCACGCATCAACGCCTCGGAGAACTTCACCGCCTGCTTGGGCTTGATCTTGGCCGGCAGCATGGCCGTGTACTGGTCCACCACCGCTTCAATGATTACCGGTCCGGGCGTGGCCAGCGCCTGCTCGAACTGCCGCTCCGCCATGGTGGGATCGTCGATCTTCACGCCCTCTGCACCCATCGCCTTGGCAAAGGCCACAAAGTCCACCGGAAACAGCTCACACTGGTATTCAGGGTTGCCGTCGAAGACCATCTGTTCCCACTTGATCTGGCCCAGCGTGTTGTTCTTGATGATGACGAACTTGATCGGCAGCTTATAGGCCACCGCCGTGATGAACTCGCCCATCAACATGGAAAAGCCGCCATCCCCAACCACGGCAATCACCTGCCGCTCCGGAAATGCCACCTGCGCCGCAATCGCGTAGGGCATACCACACGCCATGGTCGCCAAATTGCCGGAGCAGCTGTGCATCTGCCCTTTCTTGGCCTTCATGTAACGCGCCCAGACCGTTGTGTTTGTGCCGGAATCGGAGACGATGATCGCGTTTTCCTTGGTGAACTTGCTCAGTTGCCAACCCACCACCTGCGGCTTCATGGGCTTGCTCATGACCGTGCCCTCGGTCTCGAGGGTCTTGTCCCACTCCTTCATATCCTTCTGCGCGCGCTCCAGGAAGCGGCGATAGCCGTTGCGCTTCAACATCGGCAGCAACGCTGTAATGCTCTTCTTCGAGTCGCCCACCAGGCCGACCTCGATCGGACACCGCAGGCCGATACGCTGCGCATTCGAGTCAATCTGCACGCATCGCACTTCGCCCGGCTTGGGCAGGTACTCGATATACGGGTAGGAGGTTCCGATCATGATCAGCGTGTCGCAGTTCTCCACCACGTCCTGCGAAGGTCCCGTACCCAACAGACCGATGCCGCCGGTCGTATAAGGCGAGTCGTCCGGCACGCAACCCTTGCCGAGCAACGGCTTGATGATTGGCGCTCCCAACAGTTCCGCCAGCTGAATCAACTCGTCGCCGGCATCGAGGGCGCCCTGGCCGGCCATGATCGCAATCCGCTTGCCCTCGTTGATCACCTTCGCCGCCGCCCTCAGGTCTTCCTCGCGCGGCAGATTGCCCGAAACCGACCGCACCATCGAGCTATGCCCTTTTACATTGCGCTCGGAACGATCCTTGCTGCTCAACTCCTCCATCTGCACATCAATGGGAATCGTCAGGTGCGCAACCTGCCGCTTTTCGATGGCCGACCGAATCGCCAGATCCGCCGCCGGAGCCATGTGCGGTGCATTCATCACGCGCTCGTTGTAACAGGCGACGTCCATGAACACCTTGTCCAGCTCCACATCCTGCTGCCCAAAGGTGCCCGTCACATCACGAAACTGCATGCCCGTAATCGCCAGCACGGGCGCCTGGTCCATCTTCGCGTCATACAGCCCGTTCAACAGATGAATGCCGCCAGGACCGGAGGTCGCCAGGCACACACCCAATTTGCCCGTGAATTTGGCATAGGCGCAAGCCATAAAAGCAGCCGACTCCTCATGCCGCACGTGGATAAAGCGGATCTTGTCCTGCTTCTTCCGCAGTGACTCCATGACCCCGTTGATGCCGTCTCCGGGCAGACCGAAGATCGTGTCCACACCCCAGTCAATCAGCTTTTCTACAAGAATATCGCCAGCATTCATCGTTGCGCTCCCTTTCCTCAAGGCGCAATCGCTTCAGCGCCGCACCTCCGTAGACGCCGTTCGTGGCTGCCGGGGTTGCGCCGTTGGACCTCAGGGGTTGCGCTCTACGACGCTCCGCCCGTGCGCTGAATCCGTTCCCTGTTCTCCTGCAAAAGCTGCAAAAAGGCCTCCAGCGCCGGTCCTGCCCGTCGTGGGTTCCACACAGCTGCCAGTCCCAGAAACAGCTCCTCCGGGCGAAGCCGGCAGAAGCGTAGCCCCCGCGTCCGCAGCTGCCGCACCCCGGACGGCACCAACGCCATGCCTTCGCCGGCCTCCACCAGCGTCAGCACACCCGCCCACGTACCCGATGTGTTCGCCACCACGTGCGGCAGATTGCGTTCCGCAAAGGCTGAAGCGACCGCATCATAGAGCGGTTGATTCGATCGCCTGTCCGCACATACCAGCGGCTGGCTCGCCAGATCTTCCAGGCGCAGCTCCCGGCCGGCCAGCGGATGGTCTGGCCGCATGACCACCATGATCGGGTCGCGAAACAGCAGCTCATGCGCAAAAAGGTGCTCAGCCGCCCGTTCCGGAGGCCGCGTCAGCCCTATATCCAACCGTCCCTCCTCCAGCGCCTGCATCTGCAGCACCGGCTGCATGTCAAACAACGACAGCCGGATGCCCGGGTGACTGCGCCGGAACTCGCGGATGATTCTGGGGAAGAAACCGCCCGCGCCCCACAAGAAGAACCCGATCGACAGCGTCCCCGTCTCTCCCCGCAACGATCCGCGGGTGACCTCGAGCGCCCGTTCCGCCGCGCCCAGGGTCTTGCGAGCCTCCTCGAGAAACACGGTGCCCAGGGCGGTCAACCGCACCTGCCGGCCGGAGCGGTCCAGTAGCAGTCCTCCCAGCTCATGTTCCAGATCCGCAATCTGCTCGCTGACCGAGCTCTGCGACACATGGAGCCCCCGTGCCGCCGCACTGAAGCTGCCCGCCTCCGCAACCGCGCTGAAGTATCGCAGATGGCGTAGCTCCATACCCAATCCTATCGCTGCTACCGATGGCTATAACCGGAAATAACTGTGGGCCGTCCCTACACTAAAAGCGGCACTCTGCTGTCTACTAAAGAGGAAGACTGTCTAGGAGAGCTCGCCCCATGTGGATCGTTCGGCTTGCACTCAACCGGCCCTATACCTTCGTCGTGCTGGCGATCCTGATTCTGATCGCCGCGCCTGTGGTGATTCTGCGCACGCCGACAGACATCTTCCCCAATATCGATATCCCGGTCATCTCCGTCGCCTGGAGCTACACCGGCCTGAGTCCCGAAGAGCTCGAGGGCCGTCTCACCACGCCCTACGAAAAGACGCTTACTACCCTCGTCGACAACGTCGAGCACGTGGAGTCCACGACGCTGAACGGCCAGGCCATCATCAAGATCTACCTGCAGCAGGGCTCCTCGCTCGCGACCGCCAATGCACAGGTCTCGGCGGCCTCGGAGTTTGAGCTAAGGCAGCTGCCACCGGGGATCCAACCGCCCCAGATCATCAACTTCTCCGCCTCCAGCGTGCCCATCCTGCAGCTCGGTCTTTCCGGCAAGGGCCTGACCGAACAGCAGTTGAACGATTACGGCCTGAACTTCGTTCGAACGCAGCTGGTCACGGTGCCGGGTATCGTCGTGCCGAACGTGTACGGCGGCAAGCAGCGCTCCATCATGATCAACCTCGATCTGAAGCTGCTGCAGTCCAAGCACCTCTCCCCTGCCGACGTTCTGCAGGCCGTGCAGCAGCAAAACGTGGTCGAACCCGGCGGCACCATGAAGATGGGCATGCCCGAATACGATGTGCGGCTGAACTCAACGCCGCTTACGGTGCAGGGCCTCGCCGACCTTCCGATAAAGCAGATCAACGGTTCCACGGTGTACCTGCATGACATTGGCAGCGTCGTCGACGGCGCCATCCCGCAGACCAACATCGTGCGCCAGAACGGCCAGCGTGGCGTTCTGCTCAGCATCCTGAAATCCGGTACCGCCTCCACGCTGGATGTCGTCAAAGGCGCGCTCGACAAGCTGCCCCGCATCGAAAGCACCCTGCCGCCCGCGCTGCGCATCACCCCCATCGGCAACCAAGCCATCTTTGTCCGCGGTTCCATTGACGGCGTCGTGCGTGAGGCAATCATCGCGGCCACGCTGACCGGCCTGATGATTCTGCTGTTTCTGGCCTCCTGGCGCTCGACGCTGATCATCGCGGTTTCCATCCCGCTGTCGATTCTCACCTCGGTCATCATCCTCAGCCTGCTCGGCGAGACCATCAACATCATGACACTCGGAGGGTTGGCGCTGGCCGTCGGCATCCTCGTCGATGACGCCACCGTTGCCATCGAAAACATTGATCGCTTCCTTGAAGACGGCTATCCCGTCAATGAAGCCATCCTCTCCGGCTCCGCCCAGATCGCCGTCCCCGCGCTCGTCGCCACGCTTTGCATCTGCATCGTGTTTCTGCCGATGTTTTTTCTCTCCGGCGTCTCGCGCTTCCTCTTCGTCCCTCTGGCGGAGGCCGTGGTCTTCGCCATGCTCGCCTCATACTTCTTTTCGCGGACCCTGGTGCCGACCATGGCGATGTACCTGCTCAAGCCGGTCGATCACCACGCTCCGCTGTCCCGTAACCCGCTCGCCCGCTTCCAGCGTGGCTTTGAACGCGGCTTTGAGGCCATTCGCTCCACCTACGCAACTACCCTGGTCCGCCTTGTAGACCGCCGGCTCATCTTCATTCCGCTGTTTCTGCTCTGTTGTCTCGCGGTCATGCTGCTGATCCCGTTTCTCGGGCAGAACTTCTTTCCGACCACCGACAACGGCTCGTTTATCCTGCACGTCCGTGCAAAGACCGGCACGCGCATTGAGGAGACCGCCAAACTCTGCGACGAGGTGGAAAGCACCATCCGCGGCATCGTGCCGCCGGCACAGATTGACAACATCCTGGACAACATCGGCCTGCCGTATTCCACGTTGAATACGCAGCACGCCACCAGCGGCCTCTTCGGCAACGCGGATGCGGACATTCTCGTCTCGCTCAAGGAAGACCACACGGACACCTTCGATTTCGTCCGGACCCTGCGCGAACGCCTGCCGCGCGACTACCCGGGCATCACCTTTTACTTCCTGCCCTCCGACATCGTCACCCAAATCCTCAACTTCGGCCTGCCCGCTCCGCTCGATGTGCAGATCAGCGGGCGCGATGACGCCGGCAACCGGGCTGTTGCCAACCAGATCATGGCGGAGATGAAGAACGTTCCAGGCCTGGTGGATGTGCGCCTGCAGGAGCCAAACGACAACCCCGTACTGAATGTCACGGTTGACCGCACCAAGGCGCAGCAGGGCGGCTACACCGAAGGTCAGGTGGGTAGCTCACTGCTCAACGTGCTTTCCGGCTCCACGCAGCTGAATCCGCAGTTCTTTCTCAGCCCGAAGAACGGCGTGACCTACAGCATCGTCGCGCAAGCGCCACAGTACCGCGTTGATTCTCTGCAATCGCTGCAGAACATCCCTCTGCCCGCGGCTCCCGGCCAGCAGCCGGAGATCCTCGCCGACGTGGCCACGATCAGCCGTGCCACGGAGGTCCCCGTTGTGCAGCACTACAACATCACCCGCACCTTGGACGTTTATGCCGCCGTGCAGGATCGCGACCTCGGCTCCGCGGCCCGGGATGTGCAACGCATCATCGACCGCAACAAGGGCCACCTCAGCCGCGGTAACTTCGTGACCATGCGCGGCCAGGTCACGGCCATGCGCCAGGCCTACACCGGCCTCGTCTTCGGCTTAGTCTTCGCCATCTTCCTGGTGTATCTGCTGATCGTGGTCAACTTTCAGTCCTGGCTGGATCCCTTCATCATCATCACCGCCTTGCCCGCCGCGCTTGCCGGCATCGTCATGTTTCTCTTCGTCACCGGTACCACCCTCTCCGTGCCGGCGCTGATGGGCGCCATCATGTGCATGGGCGTGGCGACCGCGAACTCCATCCTCGTCGTCAGCTTTGCCAAGGATCGCCTCGCCGAACACGGCGATGCCCTGCTTGCCGCCATTGAAGCCGGCGGAACCCGCTTCCGTCCCGTCGCCATGACCGCGCTTGCCATGATCATCGGCATGATTCCGATGGCGTTGGGGCTTGGCGATGGCGGCCAGCAGAACGCTCCCCTGGGCCGTGCCGTCATCGGCGGTCTCAGCTGCGCCACCGTCGCCACGCTCGTCTTTGTGCCCTGCGTCTTTGCACTCTTCCACGGCCGCCGCCAGGCCAAGGACCTCGCCAAGGGCAAAGAAGACCGCGAAATGCCCACCGGCGTGGCACCCGAGCCCGAACACGCCCACGCCTGATCGCCGCCAACTTGCTGCCCTGAACCTTTGAGGAAATCGCTTGCCCCCCATTGACTCGACGACAAATCCGACGATGAATCCGATGTCGCATCCGACGGAGTACCCCGCACGGGAGCGCGGCCGCGGTACGGACACCCGCATCAACGACAGCGCCGAAGCCCAGATGCACCCTGACCCGTCCCACGCGCTGCCGCTGCCCGGCCACGGACCTGGCGGCGGCACCCCCAACAAGGCACCCGCCCCTCCCCAGGGCCATATACCGTTGGTTGTCTGGGTTGCCCTGCTTCTCCTCGCGCTCGCCGTCGCTATCGCCGTGGTCACCGGCATCCTCGCCCGCTCGCGCGCCGAGCACAAGCTTGAAAAGACCACCGACGTCGCCGCCGTCCCCACCGTTAACGTCATGCACCCCATGCTTAGCGGGAATGCCGGCGAGATCTCCCTTCCCGGCAACACCGTCGCCTTCAACGACACGCCCATCTATGCCCGCACCAATGGCTATGTGAAGGCCTTCTACACCGATCTGGGCCAGCACGTGCACAAGGGCCAGTTGATGGCGACCATCGAAACTCCCGAGGTCGACCAGCAGCTGCAACAGGCCGAAGCCGACCTCAAAAGCTCCCAGGCGAACCTGAATCTCGCCAACATCACCGCCGAGCGCTACCGGAATCTGCTGACGGAAGACTCCGTCTCCAAGCAGGAGACCGATGTCGCGACCAGCACGGCGCTCGCCCGCCAGGCCGCCGTCGATGCCTCGCAGGCCAACGTGCGCCGGCTGCAGCAGCTGCAATCCTTTGAGCACGTCTACGCGCCGTTTGACGGTGTGATCACCGCCCGCAACGTCAGTCCGGGCGACCTGATCAACGCCGGCGCCGGCACCGCCCCCCGGGAGCTCTTCCACGTTTCGTCGGACAAGGTCCTGCGCGTCTTCTCCCAGGTCCCCGAGTTGTACGCTCCGGACATCCATGACGGCGACCCGGCCGGTCTGACCCTTGACGAGTATCCCGGCGTCGTCTTCCACGGCCGGATCGCGCGCAACGCACGGTCCATCGACCTGAACTCCCGTACCTTGAACGTGGAAGTGGACGTGAACAACGCTGACGGCCGCCTGCTGCCCGGCGCCTACGTCTTTGTACATTTCAAGCTGCCGCAGTCGCCTCATGAACTGAACGTGCCGTCTACCGTGCTGCTCTTCCGCGCCCAGGGCCTGCAGGTCGGCCTGGTACGCGACGGCCGCGTTCACCTGCAGGACGTCACCATCCGGCAGGACCACGGCACCAGCGTTACCATCGGCACCGGCCTCGCCGCGGGTGACTGGGTCATCCAGAATCCATCCGACGCCCTCACCGAAGGCGAGCGCGTCCACGTCAGCAACCCCGGGGAGGCCTCAGCTCAATGAGCCTTTACGTCTCCCCAGGCACCCTCTTGCGGGGGCGCCGGCTGGTCCCCTGTGCCGTTGCCGCCCTGCTCTGTCTCCTGGCCGGCTGCAAGGTCGGGCCGAAGTACGTCATTCCCTCAGCACCCATTCCGCCCGCCTACAAGGAACTCGGCCCCGATGCCTTCAAAGAGACCGGGGACTGGGTGCACGCCAAGCCAATCGACGCCATCCCCCGCGGCACTTGGTGGACCATCTTTAACGACGCCGAGCTGAACGCGCTCGAGCCTCGCGTCGAGCCGGCCAATCAGAACCTTCGGCAGGCCAACGACAATCTTCTCGCCGCCCGCGCCGAGGTTCGCATTCGCAAGGCTGACCGCTTTCCTACCATTGGCATCGACGCCAACACCACCAACAATCGCTATAACCCCAACCTGCCCTACTTCAACCCGGCACCGTCAATCAGTGAAAATGCCACCTCCCAATACCCCCTCCAGGTCACCTACGAAGCCGACCTCTGGGGTCAGGTGCGCCGCAACATCGCCGCCGGCAAAGAGGAGGTTCAGGCCTCCACCGCCGACCGCATCAACATCCTGCTGTCCCTGCAAACAGAGCTCGCCATTGACTATTTTGAGGTCCGTGCGGCCGACGCCCAGCAGCAGGTGCTCAATGCCACCGTCGCCCAGTACCAGGATGCCCTCCGTATCACTACGAACCGCTACAACGGCGGCATCGCCGTCAAATCCGACGTCACCCAGGCCCTGACGCAGCTGCAATCCGCCCGCGTCGGCGCCTCTGACGAAGCCATCCTCCGCGCGCAGTATGAGCACGCCATCGCCAACCTCATCGGCGTCGCTCCCGCCGAGCTCACGATTCCCTACTCCCCCCTGCCCGTCACCATCGCACCTCCTCTCATTCCCACCGGCATCCCCTCGCAGCTGCTCGAGCGCCGCCCCGATATCGCCGCCGCCGAACGCCGCGCGCAAGAGGGCAATGAAGCCATCGGCATCGCCCAGGCCGCCTTCTATCCGCAGATCGTTCTCAGCGCCTCCGTCGGCTTTCAAAGCAGCACGGCCCTCGCCTCCGTCTTCAACCCGTCTAACGTGGTCTACTCGCTCGGCCCCGGCATCGCCTACACCTTCCTGGACGGAGGCCGCCGCAACGGCATCAAGGCCGAAGCCATCGCCGAGTTCGACCGCAACGCCGCCGTTTACAAACAAACGGTCATCACCGCCTTGCAACAGGTGGAAGACTCCCTCGTCTCTCTCCGCGTGCTCTCCGATGAAGCCGTGCAGCAACGCACCGGCACGGTCGCCGCCGAAGACTCCGAACGCATCTTCAACAACCGCTACATCGGCGGCCTCGACACCTACCTCCAGGTCATCACCGCGCAAACCTCTGCCCTGGTCAATGAACGCAATGACATCGACATCCTGCGCCGCCGCATGGACGGCACTGTCATGCTCATCAAAGCCCTGGGCGGAGGCTGGGACCGCACGCAACTCCCCCCAGCCTGAGCCTGCTGTTGCCTTTCTTCTGTCATCCCTGCAGGGGATCTGCTGTTGCTTCTCTTCTGTCACCCGCAAGGGATCTGCTGTTGCTTTTCTTCTGTCATCCCGCAGGGATCTGCTGTCGCTTCTGCAGTTGCCTCTCTCCGTCATCCCGCAGAAACCCACGGCTCCCTCGCCGACATTCCCGCCCTGCGCCTGCCGTGCTACTCTCACCTCGCCATGCCGCCCGCGCTTTACAGCCGACGCCACCTGCTTCAACTCACTGCCGCAGGCGTTGCCGCGAAGCTCACCCAAGCCCAAACTCCCTCCCTGGCGCACATCAACGTAGCCACGCTCGAACACGACCGCATCCTCGCCGAGGCCAAAACAGCCCTCGCTGCGCCCATCGCCCCCGTCTCTGCGCAGACTGCACCGAACCTACCCAAAAGCCAGTTCTTCTCCGAACTGGACCTCGACGAAGCCGCCAAAACCAAGCCCTTCCGCACCCAGGCCCGCAGCCTCCGCGATCTCTCCGCCGCGGTCGCCACGCTCTGCGCCGCGTACCTCCTTACCGCCGAAGAGGCTTACGCCCAACGCGCAGCCGAGCACGTCCGCGCTAACCTGATCGCCCCGGCTACCCGACTCGATCCCACCTTCGATCACGCCGGCTGCGCCCCGGGCAGCACGGCGGGCACACCCTCCGGCATCGTCGACCTCGTCCCGCTCGCCGAGCTCAGCCGCGCGTTAGTCTTCCTGACCGACAGCTCCAGCCTCACTGCAGACGAACAGTCTTCCTTGCAGCAATGGTTCAAATCCGCCTACGACTGGCTTGACACCAACCGCGCCGCCGGCATTGCCCGCGACAAACCCGACCACCGCGGCTCCGCCTGGCTGCTGCTCGCCACCGCCTTCGCCCGTTACACCCGCGACGAGCCCGCCCTGGGCGCCTGCCGCAAGCTCTTCCGCACCCCCACCCTGCGCCACCAGATCCGTCCCGACGGCGTCTTCCCGCAGGAGGTCGCCACCGCCGACCCCTACCGCAACACGCTCTTCAACTTCGACCTGCTCACCGGCGCCTGTCAGCTGCTCAACTCATCCTTCGATCCGCTCTGGAATTACGAGTTGATCGATGGCGTCAGCCTGCGCATCGTCGCCGCCTACCTCTATCCGCTGATCGAACACCCAGAACGCTGGCCTTTTCCCGCCGATGCCGTCGCCTTCCGCGAACTTCCGCGCCGGCGCCCGGGCCTGCTCTTCACCGGCCGCGCCTACGACCGCCCCGAGTACGTCGAGCTGTGGCAAAAACTGCCCTCCGGCAGTCCTCCCGAGGCCCTCGCGGAATCCTTCCCCATCCGCGAACCTCTGCTCTGGACCGCCCGTGCTTTGCACGGTTTGTGAACCGGATCGAATCTGCTTTGGACGTGTCCTCGAAAAGCTTTGGATGTCTCGCCCTGCGTAACTGCAATGTTGCCGTTCTACGCAGGGCTGCGACTCGGAACCACTTGGAGCCAGCTTGCATCTGAATTGACGGTTGCAGCCAGAAGGCTGCTGGGGAGACTCATGAACCTGACAAAATACAACGTAACGGTACGTCGCTTCGACCCAACCAAGGGCATCAACGACGACGGCGACGCTCAAAACTTTGTCCTGCCGGTCGACAGCCCAAATGAGGAACACGCCATCTCCGCAGCGATGTCCAATTGCGTGGCGTTTACCCCGAAAGTGCATTTCGGCAGCCTGAAGCCAATCGCCTTCTGCGCCACCGCCGTAAACGAACGTACCTAGGGCCGAGCATCAGTTCAAGCACAAGGGCCGGCTCTATGCCGACCCTTTTCT
>CAXSBL010000034.1:0-5323 GCA_964235515.1 uncultured Bryocella sp.
ACCTCGAAGGGCTGCATCGATGTGTCGAGTTGTGATTGGTACACGCCACGATGAAACCTGAACAACTTCATGTGAGACAGCGCCGGTGAAGCGGCTCAGCTTCAGGCCGACTCGAAACCAATTTCCCCTATTCTATGCGCAAGCGACACCTCCGTTTGCGCCCCGCAGCAAGCACAAAGATCTTTGTCAACCAATGTACGGAGTTCCACCAATGTACAGGATATTGAGGGCTGAGCAACTACTAAGATCTGGGCTAAATCGCCCGAAGGAGAGCTTTACTCGGTGTGGGAGTCTCGTCGAGCTGATCCGGCGTGCCGTCTTGCGCTGCAACAACGGGCATCGCCGACCGCCAAAATTCGGCAACATCTTTGTCTTGTAATACCTGACACACTGGGCAGAGCAGGGCCGCTATGACTGCTTCTAGCTGAGAGAGCCCAAGCTGCTCAGCAAAGCTGCATATGCCACGCGGCGGTACACTTCCTCAGCATGAAGCGTTCGTTGCAGGGCACTTCGCTCGTGCGAGGCAGTACGGCCGAATTCCCGAAAAGGCTTTTCAGAAAGAAAGATTGTTTCCTGGGCCCGTCTTCTTTTAAGAATGCCCAGACAGGAGAGGTTATGCATCCAGCGTTCTTGGTTTTAGGAGCAACTGGCAGGACGGCCGGGCTTGTTCATGTCGGGCAGGAGTGGCAGCCCGAGCTCGCGAACATCACGTCTCCGGGGCTGGTGTTCTGGGGCGAGCAAGATGAGACCTGCCCAATCCGTTTCGCTGAGGAACTCGCACAAGACACACACGCCGAGCGAGTTCTCAAGCTCGATTGTGGTCATTGGACTCCGCTTCAAAAACCGAGAGAAGTGGCCGAGGCGCTCACTGCTCACTGGACCCGCTGACCCAACAGGCAGCTTGAAAACAACACATGAGGATTACAGAATACAAATGACAGAAATGACCCCTGAAGCAATCGCTCAAGCAGCGGTCAACATCCCTGATGGCCAACCAGTCGTCATGTTGAACCTGCTGCGCTATCGTCAGCAGGCTGAATATGCCCATCAAGAAGGGAGGCCACTCTGTGGACGCGAGGTGTACCACAAGAGATATGTACCCGCTTTTGGCAAGCTGGCCTTAACGATACCTGGAATACAGGTCCTCTTTCTAGGTGAGGTCCAGGCAGGGATCGTCATTGGGCCTGACGAGCTCTGGGATGAGGTAGCGCTCGTGGAGTACCCGAGTCTGGAAGCGTTCCGATCCATTGTTGAGAGTCGGGACTATCACGCAAAGGCCGACAGTCATCGCAGAGCCGCCCTGAGAGATTGGCGGCTGATTGCCATGTCGAAGGAGACACCACCGCAACCGTAAAACCCGATCAGTGCCTGCTTTCACGAGGCAGGCACTGATAGCTTCTATCAAGCCAAGATGTCTTGATGTGCGGGCTTTTGTTCCTAAGGCTTCATCGCGAGAATCTTGCTGGCCGAAACGGGAGGCTGCGCCCTCGGTGCATTGGCTACAAGAACGTCGACGAGCGCTCGACATTCACCCGCGCCTGTGGCGAGCAGTTCGCGGAAGGAACGAATGCGCGACATCGACCACAACAGACCTGTAACCAGCCAAGCTGGACTTGCGTGCAGCACAGATTTTCCGGACGGGTATAACCGATATCCTAACCGCTGAATCAAGGTGAAGCTCTCCTGCATGCCCATAGCAATTTTTCTGGATTCAGCCCAGGAAGCACCACCTCCCCGCCGCACTCCCGCTACACTGACGCTTTCAAAGGCGGCGCCAAGGGGCACATGGCAGCGGAGCCAAAGCAGCATGTCAGGCTCTAGAACGGCAGGCAGACCCGCGTTGTTGAAGATGCTCGCGCATTCCTTGCTGTTCATTTTGCTTTTCTGGCCGCCAGTGCCAATCTTCGCTTTGAGCTTGCCGTTCTGGTCAAGGCTCGCCTGTATAAACGGCATACCGAAGGAGCAGCGGTCTGCTCCCACGGAATCGCTCAGCTTTTCAGGTTCGAAGTTGTTGAACATGAACTGGATCCACTTCGCTTTGCTGCGCTGAAGTATCGGCACCACTACCGCCACCTGATGGGCAAGCAGCGTAAGGAGGACCAGATCGTACGCGATCTCCTCATCTAGGCTGTCCGTAACAGTAACGTCGACACGCTCTCCCGTGACCTTCATGATGCCCTGATCGCGAACCAGTTGCTGTAGTCGAAGGGAGTCCGGACGTGCGACCACGGTGAGGTCGTGTCCACCGACATGAGCCAACTGGAAAGCAAAGGCGCTGCCGATCCCTCCGACCCCGATGATGGCGATTCGCAGTCTACTTTCAGGAGACAACGTCGGAACTGTGCTCATACGGCTATTCTCCAGTGATGTAGTGCAATCCGCAATGATCAAACGTACAGCGTTTATGCTTATGAGTCCAGCATGAACGAGGACCAAATCTTCCGCATAGCGAGCCGCTGTCCGCAGCGTTGGCCACTATAAAGCTTTGCACCTTCCTCAAGGTTGCAATCGGCGCCGGGAAAGACTGGGCACTGAATTCCGGCATACGAACGCTTCACGCTAAGCGTTGTCACAAAGGTGAGCGCTGGCCGGCCGTGACAGATGAACTCCAAAAAGCACGACGTTTCGACGGAAAGTAGTTTCGACGGAAAGTAGGGTTACGCCCATGCAATACCTGACGAATTGGCGTATCCAGATCGCATCCGAGCTGCTCGAAGCTGGCAATCAGAGTCTGGCTTCTATTGCGAACGACATCGGTTATGGCTCTGAAAGCGCCTTCAGCTCGGCCTTCGCCAAGAACATGAAGTGTAGACCAGGCGATTAGATTGAGTTTTCCTATAGGCATTTCGCATTGATGCACCCGGGAGAGTTGCTGATCTCATCGCTTGGCGCGTGTAGTCGGCCCGAACGACGTTGGGTCGGCGATCACCTCACTACTCGTTAACGCGAACGGTTGAGTCGAGGGTCAGGGCGTCGAGCTGAATGGCGGCGCGATGACGCAGTGTAGGCCAAGCCTCATCAAGGGATGTCACGGGAGATCAGCAAGCCAGCTCGAACCGTACTGGTCTTGCTGTCTACCAGCAACGAGCAAAGGTCAACAACGATATCAACAAGGGCCTTTTAGGTCCGGTTATTCCGAGCTAAGCTCGGCCGCTTGTTGACCGCGCGTTGCATGAAGCGGATCAGGTAAAGCTTCATCAGCCAGCCGGCTCCGGGAAGAGACATGTAAAACGTTCCTGTCCACTCGATCTTTGTTCCACCTTCAACCAAAGCAGTCAGCATCACGTCGCCGTGATAGTCGTGCAACATACCGTCCAAGATGATGTAGCTGAACCTGGTGTTTGGGACAAGCTGAACAATTTTGTCATGGTTCACATGCTTGCCTGTTTGAACTCTACGAACATCTCCGACCCTGTTCGGATCAGTAGGCAATCTCAAATCCGGCTCTTTACGCTGCGTCTCCACCGAATCGACGCCCATCCAGGCAGGCTCTACGATGAACCGCTGCGTCGTTGGCTAAGCCTTCGTCTCCTGGTCAATGACACCACGACACCGTAGCTAGAGTTGTTCAACAGATGCCGCCTGCATGATGGGGGACGCCTGAGAAGGAGCTTAGGTAGGCACACCTGCGACTAGTCGATCACGTGGGTCAATTTGATAGGATAACCGCTTTGTCGTCAGTTGAGACCTGCCGGTCAGCCCAAGAGGGCTGCCCGGAACGATTACACATGATTGTGCGACTTTGTAGGATCGATGTGGTGCAAGTCGCCGATTGACTGCCGGTGACCTTCTCCCAACCGATGACGGAGACCGCCCTGCTACCAGGGATAAGTCCCATCCTTGTGAATGAAACCTCCGGTTGGGCCCTCGTCAGTCGTTTGCGCGAGGCGAACGATCGCTATCGCTCCTTCCTCGATGGTCTGATGACCGGAGTGGTTGTTCAGATCTGTCGCGGTATAACCAGGGCAAACGGAGTTGATCTTGACCTTTGTGTCGCGGAGATCATAGGCCAGATCCACGGTGAACATGTTTAAAGCCGCCTTGGAAGCGTTGTAGGCGAGAGCCTTTGCATGATAGTACGGTGTGTTGGAATCGCCATTGATGCCAAGGGAACCAAGCCCGCTGGACACATTGATGATCTGTCCCTCCTCCGCCGCACGAAGGAGTGGCAGAAGCGGCTGCGTGAACGCAACTGTGCCAAAGAAATTGACTTCAAAGGTCCGTCTCAGCGTGTCGATGCTGACGTCGCTTGCGTGGCCATCCCCCTTATCGAAGATAGCTGCATTATTCACCAGCACGTCCAAGCGTCCGAACTCCTTGCCGATCATTGGGACCCTCGTCAAAGCCGGTAACGATTCGCTGGCCGATCGGGTCCTGATGGGGAAACATCGTCCGTGCGAGCGCGTGATTGATGAGCAGAACCTTGGAGCTGCTGAGACGGTCGTTCCCGGTGAAGCCGCGTCCGCGCAGCAGAGGAACGCCGAGCGTGGCAAAGAACGTGGGGGAGATCTCACGGAGGTCAGCGTGGGGCAGGTTGCTAACTCCGGGAGTAAAGGCCTGGCGATCCTTGATCGCGTAGTCGACGCTGCTGCCGGAGTCCATCATGGGCGCGCCATACACCGCCGCGGCGGCGCTCACGCCGGGCGCCGAGGCGACCGTGGCGAGCGTGGCATCAAGCCGCGCGAGGCGGGCTTCCATCAGCGCGTGCAGCCCGGCCGTGTGTGCGGCGACCTCGGCGGGCGAGGCACCGGGTGAGGTGGGCGGCGGTATGTGTTCAGAGCGCCCGCAGCTGGCGAGTGGAACGGACCAGTTGCAAATGCGTGAGGTTGGCCGAAACGATGAGCAGGAGCACCACTACGGAGGCCATAAGCAGATGCAACGTGGGGCGGATGCTGCCGACGATCTGCTCCTGCAGCGGAACGGCTTCGAGGCTCTTGCGGCGGTCTTCGGGAAAGCTGCGCTGCAGGCGGGTGGAAAAGGTGGCGAGTTCTGCCGATAACTGCGGGAGGGAAACACCGGCGCGCCGGCGCGCGACCACGCGATCGTTGTAGGCTGTTCTATTGCTGATGGCAGGCTCGGCGGCCGCTTCGATCCAGATGGCGGTCTTTTCAGGAAAGCGAAATCCCGCGGGAAGCACGCCGGCCACGGTGTACACCGTACCCCCAAAGGTCAGCGGCTGCCCGAGAGACGCAGAGGCTGAGCCAAACGTATTGCGGGCGAAGGTAGCCCCGAGCAGAACCACCGTGCCGGTGCGGTCCGTGGGCCGGAAGAGACGGCCGGCAGCGGGTGCCACGCCCATTACCTCCATAAACTGTGGGCTCAC
>CAXSBL010000034.1:5423-18418 GCA_964235515.1 uncultured Bryocella sp.
GCGCCCTGCGGCAACGGTCCGTCCAGCGCAACGTCCACGGTGACCGTTCCGTTCTGCACCGCGGGATCGACGCGCGCCACCTGGCCCGCAATCACGCCGTTGTGCGTGTCGATCTCCGCCGGTTGCCCGATCTGGATGTCGCGCGCCTGGGTTTCGGCGATTTTTAGCGCGGCCTTTAGCTGATCCGGCTGCACCACCTTGGCCAGCGTCGTGCCCGGATCCACATGCTCGCCCACCTGCAGCGGAAGATCCACCAGCACCCCCGCAATCCCCGCCCGCACGCTCAGCGCCGCCTGCTGCTTCTGCTTCAACCCCAGCAGCGCCTGGGCCTGTTGCACCTTGGCCGCCTGCACGGCCATCTGCGTTCCGATCGTCTCCCGGTTTACCGCCAGCCGCTGTTGCTCCAGGTTGTTGCGTTCGCCCAGCTCCTCCGCCTTGCCCTTGGAGGCGCTATAGCTCAGCCCGCTGATCACGCCGAGTTCGTACAGCTTGCCGTCAGTCTGCGCCCGCAGCTGCGCCTGCTTCTGGTCGTCGCTGACCGTCACTGCGCCCGCACGTTGCGACATCATGTCGCTTGCCAACTTGGCCCGGGTGTTGGCGGAGTCCGCCTGCGCCGACTTCAACTGCAGCTGCGCATCCAGCAGCTCCTGTTCAAGCGCCGGATCGACCATGTCCAGCAGCACCGTATCCGGTTCCACATGCGCGCCGGGCAGCACGCGCAGGCGCACCACGGTCGCTTCGGTCTCGGCCGGAATCAGGCGTACGCGATCTTCGCGGGGCACCAGCGTGCCCGGCCCGCGCACCTGTCGCACCAGCGGTCCGCGCTTCACGGTGTCGGTCCACACCGCCGCATCCACGCTGGGCAGCGCGGGTTTCAGGCGCAGGGCAAAGGCCGCGACCGCGCCCAGAACCAACACCAGCGCCGCCGCCCAGAGCACATTGCGTTGCAGACGTTTGCGTTTTAGATCAGGCCGGGAGATGTCCATGCACCCGGAGAGTGTGCAAGTCGAGTACCAAACCTACTTTGGCCCACAGGATGCCAAATAGCCCTTATGACCCTAGAATTGGCCCCACATAAAGGCCTCGTGCCGCAACCTCCCACTCTCCCCTGACCGCTTCCGGACGGGAGTGTCCAAAAACGAACAGCCTGCAGCACGACAATCGAGCTGAGTGACGAAGTTCGGGGCCGAACCAGCACCTCACGGGCGCGGATCATCTCGACCGCCTTCGGTGTGGTCCGGAAAAGGCCGCGGCTGCATGGCAAGCGATGGAGGCGGGGATGCTATGAGGCGGCCTCGCGTTTCGCCTCGGTAGTCTCGGCAGGTGAGGGGGCTTCGCCGTACATGCGCATGACCATCTGGCCGTGTCCAACCGCGGCACCGGCTTTGATGGCGGCTGTTATGAAGACCACCTCGGCCATCTCCTCAGGCGTGGCCCCGGCCGCTTTGGCCAACTTGGTGTGAACATCGATGCAGTAGGCGCACTGCAGGCTGAGGGCAACTGCGACCGAGATGAGCTCGCGAGTTTTAGCCGGGATGGCACCGTCAGCACGTTCGGCTGCTCGCTTCAGGCCAAGAAAGGCGTTTGCTTCTACAGGGGCGCCCCCGAGCAGATCTTTGGCGTGTGCGTAATCAGAGGGGTTCTGGAAGCTGGGCATATGTTTTCTCCATGAGGCTGGATTCGGCTCGCACGAGCCTTGGTGAGGATGTCTGTTATTGGACGAAAGGGATCTATTTGAGTCTTTAGGATGGCGCTCCCGGCTAGACGTTCTGACGAGAAAACTTCTGCTGCAGCGTGCCGAAGAAGCCGGCGACCCAGCACATGGGACAGCCACGCAGAACCACGAGAGAACCGAGCACCAGGGCAACCGCGACGATCGGTTTTGAGCTGCCCAGCTTCAAGGCAAAGAGAAGGCCGGCCAGACCAAGCGCGCCGCGCAGGAGGTGTTCGGTGATCGATTTACTGGCAAAAGGGAGAGGACAGGACTGCGCCATGAAGCACCTCACTGACGATGTTCAGTTTTCGGGTTGCAGGTATTCGCGGAGAAGCAGCCGTGCGCGGTGGAGATTGCCTTTAACGGCTTCGCGGGTGCGACCGAGACGCTCTGCGATTTCGTTGATGGTTAGCTCCTCGACATCGCGCAGCAACACGACCTCGCGGTAATGCTCGGGAAGCGATTCAATGGCACGAGCCAAGTCGATGCTGAGTTCCAATTGCGGCGTTTGGGAGAAGCGACGTTCGTTTGCGGCATCCTCCAGAGGAACCATGCTGCCTAGAAATCGCCTCGCCAAGCGCAGGCATTCCCTCCGGACAATGGCAAAAAGCCAGCCCGAAAAGGACGCGAAGGCGCGTAGCGCTCCGATGCGGCGGTAGACGATCCATAGGGCTTCCTGCACCGCATCGTTTACGTCGTCTGAAGTGCGGCAAGTCTGCGCAGCATAACGGCGAAGATCGGGCTGCGCGACAACCAACAGGGACACGATTGATTCGTGGTCCCCCTCACGGGCAGCTTGGAGCATATTTTCGTCATACTGTGTACGGGCCATGTTCAACTACTCCTAAACCGTTCGCGCCGTCATGGTCCATAGTGGAGACCACCGCACCAGAGTGGTGAGAAAGGTGATGCAGCCTGAAATTGCCACCACGTTTCCCGGCAGCGTTCCTTTCATGAAAAGGGGGCCGCAGAACATGCCCACGCACATGCGCAACCAGCGTTCTCCTATTCCCACGTTTGCTCTTGCCATTGTCGATCCTCCCGCGCGCTGAGTGTGCGCTCAATTACAAGGAGGCCCGGCTTCGGTGTTTAGGTTCGCGCTCACCGAAACTTTCTTAAGTCTTCTTGTGTCGGCCGTGCAAATGCGTCAGGGTTCTTGGATCCATACGTGATGTCGCACAGTGTGGAGTAGCATCGGTCAGCGAGGGTCCGGTTCCACCCCCATCCGATCGTTAACGGCATCGTGTCGGCGCTGCTTCACACCCCAGAGACCGTTCGTGGTCTGGACAGGCACATGCCCCTGAAGAAACTGAAACCGTTCCAACTCGCCTCCGGCCTGATGGCAGGAACGACCACAGGTTCGGCACGAGAACTACCTTCGAGAACGCGAGGCCACCGAACGTCCTAAAAGCATTCTCAGTTGAAAGCGTTCTTGGTATTCGCGTTTACGAAAAGACGGCTGCTCGCGACAGGGCGTTTTGCTGGGCAGTCCATCACGCGCATCCGTCACTCCAGCCGTTAACATCACGGCCACCAAATACCATGCGGCGGATCTGTGCCCAGGTCACTGCCGAGCCAAGCCCCAGCGAAGGTGCGCTTGCATTGTCGAGAAGCTGCTTTTGCGCGGCGCTGAGTCGGAGGTCGGTTGCGGCTAAGTTGTTTTGCAACTGTATGAGTGTTCTTGCACCGACCAACACAGAGGAAACACCGGCACGGCCCAGTGCCCAGGCAAGGGCGGCCTGCGCAGGGGACTGACCAAGCTCATGCGCGACAGACTTCAGCGTTTCGAGAATGGCCCAGTTGCGGTCTGTAAATTTGCTATTCCCAAAGGGATTCGGACCGCTCAGCCGGCCCGTGTCAGCGGTATCTTCGCGCCGGTACTTGCCTGACAGAAGACCCCCTGCCAGAGGACTCCATGGCACCACTCCCATCCCGGCCTCTTTTGCAGCAGGAAGGTGCTCGCTTTCCACATCACGCGCCACAAGAGAGTATTCAAGCTGCATCGCTATCGGCGCGGGCACGCGCCTTTCGGAGGCGATGGTGGCCGCCTTCATCGCCAGCCACGCAGGCATGTCGGACAACCCGTAGTAGCGGATCTTGCCGGAGCGTACGAGGTCTCCGAGCGTTTGAACGATTTCCTCTACCGGTGTCACTCCGTCCCAGACGTGCATCCAGTAAAGATCAATGTAGTCGGTGCCCAGTCGCTTCAAGGAGGCCTCAAGTGCCCGATGAATGTTTTTGGTACCTGCGCCGCCTGCATTGGGATTGCCGCGCCCCGCTCCGTTGAACCCGAACTTGGTGGCCAGTACGACCTCGTCGCGCGCTCTTGTTTCAGCTATAAATCTGCCGACGAGCTTCTCGCTTTCCCCACCCGTGTACACATCCGCCGTATCGATAAAGTTGCCACCGGCACCACGGTAGGCTTCGTAGATTGCGCGAGAGGTTGCTTCATCCGAGCCCCATGCACCTGGCCCGAAGGTCATAGTACCCAGCGCGAGCGGGCTGACGATGAGGCCGGACCGACCAAGAGTGCGGAAGTCAGCAAGGGACATAAATCGATTCCTATTCAACGATTTGTAAAGTATAGACGTTGAGGTTGCTGCATGACGAGCAACCCCTTGTCGCTCTTAGTTGGTGGTCGGCACCACCCCGCCGTCAACCCGCAGATTCGTTCCCATGACGAAGTCTGCGAGCGAAATCCGCAGTGGCTCTTCACCACAACTCCTCCTCTGTGATTGCGGGCTAGCCAACGACCGCGGGCTTGGGTGATTGTTCGCACTGCCGGAGGATGGTGGGCGTGGTCGATTGCGGCGTACCGTTGTTCCTTTCTTGTGTCAGGAGATGATCAAGCCTTCAGCAGTAACAACGGGGCTGTCCAGTGTTCCTACGGACAACGTTGTAGAACTGAGAGCACGGCCTCCAGGGCCAACCCAGCGCTTGGTCCAGGTCCTGCTGACCGCGCGCAGCATGACCAGGATCACAATGGCGAAGAGAGCATAGGCCATAAACCCGGAGGCAAAAGAACCCGTGCGTTGCTTGCTCTGACCCAGAACCTTGGGCAGGATAGAGCCGCCCAAGGCTCCAATCTCACCGATCATGCTGCCCGCGACAGCGGTGGTGAGCGGCCAACGGAGCGGCACCAACTGAAACAGAGCGCCGTTGCCTGCGCCGAGCGCGGCAAAGCAAACCATGAACATGCTGACCGTAAAGGCAAGCGAAGGATTCTGCGTAAGGCCGAATAGTCCGGCGATCGCGATCAGAAGAACGACCGAGAGCGTAGTAACGCCGCCGATGCGATCGGAGAACCAGCCACCCGCAATGCGTGTGAGGCTGCCGAGCAGCGTGGCCATCATGGTGTACGTCCCGGCCTCTGTCTTGGTGATATGAAACTGGCTGACAAAGAGCGTGGGCAAGAAGGTCGCCAGACCGATAAAGCCGCCGAAGGTGATGACATAACAAGGTTGAAAGACCAACCATCCATTTCGGCAAGCGGCGCAAGGTGTTCGCGCAGGGTCTGGTGTTCAAAGTCCGGCGGTTCTTTGGCGAAGAAATCATGACGAAGAGCGGCAGCAACATGCAGGCGGCGGCGATGCCATAGACCGTGTGCCAGCCGTGCGCACGGGCAAGGCGCGGGGCGAAGAAGGCGGCAATGGCCGTGCCGCTGTTGCCGGCACCGGCGATGCCCATCGCGAGTCCTTTGTACTCCTTGGGAAACCAGCCTGCACCGAGCGACAGAGCCACGCCGAAACTGGCGCCGGCGATGCCCAGCAGAACACCCATGGCGAGCACGTTGGAGAAGGTGTGCACAAACAAGAAGCCGTACATGAGTGCTATGCAGATCGAGGTCATCTCCATGATGGCGGTGTTCTTGCGACCGATGTACTGGCTAAGCACACGGAGCGGGAAGCGCATGAGCGCGCCGGCGAGCGTGGGCACGGACACCATGAGGCCGATCTGCGCCGGGGTGAGGTGGTACTGCTCGGAGATGAAGGGGGCCATCGCGCCGTTGAGCACCCAGATGGCGAAGCTGAAGTCGAAGTAGAGAAAAGACGCAAGCAGCGTCGCGGGGTGGCCGGACTTGAGGAACATCTTGGCATTCGCCATGGGCTTGCCTTGGTTTACGGGGTGATCGGGGTTGCCGCGCGCCGCGACGGGTTTGCCGTCCTTTGTGCCGATCAGCATGCCGCAGCCGACGGAGCAGTAGCCGCAGGTGGATTTGGTCCAGGTGTCGGCGATGCGGGATTCGGAGATGTACCCGAAGCGTGGGTCGTTGCCGTAGGCGTATTTGCGCTGGTTTGTGTCGATGCCGACCATGCGCTTGAGGCGCGTGAGCAGCGATGGTGCTGTCTCGGAAGCTAGCGGGGCCTCAGAGACGCTGGCATCGGGCGTGCTGTCGACCGTGCTGGTCCGGAAGAAGCGCTTCATGCGTGGGCTCCGCGGACCGGACGATGCTTCAGAAACGTGAGTCCCATGCTGAGCGGAACGACGGAGACGAAAAAGAGATAACGGCCCAGTATCACGGCGGTGAACGAGGTCGCCAACGCGAGCAGCGGCAGCGGCGCAGCCAGGAATAGCGGTGTTGCCATAGCGGCGAGCCAGGACAGCGCTACGACCCACCAAAGAGCTTCTCCGCGAAGGTGTTGTAGGAGGCGCGCGTTTCAAAGTTCTGCGAGGCGTGAAGCCGGAAGAGACGGATGGCCTGATTGGCGGTCCAGAGAGCAGCGATGGCGAGAGCGGGACGCGCATCGGCCAGCAACGGCACGTGTTCGAGGTGCAGACCGAAGCGAGAGCCAAACGCCACCAGTGCGGCGGCGGGTTGCTGCATGGCGGAAGCCATCGCGCTGCCGAGCATACCGGCCGAAAGCAAAAAGTCGATGGGTGTGTGGAGCATGTTCCACGAGGGGCGCGCCCGGACGAGATAGATGTATGCGCTGGCCAGCGTGCCGCACAGGCCGAAGACAATGGCGGCGTAAGCGGCGGGATGGACGAGGCTGGCAAGCAGGTGAAGCGGTGTGCTGAGGGCAAGCTGAATGCGCGCCAGCCCCGGCACGGAAGAGATGGGCAACAAGACGCCTGCGCTGGCCCAGGCCGCAGCGGCACACGGGCCGATCGCGCCGAAAAACAGCGAAAAGAAGAGTACTTCGCGGCTAAGCCAGGAGCGATACCACATCTTCAACGCACGCCAGGCGTAGGCGGGGCGGCCAAGGTGAAAGACCGAGATGTTCAGTGCGCAGGCAGTAAGAACCGTCAGCAGCGTGATGCTGACCGTGTCAAGGGTGCGCCCGAGCGCAAGTGCGGTAAGTGTGCCGAAGGTGGCCTGCATCGTTGTGGTCATCAGCACCAGCGACGGATGCGCGTGCTCAAGTGGGATCTCGCCGGTATTGACACGCTCCAGCCACGCGGACGAGCGTTCCGGCAGCGTAAGGCGTGTGGTGGAGATGGTCTGGCCCGCTGGAGGCATGCCGGGCGATTCGGCGTGTCGGAAATCTTCGCGCCACTCGATCTTGTTGACGATCTCGATCTGAATGGCGTTCTCAGGGCACGCGTTCACGCAGGCGGGTTCCAGTCCCTCGAGCAGCTGGCCACGGCACATATCGCACTTGCCCACCACGCCGCGCTCCGGGTTGAACTGCGGCACGGAGTAGGGGCAGTTCCACACGCAGTATTGGCAGCCAATGCAGGCCTCGCCGGAGTGCAGCACAATCCCGGTGAGCGGATCCTTGGTGTAGGCATTCACCGGGCAGCCTTTCAGGCAATCCGCAGACAGGCAATGGTTGCAGCCCATGGAGAGATAGGTGCGTTGCGTGTCGGGCCAGGTGCCGCCTTCAAGCTCACCCACGCGACGCCATTTGATGTCGGCCGGGTTATCGTTCTGCTCGTTGCAGGCGACCTTACACGAGCGGCAGCCGATGCACTTCGTCATGTCTAAGTGAAAGCGATACTGCTCCCCGGCTTCGAGCGGACGATTGGGAATCAACGCCTCGATCAGCGAGGGCGCGGCGCCGCCTTCAAGCAGCTTCATGCGCACCAACTCTTCGCTGCCGGTTTCCATCGCGCGATCGTGAAGCGGAAGTGCCAAGGGGAAACTCCAGGTATTCCTGTTCGGGTGAGGCGGCTTCTAGTACACGTCGCGGTTGTGCGAGCGGTAGCGAACGACGGCGACGGTGCAGTGCACCTCGCGGCCATGTGCCGCGGGCGACGAACTGATGGAGTACAGCCGTGGCGCAAGACGCGGCAGCATGGCGACGAGTTCGGCGGGCTCGGTCAGCACACCGGGATATTCGATTAGCAGATCAACAAGGCCCCGGTCATACATGTAGGTATCAAGGTGCGTGGCTTGCTCGGGCGGCAGCAGCGCGCCAGGAGCTTTGCTGCCGCTGCGCTAAGTGTTGCACCATCTTGCGGCTGAGACGCGTGGGCTGCAGGTGATGCAGAAGGGCTTCGCGCACCGTGGTCGTACCCAGCTTGGGAACTTTGATCGTGGTATCGCCGCTGAAGGGGAGATGCGCGAGCAGATAGTCGACGAGCGCGGGATCGTTCTGCGCGACAACGCCACAAGCATCGCCGGCCTGGTAGTGCAGCGCGGAGTCCTCGAGCGCGAGGCTGAGGTGCATCGTGAGCTTGGAGCTGATGTCCGACGTTAGCGCGCGGCGCTCGATCAGCGCGGCATGGAAGGGGTTGTCGCGCGTGTGGACGTGGTCCGGCTCATGCAGCGCTGCGTTCGAGAGCGCGGCCGCGGCGGCGGAAGACGCGGCCTAATTGCCGTTGCTCGATGCAGTGCTGGAATCAGCTCGGGCTTTGCGGGCGCATGGACGTGGTCGGCTTGGATCGTGACGTTCGACTCATCATGCTTGTGCGAGAGGTGCGGCTTGAAGTCGTTCTTCCATTGATCGAAAGGTGCATCAACATCGACATCACTTTCCGCGCGAGGAATAAAGCGCGTGGCACCGAGAACCTGCAGCCGTTCGTCCAGGTCGATACCGAACTTGCAGAAGTGCTCGTAATGTTTGTCGCCGAAGCAAAATACGGAGTACCGCAAGGTCTTGAGCTCGGGGGCGGTGTCAGAAAAGATCTAATCATGGAAGGTCTTGGCATTGTCCGGTGGATCGCCTTCGCCATAGGTGCTGGCCAACAAAAGTGCGTTCTCCTGCTTCGCCAGATCCGCAAAGTGTGAGCTTTTCGACAGAGCTGATCTCGGCGGTGTGGCCTTGCGCCTTGAGTTCTTTCGCCATTTTTTTGGCGAGGCGCTCGGCCGTGCCGGTATGGGAGGCGAAGTACACGCCAAACCTCAGTGAAACGGGCCTGGTTGCAGGTTGCACGGTCGTCCCTGGAGAGGAGGAGAACAGGCCGGCAAGAAAGCCGTTAAGCCATGCACGTTGCTCCGGGGAGAAGGGCGCGTTATCCGGGATGTAGGGAACGGTCTGCATGCTTGTATCGGGCCCTTATGCGGTTGCGGTCGCGTTTGCCATGTCGTCAGTACACATGGTGCGGAGATCGTCGACAGAATGACGACGGGTGAAGTCGAGGAAGCTTTCTTGCTCTTGACGTGCCGTGGCAAAACGGCTGAAGAGACGGTGCAGCACCGGTTTCACCTCGGTGTACCTCATCGCCGGGAAGAGCTCACGGGCGATCCCCTGATCGGTATCGGCGCCCCCGCCGAGATTGACCTGATAGCCTTCTTCGCCGTCGACCTTGACTCCCATCAGGCCGATGTCGCCGATGTAGTGCTGCGCGCAGGAGTTGGAGCAACCGGTGACGTGGAGGGTGATCGGCCCGGGGAGCGTGTTGGCGACATCGAGCGAACGGGCGAGCTCGATCGCATGGCCCTTGGTGTCGGTTGCGGCAAAGCGGCAGCCGCGGTTGCCGGTGCAGGCGACGGTTCCGGAGAGCACAGGGCCTGCGGTGTAGTCGAGACCGGCCTCGCGGATGGCAGCTTTAGCGTCTCCCGGAAGCTCTGTCGGGATATTGGGAATGAGCAGGTTCTGCCGTCGAGGTGAACGGCACGGTCGATGGAGCCGCGCGGCTCGCACTCCGCGGCGTCGACGTGCAGCACCGGAAAGGCCAGCTTGCGTTCGGTCTCTTCGAGGAACTTCGAGGTACCCCAGCGATCAATGAGGTAGTTCAGGCGTGCTTTCTTGCGATCCGTGCGGTCGCCGTGCTCGGCAAAGACACGCACCATCGCAGCGGCGACGGCGACCAGCTGATCGGCGCGCAGCAGCAAGCCACAGTCGGTAGCAAACTGCTTGTGCTCGGTGATACCGCAGAGCAGGACGCGGAAGTAGACGCCGGCGGGAACGGAGCGGCCTTCGCCGACACGCACGGCGACGAAGCCGATGTCGTTGGTGTCGGCGAGGGCGGAGGTGCGGCCGCCATTATCGAAGGCGATGTTGAACTTGCGCGGCAGGCCGAACATGTCCCGCGAATTGGAGATGTAGTTCTGGAGCGCGTCCGCGAATGGCTGAACGTCGATGAGCTCTTCGGGGTCATAGCCCGAGCCGTGCGAGGCGGTGATGTTGCGGATGTTGTCCGCGCCGGAGCCGTGCGAACGCATGCCGAGCCGCTGAATCGCGTTCAGTACATCCACGATGTGCTTGGGGGCGAACTCGCGGATCTGGACGTTGGCGCGGGTGGTCAGGTCGATGCAACCCGAGCCCCAGTCCTTGGCCATGCGCGCCAGTCCGCGCAGCTGGTCGCTGCGAAGCACACCGCCAGGGATGCGCATGCGGAGCATAAAGCTGTCCTGTGCAGGGGCGACGTAGAAGAGGCCGTAGAACTTGAAGCGGTACCGAATCTCGGGTTCTGGAATCTTGTCTTCGGAGGCGTGGGCGAGCAGATCGTCCCAGCAGTCCAGCGGATTGCGTTCGTACTTCCAGACCTCTTCAGCGCAAAGATCGCTGACGGGCGTGCCCCAGAAGTTGGGTTCTTCGGGCTCCGCAGCAGCGGCGGCGAGGTTGGGGACGCCGGAGGCCGGGTCGCTGGTGACGGTGCCGTTGGGCAGTTGGCCGGCAAACGGAACCCGTTGCAGGGCGCCCGCAAAAAAGCCTTGCAGGTACTGTTTTTGCGGCTCGGAGAACGGGCCCGCGCCGGCGAGGGAGACGGCGGTGGACAACGACGGCAGATCGGTTGCGGACATCAGGCGGCCTCCCATAGGCGTTGACTCAGACAGTTGAGCAGGGCCGCCAAACGCAGGCGGACGCACGCTCACATCGGAGCTGAACAGAACTTTTCAGTAGGGAGTACGGCGCGTCATGGAGCCGAACGGGTCAGGACCGGAGCTGTCAATGCAACTTTTTGGCTCTCGGTGCCTGAAGTATAGGCAAAGCCCCGCGCCGGGCAAGCATTTGCTAAATGCGGCGTTTCGTTTCGGGCGCAAGCTGTGTTACACCGTATTCACACACAAGCTCATCGACACCCTGATGTGTCGCCCTGCGGCATCTGCCGTGCGCTTCCTGCTCTCCGTAGAGCAGAAGCGGCGTGGGTCCCTTGGTCATGAGAACAGCCGTGCGGTGCATAGCCGTTCTTGCGCCTGCGGACGCAGCCGCATGGCTGTTCAGCCGTGTTTCGTCCACTAAAGAAGGAGTTCGCTTTTGCCCTTTCGGTTTCGTTTGTCTGCCTGTCTCTTCCTGGGCGCGAGTTGTGCCGCTGCGGCGCAGACGGCGCCTTCCACGTCTGCCCCTGCTTCCACGCCACCGTCTACCCCCGTCACCGTGATCGCCACCGTGCGTGAGCGGACCAATGCCACCCAATGGTTTGCCGCCACGCCTCACGATGAGGTCTATGGGCACCAGGACTCGTTGCTGCGACTGGGCATCCAGCAGAGGATCAAGCACTTCGACTACACACTGGAGCTGGGGCAGAGCGCCGAACTGTTTCTGCCTGATGATGCGGTCTCCCCCGTCGCGGCGCAGGGTCAACTGGGCCTGGGGGCAAACTATTACGTCGCCAACGGCAATAACCAGTACCCGGCGGCGGCATCCTTCCGGCAGGGCTTTCTGCGTTACCACTTCAAGCGCGATGCCACCACGCTGCGGTTAGGACGTTTTGAATTCTTTGAAGGGCAGGAGACCACGCCGAAGAACCCGACCCTCGCCTGGCTGCAGACCAATCGCATCGCGCAGCGATTGATCGGCAACTTCAGTTTCTCCGACGGGCAACGGTCGTTTGACGGAGCGGACGGCAAGGTGGGCGGGACGAACTGGGACCTCACGGCCATGGCCGGCCGTGCCGTGCAGGGCGTCTTCAACATGAACGCCAACCCCGAACTCAACGTGGATCTGCAGTATCTGGCGTACACGCGCTACCTTGCGCAAAAACGACTCATTGTGCGCGGGTTTGCGATCGGCTATCACGACGGCCGCACAGGGCTGACGAAGACGGATAACCGCACGGCAGCGGCGCGTGCGCTGGACCACAAGAATATTCGGATCGGCACCTACGGAATGAGCGCCATCACGGCAATTCCTGTGCGCAAGAACACGGTCGATCTGCTGTTCTGGGGCGTGCTGCAGGATGGCTCCTGGGGTCTACTGGACCAACATTCAGGAGGGTATGCGGCAGAGGGTGGATTTCATTGGACCGGCGTGAAAACCCAGCCGTGGCTGCGCGGCGGCGCCCTGCGCACCACAGGCGATAACAACAACACGGATCACGAGCACAACACGTTTTTTCAAATCCTGCCGACGCCCCGAATCTACGCCCGCTTTCCGTTTTTCAACATGATGAACTCGAAGGACGAGTTCGTGCAGATGATCGATAAGCCGACCAGGAAGCTGGAGGTGCGGACGGACCTACATTTCCTACAGCTGACTGCACCGGGGGACTTCTGGTATCAGGGTGGCGGTGCCTATGACAACAAGGTCTTCGGCTTTATCGGGCGGCCGGGGAATGGGCACGGCAGCTTCACGTCACTGTACGACGTCAGCGCGGACTACGCTCTGAACAAGCAGTTAACCCTCGGGGCCTACTATGGGCGGGCGTTCGGCAAGACCGTGGTGGCCAGCATCTATCCGCGCGACCGGGTGGCGCAGTACGGCTTTTTCGAACTGACCTACCGTTTTTCAGAACCGGTAAGTCACCCGCGGAGGCCGTAGCTCTTCCACCCGGCAAAAAGCAGGAACGCCTCTGTCGATCCCGTGCGGTGGCTGCGCTTCGAACGGGCATCGGCGTCAACAGAAAGCAGTGCACGCCCGGGTGGAGGCAACGTAGTATGGAAGGCATTATCTCAACGCCCCCGGTTCCCGTCGGGAACGTCGCCCCGTAAGCGATCTCCCGGAACTGAGCG
>CAXSBL010000034.1:18518-36314 GCA_964235515.1 uncultured Bryocella sp.
GCCCCCGGTTCCCGTCGGGAACGTCGCCCCGTAAGCGATCTCCCGGAACTGAGCGAAAAGGAACAGGCCAATGGCGCATGCGAGCTTCGATGGACTCCGTGTCTTGTCGCTGGAATCCCGCCGTGCGCGCGAGGTCGAAAAGCTGATCCGCACCTACGATGGCGAACCTTTGGTGGTGCCGGCCAGCGTGAATTGCCCCTGTCCTCGAATGCCGCGTGCCTTCAGTTCGGGCGGCGACTTGTGGCGGGTGAGTTCGATATGGTGCCGCCACTGGATCTGCCGCAGGTTCAGCTCACTCATGATGTCCATCCGCTCCTGCCAGTTACTGCGGGATCGGCAACACGCGGTGTGATCCAGGTGGCTCCTTCCACGTCGACGATGGCTGGATTCCTGGATGGGCTGGCGCCGCTGGACATCCTTGAGGCGGTGTCCAGCCGCATCACCGCGACAGATCCCTTGCACGTGGTGCTGGGTCGCATCGTCAAGTTTGTATCCACGGTGTTTCCGTGCGATTCATGCTTCCTGTACACCGTGGAAGGCAGCGAGTTGGTGCTGCGCGCCTCCAAGAACTCTCACGAAGATGTGGTGGATCGGTTGAAGATCTCGGTCGGAGAAGGGGTGACGGGATGGGTGGCCGAGCACCGGGAAGCGGTCGCCATCTCGGACCACGCCTCTGAAGACCCGCGCTTCAGCGCCTTTATGAACCTGCCCGAAGATCGATTTGAGGCCATGTTGTGCGCGCCGATCCTTTGCGCGAGTCGCGTGGTGGGTGTTTTGAATCTGCGGCATCGCGAAAGGTACGATCACACGGAACTCGAGCGACGGCTCCTGTTAACGATAGGAACGCTGGTGGGCGCAGAGATGGAACGCGCGCGGCTGGAGACGGAAAATTCCGCGCTGATGCAGCGACTCGAAGACCGCAAGCTGGTGGATCGGGCCAAAGGTGTACTGCTCCGCGACCTGAAAATCAGCGAAGACGAAGCTTACCGGACCATGCAGCACGAAAGCCGGCAAAGACGACGGCCTATGCGGGAGATCGCGGAGGCTATCCTGCTGGCGAAGGAACTACGTCAGGCAGCAAGCTCCTAGACTCCGTTTCGGCACTGGAAAATAAAACAAGACTCAGGGGCTTGGGCAGAGACGGCACATGCGTCGGGTTCGTTCTCATCCCTTGTTCAGGCGTGACCGGCGAATCGGCTCAGCAGCTGCCACGATCACAAGCACGCCACAAGCGATGCTTAGGATGGCAGGCCACGTCTGCAGGGTGCCAAGGGCAATGAGAAGTGTGGTGGAAAGCGCAGCTGGCTGGGTGGCCTTGAGCAGAAGCGTACCCACCACGGTAAGGAAGCCGGCAATCACCGTGCTGAACACACGCACCAGCGGAATACCATGGACGGAGAGCGCGGGTGCGACAAAGGCGTGAGTAACCCCAAGCGCCACCAAACCGGCGACAATGCCGACGGCATGCCCCACAAGGACGTTGTAGGGTCGCGCACTGGGTTGCTTTGGCATCTCGACCATTTCGTAGATCGTAGGCCCCAGACTGGCGAAAACAAGCGGCTCATGCAGAACGTAACTGAGCAGAGCCACTAGCAGCAGCAGTCCTGCTTCCAATGCAGCCGCGACAAAGGTGTCCTTACGCATGTTGTTGCCATCCTGAGGAGGGATCTTGTGTCCCCGTCGCACGAGCCGATCGGCTGCTGGAAATCGAAGATTGAAAGCACGGGTCCAGACGGGTCAAGAGGTCCGTTTCCCAGGCTCGAACGGCAAGTCCACAGAGCCCGGTCGTTGCGGCTACATCGCGATGAAGTTCGAAACGGTGTTGCAGTAGATCGTGCATTTGCGCCATCACGCTTGCGGAGTGAATCGCCGTACACAAGCGCACGAGTTCCAGGGCGGGCAGGTGGCCTGTCTGCAGATCTGTAAGCGAGACCGGCACCCCTCGCTCATCCAGGGAACGTGCGGCCAGCAGAACGGGCTGTGTGAGACAGCCGGCCAGGAGGTCGTGTCCAATCGTTTTTCCTGCGGCAGCCTCGATACCATAAAGATCCACACAGTCGTCGACCCATTGGTACGTCAGACCCATCTGCATTCCGAGTTCTTCCCAGCGATTTCGGTCGTTTATGGGTAGTCCGCGTAGCACGGCGGCCCCGCACAGAACGGCTCCAAACAGGGCGGCTGTCTTGCCCTGTGCCGTTACCGTTCCGTAGTTCTGAACCTGATGAAGGGAGTGGAGCGATACAGGGCTAAACTCGCGCGCCTCGGCCTGCACCATGGAGGTGCCTGCCCGGGCGAGGGAGCGGAAGAAGTGCGGATCAACGCCGGCAGCCAGTTCCAGAGCTCGAATGAGGAGCCAGTCGGAGGCGAGAATGGCCAGCGCTTTGCCAAAGCGGAGGTGCGCCGCCAGGCGTCCGTGACGAAGCTCACCGGCGTCGAAAATGTCATCTTGCAGCAGGGTAGCCGCGTGGATCATTTCAACAGCCGCGGCGGCGCGAACGGCGCGCGGTGTACCTTGCTGCGAGGTCGCGAGGAGCAGGCTGGCACGGGTGCGCCTCCCACCTTCGGTGGCGTAGCGGCAGACATCAAGCAGCGAACCGGACAGCTCAGCGGTCTGCTGTTTGAGCTCTGTTTCAAGCGCGTCGAGGTGCGGGTCGATAAGAGTCATCGCAGGGCAGTCCGGAGTGGAGTAAAGGTTGTTCTGGCAAATGGAAAGGGTCGGCACCCTGCCGTCGGCAGAACTCTGCCAGAGCCATGTGGGGCACGGTGAACGCGCTGAGCGCGATGAAGAGGAGACCTACATCGCTGAGCACCTCGTGGCGGCCAAGCCCGCAAGCCAGACCCACGCCGGCCAGAGACACCAGCCAGAAGGGCAAGCCTCCACGTAGATGCTTCAGTAGATGGTCTGAACGGAAATGCCCCATGTTGTCCAGACTGGTGCTCAGCATGTGCTCGGGGGTATGCCATAGGCAAAAAAAGAGCGCAAAGGCCACCACCGGGGAGCAACCGCGGAAGAGCACAAGCTCTGTCGCGATCAGCGTCCCGGACATAAACCTTTCCAAGCCGCGGGCGCGCAGGACTGCAAATCCAGCGACCACCACGACCGGCCACAGACCACGGCCGGCCACACCAGTGAGGACCGAGGCGAATTCGGCTTGGTGGCGCAGCATGAGCCCGAAGATCGCCGCCACCTGCTGCGGCCACCAGTGACATGCCGCGGCAATAGGAACGAAGCCTGCAGCCAGGCCTGTCACAAGGCGCTCCGGCGAGAGATCGCGCTGAGTTTCAGTACCAAAGTGGAATGCCGAATACAGCAGAAAGGCCGACAACGCGATTACCGGAACCTTCCACCACAGCATAAGGACAACGGATCCCAGGGAGAGATAGGCGGCATAGAACGGAAGCCGCCAGCGCGTGCCAAATCGCGGCGTCAAAGCCTCCTCCGCGAGCACGCCGTCAAAAGCACCGTGCCATATCGCGAGAAGAATTGCAGCCACGGACAGCCACAAACCCCACCCTTCATCCGGGAGCCATCGCGCGCCTGTTACGGCTACAAGCGAGGCAAAAGAGAAGATCATCAATCGGCTGCCGACGAACAGCGTCGGCGCAGCGAGGTTGCTTTGGGCATTCATGCTGGGAGTCCCTTTGCAGGCAGCAGGGCAGCCTGCAGGAAGTCCAATTTAGGCAGGGCCCTCATCACACGGAGCGACTCACCCAGGCCCGCTGTTTCTGAAAGAAAACGTACGAGGATGTCCGGCGGTATGCGGCGAAACAAGGCAAGAAAGTAGACGGGAGCGCGTTCCGAGTCACGTTGAAGTGCACGAAGAAAAATGGAATCGAGCACGCTGTAAAGCGGAGATTCAAACCTGGACGGGAGGCTGCTGCCAGCGGCGAGCGCCCGAGCCAGCGCTTTGCTCTGGCGCTGGATGCGCAGGAACGCATAGCCGGATGAAGGCTTGACACGCCCTCCGCGAGTCCCGATCTCCACGACGCGCTTGTTAGGCTCCTCCAAGTTTTCTGATCTGTCTGACCTGTGCTGTCCCATCGGCAGCGCTCCGGCCTCCGTATAAAGCACCCGGTATCCCCCTGTCGGCATGCGCTCCAGAAACCGGCGGAGAACAATCTCAGCCTCCGGCTGTGGCAGTGCCGGGTCGTCGAGAAAGGTGGCTTCCACAAGCGCCTCGGTTGCAGAGAAGGGCAGCACGTAAAAGAAGACCGATCGTCCGCTCACTTCGTGCGGCTGGAAGTCCATCAGTTCAGCTACAGAAGGATCGAAGCAGGGTTCAGTCGTGGCGATGTGCCAGCCTAGAAAGCGTTGCATAAGAACCGGCCTTAACACGCTTGCGTCCCGTGGCCTTGAATCAAAGACCCAGCGGGCGCTCAGAACGCCTGCATCCGTGTCAGCCTCTACGTGATTGTCCCGGGGACGGATGGCACAGGCGTGCACGCCCATGGAAAGGATGTGACCGGCGTTCTGGACCGTATCGATTGCAAGCCGATAGAACTGGTCAGCTGGAAGATGCTCATAGGTGTAACGATTGCTGCGTTGCCGCACCTCTGAACCGGCGTGGCGTACACGCCATGCGTTCCAGCGGTGCGATACGCCGGCACTGAAAGGGTGCGATTCGGTGTTCCAAAAGCACCAGGTACGATCACGCCGGTAGCTCTGTCGAGATTCCAGGATGTGTACGCGCAGGTGTGGCGCCTGCTGCGCAAGCGCCGTGGCCAGACTGAGCCCGGCGCAACCTCCCCCGAGAATCAAAACGTCGGTATCCAGCGACATCAAACCACCCCAAGCTGGCGAAGGTCAGCCAGGGGTACAGGCCCCCAAGCCGACGGAGTGGAATGGGTATGAGAAGCCCAGAACCGCGGTAACAAGAGCCGCATTCCGGCCAGAACGATAAGGAATAGTTTGCGCCTGCCGGGTATGACGACGCGGCTGGACCAGGAAAGTTGTCCGCGACGGCCGACCTCCCGGCCGATCTCTCGATAACACAGGGCGGCCGCTAGGATGCTCCAGCGCATGCGCCAGGGCAGGCTCCAGATGCCGTCAAAGGCGGCTTCGTACAGGGACTCCGCCACCGTGAGTACGTGCGCGGTGGCCGCTAGAACCGGGCAGCTCTCCCGATTGTTGCAGGGAGCTTTTGTGCTCAGCGCCGCACCGACAGTGAGGGCGCTCACCCGATCGGAAGGCAGGTAAACACGCCCATTTTCCAGGTCCTCCGCGACGTCACGGGCGATGTTACTGAGTTGCATGGCCATGCCGAGGGAGACGGCCGCACGAAGGCCTTCCGGCTTGGTTCCTAAAAGGTGAGCCATCATAATCCCGACCGTGCCCGCGACGCCGAAGGCGTAAGACAACAACTCTTCGGAGGATTGCGGCTGCTTCTGCTGTACGTCGCGCGCCGCCGCCTTCACCAGCAGTCGTGCCGCGGAAGGGACGATCCCGTTCGCTGCGAACGGCCAGCCTGCTGCTCTTAGCTGCGGAAGACTGCCTTGTGTGAAGGCCTCAGCCAGAGCATCAAGCGCGCACCGGCGTTCCGGTGCGGAGGCGCCCGGATCATCGGCCAGATCATCAACCTGCCTGCAGAAGGCATAAAGCAGAACCACCTCGGCACGCACTGATCCGGGCAGCAGCGCCGCCGCTCGATAAAAAGTCTTTCCGGCTTTCGCCATCATCTGCTCCGCCGGAATAGCCGCCCTCGTAGATATCACTGGAGCACCTCTTCCCTTGCCGGCTCAAGCGGCGACGAAGTTGGGATCTGCCGTTCAGCATCCGCGAGGATCTCCGGCAGGTAGTGCTCGAGAACCTTTGCCGAGCAAAGCACACCGGGCAGGCCGGCACCGGGGTGAGTCCCAGCCCCTACCAGATACAGTCCACGTACATCCTCACTGCGGTTGTGGAAGCGGAACCAGGCGCTCTGCAACAGGGTGGGTTGAATGGAAAAACCTGTTCCATGGTGCGTAAGCAGCTTGTCGCGAAAGTGCTCTGGCGTGACATGGAACCGTACCTCCAGCGCCTCGCGAATCCCAGGACACACGCTTTTGTCCAGAATGTCTAGAATGCGTTCTTCCAGACGACCTGCTTCACGGGACCAGTCAATGCCCGCACGCAGGTTCGGCACGGGAGCCAGCACGTACAGACTTTCACAACCTTCCGGCGCCAGGGTTGGATCCGTTCTGGTGGGCGCATGAAGATAGAGGCTTAGATCGTCGCTAATCAAATTGCCTTCAAAGATCTCTTCCAGCAACTCCTTATAACGTTCTCCCAGCAAAACAGTGTGATGTGCAAGCTCAGGAAAACTCTTGCGCACCCCCAGGTAAAGCACGAAGAGGCCCATGGAAAACTTGAGCCCTTCCACGCGATCATCTGTCCACTTCTTGCGCCATTTCTCCGGAACCAGCTGACGGTAGAGCGCGGGTGCATCGGCGTTGGCGACTACGCAGGAGCCAGACATCTGTGTACCGTTCGCGAGGCGAACCCCGGTCGCGCATCCATCTTCAATCTCTATCGAGGTGACTCGCTGACCGAAGTGAAACCGAACGCCCTGCTCTTCAGCCAGCTTGACCAGCGCGGCGACCAGGGCCGTTGTGCCACCCACGGCAAAGTGCACACCGTCTTTGCGCTCCAGGTGCTGGATCAGCGTGTAAATCGAGGTCGTATGAAACGGATTACCGCCCACGAGCAGAGGCTGAAAGGAAAACACCCGGCGCAAAGCTTCGTCTTTCAGGTAGTGTGAAACGAAGCTGTACACGGAGCGGTCGCTGCGCAGCATGGCCATCTTCGGCAGAACACGAAGCATTGCCGTGAAGTTATCGAAGGGCTGATCACCGAGCTCTTCGAAACCTACCTTGTATATCTGCTCGACCTTTTCGAGCAACCGCACATAACCGTCGACGTCAGACGGTGAAAAGCGTCGCACGGCATCGATAAGTTCATCACGCGTTCCGCCATAGTTAAAGCTGCGGCCATCGGCGAAACGTATTCTGTACCACGGCATCAAGGGAACGAATCGCACGTAGTCACTGCGCTGTTTGCCAAAGAGTGCGAAGAGCTCGTCAAAGAGAAAGGGAGCCGTGATGACGGTTGGTCCTGCATCGAAGGTGTAGCCGCGCTCACGGTACACGCCAGCCCTGCCTCCAGCACAAGGTTGCGCGTCGAAAACGTCGACATCGAGACCGGCCGCGCGCAAACGTAATGCGGCGGCCAGTCCTCCGAAACCTGCTCCGATGACAATAGCCCGACTCACCTCTATACTCCGTGTGCGAGGCGATTCCCGCTCTCCGGTAGTTCTTCCTCCACGCGGCCTGTGTGTTGGACCATGCTTAGTGCCCAAAGGCCGTATGCGACTTTGGCAGTCAGGTCGAGCAATGTGAACAGCACGGCATCTACAGCGGGGCTCCAAAGCCGAAATCCTTCCTGGCCAATCAGGAAGACGATGGGATAGCCGAACCAGACGATGGAGAGCGCACCAGCTTTTTTGCGGTAAACATCACCTTTGGGACTGGTCAACGAGAGCTCTCTGAAGGGACCCCAGAGCAGACCATAAATGGCCACGAACGACAAGCAGCTCAAGGCGTAGAACCACCATTTGAGTGTCGGGTCGTCCGTCCATCCTGCAACAAAGCCGGTCGCGATCATGTACACATCAGAGATGATGAGGCCGGCAATCAGGGCACCACGCTTCTTTGTATGACCTTGTACTGCGCCTGAAACCAGGCTCAACAAGAGCAGGGGCGTCGTAATCGACCAATCGATGTAGCGTGCGTAGTAAAAGACTCGGCCTGACGGTCGCACGACCGAGCCATGGCCAAGGGCCATCAGCAGATACAGGGTGAGGGCCACCATCGGGACCAGGAAATGAGCAATAGAATCACCCTGCTCCGAGAGCGTCTTGTTCTTCTGCATCGGAAAAAACAGAAGAATCATTCCAATGGACATGCCAATGGTGCCGATCCATAGCCAAACTTCTACGGTCATCTCTAAACCTCAGGGAACAATGCGTGCATCGATGCGATGACAGGCATTTCCCAAACGTTGTGATGAGTTGGAGTATGGATGTTGGTGCTGTTGCAAAGCGGACGTTCGTAGTCAGAGTTTTCGGAAGCTCTCGGTCGCACAGTCAACAAATTGGTTGTACAGCCAACAAAGAGGCACTGCCAATTCTTCACAGGAGATAATGTGTTGGCGGTAGTTCGCTTCGAAGGTCAGAGGCTGAGTTCCATATCCAGCGCGGGCCGGCACCGGGATGGGTCAAGTCTGCCGCAGGTGACCCGACGAACTGTGCTCGGGGTAGAGCAGCCGAGTTCTGCCCATCCAGAACTGATTGTTGCGCTGGGTGAACTTGCCTGGTGCTTGGCCGCGCAGGCGGTCGAGCGCCTCGGTGTAGGGTCCGACGAAGCGTAAGGGGCTGGGAAGCCAGGGATACAGCGCCGGCAGCAAACGCCGAGCTCTCGCCACGGCGCGCTGTTCCGGTTGCCCGTACGCAAGCCCGAAGCCCTCGCGTAGCCGCGGCGGCAGCCAGGCAGCGGTGAGAGCCCGGTACCAGCGCGGCGGCCTGACCCATGTGCCGACACCGGAGAGCACGCTTTGCCCCAGCGCGACCGCATTCTCATTAAGCGTCAACTCCGGGGAGGCGAGCATACCGGCCATGTAGCTTTCAAAGTCCGTCCAGGTCTTCGGCAGGCTGTCGGGCGGCAGGCCGCACAGCGTTCCGAAGCGCTTGCTTTCGGCATAGTACTGCTCTCGCGCTGCAGGGGAGAGTGAGGGCAGGACGGTCGCGTAGGCCAGCAGAGCGCTATCGACCAGCGTGGCGTAGACCCAGCGCAGGGCACCGATCTCGTTTGCCTGGTAGTGCTCGTGGGCGGGATGCGAACCGATCGCGTGGGGCAACTCGCCCCGGATGCCGGCGTGGCGTCCGTGCAACTGCCGTGCAGCCGCGAGTGCCTGCGCGCGGCTGCCAAAGAGCATCGTGTAGACCACGCGAAAGGTTGAGTGAAACCGGCCAATCGCATCGTGCATCAGGTTTGAGTGGTGGACAAGCGAGGTGGCCACCCAGGGATGAGCCAGTTGCAGCAGGGCTGCCCGGCCTGCACCTAGAAACACGCCGCACTCACGGTTCACCTGCCACGTCATGGATCCAGAACCGAAAAATCCTTGCGCCGGGTCACCGGGCAGGGCCTGCAGGTCCTCAAGCGCCCGCTCAAGCTGTTCGCGAGTGACATGCTGCCCAGCGATGGAGTTCCTCGGTGCGAAAGGATGCCCGGCGTCTTCTAGAACCATAGCGATTAGACGTCCGCCAGCCGCTGCAAGCGGTCTGCGAAGCTGCAGGGCGAGTTTTCCGTCACGGTTATGCGTCAGTGCATGTGCTGAACATGGAATCCGCGCACCACACCTCGTCTTCTCGCCGCAACCTTTAGAGAGGTCATGCTGCTGTCGGTTGAGAGCAACATAACTAGCCTCCAGCGGAAAAACTACCGGCATAGCGTTTCCAAAGTGACTGCTAGCGGCTCTTTCGCCATCGGCGTACGATAACCTCATGCGGTGCCTTCCTGCTCTTGCACTTGGATTGCTTGGCTTCAGTGGCATGGCCTCTGCGCAGGGTGTCGGTGCCGCGCACGGTGGTCTTTCAGCGCGCTCAGGTGTGGCGCCGGGGGCAGGCTTCGGATCCTACAGCGGACCGGGCAGAGGACCAGGCAACGTAAACCTTGGTTCCCAGCTACAGCGTTCCAATTTATTCGGCTACAGAGCGCCTTTTGCAGGAAATCAGGTGCAGGGTGCAGGGCCGGGCTACACCGTTGTCTGGCGTACGCCACGGCCCATATATGCAGGCGGATCGCACTGGGGCTCTGCGGGCGGACGATCCGACACGGCCTACTATCCGCGCGGTATCGGTTATGGGATTCCCTACTCCTTCCTTGAGCCTACGATCGATCCGTGCTTCTACGGTTGCCCAGACTCATCCGCAGACCCGAACGTAGCCGCTGCTGCAGAGGCGCCGTCATGGAACGATGCCGGTGGTCCTGATCCGCAGGGCGCTGTCGCGCCTGCCTATACAGCTGGGCCCTACCGCGCCCAAAACGCACCGCACCCCGCGCAGGCGCCTGAATCGTACGCGAATGGGTATCAGGCACCGTACGCGAACGGATATTCCGCACCATACGCGAACGGGTACCCGGCACCCTACCCAGCACAGGCTCCCGCGCCGTACAGCCGTCAGAACTCGGCACAGTACCCAGCGCAGCCGGGCCAGGGAGGCGACGGAACGGGTTTTGCTCAACCCACAATGCTAATGCCGCTAGTGCCGCTCGTGTCAGTAAGTCGCTCACCCAACCCGCCCGACGAAGAGGAAACGGTCACCCTCGTGTTCAAAGATGGGCGGCCACCCTTGCAGGTGCGCAACTATATCCTGACGCGTTCCGCTATCTACCTCACCGGTAAGCACTTCAATGAGATCCTGCTTTCGGATATCGATCTTCAGGCAACGCAACGGGTCAACTGGGACGCCGGCGTGACATTTCGGCTTCCCTAGCCGCTCCTCTCAACACAGTTCCTCCAGCGGTTTCCGCTCTGAGTCGACTCCCCAAATGGCCTGCGCCAAACCTGCAAGCAGCATCACGGCGGAGCTCGCCAGAAAGCCGTAAAAAATGGGAGCGCGCTGACCGCGGTTGAGCAAGATGCCGAAGATCGCGGGGCCGAGAACGCCGCCAAGCAGGGTGCCCACCGCATAGAAGATCGCAATCGCCGAGGCCCGGATCTGCTGCGGAAACAGCTCGCTGGTGGTGAGGTAGGCTGAGCCAGCGGCAGAAGCAGCGAAGAAGAACGAGAGCGCCCACCAGGCTACCTGGGCCTTCACGCCGATGCGGCCGCTCATAAAGAGCAGGCTCGACGTGGCGAACACGATGGCGGTCATGCAGAAGTTCAGCGAGATCATAATGCGGCGGCCCACCGTGTCGAAAAGGCGGCTGAGCAAGACCGGACCGATGAAGTTGGTGAACGCAATCGGCAGGAACAAGACACCGGCGTGGGCAGCGGAGACACCATAAAACCGAAGCAGAATGAGGGTGCTCGAAAAGAATACAGAGTTATAAAAAAGGGACTGCGCCATCGTGAGTCCAAGACACAGGAGCGCCCTTCGGCGGTGTTTTACGTTGAACAGCACGCCCATCTTCGCCACCACGCTCTGCGAACTGCGTTGAAGGCGAACTCTCCCTTCGACCTCGGGAAGCGACCCAAACTGCTGTGCTACGGATGTCTCAATCGAATCGATCACTACCCTTGCTTCGGGCTCGCGGTCATGTGTCAAAAGCCAACGAGGGCTCTCAGGGATGTTACGTCGCAGAACCAACACCACGAGCGCGATGGGTACGCCTGAAAGAAAGGCAAAGCGCCAGCCCAGGCGAAGGCCAAAGGCGCTATCGGAGAGAAACCCAACCGCGATCAGCGAGCCGAGGATCACACCCAACCAGAACGTTGAGCCGATGATCAGGTTTGCTGTGCCCCTCACCCTGGCTGGAATGAGCTCGTCAATGGCTGAGGTGATGGCGGTGTACTCCCCGCCAATGCCGGCGCCAGTCAATATGCGGCAAGTCGTAAAGGTGAGCAGATTCCAGGAAAGAGAGGTGGCTGCGGTGGAGATCACGTACACGGCAAGCGTCCACAGAAAGAGACTCTTGCGCCCATAGCGGTCCGCAAGATAACCGAAGACCAGGGCACCGACCACGGTGCCGACAAGGTATCCCGTAGAGGTGATGCCCAGCTGGCTGTCTGAGAAGTGCAGCGTGCTTGTTGACTTCAAGGCTCCGGAGAGCGAACCGCCCACACCGCCTTCAAGGCCGTCGAGCAGAAAGGTGATGCCCAGCGCGGTCGCCATGCGCATGTGCCAACGGCTCCAGGGAAGCCTGTCCAGCCTGAGCGGTATATCGGTTTCGTACGCTTCGGCTTGCGCGACTGGCATGGGTTCCTTGATCTCTGCAGGCCTACTGAGGCCTGCTGTCGTCGGGCTTGGTCCTGATCAGCGCGGCCAGGGCCTCAAGATCCCGCTCACCGTGTGACTGGCGCAGAAAGATCTCTACCTCGTGAAAGCGGCGCGCTGTTGGCTCATGCATCGCCAGCGGAACGGGACCATAAGCGCGGGCAAATCGTCGAAGCGTATCGCTGGCAAGCTGCTCGATCAGGTGCCGCAGGGTAAGGGCTCGCCGTTGTGCAGCGGACACGTTGTGCGGGTCCGCATCGATCTCCTCGCCGGCCGTGCGGAGAAGGGAACGCATCGCCCAAACATTGGCATGCATGGCCGCGAGGTGCGCCAACGTATGCGGATCGCTGCGCTTATTCCCGTCCGCGTAGACAAGCAGACCGGCAGCTCCTCCAGCCCAGCAAGCGGCGGGACCGCAGGCCCCGTGCCAGAACCCAGGGCGGTTTAAATAAAAGCCCGCAGCGCCGACCGCGGCGTCATCTTCCAGGCTCAGTTCGTCGAAGCGTACCGCGCCGGTATTGGTCATGCGGAACGCTTCTGTGTGCCACTGCGCGGCGCTTGCGTGAATGGTCGGCCCAGGCCTTACATCCACCTCCAGCAGACGGCCGTCGTCCCCTCCCACCGTCACCAGCGCACGCTGTACCAGACCGTAGCCCGTACAGAACGCCTTTTCGCCAGAAAGCGTTTTGCCAACCACGTGAAGAGGCTTGCCGGGGATCTCTGAAGCCCACACGGCATACAGCGCGCCGGGGTGTGGCGTGCGGCCGGCTTCGGCGAGGATTGCCAGTGCATCCCAGTGGGCCTCGGCCAGCTTGGAAAGGCTGACATCCTGCTCTGCTACCCCAAACAGGCGCAGATGCCGCTCCGCCGTTTCTCCGCTACCGGGCAACGGCAAAGGCGTGGCACACACGTCCGCAAAGGCGCGTTGAAGATCCTCTGCCGTCATCGTTCCGTCTCATTGTGAGCGGCCAAAGCCGCCGCAAAACCCAGGGGCGCTCGCCCCACGCGTCGTCCGCTGGTCACGACTTTAAGCCGTACGTCGGAAAGCCTGCGTTCTCCGGCGGCTTGCAGGCGATGCCATAGATCGTGGTCCTCTGCGGTGGCCTTCGGTGCCCATCCGCCGGCTCGCAGGTAGGCATCGGCGCGCACACCCAGGTTCGCACCATGGACGTGCGGATGCGTTCCGTTGTCATGAAGAAGATAGGTGCGTCGGAACATCCCCTGCACCGTGGGCCGATGTTCCTCATAGCTGTCAACGTCGATGATTCCTGCAAGGGCGGCGTAGCCTCGCTGCGCCACGGACAGTTGGAGAGCAAGCCAGTCCTCCGGCACCACGCAATCCGCGTCCGTATTTGCCAGCCAGCAATGTTCAGGCGCTCCGGCGTAGCGAGAAAGGGCATGCCTTGCTGCCCGGGCACGCGCAGATCCTACAATCCCGTCCATGCTACGTGCCACTATCCCGCTTGCACCGATAAGATCGGTCGCGATCTGTTCCGTTCCATCCGTGCATTGGTCGGCCACAACGACCAGGTCGGTGGTGACCTCGTGCGCCACGGCTCGACGCGCCCTCTGCACCGAGTGCAGGCAGCGCGGAAGCAGCGTCTCCTCATTACGCGCGGGGATGAGCACGGCTATATGCCAGGGTGTGCGATTCATGCCGGCACCACCTCAAAAACATCAAGACGAAAGGTGTCGTGTCGTTCTTCGTGCAGCAGCCGTAATCTTCCGTTCGCGCGCAACGTGGCGTGCACCTCATCACCGCCCGTGATGTGATCCTCTGAAGTGCCAAGCCAATGCACGCCCACGACCTTGCAACCAGGGCTTAACGGGGCTACCAGCTGACCCAGGATTCGAGTCCAATCCTCCGTGGTGAAGTAGTAGCCGATCTCGCTCAGCATCAGCAGATCCACCGTAGAGTCGGGCACCAGCTCGAGCACGGAAGCACAGTGCACTTCAACTTGCGGCAGATCGGCACAACGCTCCGCGGCACGCGCCACGGCGGTTGGCGAGAGATCAAATGCCTCGAGGCGATCGCACAGCGGAGCGAGCATTCTGGTCAGCACGCCAACGGAGCAGGCGGGTTCAAGGCCATGCCGGAATCGGCATCCCGCAAGGGCTGCGATCACCGCGCCGTAGCGGGCAAGTTCACTTGCCGAGGAGGCAAACTTCCACGGATCGGCGTCCGCTCGGTACTTGGCTTCAAAGAACTCCGGCGAAGTCCGCGCAGGATCCCACGCAGGCAGGAAGACCTCGGCGTCACGCCAGGCCGGCTCCAGTAGGTAGGCCGGCAGAATGGGTTCCTGATCATGATGCTGCAGCTGTGAGGTATGGCAAAGCAAGGCCTCGCGTTTGGCGGCCTGCAGAGAGGGCGTAAGCGGCAGCTTCACAAGCGGCAAGTTCACGATCAGCTCCGGTGTGCCTCGATGCCACGTCCAGAAAAAATAGGAGGTGAGCGTCAGGCCCTTGCTCTTCGCCACTCGCAGTGCCGCACGGCCGCAGACCTCGTGATCCGGATGGAAGTCGCCTGTCCACGGCGCCAGCAGGTGTGCCCCGGCGGGTACGCACCTCAGAAGAGCATCGTACAACGCCTCTTCACATTGGCTCAGGCCGCTGTCGGGGAGGTGCAGTCGCTGGATGTACTGTTCTTCCACGCCAAGTTTCTCCAGTGCAGCGGCCTGCTCCGCCGGACGCACTCCACCGAGATCCTCACCGGGGTAACAGTTCTCGCCATCTGTTACGGCAACCACCGTGACCTCGCATCCCATCTTCCGCAAGGAAGCAATTAGCCCGCCGGCACCCAGCGTTTCGTCATCGGGATGCGGTGCAATGACGACTGTATGGCGCGCGGGTGGTTGCCAGGTTGGAAGGACCGCGATCACGGGCAGCCATGCCTCCTCTTCGACGACTGGAACGACCATCTATACCCCCAGGTAATTTGCTAGACCTTTGCCTCGGCCCAGCCGCCACGTATAAAGAGCAGGCCACTGCATAACAAAGCAACCGCCTGGGCAACCAGCACGGCCACGAAGACACCCCTTAGCTGCAAAGGCGTGTGCCTGGCCAGCCACCAGGCAAGCGGAATTTCAACAACCCAAAAGCCGAAAAGGTTGATGTATGTGGGCGTAAGCGTATCACCGGCGCCATTGAACGCTTGCAGGAAAACGGCGGCGAAGGCAAACATCAGATTGCCTGCGCTGAAAAATCGCAAGCACTCAACCGCGATCTTCTTCTCGGCTTCGTCGTGAGAGAACGGACTGATAAGCGGCCGCGCAAAGATGATGAAGAGAAGGCTGATCGTGCCGAGAAAGGCGAAGTTTAGGAAGCTTGTACGCCAGACCGAAGCCTTCGCCCGATCCGCTGCGCCTGCTCCCACATTCTGGCCCACCAGCGTTGCTGCCGCGTTACTCAGGCCGATGGAGGGCAACAGTACGAAGCCGACAACGCGCACACCGACTGTGTACCCGGCGAGAGCCGCTGCACCGAACAGACTGACGATGCGCACGAGACCCAGCCAACTGCCCTGTTCCAGGAGAAATTGCGCCATACCCGCAGCCGAGACGCGAAGGAAACTGCGTGCCTCGCCGAAGTTGAATCTCAGGTGCTTGGCCGCGATGCGAAATCGTTCCGTGCCCCGACTCAGGCGGTAAAACTGATAAAGCACGATTGTGCCACGACCGATAAGCGTGCCGACGGCGGGCCCAGTTACCCCCAGCTTGGGAAATGGCCCAACCCCGTAAATCAAAAGTGGATCAAGCACAAGATTGATCCCGTTCGCCGCCCAGAGTAGGCGCATAGCCACCACGGCATCCCCTGCGCCGCGAAAGATAGCGTTGTTCAAGGAAAGCATAATGATCACGCCGCATGCGCCAAGAGAGATGCGGGCATAATTTATGCCGACCCGCACCACATTCGGCGTCGCTCCCATCACCACAAGCAGCCTGGGAGCTGCAAAAAAGAGCGGCACACCCAATGCGACAGACACGGCCAACCCTATACAGATCGCCTGTACGGCATCGATCGCGGCCCGGTCTGTATCGTGTTCCCCGATGCGCCGCGCCACAAGCGCTGTGGCTGAGGTGCTCAACCCGGAACTGATAGCGAAGACCAGAGTAAGAAGCGATTCGGTAAGCCCAACCGAGGCCACAGCGTCTGATCCGAGCCTGCTGACCCAGTAGATATCGGTCACGGAGAAGACCGACTGCAGGGCCATCTCAAGCATCATGGGAACGGCGAGAAGAATGATGACGCGATTGAGATCGCCTGAGGTGTAGTCAACCTTGCAGCCGGAGAGAGCCCCCTTTAGCAGCTGCCATGTTCCCTTATCAGGGGCGTACTCTACAGGCATATCCCCCCGCAATTCGCTTATGGACTCTGATGTAAGAGTGCTCGCGCCTATCCAACGGATCTCGACTTCACTTGCGTCCCACGTGAACTGGAGGCGTTACGTTTGCTATCCGTGAATTGAGGACAGTCCGCCGACAAACACGTCATGAACGCCGTCCTCGAGAAGTGTCCGCTGTCAGTGCATGGACACAACCGCCGCAACTCTACGGGACTCTCCACGGGGCGAGGAACACCAGCACGTACGTTACACCAAGTTGCCCTTGCGGTAGGCGGGACAGGCAAGTAATTCCACCAGCCTCAAGCACCGCCACGGTATATCTCCGAAACGCATTCGCCAGCCACCTCAGCGAGCCTGTTCTACGTCCAAACGCACAGAATATCCACGGGAGGAAAACCTCATGCAACTCGCAATGGTTGGGCTCGGCAGAATGGGGGCCAACATGGTCAAGCGCTTGGTAGCTCATGGGCACGAGTGCGTCGTCTTCGATATGTCCCCAAAGGCAGTGGATGATCTTGCCAAGCAAAACGGCGTGGACGGCGCCTCCTCAGTGGAGGATCTGGTTGGCAAACTTGCAAAGCCGCGCGCGATCTGGCTCATGATTCCCGCCGGTGTCGTGGAGGAGACCATCGCGAAGATCGCCCCGCATCTCGAGGCCGGCGACATCCTCATCGATGGAGGGAACTCTTACTACATCGATGATATCCGGCGTGCGAAGGCACTGGCAGAAAAGGGCATTGAGTACGTCGATGTCGGCACGAGTGGTGGGGTTTGGGGCGAACAGCGCGGCTATTGCATGATGATTGGCGGTTCGGAAGCAACGGTCAAACATCTTGATCCCATCTTCAAGACAATTGCTCCAGGAGTCGGCACGATTGACCGAACTTCCGGCCGCAAGGAGGGCATCGGCACCTCGGAAGAGGGATATCTGCACTGCGGCCCAAATGGTGCCGGACACTTCACCAAAATGGTTCATAACGGTATCGAATACGGCATGATGGCGGCCTATGCCGAGGGCTTTGCTGTCCTGAAGGCGGCAAACATCGGCAAACATTTGGAGGAGATCGACGCCGAGACGACGCCTTTGCGAGACCCAGAACACTACCAATACGATCTGGATATCCCGGAGATCAGTGAGGTCTGGCGTCGAGGCAGCGTGATCGCCTCCTGGCTGCTCGACCTCACTGCGGCTGCTCTCATTGAAGATCCATCGCTGTCGAAGTTTGGGGGTCGCGTGTCGGACTCGGGTGAAGGCCGCTGGACCATCAAGGCGGGCATTGATGAAGGTGTTCCTACGCCTGTGCTGTCGTCAGCGCTTTATGCGCGCTTCAGTTCCCGTGGAAACGCGGAGTTCTCGGATAAGCTGCTTTCCGCGATGCGCTATCAATTCGGCGGTCATCTCGAGAAACCGGAAGCCAAGTAACTCTGACGTGTTGTCCGCTCTAGGTTCGCCGCTCGCCATTGCTCGGTACTGGTGAGCGG
>CAXSBL010000035.1:0-7474 GCA_964235515.1 uncultured Bryocella sp.
CCGGCAACCACAACCCCCGCCACATAAATCCCGGGCACATTTGACTCCAGCGTCTCCGGATTCATAATCGGGCAGCGCGCATTGTCGGGGTCCAGCACCACGCCCAGCGACTCGATAAAGGCAAAGTCCGGATGGTAGCCCGTCAACGCAAACACAAACTGGTTCGGGATCGTCTTCTCGCCTTCAGGCGTAGCCAGCGCCACCGAATCTTCGGTGATGTTGCTGACCGTCGTGTTGAAATAAGCCGCGATCTCGCCGTTCTTGATGCGGTTCTCAATATCCGGCTTGATCCAATACTTGATGTGCCGGTGCAGCTCCGCGCCGCGGTGCACCAGCGTCACCTTCGCCCCGTGCCGCCACAAATCCAGCGCAGCAATCGCCGCCGAGTTCTTGCCGCCGATGACCAGTACCTCCTGCGCATAAAACGGGTGCGGTTCGTTGTAGTAATGCGCTACCTTCGGCATGTCCTCACCCGGAATTCCCAGGTGATTCGGCAGATCGTAGTACCCCGTCGACACGATGATTTTGCGCGTCCGGTGAATGTGCTCCCGCTCAAACCGGTCAATCGTGTGCACCCGGAAGTCGCCGTCAATGCCGAACACCTTATCCACCCGCTCGTACTGCCGCACGTCCAGGCCGTAGTGGGTGCTCACCTTGCGGTAGTACTCCAGCGCCTCTGCCCGCGTGGGCTTCTGGTTCGGCGACGAAAACGGCATCCCGCCGATCTCCAGCAGCTCCGGCGTCGTGAAAAACGTCATCCCCGCCGGGTAGTGAAACAGGGAGTTCGTCAGGCAGCCCTTGTCGACCACCAGAACATCGAGCTCCTCATTCTGCGCATCGATCGCACACGCCAGCCCCGTGGGCCCCGCGCCAATCACAAGAACATCGTGAATCGTCTCACTTGGCTTGGTCGGATGGTTTGAATTGCTCAACTCGTGCACTGCGGGCATGGGATCGGCTCTTTTCAGTCGTTACGGTCTAACGGTCTATCAGTGGATGCTCACAGCCACCCGAGGGGTGCGAGGCCCGCCCGCTAGCCTCCCTTCAGCATCACAAACTGCCGCTTGCACATCACTTCCGCTGAAAAGCTATGGTGAAACAAGCGGTTGGAAACAGGGGACCAAGTCCGCAAGTCTGCAAATCTGCGAATCTGCGAATCTGGAAGATCGCTTCGAAAGTGGACCTAAATCGCCCCAAGGCAAGACTTTGCAGCAAAAGTACGGGGGGCGGGTACATTCCGCCGTGCGCCGGCAGGAAAGCCAATCCCCCAAAGGACGTAGCTCTCACCGCAAACCATGAGCCAAACAGGTCATTACGGGCGATAGAATCGGCTCGACACACAGGGAGGTTCCCCATGATTCCCCTTTTGCTCACCCTGATGATCCTGCCTCACCAGGCGGCAAAGCGCCCCGCCCCAACCGCGGCTCCGCAGACCGCCTCCGCTGCCGAAATCCCCCAGCTCCGCGACGCCGCCCGGACCGACGAGTACTCCAGCTCGCAGGTCACCTTCTTCAACGGCGTCGCACCCAACAGCGACGGCCGCGTCGACGTCATGCACTTCCAGGACGGCAAAACCGCCATCACCGCCGGCAAGGACTGGCGCTGCACCTACGTCAACGACCCCCTACAGCACCGCCTGGCCATCGTCTGCGACGCCGCACCCAAGTAGCCCTACCTATGGAGCACCCACCACGGCCGGCACCATCGCCTCAGCCGTCCGCCGGATCACGGCCCACACGGCCGCCACATCCGCGGCCTCTGTATTCAGCGATCCAATAGAAACCCGCACCATCCATCGGCCATCCAGCGTCGCCGGCGTAAGGTAAGCCGCACCGGACTGGTTCACCGCCTCGGCCCACGCCCTCGTGTGCACATCAAGCGCGACATCCGCCAAACCCTCCGGCTCGTGCCGTATGCACACGGTCTGCAGCGGCACAGGCGCAATCACCCGCCAGCCCGGCGCAGCCGCCACCTGCTCAGCCAGCCAACGGGCATTGACCATATCCCGCCGCAGTCGAGCCTGCAGCCCCGCAACACCCTGCTCGCGGATCAGGAACCAGAGTTTCAGTGCCCGGAACCGCCGTCCCAGCGGAATTCCCCAATCCCGAAGATTGCGCACCTCACCATCGACAGTGGAATGCAGGTAGCTCGGGTTGGTTGACATCACCCGCACCAGATGTTCTGCATCGCGAACGTAATAGAGCGAGCAATCAAAGGGTGCGCCGAGCCACTTATGAGCGTTGATCACCAGGCTGTCCGCGCCCTCAATGCCGTCCCACATCCAGCGGCACTCGGGCAGGATCATGGCACTGCCGGCCATGGCACAGTCCACATGCAGCCACAAGCCGTATCGCGCGCAGACTGCTCCTGTCGCACGGACCGGATCGAGTGCAGTTGTGGCCGTCGTGCCTGTAGTCGCAACGACCGCACAGGGAACCAGACCCTCTGCCACATCCTCCGCGATCATCGCCTCGAGGGCGTCGGCGCGCATGGCGTAGCTCTCGTCGCAGGGTACGAGCCGCAGGTTCTCGCGCCCAAAGCCCGCCAGCAGCGCGGCCTTATCCACGGAACTGTGCGCCTGGGCGGAGATGTAGATCGTAAGCGGACGGGGTTGCGCCTGCAGGCCGCCACGGGTCAGGGCATAGTTGGTGGTTCGCTCACGTGCGGTGATCAGCGCCACAAGCGTGCTGCTGGAGGCGGTGTCCTGAATGACCCCTTGCCACGCCTCGGAAAGGCCGGTCATCTGCCGTACCCAGTCGAGAACGACGGTCTCGATCTCCGTGATGGCGGGACTGGACTGCCAGGAGAGGCCTAAGACGCCCAACCCGGTGCTAAGCAGATCGCCCAGGATGCCGGCCGGTAAAGCATTGGAGGGAAAGTAGCCGAAGAAGCGCGGGTGCTGCCAGAGCGACAGGCCGGGAACCACGATGCGATCCAGATCGGCGGTGATTTGTGCAAAAGGTTGAGGCTCCAGCGGCGGCGAGGCGGGTAGCTGGGCGGCGATCTCGCCTGGACGGGCGCTGCTCATCACGGGCCGGTCCGCAAGGGTTTTGTGGTAATCGGCCAGCCAATCGATCAGTTGATGGCCGTGTTCGCGAAACTCTTCAGACGTCATTGGTGCTCCAGGCTGCCGCAGGCGAACGCGACTTCCGTCTTCAACCTGTTCCACGGGCTCAGCCTTCTATATTCTGCCTTGAACTCGAGCTGTAACACATGGTGGCTCGTCCTCTGTTGTCGAGCCCAATTCCCAAAACGGAACCGGTACTGAAAAGGAGCAGCATTCCCCGGTTACAGGCAGTCCGTCTTGGAGTACGCTGCAAACAGGTGCTGTGACGAGAGAGCGATACAAGACGCCTGACACAGATGTCTCGGCTGAATTTGACCGCGTCTGTGAGCTGTTTCAACAGGCCCTTCCCGGGCCCGCGGACCGGCTCGTCTTTGAGTGCCTGATGAACGAGGCGAGCAGCCTTGGGTTGAACTGGGTAGACGGACTGCAATACGTGGTGGACAAAAGAAACCGTATGCACTTTGCCGAGCAATCCTCGACCGATGAAAACACCGACAGCTCGGGTGGCAACGGCGGTGGGTCGAACGGAAACACAGCCACTTAACGTCGAACCCTGGAACCTCCTTGGATCAGCACGAAGGCCGTATCAGGCAAGCCGGGCGCAGACTCAGCTTCGTGCGATCTCCGACCCCTGGACCTGAACCGGAAACGGTGGAAACGGCTCGCCCTCAACGTTCTCCTCTCTCACGCGCGCATGAGCCAGCAGGATGGCTCCAAGGAAATTAAGCATACCGACCATCATCAGGAGCACACTTTCGTTGATTGAACTCATTCTCCGTTTTGCTCCTCCAAACGGAGACTAAGACGGCCCAACCCAAGTCCGCATCGCACCTTGGTTGAATAACAGCGGACAAGGGCTGTAGCTTGAAAGGTGACCTGTTTCGAAATGGAACAAGTCCTTCCACAAGGCCTCTTCAAATAGTGGTTACAGCGTTTTCAGACCGCTGATCCGTTCCTCCACGATCTTTACAAATGCCTCCCGCTGGTCATCGGGGAAGCCTCCTGCCCGAAATGCGTCTTCGATCTGGTCGTGGCTCAGTTGGCCTAGCAGACCACCCATCCAACGCGCATCCGCGACGGGGATATCGTGGCCGATCCAGTCGAGGGCGGAACGTCGAAAGGCCTCTCCGACCAGCACCGGACCTTCGTCGTAAAGAAACTTGGCGGGGAAGGCCGGTGTGCCGAAGGTAACCTCCCCGCCCTCGTTCTTGACGATGAATTTGGACTCCTCGTAACTCTTCAGGTTTCCCTTGTCGGTGGTGTGCGTGCGGTGCTCGGTGTTGGAGCCGAAGCTTGCACCGATGTCGTGGACGAGGAAGATCTGCCGATCACCCTTTTCGTCGCTGTAGACGGCGTTGTTCACGTCCTTGAGGTCCCAGTTGTTCAGCACGGCCATCATTACGCGCAGGCCATTGAATTCTCTCGTTCCGGTGAAGGGATTGGTCTTCCAGCGCCAGTCGGCGATCTTGTTCTCGCCTTTAGGTTTGCGATCGAAACGGGCATCGGTGATGGCATCGCCGTGGACCAGATTGGCGCCGCGCCGCAGGTTCAGGTTGGCAACCGTCGCCGTTGGCAGCAGATAATCCTCGTCCGTGAAGAAGCCGACCGCCCAGAGCAGCCGCGAAGCGGTGACCTCGGGCTTGGCTTCCACGCCGAGCTTCACGCGCCACTTTTTGCCGTCGCTGTCCCGCGCGTCGAATTTGGGATTGGTCCCATTCCGGTCCTCCTGCACGAAGGTGAACGGACCCTTGGGCTGGTGATCCGCGCCGCCCCGGCCGTAAAGCAGATTCTTTTCCGCGATGCTGCCCGGATCCTCCCAGAGCACGGGATGGTGCACCTGCGCAGCGGGCAGGGGATGGTCTTTGTCTGAGGCATGCCCGGGCTTACCCTTCGGATCGGCATCCTGAGCCGTGGCGAGCAGAGCGGAGCCAAGACTGCCGGTGACGAACAGAAGTGCGATGGGAAGGCAGAGGTGGCGGCGTGGCATCGAATCTCCAGATCTCAAGGCGTGGTGCTGATTGTCTCTGTGGTATCACACAGCACCTCGCCCACGCTTGGGCCCATGCGGACCTGCCAAGACAGGGACGAAAAAACATCTCGGGAAGCTTCGCCCGCATCTCTTGAGGGCAGTTGCTGTCGCCAGCGGAAGGCCTTGTGAGACTCCTGATTCAGCCGGAAGACGGCATCCAGCCCATAGTCGATGCATTGAGCAGCGCGAAGAAAAGCATCCAGATCTTGATCTTTCGCTTTGATCGAAGCGAGATTGAACGGGCTCTGGTGGAGGCCGCCCAGCGCGGAGTTGCCGTAACTGCCCTGATCGCGCACACGAATCACGGCGGGGAAAAGTACCTACGCCGCTTTGAGATGCGCCTGCTGGAGGAGGGCATCACGGTCGCGCGCACGGCGGGTGACCTGGTTCGGTACCACGGCAAGATGTTCATCGTGGACGGCAAAGAGCTGTACCTTCTGGCCTTCAACTACACACATATGGACATCACCCTGAGCCGCTCCTTTGCCGCTGTCATGCGTGATCCCGGGATTGTGCGCGAGGCGCAGAGGTTGTTCGAGTGCGATTGCAAACGCGCTCCGTATGTCTCTGAGAATGAGAGCTTGCTCGTGAGTCCGGTCAACGCGCGGCAGCGGCTAAAAGCGTATATCGCCGGGGCGAAGCGGCAGCTGCTGGTTTATGAGATGAAGCTTTCAGACCCTGAGTTCATCCGCCTGCTCAATGACAAGGTCTCGGCGGGGGTGGACGTCCGCATCATCAGCCGTGCGCCGGTCAAAAATGCCGCCCTGGCTGTGCGCATCTCGTCGATGCGCCTGCACGTTCGCGGCATGGTGCGCGACGGTCATGATGCCTTTCTCGGTAGTATGAGCATGCGGCGACTGGAGCTCGCAGCGCGCCGCGAGGTCGGTGTGATCTTCGACGATCCCAAGGCGGTGAAGGCCATGGCAGCCACCTTCGAGAAAGATTGGCTTCTGGCGACTCCGGCGTTCTCCAACGATCTGCTTACGGCGGCGCTCGACGCGCCTGCAAAAAAGGTAGCCAAGGTCCTTGCACGGCAGATCCACATGAAACCCGTGGTGCAGGGGATGCTGGACAAGATGATCGATCCCGAAAAGGCGCTGACCTTTGAGCCGGAAGCGGTTGCCCAGACCATCCGCGATGCGTTTCGGGAAGAGGTACACGACGCCGTCGTGCTCGCTTTACGTGAGGTAATGGCCGGAACAGTTCACGAGGGGGCTGCCTCCGAACGCGAACCGGACAAAGAGCAGAGGCACCACCAACCGGTGCGCAGCCCGAACCATCGCAAGAAGCGTTAGGTGAGGGCAGAACGCCTGATGCAGCAGCGGTTGCTAACTCAGATCTCTTTCAGGATCAACACAAAGAACATGGCCGGAAGCGCCATCACGGCGCCGCATGGAGTGCGTAGGTCCCCGCGGCAGTTGCCCCCCAGAGCGCTTTGTAGCGTTCCCCGCCGCGCAGCATGTCCACCTCGGCGAATCCCTGCCGGCGGGCGTATTGCCACACTTCGTGCAGGATCAGGGTGCCGGGGCTGATATCGCTGCGTCGTATGTCTATGCCGATCAGATAGAGATACAACCGGCGAACGCATCGTTCGGCAGGATCGGCAAGGGCGTACAGCACGGCGACAGTGTCCTCTCCGCAGCGGAGACGAAAGAGTCGCAGCAGACCGGCTGCCAGCAGGGCAGGGATCGCCTCGCGATGATGCCCGAGCACGCGCGGGTCGTCCAGAACACCGGATTCCTGACGGGATTGCCAACGTTCGCCGTGTAGCTCAACCAGACGGCTGAAGTAGACCTCTGCTTCAGCGACGTCTGACGCCACCGTGAAATCGATTTTCCCCTGGGACTCGGCCCGGTGCTGATATCGGCGAATATTGGCCCCCACTTTAGCGGGCAGCGCAGCGGCCGACGGGAGAACGGCGCAGGGCTCGGCGGCTGCCGTATGGAGGCCCGGGATGTTCGCTGCGGCCGGGAGCAACGGCGAGTCGGAACGAAGCTGCAGCAGATCCAGCCTGTTCCAGGCAGGAATCACCGTCAGGGCAAAGTGGAGGGCCTGCGCGGCGAGGAAGACCGCGGACGGGGCTCTGAAGATGCCGCCCAGGTAATCCGTGGTGCCCGTGCCGAGCAGCAGGAGCTTCTGTGCTCCCTCCGAAGGCTCTCGGTAGCCAAATAACGGAAGCAGGCCGAGCAGGTGGCCGTGCTCATCACGCTGTTCCACGGTCTGCACCAGGCCGTCCGGTCCGAACTGGCGCGCCCATGGCAACAGCCATGCCGGGTGCTGAAAAGGGGTGGCCGTGGGATCGGCTTGCCAGAGTTCGGCCCAGGCGGTTTGCAGGCTGGCCAAGGCGTCAGTGCCGACCAGGAGCGTCGTTTGCGGCT
>CAXSBL010000035.1:7574-35977 GCA_964235515.1 uncultured Bryocella sp.
GCGGTTTGCAGGCTGGCCAAGGCGTCAGTGCCGACCAGGAGCGTCGTTTGCGGCTTGCCGTGCGGTTCTGCAGAAATTTCGGCGGGATTGTGTTCGACCGAGCTTCGCTCCAACTCCTGTGGTGGAATCGGCGCGGGAACAGCCCGGGCCAGCCGGTGGTAGAGCGCGGCGTAGGCGTGCAGCATTGCCTTGACCGAGAAGCGGGCCTCTGCGGTTTCGCGGCACAGGCCACGATTCAACGACGGGAGTTGCCGGAGCGCGGAGGCAAGGTCTGAGGCGATGTCGCCCGTCGAGGAGACCAGCAAACCCGTTCGCCCATGCTCCACGATTTCCGGCACCGCACCCGAGGCGACGGCCACCACAGGCACCCCCGCCGCCAGCGCCTCCATGGCCACCAGGGAGCTTGTTTCGGGAGCCAGCGATGGAAGCAGAAGACACGCCGCGCGGCTCAGTAGCCGGGCCTTGGCCACGCCGGTGATGGGACCGAGGAAGCGTGCGTCGGCCGCGGGATGTTGGCCGCGGCTGCGCGCCGTGTGCTCCTGGCCTGGTGTTGTCAGTCTAGGTTCGATCTGCTCCGCGAAGTAGCGCAGGTGGTCGCGATAGGGAAAGACCTCGCCTGCCAGCATCGCGGGGATGCCTGCGATCCGGGCGGCGTCAAAGCCCGTGTGAAGGTTCTTTTCCGGGCAGATCCGCGACAGCATCAGCGCATACTTGCCCTCCGGGCGCAGGCTGGCCCGATCCGGCAAAGGGATGCCGTTCCCGATGACATTAATCCGCTCGAGGGCATACGCGGGGCATGCAGCTTTCTGCGTCTCCGAGACGCAGGTGAGGTGATAATTCGCTGGCAGGCGCCAGATAGCTTCGGGGTACCAGCCTGGCGGCAGGTGCAGCGTGACGAGGATGGGGACGTCCGGCGGAAAGCGATAGCGGTGGAAGTCCAGCCCGTGCATGTGCACCAGGGAGACGTGGTTTTCAGCCAAGGCGCGGTCGAGGTTCGCCTGTTGCGCGGCTTCGGCCTGGGCCCGCACCGCGTCGTCAATCTCACCAGCGGGAACGGGCGTGGCGTAGAGCCGGCCCACGGGTGCAGAGCCTTCCCGTGCCACAACGACTGACCGGAAACCAAGCAAAGGGAGGGCTTTTTCGATCTCTGAAAGCACCACCTCCGCGCCGCCCACGGCTCCGGGGCCGACGATTGCGAAGGGGAAGCCCACACTGAGCACGACGGGTCCGGGAGTCCCGGTTGCGGGCTGCGAGAGGCCGAAGTAACACTCCGATGCTGTTTGGGACTCGTGCGACTGCTTCAATGACGTTCTTCCAGCACCAAATGGGAACTCCGGCGCCGCACCTCTTCCGACAGCTGGCCTTCCGTTTCGGCGGCAAGATGACAGAAGTGAGATCCGGTCATGCCCCAGGGAAAGCACTCGTAGAGCAGCTTGCCATCGTGGGGCGGTTGGGTGAAGTCATAAGCCGGGGCGATGCGGAGCGCTTCACTTTCCACCGGAAACTGCCCCAGTGTCTCTGCCTGGCTTGCGAAACAGGCCAGGCGTGCTCGCTTGTTCGCCTGTTCCTGCAATGACAACGGTAAGTCGAGTGAGGGGAAACGGTCGGAGCGGAGAAAGGTGCCGGTGAGCATGCCGCCGTCGCCGTCGTTATGGTAGAAGGGCGCTTCCAGCAGCAATGGCTGGTATTCCTGGGCTACTGGTCGAAGGGCAAGTTGCCTGCCGAGACGCAGGGCCAGGTGCACGGCGAAGGCACAGGCGTCGTGGTCCGGATGGCCACCCTCATAGGGATGGGTCAGCACGGCCTCCGGAGCGAACTCCTGCAGGATGGCGAGCAGCCCCAGCGTGAGCTCCTTCAGATGCCACGCGGCGCTCTGGTCAGGCACCGGTGCCAGCGCGGGAAACGGGTCCGCCACGCTCGCAGGCAGCCCTGCATGCGCCAACGCTGCCGTGAGCTCTGCGTGACGAGCTTCGCGGTAGGCCGCCAGCGAGGTGAATCCATGGTGCCGGGCGTCAACGCCATCCGCTGGCGCCCCGTCAGTCACGGTCAGAATGCGTGATTGAGAAAGCCGTTCCAGACGCGCCCCGAGAGCCAGTACCTCGTCGTCTGGATGAGCCAGGACCACCAGCAGCCGGGGCGGCGGTAGGGCACTCCCGTGCCCAGCCACGCTGCGCTCCCAAACGGTTGAAGCGGCTACCCCGACAGACTCCGCTGTACCGGGGCGCAACGTTGGGCTAGCGACAACCGACCGCGGGACGCGGCTGAACACCATAGTGGCAGCTTCGGGCGTGGTAGCAGGAAGCGGGGCGTCGTTCACAGCTCACCTTGCCGTCCGAAGGTCGCGTCGTGGGCCTTGGTCAGATCTTCCACGCTGATCTTGAGCGCGGCGCCAAGCTTGCCGAAGCCGTTACGCCACTCGCGCCCCCAGTAGCGGCTCTCCGGGCGGCGCAGGAGGTCATTCCAGATGTTTTGCGCCTGCCACAGGTTGGAGGAGGCCGGCAGGATACGGAGGCTCTCCGCGATGGCGAGCGCCTCGGCCAGGGTGCCCATCTTTTGCATGCTCGCGGCCTGTTCCACGGCGACCATGGCGCGCTTCATGCGCGTATCCGCGGCGTAGCTCAGCGTTGCGGTGTCCAGTGTCACGTTGTCCAACTCGGCACGGCGAAGTAGGCGGGCCACCTCCGCGGCGTCGTAGCTGTCTGCCTCAAGCGCGTGGCGCAGGCTCGCGTTGATGGCGAAGCCGGCGGTAAGCGCCAGCGCCGGCGGGGCCGGCACGTTCGACTCCCCAAGGAAGTGGAGCAGCGTGGCGTGTTCCTCGTAGATGCGCATCAATGAACTTTCCACCTCGGAAAGCGTTTGGTTCAGAATGCTCTTGAGAATGCGGTGCTGCTCGTCGGCAAACAGCGAGGTGAGCGAATACACGGTCGATCCGAAAAAGCCATCGATGAGGCGGATCAGCTGCGGCAGATTCGCGCGGCGGATGGCCACCCGGGCTGCCTCGCTGAAGCTCTCCCAGGCTGCGAGTTCGCCGGGATCGAAGCACTTTACCGCAGCGGACAGGTTCTGGTCGCCGAGGTGCAGCACCGCAAAGCAGATCTCCTCCGCTTGTTCAGTTATTTGTGACTTCAGCCGAGCACGGCCAAGCGCCACGCGACCGCTGCCGGAGGTCAGCACGTCGTAGCTGTGCCGCTGTACATCGAAGCAAAAGATCTGGCCCACATCCGGGTAGGAGCGAAACATGGACGAGATAGCGTAGTGTGCTCCCACGTGTTCCAGATCCAGACGAGCGTTTTCCACCCATTTGCGGTAGACGGCGCCGCCATTGCCCTGCTCCGGCACGTTGCTTTTCGCGTTTTCGAGCACCTCTAGAAACTCGGCTTCGAGCGCCTTTCCGTCCTGCCCGAAGAGCTTCGCGGCAAGCTGCAGGACGCGTCCTGCGTAGGCGATGATCTGCACCGTCTCTATGCCCGAGATGTCATCGAAAAACCAGCCGCAGCTGGTGTACATCAGCTGCGTGTGGCGTTCCAGCTCGAGCAACTCGAAAACCGCAACGCGTTCCTCGGGGCCCAGCGGGTGCTTGCTGTATGCCTCAAGGAAGCGCTCAAGGCACTCGGGACGGCGATCGAGCACAACGCCGATGTAGGCATCACGGGCGGCCCAGAGATCTGTCAGAAGGGGTTCGGCCGCCTTCTCTGCCAATGTCGCGGTGCGGTCACGCAGCAGATCCAGAGCCTTGCGCAGAGGACCTCGCCAGGCCTGATTCCAACCGGGTTTGCCACCGTTGCAGCCACAATCCGCACGCCACCGCTCGACGCCATGCGCACAGCTCCACGAGGAGTTGTCGACGACCTCCGCCTGCCAGCGCGGGGGAAACTTCTCCAGAAATTCGCCGTAATTGGTGGTTTGCGCGAGACCCTGGGCTTCAATCCAGTGCAGGGCGTAACTCAGCGCCATTTCGCCGTGGCGATGATGGTGGCCGTAGCTTTCGCCGTCGGTAGCCACATGTGCCAGCTGCGGTTCGTCCCCATCGTGCGCCCGCAGGCTGCCGAGAATGCGTTTGCCGAACTCTTCACCGGAGTTCAGCAAGCCTTCAAAGGCAATGGCTCGTGAGGCCGGTCCGTCGTAGAAAAATACGGCGATGGAGCGACCCTCATCCAGCTGGACAAGGTAGGGCCGCGTTGGATCGACGGTGGCGTTGGGCGTTTCAGTCCACGGGGCACCGATCATCGGTTCCATTGCGCCCGGCTGAGAAGCCACGGTCTTACCTGACTGCTGGGGCGATTCGCCCGCCGCTCCGCTGACTTCCAGTGGCGAGGGAGGGACGGGCTTGGCCAGCTTTCTGATCCGGGCGCACTGGTGGGGGGCCAGAATCGTGAACCTGATGCCCTCCTGCGCCATAAGGTCGAGCACACTGCGGGAGACGGCTGTTTCGGCCAGCCACATGCCCTCGGGTTTGCGTCCAAAGCGAAACTCAAAGTCCGCGATCCCCCAGCGGATCTGCGTGCGCGCATCACGCTCCGAGGCCAGGGGCATGATGATGTGGTTGTACACCTGGGCCAGGGCGGAGCCGTGTCCGCTGTAGCGCCGCTGGCTATCGCGATCCGCGTCCAGGATCATGCGGTAGGCGCGCGATGCATAGAGCTCCAGCCAACTCAGCAGCGTGGGGCCGAAGTTGTAGCTCATCCGCGCGTAGTTGTTGAGGATGCGCGTGATCTGGCCTTCTTTATTGGTGATCCGCGAGGCTCCATTGGGCGCATAGCACTCGGCGGTGATGCGCTCGTTCCAGTCGTGAAACGGGCTGGCGGAGTCCTGCACCTCGACGGTTTCGAGCCAGGGGTTTTCCCTCGGCGGCTGGTAAAAATGCCCGTGCACACAGACGTAGCGCAGCGGGGCAGCAGGTGTTGGGGGGCCGGTGACGTCGAGAGGAGCAGCCTGGGGCAAAGACGACATGGTGCTATCGTACCGGGGCCGTCTGCCGGGCGATATGCCCCGGGCGGGCAAAGTGTCTCAACCGGGGACAGAAGGCTTACTCCGGCTGAATCGCTTTGCCCGCGGCGAGATCGCAGGCGCGCCAGAGATACCAGCTGGCAACCGAACGCCACGGAGCCCAACGCTTGGCGCGACGCTCCATGGCCTCGGCTGATGGCAGCAGATCGGGCGTGACCTTTGTCTCCGGTTTGAGGCCCTGAAAGGTGAGCGCGAAGCCCTTACGTACCCCGTAGTCGCTGACGGGCAGGATGTCCGGCCGGCCCAGGCGAAACATCAGAAACATCTCCACGGTCCACCGGCCCACGCCGCGCACCTGCGTCAGATGGGCGATGATGTCCTCGTCGCTCATCCGGCGAATGCGGGCCAGAGAAGGCACGGTTCCGTCCACCGTCTTCGCGGCAAGATCACGGATCGCCAGCGCCTTGTTGTGGGAAAGCCCCGCCCCGCGCAGTTGCTCGTTTGGGCAGTCCAGAAAATGCTGCGCCGAGGCGTGCGTTCCCGGCCCTTGGCCTTCGGCTAGCAGCACCGGGTCAAAGCTCGTCAGCAATCTTGCGTGAATGGCAGCCGCGGCTTTGCCATGCAGTTGTTGGTACAGAATGGCTCGCAGGAGCGCCTCAAAGGGAGACTGCTGCGCGGGCATCGTCAACGTGAATGGCCCCGCCCGCTCGATCAAGCGGGCCAGCTTGGGGTCTGCCGCTGAAAGGTCGCGGGCGGCTTCAGTCGCGTCGTAGGGCGGTTTGCGTGTACGGGATCGCCCTTCGGCCATGCGTGCATGCTAACGCGGAGCGCTGCAGCTCCGAAACCGGATCATGCAGACCCGCGTGCAACGTCTTCGATCGTGATCTTGGGTCGGGTCGAGCTTTGTTTTGCAAACTGAAGCCTCGGTCGTTCCTTTCTCGATAATCGCTTGCTTTCAGCACGAAACCCCTTGCGCAGAATGCCTTCGCCGTGGTCCGATGGGTGGCATAAGTCCTTAACGCCTGGATTTCGATGTAGCCAGGCTGCCAAATTACTGCGAGGGGACCACTGCCTCGCAGACACTTATCCAGACGTTCGGGAACAACACTGGACTAACGCACCGCAAACCGTGTACAAAGCGGCTCAAGGTGGCAGAGAGCACTCATGGCGCAGGTATTTGACCGCAGTTCGAACGCGCTGATTCGCGCTAGCCTCGTACTGACGGGCTTGATCGTGATCATCACGGGCGTGACCCTGAACGAACTGCAGCGCTCACCGTGGGTGACGCGGCAGGGCCAAAGGCCGGATCAGCCGGTGCCGTTCAGTCACAAGCATCATGTGGAAGGTCTGGGCCTGCAGTGCCAGTATTGCCACACCTCGGTAGAGAAAAGCTTTTACGCGGGCATTCCGCCAACCAAGACGTGCATCAACTGCCACTCCCAGATCTGGACCAACGCGCAGCTATTGGAGCCGGTTCGCCAGAGCTGGGCCACAGGTCAGTCCATCCCGTGGATTCGTGTGCATGATCTGCCGGACTATGTTTACTTCAACCATTCCGTGCATGTGAACAAGGGCCTGGGTTGTGCCAGCTGCCACGGCCGTGTCGACGAGATGCCGTTGATGTACATGGAAAATTCACTGCAGATGGAGTGGTGTCTGAACTGCCATCGCAACCCCGTGAAAAATCTACGGCCGACCAGCGAGATCTACAACATGGCATGGGCGGGCCCTTCCGAGGTGCATCCGGTCTGGTGCAGTCAGCTGAGCACCAAAGGCCCCACGGCGGATCAAATCTCCTGCGTTACGAAGGATCCGGGAGGCCACAACCCAGAGCTCGCGATGCTGCAAGTCCCCGCCGTCCCGAACGGAACCCTCGGTGGTGTGAACGGTTCGCAAGAACAGAAGGGCATGGGTGACGATGGCAGCCCGGAGCAAGGCAGCACCCGCAACAGCATGTCACAGCCGCAGTCCGGACCTCGGCACGATCTTGAGCCGGTCCCGGAGAATGGTTCAGGCAACTCCCAATCCGACACGCCTGTGATTCGCATGCCGGCCAGCTATGAGAAGTTCACCAGCCAAGAAGCCCTCGGTAAATTCCTGGTGGACAGATACCACATTCGTTCGCCGCACCAGATCACCAGCTGCGAAACGTGCCACCGGTAAACGCGAACACCATGGAGTCCAGGCAGGGAATGCAAAACGAAGACAAGTCCACGGATAACGCGAAGAGCGGAGCACCGGCAGCACCCGCACAGGTGGTGACCCGGATCACTCCCTCGAACAAGATGACGCTCGCCGAGGTACGGTCCAGGCTGGACGGTCGTACCGGCAAACGCTTCTGGCAGAACCTGGACGAACTGGCGGATACGCCGGAGTTCCAGGAGCTGATGCAGGAAGAGTTTCCGCGTCAGGCAGGGGCCGGCGAGTGGGCGAACTCGGTTTCACGCCGCGGCTTTATGAAGGTCATGGGGGCCAGCTTCGCGCTTGCCGGGCTCGCCGGTTGCACCAAGCAGCCGGATGAACCCATTTATCCGTACATCAAACAACCTGAGGACATCATCCTCGGGACACCGACATTCTTCGCAACGGCGCATCCCTTCCCGACGGGCGCCATCCCGGTGCTTGTGAAGTCCGATGCCTTCCGTCCGACCAAGCTGGAGGGCAATCCGGAGCATCCGATGTCGCTGGGCAAGGCGGATGCGCTCACCCAGGCGTCGCTTCTGGATTTATACGATCCAGACCGTTCGCAGCACGTACGTTTTCGCGGCGAAAACGCCGAATGGCCACGGTTTCAGCAGGAGTTCCAGACCGCGGTCGCGCAGCTGCCGGCTGGCCAGGGCCTCTACTTCCTGAGTGAGACCACAACCTCACCCAGCTTTGCCGCGCAGTGGAAGCAGGTGCAGGCCAAGTACCCGCAGGCCAAGCTGGTGCAATACGAACCGGCCGGTGGCGACGCCCATCGTACTGTTTCCAAGGCTGCCTTCGGCGACTTCTATGACACGCAGTACCGTTTAGCCGACGCCGACGTGATTCTGACACTCGATGCAGACTTCCTCGGCGGCATTCACTTCCCCGGATTTCTGCCGCTATCAGCGGCCTACGCAGAACGCCACCGGTTCGAACGCGGCAAGCCGATGAATCGCATGTACTCGGTTGAGACCATGCCTTCGGTGACTGGCTTCAAGGCGGAGCACCGCATCGCTCTCGCACCGAGCGAGTTGGATACCTTTGCCACCGCACTGGCTTCCGGAAACTCGGGCGCCGTAAGTGGCAACCCCGACGTGGCGAAGTTCGCGACCGTCGTCCTGGCCGACCTCAAAAAGGCCAACGGTCGTTGCGCCGTAATCGCCGGACCGCAAAGCACACCCGCTTGCCAAGCGGCGGCCATGCAGTTGAATGCGCAGCTTGGCGCGGTCGGCAAGACCGTGGTGTACACCACGCCTGTGCACTCCGTTCCGAGCGAGGGTGGAGCCGACTTCAAGGCGATGGTCGAAGACATGCACGCCGGCAAGGTGCAGTGGCTCGTGTTTCTCGGCACAAATCCGCTCTATAACGCGCCGACCGATGTCGACTTTGCTGCGGCGTTCAACATGGTGCCGAATACCGTCCACCTCGGCTCACATGTCGATGAGACTGGCTTCTATTCCACCTGGCACATCCCAAAGGCTCACTACCTCGAGAGCTGGACTGACTGCCGCGCGTACGACGGCACGATCTCGGTCGTGCAGCCCATGATCGCTCCGCTGTACGGCGGTGTCACACCGCACGATGTGCTGGCTACCCTGATTGACCCTTCCCAGGGTGCCTACGACATCGTGGCAGCTACCGCGAAAACCTACATCCCCGGTGATTTCCCGACCGGTTGGCGGAAGGCGCTGCATGATGGCTGGGTCGAGGGAACGGCCTTCCAGCCAGCGGCAGGGATCGGTACGCCAAAGGTGATGGCCGCCGTCGCGCAGATGTCCACGGGCAAAGGGTTGGAGATTCGTTTCCTCGCCGATCCGTCCCTGTATGACGGCCGCTACGGCAACAACGGCTGGTTGCAGGAGTTGCCCAAGCAGATCACCAACCTGTCCTGGGACAATGCCGCGCTGGTGAGTCTCAAGACGATGGAGTCGCTCGGGATTGAAGAAAACGAGGCTGTCGAGCTGGAGGTAAACGGCAAAAAGCTTCTTGTGCCGGTCTTGATGGTGCCCGGCCACGCCGACGGCGCAATCACCCTGCACCTGGGCGCTGGCCGCCGCGCCGAAGCGGGCCGTGTCGCCGCAGGCGTTGGTGTGAGCGCGTATTATCTCCGCACCCTCGAGCAGCCCTACGCTGCGGGCGGTGGGCAGTTGACCGGCACCAAGCAGATGTATGACCTGTGCGTGACAAAGACCCACAACATCGAACATCGGGGCCACTATGCGCAGCATGATCTCGAGCGCAAAAAGTTCGATAACGAAGGCACGTACTCCCTTCAGGGCCATGAGGCGATGGAGCGCTCCATCATCCGCTACGCGACCTATGACGAAGCCATGGCGGATCCGAACTACGCGCACGAAGGCGCGAGTGGCACCCTGGTCGACAAGGTTGGGTACAACCCGCAAGGTGAGGCACCGGAGGACAAGGACAGCATGTGGTACGGCGCCTGGCGCTATGACCACGAGGATCCTTCCTCGCGTGAGATCCAGAATGCCTGGGCACTCTCTGTCGATCTGAACTCCTGCATCGGTTGCAATGCCTGTGTGGTGGCCTGCTATGCGGAGAACAACATCGCGGTGGTGGGCCGGGAGCAGGTGAAGATCGGCCGCGACATGCAGTGGCTGCGCATCGACAACTACTTTGAAGGTGATCTGCACAGTCCGCGGGCGCACTTCATGCCGATGATGTGCCAACACTGCGAACAGGCCGGTTGCGAACAGGTCTGCCCGGTGGGCGCGACGGTACACACGCCTGAAGGCATCAACACGATGGTGTACAACCGCTGCGTAGGTACGCGGTATTGCAGCAACAATTGTGTCTACAAGGTGCGCCGGTTTAACTTCCTGCTGTACTCGGACTATGAGACGGAAAGTCTCAAGTTCATGCGCAATCCGGATGTGTCGGTTCGCTCTCGCGGTGTGATGGAAAAATGCACCTACTGCGTCCAGCGCATCGAGGAAGCCAAGATCACGGCGGACAAAGAAAACCGCGGCATTCGTGATGGCGACATCCTGACCGCCTGCCAGCAAACTTGCCCAACCAACGCCATCATCTTCGGTAATAAAAACGATCCCAAGAGCAAGGTAGCGCAGCGCCGCGCCTCAGAGCGCGACTACCAAGCCCTGGGCGATCTCAACTACCGTCCGCGCACCACGTACACAGCCGGCGTTATTAACCCGAACTCGGAGCTGATCTAGCATGGCGACCCAGGGACCTATCCACAACCCGAACGCCGATCTCGACACCCTTGTTGATCCGTTGATCGATCCAAGGACAGGCGAGTACGCGGTCATCGCACCGGGGCATAACTTCGGCAGTGTCACGCAGAAGATCGCCGGCATTGTGCTCACGGCCAACACGCCGTGGGCGTGGTTTGGGGGTTTTTTCATAGCCGCCACCATCGCGACCGGCGTTTTGATCGCGGTAACGTGGCTGGTGCTGAAAGGCGTCGGAATCTGGGGGATCACGATCCCCGGCGCCTGGGGTTTTGCCATCATCAATTTCGTCTGGTGGATCGGTATCGGTCACGCCGGCACGCTGATCTCAGCGATTTTGCTGCTGTTTAAGCAGAGCTGGCGCAACTCGATCAACCGCTTCTCCGAAGCCATGACGATCTTCGCCGTGGTCTGCGCCGGCATGTTCCCGTTGCTGCACATCGGCCGTCCGTGGCTGGGCTATTGGCTGCTGCCGTACCCGAACACGATGAACGTGTGGCCGCAGTTCCGCTCGCCTCTGGCCTGGGATGTGTTCGCGGTGTCAACCTACGCAACCATCTCCATTGTCTTTTGGTACATCGGCTTGATCCCGGACTTCGGCACCCTGCGCGACCGCGCCCAGGCACCAATTGCCAAGTACTTCTACGGCATCCTGTCCCTCGGCTGGCGCGGCTCCACGCGGCATTGGGTGCGGTATGAGTCGGCTTCGCTTCTGCTTGCGGGGTTGGCCACGCCGCTGGTGCTCTCCGTGCATACGACCATCAGCTTCGACTTCGCCGTCGCTGCCATGGCCGGCTGGCACACGACGATCTTTCCGCCCTATTTCGTCGCCGGTGCCGTGTACTCGGGCTTTGCGATGGTGTTGACGCTCGCGATCCCGATCCGCAAGTGGTATCACCTGGAGGATTTGGTCACCGTCCGGCATCTGGACAACATGGCGAAGGTGATGCTGACCACGGGATCCATCGTGGCCTACGGCTACGGCATGGAGGTCTTCATGAGCTGGTACTCAGCCAGCCACTGGGAGTTCTTCATGATGTGGAACCGTATGTTCGGCCCGATGGGTTGGGCGTACTGGACACTGATCCTGACCAACATCGCCATTCCGCTGACCACCCTCTGGAGCCGCCGCCTGCGTGTCTCGCCCGGTTACCTGTTTTTTCTCAGCTTTGTGGTGAACATTGGAATGTGGTTTGAGCGTTTCGTGATTGTCGTCACTTCGCTTTACCGCGACTACCTTCCCTCCAGCTGGGGAACCTACCGTGCGACGAAGTGGGATTACATGCTGTTTATCGGCACATGGGGTCTGTTCACCGTCCTGTTCCTGTTGTTTGCCCGTCTGGCCCCGATGATTCCAATGTCAGAGGTTCGCATGATGCTGCCGCAGACCAAGGTGCGCCCGGGTGGCGAGGATGCTGAAATCGTTGTGCAGGAGGCCCTCTAATGCCGCTCGTCGAAGGAGTTTACGGCCTGGTCGCCGAGTTCAACACGCCTACGGAATTGGTCCATGCCACGGAACATGCTTACCGTGAGGGGTATCGTCGTATGGAGTGCTACACGCCCTATCCCGTGGAAGAAGCGGCGGAGGCACTGCGGTTTACCAAGACCCGCGTTCCGCTGATGTGTCTGATGGGTGGCATCATGGGGCTCACCACGGCCTGGCTGATGGAAGCGTGGATGAACATCTGGAGCTACCCGCTGAACATCCGCGGGATGCCTCTGAATGCCTGGCCAGCGTGGGTAATCCCGTCTTACGAATGGACCATCCTCTTTGCCGGCTTGTCGGCGGGGTTCGGTATGCTCGCGCAGTGCGGTTTGCCGCAGCTTTACCACCCTCTTTTCAATGTGGCAAACTTCCGGAACGGCGCGACGACAGACAAATTTTTCCTCTGCCTCGAAGCCCACGACCCGCGCTTCTCGCTGCACGAGACACGTGCTTTTCTTGAGGGATTCGCACCGGTGTCGGTGGTGGAGGTTGACCACTAATGTTGTTTTCAGAACTCCGCACACAGGAACAAAGGGATGGCAGCATGCGAAGCGCGTCCAAACTCGGTGGCTTCGCTGCCCTCACGGCGACGCTGCTGCTGACCGGCTGCCGGCAGGACATGCACAACCAGCCGAAGTTTTACCCGCAGCGCGGTACCTCCTTTTACATCGATGGCCGTTCCGTGCGCCCTCAGGTAGAAAACACGGTGTCCCGTGCGCAGCTGCACGCCAACACCTACTTCTATACGGGCCTGGCCGGCGGTAAGGAAGGCGACGGCATGCCCCTGCCGGTCACGACCGAGCTGTTGCAGCGCGGTCAGGAGCAGTACAACATCTTCTGCACGCCGTGCCACTCCCGCGTGGGCAACGGCGCCGGCATGATCGTGCAGCGTGGCTACCGTCCTGCCGGAAACTTCCATACGGACCGTCTGCGCAACGCCCCGCTGGGCCACTTCTATTCGGTAATTGCCAATGGATACGGTGCGATGCCGGAATACGGCTCGCAGGTGAGCCCCGCCAATCGCTGGGCGATCGTAGCTTACGTTCGCGCGCTGCAGCTTAGCCAAAATGCGACGGAAGCGGCGCTCCCCTCAGGGCAGCGGCCTCAGGATCTGCACGAGATCGCAAATCAGCAGGGCATGCAGCCTGGATTTGCCGATCCCTGGCAGTTGCCGAACACTGCGGTCTACGGAACGCCGGACCCGAACGCCGGCATCCCTGGGCAAAACGTGAACACGCCGCCTACTGGAAGTCTCGCCCATGGGAGTGCGGCCGCTACCTCCAACTCCGGAACACGTGACTCCGGCGGAGCACCTGGCGGCGGTCTGGACGCCCAGTCTCCGGGGAGCCTCGACGGCCGTCAGCACTAAACGAAGCCACTCTCACCCAGGCACGACACGCACAAGAACGCTCAGCACTAAAGGCAAAGCAAACGATGGCAATGGATCACGTACATCACGGAGAAGGGCATCTGTCCCACGGGGGCGGCGGCCATGTGGCACACGGGCCGCGGCTTTTGCCCAGCGTCCTGGCGGCTCCGAACTTTATCGCGGCGTGGCGGGTTCGTTCGCTGATGATCGCCGCTGTGCTTGCTCTGGTCTCCATCGTCTTCTTCTTCATGGCGGAAGGACCTGAGCATATTCTTCGCGCTTACCTCATGGGCGTGATGACCTCCTTCAACTTCGTCGGTGGTGCGCTTGCGTTCCTGCTGGTGCAGTATCTGTCCGGCGGCAAGTGGGGCCTGATTCTGCGCCGGCCGCTGGAGGCGATTACGCGGACATGGTGGGTCATCGCCATCATGATGATTCCAATTCTCCTGCTGGCTCCCCGCCTCTACCAATGGGCGGCGTATCACACCACACAACAGACGCTCGATGCCTATCGGGCCGGCATTCTCACACACGAACAGCAGCTGTGCATCAATGCCAAACATTCCATGCTGAACCCGGCGGTGGATTGGGTGCAAGCGGTGCTGGTCCTGGGATTTATGGGCCTGGTTATTACACTGCTGAACAGGTTCTCACTCAGCCGCGATGCCGATCCGGAGGCGGGCACGATGCACTCCTTCGACCGTTGGAGAATTTTGTTTGAAAACATCTCCGGTCCAGCGATCTTTATCTACGTGGTGGCCATGACGGACTTCGTGATCGTCTTTGTAAAGTCCCTGGATGTTACCTGGTACTCCTCAATCTACGGTCTACAGTTTCTCGTCGCACAGGGTTACGGTGTTCTGGCTCTCAGTCTGCTGACCTTGTTGCTGCTCAGCAGGTACGAGCCCATGAAGACGATGTTCCGCATGACCGAGCAGCATGATCTGGGCAAGCTCGCGTTCGCCTTTGTCATGTTGAACATCTACTTCACCTTTGCCGAGTTCCTGATCATCTACTCCGGCAATGTGCCCGATGAAATTCCCTGGTACCTTCACCGGATTCGCGGCGGTTGGTGGACAATCACAACCTTGGACGCACTTTGCCATTGGGTAATTCCGTTCTGTCTGCTGCTCAGCCGCGAGTTCAAGCGCTCCCGCAGCCGCATGTTCGCTCTCTGCATCTTCATGATCGTTGCCCGTCTGATTGACATGTTCTGGCTTATCGAGCCCAACTTCAAGGACGCGGCTGAGAACCTTCACCTCGCCGGCAATATCAGCATTCTTGCCTACATCACCGTACCGCTCGCGGTTCTGTTCTTCTGGGCTGCTTTCTATCTGACCGAGCTCGGCAAACGCCCGCTTATCGTCCTGAACGATCCGCATACGGCAGAGGTATTGGAGCCCGAACATGCACACTAATTCGGAAAACAAGGGAAGCGAAAATCTACGCCCGGACAGCAGCCGGCCTAATCCGAGCCGCGACCGCAGTCAGGAAAACCCGGGCTATGAGGTACAGGACGTCAATGTAGGCGGGATGATTACCTTTCTCGCCGGCCTCAGCGGATTTCTGGCCATCTTCTTCATCTTCTGCTGGGTGATGGGGAAGGCGATCAACACGGGGCTACGCCACACCGACGGTGAGCGGGACAAGTGGCATGAGGCACAGACTGTCACGAACAACAGCCTAGGGCGCGCCAGCCAAGGGAACCTGACCTCCAATACCGTGCTGGAGCAGCAGGAGTACGCCGCGATGACGAAGCGCTTCCCCACGCCGCGGCTGCAGACCGACGATGGCAACCAGGACACGGCCGATCTTCATGCCCGGGAGGATCTGCTTCTGGATTACTACTCCTCTGGCTCCGGTCTACCGGCCGGCAAGATCCGCATCCCGATCGATCGGGCCATGCAGCTGGTGGTGCAACAGGGACTTCCGCAGCCCGCAGGGGGCTTGCAGACCGTCGGCACCACAATGGCGGGCGACAGCCATCCCACGCTTTCAGAGCCGCTGACGGACGGTTTCGCCCGCACCGGATACGAACTGGATCAGATCAGCGCCCGGGAACAGCGTACGGAGTTTAATCAGGCTCAGGCTGAGGCAAAGCCGTAGCAAAAATTACCAAACCTGGTTTTCCGAATTGAAGGCGAACGCCCGCATCAGGCGCTCGTGTGGATGCAATAAAAACGGTAGCCATAGACTGGGACTTATGCTGACGAGGGATACGCGAAAAATACGGAGCATGGGAGCTGCGGCCACCGATCACGGCCGGCAGATTCGGCGCTGCGTCGCCGTCTTTGCGCTGCTCTCAGGGCTAATTACCGGAGCTCTTCCTGTCCCCGCTCAGGTGGCTGGCTATGGCGAAAAGACCATGGGCGAGAACCGTGGGAGTGAGCTGCCCACGGTCCTGCAGCGCGTCCAGGTTTCTCAGCACCTGAATCAGCAACTGCCGTTGGATGCGGCCTTTGTTGATAGCACGGGTAAGCCGGTGAAGCTGGGCGACTACTTTGACGGCAAGCACCCGGCGATTCTGTCGATGGTGTACTACAACTGCCCCATGCTCTGCTCGGAGGAGATGGACGGCCTGACGAGCGCGCTCGAGATGGTGAATCTGCGGCCCGGCAAAGACTTCCAGGTCGTGGTGATCTCAATCGATCCAACCGAGACGCCACAGCTTGCGGCCCGGAACAAGAATTTCTACCTCAAGCGCTACGGCCATCCTGAAACAGCAGCGGGATGGCATTTCCTCACCGGCAGCAAGCCGGCTATCGATGCGGTCACAAGTGCCGTCGGCTTCGGTTACGTGAAGGTACCCGGACCAGACGGCAAAATGACCCAATTTGCCCACGCAAGTTCCATCGAGATTGCCACACCAGGTGGTCGTCTGGCCCAGTACTACCTCGGTGTGGAATATTCACCGAAAGATATCCTTTTGGGTCTGGTAGAAGCGTCAGGCAACCGTATTGGTTCTCCGGTGGCAAATATTCTTACGTACTGCTACCACTACGATCCACAGATCAACCGGCACTCGTTAATTGTGGCCCGTGTGGTGCAGCTCGGAGGCATGTTGACGGTCGCATGCCTTGGATGTTTTCTTTTTGTTATGTTCCGGCGCGACCTTCGCCTCAGCCGGGAGCAGGTTCTTCCTCAGTATGATTACCGCCGGCGGATCGGGTAAAGGTTAGCGATGGGTCTCAGTCCAGTTCTTTGGGAATTTCTCGTAAAGTGGCTGCATAACTCGGCCCTGTTTCCGGCCGAGGCTTCCACGATCGCGCCCTATACGGATGCGCTCTACGTATTTCTGCTCGGAATGACGGTTACCGGCGTGCTGCTGGTAGCCGGCTTGCTCCTGGTCTTCGGTACTCGCTATCGACGCTCTCGCAGCCCGGTGGCGACGCCGGTAGAAGGGTCCACGCTGCTTGAGGCGACCTGGACGATCATCCCCCTGGGCATCTGGCTGGTGGTGTACGTGTGGGGCGCGCTGCTGTACTTCCGCATCTACAACCCGCCTGTGAACTCGATGAACATCTATATCATCGGCAAACAGTGGATGTGGAAGGCCGAGCATCCTGGCGGACAGCATGAAATCAATGCTCTGCATGTGCCGACAGGACGTCCGGTGCAGTTGACCATGATTTCGCAGGACGTGTTCCATAGCTTCTCCATCCCGGCCTTCCGCATCAAGCGCGAGGTCATCCCGGGCCGCTACACAACAGTGTGGTTTCAGGCGACAGCACCGGGGGACTACCATCTTTTCTGTTCGCAGTACTGCGGGACGCAGCATTCCGGCATGATCGGCAAGATCACGGCCCTTACGCCCGAAGACTATGAAAAGTGGCTTAAGCAGTCCAATAGCGGTCAGAGTCTGGCGCAGAACGGAGAACGCCTGTTCGCGTCACTGGGCTGCATCTCCTGCCACAGCGGCAATGCCGCCGCGCGCGGCCCGAACATGGCAGGGGTGTATGGCTCGCGGCTTACTCTGACCGATGGCAGCCAGGTCCTGGTGAATGACGCCTACCTGCGCGACTCAATTTTGAATCCATCTCAGCACGTCACCGCCGGCTTTGCGCCGATCATGCCGACGTATCAAGGCCAGATCAGCGAAGACGGTCTGATCTCACTTGTGGAATACATCAAGAATTTGCAATCGAACTACCGGGTTCAGCAGACGAACGTAACCTCGGACAGCAACCAGGCCGCGCCTACCATGCCGGCCAGCCAAGCCAACCCATCCATGCCCGATTCTTCTGAGACGGTGAAGCCATGAGCAGTGCATCGACGATCGTCGCCCTTCCTGACCAGACTACGGCCAGGCTGCCGAAAAGGAACTACCTGAACGATGAGCATGGCATTCTCAGCTGGCTCCTCACGCAGGATCACAAACGGATCGGAATCATGTACCTGATTTCGATCACGTTTTTCTTCTTCATCGGTGCCGCTTTCGCGGGCATGATCCGCCTGGAGCTGCTGACGCCGCAGCCTGATCTGGTCGCCTCCGATACATACAACAAGTTCTTTACCATGCATGGCATCATCATGGTCTTCATGTTTCTCGTGCCGTCCATTCCTGCGGTGTTGGGGAATTTCCTGATCCCCATCATGATCGGGGCGAAGGACCTGGCATTCCCGAAGATCAATCTGCTGAGCTGGTACCTGTACATGATCGGCGGTACGTTCCTTCTGGCTGCGCTGGTGCTGGGCGGTGTGGACACGGGCTGGACCTTCACCACGCCCCTTTCCACGCATTACCTGAACACCCATGTGCTGACGGCGGCAACCGCGATCTTCATCTCCGGTTTTTCCTCGATCTTCACGGCACTGAACGTCATCGTCACCCTGCACCGGATGCGTTGCCCGGGCATGACGTGGTTTCGCCTGCCGCTCTTTTGCTGGAGCCTGTATGCGACGTCACTACTCGTTGTGCTTGGAACGCCAGTGCTGGCTATCGCGCTGACGCTGGTTGGTTTGGAGCGCGTCTTCGGCATCGGTGTGTTCGACCCATCCAAGGGTGGCGATCCGCTGCTATTCCAACATCTCTTCTGGTTCTACTCTCACCCTGCGGTGTACATCATGATCCTGCCGGGCTTTGGAGTGATATCGGAGACTATCTCGACGTTCAGCCGCAAGAGGCCTTTCGGTTACACCGCAATTGCGTTCAGCTCAGTCGCCATTGCGTTGTTTGGCTTCTTCGTCTGGGAACACCACATGTTCATCATGGGCGTTTCAAACTACTCGGCGCTCATCTTCTCTCTGTTGACCATGCTCATTGCCGTGCCCTCGGCGATCAAGATTTTTAACTGGTCGTTCACCCTTCAGAAGGGGTCAGTAACCTTCGAGACCCCGATGCTCTACTCGCTCGGATTTATCGGACTGTTCACTGTCGGCGGTCTCACGGGCATCTTCCTGGGCTCGCTCGGCATGGACATCCACCTTACTGAAACCTACTTCGTTGTGGCGCACTTCCACTTCGTCATGGTGGGTGGAATGCTAATGGCGTTTTTGGCTGCGATTCACTTCTGGTGGCCCAAGATGACGGGCAGGATGTACCCGGAGACATTGTCCAAACTGGCAGCCGTGACCACCTTCATTGGTTTCTTCCTCACGTTTATGCCGCAGTTTGTGCTGGGTTACCTGGGTATGCCGCGTAGGTATCATGCCTATCCGCCGGAGTTCCAGATTCTGAACGTTCTCTCCACAGCAGGTGCAACGGTACTTGGTGTCGGCTACATGATGCCCCTGCTTTATCTGGGTTGGTCGCTGAAGTATGGTGCGATCGCCGGAGACAATCCGTGGCAGGCTACCGGTCTCGAGTGGCAGATTCAGTCACCGCCCTTGAAAGAGAACTTCGTCGAGACGCCGATTATGGATCACGAGGCGTACGATTACGAGTGGTTGGAACGTAAACAGCACGAGGTGGTAAGCCTTGGATAACGCGATTACTGCCGGCGTAAGGCCGCACACGGCCACCTCGACGGCCTTTCATGCCGAGCATGAGCACCAAAATCTCCCACAGCTGCGCCACCACTTTGAGACCGAGGCGCAGCAGCGGGAGGCGGTTAGCTTCGGAATGTGGATCTTCCTGTTGACGGAGATCATGTTCTTCGGTGGGCTGTTCATGTCCTACCTGCTCTACCGCAACTGGTATTACCCGGTCTTCGTCGCCGGTTCGAACTCACTGAGCGTGACCTGGGGAGTGGTCAGCACCGTTCTGCTCAGCGCATCAGGCCTATGCATGGCGATGAGCGTGTGGGGAGCGGAGGCTCGCAACCGGACGGTGCTGCTGGGCGGAATGGTCGCCGCGCTTGTGTTGGGTCTGTCGTTCATGGCTGTGGAGTTTTCTGAATACCATGACGCTTACGCACACCATCATGTGCCCGGTGCGACGTACGACATTTCCGAGTTCGTCCATCCGGCGTTACACCACGGAGTGACCGTTGCAAAGGCATTGCCGCCCGATTCAGCGCAGCGGACGCAGGTGTTCTTCTTTCTCTATTTCGCGATGACGGGCATGCATTTGCTGCACATGACTATCGGCGTCGGATTGATGCTATGGGTTCTTTGGCGGGCATGGCGTGGTGAGTTCTCCTCGGGTTATGTTGCTCCAGTCCGCAACTTTGGCTTGTACTGGCACTTTGTAGACATCGTCTGGATCTTTCTGTTCCCGCTGCTATACCTAGTGAACAGGCATCCGTTGCACTAGTCTCCTCTTCAGTGTTTGCGCCGGTCGCTGGCGAGAAAGGGCACAATGAACGCTGCAGATCTGAGCATTCCAGACGATAAAGGGCAGGAGCAGGATCCGCCCAACGTCACGAACCCACAGCATGTCCACGATCACATCATCAGCCCCCTGCTGCAGATCATCATCTTTGCCTGTCTGCTCGCGCTGACGCTGATCATCACCCTGACCGCTTACATTCCGATGGGCATCCTGAATCCAATCGTTACGATTGGGGGTGCGGCGATCAAGGCCCTGTTGGTGATCCTGTTCTTCATGCACGTTCTTTCGCAGTCGCGGTTGATCAAGGCCACTGTCTTCTCCGGCTTCTTTATTCTGGGCGTTCTGGTTGTGATGTCGGGTAGTGATTACATCAGCCGGGCCTGGGGTATGTGGTAGTTCTCCTGGACTTTCGTTGTAAAGTCCTGCGTTGTGAGCTTTTAGCTTGCGAATAGTTGAAAAGAGGAGCAGCCTGCCGGCTGCTCCTCTTTGTATGCCGGTGTGCGTGATCGTGGCTTTCTGATGCAGCGGAGTTCTCGAACAAAACAGCAGGTCCTTCGCCACGCTCAGGATGCAAGTTGTAGAAATTTGCACCTGCAAATATGAGGGACCTCCTGCAATCAACAGCTTTGACTCACTTGAGCTTGCTGCTCGCCAGCTAAAGTCTATGCAAACCTGGGTCCTTGCAGGCTGGGTTCAGGGGAGCCGTGAGGGTGGCCCTCACGGGCTGGTGCGCGAGATTGTGTGGAGCAGCTGTTTGAGGAAGCCCATCCATGTTGCTGCCTCGGCCCGATCCCGGCCAAGGGTGGCGGCTAGCTGGCGCACGACCTCCGGACGAGCGTTGGCGGGAAAGCGGCGGGTGTAGCCTGAACCTTCCATTGCCTCATGCAGGAGGTTTGTGAGTCGTTCACGATCGGCAGAGGTGGCCGGGATTTCCTGCTCCTTCGGCAGATCGCGTACCCCTTCAAAGCCTTCACGGCTGAGTTCGTAGAGGCAGACGGCAACGGCTTGGCCTAGGTTCATGGACAGGTGACGACCCTCCGGCGCGAAGAGCGGGATGGTGAGCAGAAGAGAGCAATGGCTTAGCTGATCGTTGGTGAGGCCGGTCTTTTCGGAGCCGAAGAGCAGGGCTACGTGGCTGGTGTGGGGCTCGGACGGGTCTTGTTGAGCGATCAGCTTGGAGGTTTCGAGCCGTGAGCGATCTTGTTGAGTTTCGAGTTGTGAGTTTTCGAAGGTCCGGGCGTTCAGGTGGCTGAGGATGCGGGGCGTACCTTCGCGTAATGTCTGCACGGGAGACCGTAGGCCGCGGTCGCCGATGGCGGTGGTGCCGGCGATGAGCGTGCAGTCGGCGATGGCTTCGGGCAGGGAACTGAAGAGGCGAGCGGAGCGCATGACCTCACCGGCGCCGACGGCGGATTTGGCGTCGAGCTGGGCTGCCTCAAAGGGGGGAGAGAACTCGTTGACGACGCGGAGGTCGGAGAAGCCGAAGTCCTGCATGGCGCGAGCGGCAGCGCCGATGTTTTGCGGGTTGCGTGCGCCTACGAGAACGACGGTGAGGCGGCTGCGTGCCTCGGCGGTGAGCATCAGGTCATTCTAAAGAATTTGGCTCACCAAATGCCGGCGTAAGAAGCTGCCCTTCTCGGTAACGCAGACGCGCTGCCTTGTTTCTCGCCATGCGACAGGTTGCGACAGGTAAAGACCAGGCCCGCGTTCACCAGTAGATGACGGTAGCGAGACCGTAATCTGCATCACAGTCGGTACTACCGGAATACAAACAGGTGCCACTGTAAGCATGACCACAACCGTCCCGTCTTCCGCTGCTTCTGCCTTCCCGGAAACGAAACAGGGAGAGGCACTCCTGTTGGGGCTTTACTTCCTGCCCGTTCTGTTGACCTGTGCCTGGGTGTGGTCTCTGCCCGTATTTCCGTCACAGGATGGTCCGCTGCACCTGTACTACGTCAACGCGCTTCGGCAGCTTTTGGCGCATCGGCCGGGAGTGTACATGGATGCGTACACGATTAAGAGTTACATCACGCCCTACTCGGTTTATTACTACAGCCTGATCGGTCTCGGGAAAATTGTCCGCCTGGAAACAGCGGACAAGATCATGATTTGCCTTTACATTCTTCTTTTTGCCACAGCGACACGCACCCTGATCCGCTCCGTGACAAGGGGTTCAGCCTGGGCGCCTTTTTGTGTGCTTCCCGTGCTGCTGAATTGGCCTTTGATGATGGGTTTTGTCAATTATTCTCTATCGACGTGCCTGGCGTGTTTTGCCCTGGCCGCATGGTGCTCCGGTATCGGGCGGCCCGAGCCAAGGTACCGCATTGCCTTCCTTCTGCTCATCGCCTCCATGATGGTGACGCACCCTGTACCGTGGCTCATCGTGCTCGGTTTCGTCTGGTTTGAGTTGGGGGTGCGATTTATTCGTTCCCGCTTTGCACGACGCCGGCGTTCCGGGGCAACGGAACTCCGTTTCTGGCGGCTCGATCTTCTCGCAGCCCTGTTGGCGTGTCTGCCGGTTTTCTACATCCTTCACTTCAATGGGATGGTGCAGACCGTGGAACCGGAAGGACCGCCCGCGATACCAGCCTTGCACTTTCTTTCCCCAGGTCTTTTGCCGTTCATCGGACGGGCCCAGCAATTCCTGCGTACCTTTGGCGTGGACATTTACGCCGGCAATGAGCTTCTGCCGCGCCTTTACCGCCTAGCCATCAGCGTTCTCCTTTTTGCGATCCTGATTGCAGCCGTGACGTACCTCCTGCGCAGACGCCGAGCAGGCACGTGGCCGCTTGCGCACACCTGGTTACTGTTCAGTCTTTCGCTGTTCCCTTTTCTGCTGTTCCTTCCGGATAAAATCAGCGATCACTATTACTTCGTCAGTCGTCTGGGCATTCTGTTTTTTGTGAGCTGCGTCACCGGTGGGTCTTTGGCGATACAGGGAATGCGAAAGCTCGGCATTTCGTTCGCAGCCTTTGCCTACGTGCTCTCCATGATGACCCTGGCTATGGCGGTGCGGTACATTACACCGGTCGCGCGCTCCATCGCCAGCCTCAGCCAGGCACCGGCTGTGCCGTCCACGAAGCGCCCGGGTCTGCTGATGCAGTCGCCAGGCTTCGAACGTGTCCAGGGATTGGACTTTTTGCCAAACCTTTGGGCTGGTGCGCACTACTTCCGTCAGCACAACTTTTTGCTCTACAACACCGCATGGTTGGGTGACCCGATCATTCTTGTGGGCGTGCGCCCAGGCAGGCTTCGTGAACTGGACACAACCTACTATGAAGGCGTCCCATTCTTGCCGAGCCGGATGTTTCCAAACGGGACTGCTCTGGCCAACGTGCTCGACAAGGTGAACTTCACCGTTATCATGCGTCAGGGCGCTCCCAAGGCGCAGAATCCGCTCGCAGACACGCTCGGCGCAACCGTCCCGGGAGCCTATGCCAAGGATTGGACTTGTATTCACGGCAAGCCAAACGCCTGGTCTCTTTGTCTTTCGCCGGAGCAAGGACTGAACTCGCGCCGCTAGACGGATCTGCGGGGGAAGCCTTTCGGAAGTGATCCAGAACAACCAGAACCGCACCCTTCGAGACCGCGAAGGGCGCGGTTCTGTCTCCTTTGCTGGTTGGCGGGCGAGGGCTACCTCCGTTCTTTGTCGTTGTGCGTTTCAGCGTGGATCTGGCCGCTGTTGGCGTTTTGCTGGCGGTTTACCTGCTGACGTTGTTGTTGATTCATCGCTCCACCGTTTGCCTGGCGGTCGTTGTGGACCCCTTGGTCTACAAAGCCCTGGCGGGCGTTGCTGCGGGCGGCTTCGCCGGAGGTCACCTGACCGGAGCGCAGGCCCTGGGCGGTGCGTTGCTGCTGGTTTGCTTCGCGGTTGTCTATTGAGTTAGGGGCGACGGTGTTGCCGTTATGGTTGTCGTTGTAGATCTGGCGGCTGGCGTTGTTCTGTTCGTTGGAGATCTGGCCGCGCTGCTGTTGGGTGAGTTGGCCGCCGTTGGCGGTGCGGTCGACGTGAACCTGGTTGTCGATGCGGGATTGGGTGGCGGTGGCGCGGGCGGCTTCGCCAGAGGTCATCTGGCCGGAGCGAAGACCGTTGGCGATGCGCTGGTCCTGATTGCCTTCGCGCTGGTTGGGCATGGGGCGGGCAGCGGCCTGCGGGTTGGTGGGATTGGCGTGGAAGGCGGCTACGGAGGCGGCGGCGGGGACGCCGGGGCGGCCGTGGTTGACGCTGGCGAACTGAGAGCGGTCTTGGGCGGCGAACTGCTGGTGACTCATCTGGTTGGCCGTGGGCTGGAAGTGCTGCTCGTGGCTGAAGGCCGATTCCTGGGAGCTGGGGCGGTAGTTCACGCCGCCAGGGCCGCCGTTGTAGGCAACGGTGGTGTGATTGTTCACGATGACGGTGCGATTGTAGACGTTTGTGACGTTGACTACGTTCACGTTCGAGACGGAGCGGTTGTAAAAGAAGGAGCCGCCTCGCCACTCACCGCCGCCGAAGCCTGTGCCGCCGTAGCCGAAGCCGTAGTTGATGCCGCCGTAAAAGCCTACGTGCGGTCCCCAGTAGCCGGCGTGGTAGAGGTAGGCGCCATTTTCAAAGCCCCAGTAGGACGGGGTCCAGAGATAGCCGACGGTGGGTGGCTCGACCCAGACGCCGGGAACCCAATAGTAGCCGGCGCCCCCATCGTAGCCCCAGTAGCCGGGGGTCCAGATGTAGCCGGGGGAAGGGCAGATGGGCTGGGCGTAAACGGGAAGTACGGGCGGGGCAAAACCCACGGAGATGAAGACGGCGGCGTGGGCCCCCTGCAGGGGCGCAAAGGCCAACGGCACTGCGAGGGCTGCGGCGGTGAAGGTGTTGCGGAAGATCGAGCGAATCTGCATGACGTTCTCCTCGCCTGGCCGTTTGAGCTCCAGGCTGCCCGGGTGGGCCGTTCGGTTTGAATAGACCCTGGCGGTTGCCGGGTGTTGCTCTGTCGAAGTCAAGATTATGCGTCGTGCGGCGAGCGAGTCCATGGCTCGAAAGCGGTGCACAGGGCTGGCGAATAGACTCGGAATGGGAAAGTTTGAACTATGGCGGATAGTTTTGCGCAGACCGTAAAGCAGCAGACCGACATCGTGCGGGTGTTGGGCGAGTACATCAAGCTGCGGAAGTCGGGGGCGAACTGGTCGGCGCTGTGCCCGTTTCACAAGGAGCGGTCGGGGTCGTTTTATGTGTATCCGGGAACGAACAGTTATTACTGCTTTGGCTGCCATGAGCACGGGGATGTGTTCAGTTTTGTGGGCAAGATTGAGGGGCTGAGTTTTCCGGAGGCCGTGCGGGCGGTGGCGGGGAAGATGGGGATCGCGCTGCCGAAGCGGGAGTGGAGCTCGCCGGAGGAGGCGCGCGAGGCCGGGCTGCGGCGGCAGCTGATCGAGGTGTATGAGGCGGCTACGCAGTATTTTCAGGGTAATCTGCAATCGCCCGAAGCGGCGCGGGCGCGAGAGTATGTGGCGGGGCGGGGATTGTCGGCGGAGACGGTGAAGCTGTTTCGGGTGGGGTATGCCCCGGAGAGCTTTAACGACATGCGGGACAAGCTGCAGAAGTTTTTTCCGGCGGAGGTGCTGCGGCAAAGCGGGTTGTTCCATTCGAAGGAGAATGAGGACGGGTCGCCGGGGTCGATGTATGCGCATTTTCGCAAGCGGGTGATGTTTCCGATCTGCAATGAGAGTGGAAAGCCGATTGCTTTCACGGGTCGACTGCTGGATACCAACGATCCCAAGGCGGGCGGGAAGTATGTGAACTCGCCGGAGACGCCGCTGTATACGAAGGGGCAGGTGCTGTTCAACCTGGACAAGGCCAAGCCGGGGATTAAAGAGACGGATAGCGTGATTCTGGTGGAAGGGCAGATGGATTGCCTTTCGGTGTTTGCGGCGGGGATCGGGAACGTGATCGCCACGAGCGGGACGAAGTTCACGGAGCACCAGGTGCGGCTGCTGGGGCGGTTTACCAAGCGTGTGGTCTTGAGTTTCGATGGGGACGATCCGGGCATTGCGGCGGCGGAGAACGTGCTGGGGCCGCTGGTGGAAGAGGGTTTTGAGGTGCGGGTGGTGGTGTTGCCGGATGGGTTGGATCCGGATGCGTTTTTGAAGGAAAAGGGGTTGCCGGCGTATGCGGGGATGCTGCGCGGAGCGGTGCCGGCTACGGACTTTCTGATTGACCGGGCGCGGGTGATGTTTCCGGCGCGGACGCCGGAGGCGCGGGTGAAGGCGCTGAATTTTCTGCTGCCGCACATCCGGCGGATTCCGAACCGGATTGTGCGTTCGCAGGTGGCGGAGAACGCGGCGCAGAAGCTGGGCATTGAGAGCTCGCTGGTGCACCAGGAGCTGAAGCAGGCGGCGGAGCAGCGGCTGGAGAGCGTGCGCGCGCCGCAGCCGCAGGCGGTGAGCGAGGTGGAGCGGATCCTGTTGTGTGCGCTGGTGTTGCCGGAGGCGGATTCGTCGCGGCGGCTGGCGGCAGATAAGCTGGGGGCGCATCCGGAGTGGTTTCGCGAGCTGCCCACGGCGGCGGTGTTGGAGTCGTTGGTGAATGCGCCGGCGCCGGAAAATGCGATGGATGCGGCGCCGGATGCGGCGTCGCGGGCGCTGCTGGCGAGTGCGCTGCATGTGTCGAGCGAGGTGAATGGGCCGGAGCATGAGAGCTCGCCGCTGGTGGTGGAGAGCGCGCTGGAGACGCTGCATGAGCGGTATTCCGAGCGACGCGGGCGGGAGCTGCGGGTGCAGATGGCGGAGGCGCAGCGACGCGGGGATCAGGCGATGCTGCTGCAGTTGATGCAGCAAAAGCTGGTGCTGGATAAAGAGCGGGTGCGATAGGACAGCTGTGGAAATCGCTTGTGAGTGTGTTTCGTTTTGGGACGGCGTGAGCCGAATCTCAGGCTGGACATCCCCCTTTTGTCCTATCGCGCGAGGCGGGGTGAGTTGTTAGGCTCGAGCCACGATGCAAAAGGGGGCTCTTTTCTCGGCGAGATCACGGCAGGCTGATGCCGCTGTGGATGGTACTACTCGGCGGCGCTTGATGCTAGGGCTCATCTCGAACTGGATCAGTCGCATGGCGGGCTCGATTGTGCAGCTGGTGCAGGTGCCGGTATTTCTGCATTTCTGGTCGATGTCGCTGTATGGGGACTGGCTGCTGGTGAATGCGATTCCCAGCTATCTGAGCTTTTCGAATGTCGGTTTCGGCTCGGTCGCGGGCAACGAGATGACGATGCTGATGGGGCGCAAGGACCAGGCTGGCGCCCTGCGGGTGTTTCAAAGCTGCTGGTGGCTGATTGTGCTGCTTTGCAGCCTGGCCACACTTCTGTTTGCGGGGGTGCTGTACCTTTTACCGATTTCACGGTGGCTGAACCTGACGGCCATGTCGCCCAGCGATGCCAAATGGGTGATCTTTTACTTAGGGCTGGCGGTGCTCTTCGGACAGCTGGAGCAGCTGATCGGCGCGGCCTACACCTGTATTGGACGATACCCTTACGGAACTTTCGCCAAGAGCGTGATGACGTTGTGTGCGTTTGCGCTGACCCTGATTCCGGTGATGTTGGGCTATGGCGTGAAGACTACGGCTCTGGTGCTGTCGTGTGCGAACGCGGCAGGCACGGTTGTTTTTTGCGTGATGGCGCGGCGGGATATTCCGTGGATCCGCTACGGCTGGCAGGAGGCAAGGTTTGCCGAAATACGCCGGCTTTCGGGGCCGGCGGTGGCGTTTATGGGATTTCCGATCGGCAATGCGCTGAACCTGCAGGGGACGCTGCTGGCGGTGGGGCATGTGCTTGGGTCTACCGATGTGGTGATCTTTGGGACAGCCCGCACGGTGTCGCGCATTGCGCTGCAGATGGTGCAGATGGTGAACCAGACGTTCTGGCCGGAGCTGGCGAGTGCGTTCGGTGCAGGCGACCTGCGGCTGGTGCGTGCGCTGCACCGCCGGGCGTGTCAGATGGCGCTGTGCATCGCGGCGGTGTTGCTGGCGACCATGATGACGGTGGGGCCGTGGTTTCTGGCGCACTGGACCCGGCACAAGGTGCCACCCAGCCCGCAATTGCTGTTTTTACTGATGGTGAGCGTGTTTTTCTACTCGCTCTGGTCGACGAGTTCGACTTTGCTGACGGCGATTAACCGGCATCACAGCCTTTCGGCGTACTACCTTTTAGCGACGAGCGTGACGATTGCTGTCACGATCTTTGCCGCGAAGTTCTATGGGCTGATGGGGGCGGCGGGATCGCTGGTTTTGTCAGAGGTCATCATGGACAGCTATGTGCTGCCGGCTTCGCTGCGGTTGAGCCAGGATACGTGGGCTGATTTTTTGCGGGCGCTGGTGAGTGTGCCTTACGCTTTGCAACCGCACACGCTGCTTCTGCGGTTTCGGCGCACGGGCAGGGTGGTGCTGCTGCCGCATCCGGAGCCGGAAGGCTGAGATGTTGTTGTTCAGTTCTCAGTTCTCAGTTCTCAGTTCTCAGTTCTCAGTTCTCAGTT
>CAXSBL010000036.1:0-33067 GCA_964235515.1 uncultured Bryocella sp.
CACGCGCAGCAGTGGGCCAAGGATGCGCTCGCCAAAAGCCCCCGCCACGGCGAATACGTCACGATTCACGAGCCCGGCGGGCGCAACCTGCAGGCCTGGGTGGTGTACCCCGAAACCAGAGGCAAGGCGCCGGTAGTCGTTATGATCCACGAGATCTTCGGGGAGAGCGACTGGGCGCGCGAGATGGCCGACGAGGTCGCGGGCGCGGGCTACATCGTGGTGGAACCGGATCTGCTCAGCGGCCTTGGCCCCGTGCCCGGCACCGTCGCCTCCACGCAGCCGATGGATATGGCGCACATGAACACCGGCGGGGGTGCGGCCTATGTTGCCTCCTCCCCCGGCGGGACGGCGGCGTTTCCCGATCAAAGTTCGGTGGTGAAGGCTGTTTCAAACCTTCCGGATCCACAGGTGCTTACGGATCTTGACACCGCTGCGGAGTACGGCAAACATCTGCCCGCGGCCTCCGGCAAGCTGTTCGTCGCGGGCTTCTGCTGGGGCGGCGGCAAAAGCTTCCTGTTCGCCACCCACCGGCACGATCTCGCCGCGGCCATGGTCTTCTACGGTCCGCCGCCGGCGACGAACCTGATGTCCGCCATCAATGCCCCGGTCTACGGTTTTTACGCCGGGAACGACGCCCGCATCACCGCAACGCTCGACCAAACCAAGCTCGACATGAAGGCAGCCGGCAAGACCTACGAGCCTGTGGTCTATGACGACGCCGGGCACGGCTTCATGCGCGCCGGCGAGGCGCCGGATGCCAGTGCTCCGAACTCGGCCGCCCGCCAGGCAGCGTTCCGGCGCATGGTGGACCTGCTGGGCGGGGTGCGCTAGGGTCAACATCGTTCCCAGCATTGACTTGGCAGATCTGTCGATTTAGCAGATTCGGCATCCTGAGCAACGCGAAGGACCTGCTGTTCACTCCCCTTTCACGCGGGCGAGCACAGCAGCAAAATCGCCGTGCGCCACCCTCATAGCCGAACAGGCCGGTGCGTGGGCCCCTCCTGCGCATCCAACCCCACGGAACTGTTTCGCATAAGGAGATAACCATGGCTTTTGAAGTTCTTCCTCTGCCCTACGACTACGCCGCGCTCGAGCCGACAATCGACGAAGCGACCATGAAGCTGCATCACGACAAACACCACCAGGCCTACGTAACGAACCTGAACGGTGCGGTGGAAAAGCACGCCGATCTGGGCAAGAAAACGCCCGAAGAGCTGGTCAAGAACCTGGAGGCGGTGCCTGAAGATGTACGCACCGTGGTGCGCAACAACGCGGGCGGCGATGTAAACCACACCATGTTCTGGCAGATCATGAAGCCGGGCGGCGGCGGTGATCCCATCGGTGCAATCGCCGAGCAGATCTCTGAGGACTTCGGCACCTTTGATGAACTCAAGAAAAAGTTCAACGAAGCCGGTGCCAAGCAGTTCGGTTCAGGCTGGGCCTGGCTCGTTTGGAAGGGCGGCAAGCTGGAGGTGATGAGCACTCCTAACCAGGACAGTCCTCTCTCCCAGGGCCTCTACCCCATCCTGGGCAACGATGTCTGGGAGCACGCGTATTACCTCAAGTACAACAACCGGCGCCCCGAGTACCTGGCCGCCTGGTGGAACGTTGTAAACTGGGAAGAGATCAACAAGCGTTTTGAGCAGGCGAAGAAGTCGGCTTAGCGCAGGCATCAGCTTGCAGGGAAGATGGCGCCTCGGCGCCATCTTCTTTTTGCCCCCATACTTTGCCCAGACACTTTGCCCCAAACAAGGCGACCCCCTCTTTCGAGTCCGATTCACCCCGGGCCTCGTCTTATATCCAACGAGAGTACCTATATCGAGGCGCTTGCATGTGGATTGTCAGGCTGGCTCTGCGCCGCCCCTATACCTTTGTGGTTCTGTCGCTGTTGATCGCTTTGCTCGGCATTGGGGCAGCTGTGGAAGCACCCAAGGACATCTTTCCGGAGATCAATATCCCGGTGGTGACGGTGGTCTGGACCTACACCGGTCTAACCCCGACCGAGATGCAGGCACGCATCGTGACGGTCTCCGAACGCGCGCTGACAACCACCGTCAACGATATGGAACACACCGAGAGCACAAGCTACTCCGGTGTCTCGATCATCAAGATCTTTTTTCAGCCGAACGTGCAGATCGCTACGGCCGTGGCCGAGGTGACCTCCATCATGCAGACCATCCTGCGTGTTCTGCCGCCGGGATCGTTTCCTCCGTTCATCCTGAAGTACGACGCCAGCTCGGTGCCGATTGTGCAACTCGCCCTCAGCGGCCAGGGCCTCAGCGAGGCCGATCTGTACGATGACGGCACACAATTCATTCGTCCGCGCCTGGCCAACGTAAAAGGTGCCAGCGTACCGCTGCCCTATGGCGGCAAGGTCAAGCAGGTGATGGTCGATCTGGACCCGAACCTGATGTTTTCGCACCATCTTTCACCGGTGGACGTAGGCACGGCGATTTCGCAGCAGAACCTGATTCTGCCCGCCGGCACGGCGCGTATCGGAAGCACGGAATATGTGGTCCGAACCAACTCCAGTCCGGACGATCTGAGCAGTTTGAACGATCTTCCGGTGCGCGCAGCCAATGGAGCGATGGTCTACGTCAAGGATGTGGCTCAGGTGCACATGGGCTATGCGATCCAGACCAACGTCGTGCGCCAGAACGGCAAGCGTTCCGCGCTGCTGACCGTGATCAAGAACGGTGATACCTCGACGCTGGACATCGTGTCGCAGACCAAGAAGATGATTCCGGCGCTGACGGCGGGCCTGGGCAACCTCACCATCACGCCCCTGTTCGATCAGTCCATCTTCGTGAAGACCTCGATTGAAGAGGTGGTGCGCGAGGCCACGATCGCGGCCGTTCTCACCGCCCTGATGATCCTGCTCTTCCTGGGCAGCTGGCGTTCGACGCTGATCGTCTGCTGCTCGATCCCGCTGTCGATTGCCACGTCGCTGATCCTCCTCTCGGCGCTTGGCTACACCATCAACGTCATGACGTTGGGCGGCATGGCTCTGGCGGTCGGCATCCTGGTCGACGACGCCACGGTAGAGATCGAAAACACCCATCGCAACATGGCGGAAAAGAAGCCGCTGACGCGCGCGATTCTCGACTCGGCGCAACAGGTAGCCGCGCCGGCGTTTGTTTCAACGCTTTCCATCTGCATCGTGTTCACCCCGGTGGTTCTGTTGACCGGCGCGGCCAAATACCTCTTCACGCCGCTGGCCCTGGCCGTCGCGTTCGCCATGATGGCCAGCTACTTCCTGTCGCGCACCCTGGTGCCAACGATGATGCATTTTCTGCTGCGCTCGGAGATCGATCTCTACCAGGACCCGGCTGCCAGCGAGCGTGAGGAGCGGCGCAGCATCGTCTGGCGCATCCACCAGAAGTTCGACCGGCAGTTCGAAAGATTCGCTCATGGCTACAAGAACACACTGGAGTGGTGCCTGGGGAACGCCGGCCTCACGCTGCTGTTGTTTGTGCTGCTGGTGGTCATCAGCCTGCCGCTGACCTTCTTTATCGGCCGCGACTTCTTTCCCTATGTCGATTCAGGGCAGATGAACCTTCATGTGGAGCCGCCCGCCGGCCTGCGCATCGAGGACTCCGAGCAGTACTTCGCCTCGGTGGAGAAGGAGATCCGCACGCTGATCCCCGCCTCTCGCATGCAGCTGATTTTGGATAACATCGGTCTGCCGAACTCGGGCATTAACCTTGCCTTCGGCAACTCGTCCACAATCTCCAACACCGACGGGGACATCCAAATCGCGCTGACGCCGGGCCACAAGGACACGCAGATGTATATGCGCAAGCTGCGCGCGGATCTGCGTGCGAAGTTTCCGGACGCCACGTTCTTCTTCACGCCGGCCAACATCACCAACCAGATCCTTGACTTCGGCCTGCCCGCGCCGATTGATCTGCAGGTCGGCGGAACCGGCAAGGGCAACTACCAGCTGGCATCCAAGCTGGCCAAGCAGATTGCGACCATTCCTGGAGCCGTGGACGTTCACGTGCTGCAACAGGTGCAATACCCAACGGTGCAGGTAAACTCGGATCGCAGCAAGGCGCGGCTCGTCGGACTGACGCAGCAGGACGTCTCACAGGCGACGCTGATCTCTCTTTCCGGCACCAGCCAGACCGCGCCCAACGAGTGGTTGAACCCGAACAACGGCGTCAACTACCAGGTAGTGACGCAGACCCCGCAATACCGGATCAGCAGCCTGCCGGAGCTGGGCCGCACGCCGGTCAGCTCGCCTGCCGGCAACTCCACGCAGCTGCTGTCCAACGTGGCGACCTTCCGCCGCGATCTCAGTCCCATCGTGCTGAATCACTACAACATTCAGCCGGTGTACGACGTCTTCGCGGACGTGGACAAGCGCGATCTGGGCTCGGTGGCGAGTGCGATCAACAAGATCATCGACCCCATGAAAAAAGACCTGCCCAAGACGACCACACTGACGCTGCGCGGCGAGGTTGCCACGATGAACGACTCGTTTCTGCGCTTGGGTATCGGCATCATCGCGGCGATCGCTCTGGTGTACATGCTGATGGCGGTGAACTTCCAAAGCTGGCTGGACCCGACGATCATTTTGATGGCGATCCCCTGCGCGTTTTCCGGCATTCTGTGGATGCTCTTTGTGACCCATACCACCTTCAACGTACCCTCACTGATGGGCGCCATCATGTGTATCGGCGTGGCGACGGCAAACTCGATTCTGATGGTCGTCTTCGCCAATGATGAGCGGCTGGCGGGCAAGAACCAGCGCGAGGCGGCCTTGAACGCCGGGCGCACCCGCCTGCGGCCGGTGCTGATGACCGCGCTGGCCATGATCATCGGTATGTTGCCGATGGCGCTGGCCTTCGGTGAGGGTGGCGAGCAGAATGCACCGTTGGGACGCGCGGTCATCGGCGGCCTGCTCTTCGCCACGGTCGGCACGCTGTTCCTGGTGCCGGTCATCTATTCCAAACTGAAGACAAAGGCGCCGGTGGACTACACCAAGGAAATCGAAGACGAATACCACGAAGGTGATCCGTCGCAGCAGGCGACCGCCCAGAGAACCGGACAGGAGCAAACAGCGTAGATGGCCACCAACCCACACGATGAACGCAAACTGCCGTGGCCCGAAGAAAGCGACCCCGCGAAGCTGGGTGAGGAGTTTGCGCAACAGCCGCAACTCGGAGACGGACGTGCGCTGGGCCGCAGCTTCGAGGATCCGAACTCGGTCGATGACGGACGCCTGGGCAAGAGCTTTGAAGAGTCCAACTTCAGCGGCAAGCACGAAAAACCGCCATTGAAAGACCGCGTCCACGCGCCTGAGAACAAGGGCACCGTGGTGAGGGTCGTCGTGATCGCGCTGATTGTCTTCGCTCTGCTGGCGCTCGTGGGCTGGTTTTTTCACCATCGCGACAGCGAGGACACAGAGAAGCTGGCCGACCAGCAGAAGAACTCCAAACCCGTGGTCGAAACCGCGCAGGTGCAGCCCGGCAAGAATGCGGCCGGGCTTGTGGTGCCGGGCACGACGATTCCGCTGACCGAGGCCTACGTCTACCCGCGCGCCAACGGCTACCTGAAGAAGCGGCTGGTGGATATCGGCGATCACGTCCATCAGGGTCAGCTGCTGGCCATCATCGATGCACCGGATCTGGATGCACAGGTGGCGCAGGCGCGCCAGCAGCTCGCCCAGGCGGAGCAGCAGCTGGATCAGCAGCGTTCGCAACTGGCGCTCGCGACCGTCACCGTGAACCGCTATCGTGTCCTGGTCGCCAAGGGTGTCTTCTCGCGGCAGGACGGTGACACGCAGGAGACAAACTACTCCTCCAACCTCGCCAACGTGGCCGCGGCGCAACGCAATGTGAACGCGTTCAAGGAAAACCTGGCGCATGAGATTGCTTTGCAGGGGTACGAGTACGTCCGAGCGCCGTTTACCGGCGTCGTCATCGAGCGCAACTCGGATGTCGGCGCGCTGGTGTCTTCCACTGGGACCTCCGGTTCAGCCGGGCCGGCTCCTATGGGACAGAACAGCTCGTCCGGGGGAACAACCCAGGCGGGAGCGACCAATAATGGCGGTGTCTCAGGTTCGCCGACCACAGCCGCAACCAGCGCGCAAACACCGGGGCAGGCCGGGCCGCTGTTTGCCATTGCGCAGAACACACGGCTGCGCATCCTGGTAAGCGTGCCCGAAGGCTATGCCACTGACATCCACGTGGGCGCGGGTGCCGATGTGCAGTTCCAGGAGTACTCCGGCAAGCTCTTTCACGGCAAAATTACGCGTACGGCCGACTCGGTCGATGCAAACACCCGCACGCTGCTGACCGAGGTTCAGATCGACAACAGCCAGGGCAAACTGGTCCCGGGCATGTACACCGTGGTGACCTTTGCGCCGCCGCCCGGTGAGCAGGCGCCTTTGCTGATCGTGGGCGATGCTGTGGTCATTCGTCAGGACCGGTCCATGGTGGCGAAGGTGGTCAATGGCAAGGTTCACTACGTTCCAGTGGTGCTCGGGCGCGACTTCGGCTCAGCGATCGAGATCATGAACGGCCTGCAACCGGGCGATGTCATCGTCACCGACGTCACCGACAACGTCGCCGAAGGGGCCGAGGTAAAGGTACACATGGCCGCCTCACCGGAGCAGAGCCCGCAGAAACCGCCCAGCCAGACAAGGCCGCCGGGCGGCGCCTCGCAGTACGGCAATGAGGGCATCAGCGACCAGAACCTGCAGGGCGCACAAAGCCAGCAGAACCAGAGCGGCAAGACGCAGGGACAAAGTAAGGGCGAGTCCGCAGCGAAGCGCTCCGCGACGGAGAGCAAGCCATGAGTGCGGGCTGCGGGCAAAGGGGGGAGCCAAAGCCAGGCGTGAGATCTGCGAACGATCAAATTCCCGCAAAGAGCGGGCGGGGAGAAGCGAAGCTGGGTACGGTTCGGGACAGGGGAAACATGGCGGGGAGGGTGAGAACGCTCGCACTGGCCGCGGTCGCGGCGGGCCTGGCTTCAGTGGCGGCGCCGGCGCAGGTACCATCCACGGTACCGACGCCCTCACCCGCGTTGCCCCCCGCACAGACCGCGACGCCGCCCACCAGCCAGCCGACGCCGGCGCAAAATCCTTCGCCTTCGCCGGCGCTGCCGCCGGATCTCTCCCTGCCGGCGCTCAGCCCCGTACCGAACCAGCGCAGTGTTCCTCCCGGACCAACTCCTTCTGCAGGCTCCGCCGACCAGATGCGGGTGCCCCCGGTCTCTCCGCTGGATAGCCACATCCCGCCGCCGAATTCGCCCGCGCCACAGATCACCGCCACGCAAAACTCGCAGGCGACCGCGGCACGTGACGAGGTACGCGGCCTGAAACCGGATTTCCTGGGCTTCTTGGGACCCTTCCGCAGGCCCACCGTGCCCCAATTTTTGCCCGGTGACCAGACTCGGCTCACTCGCCTGGTCCGAGACGGCCGGCTGTACCTTTCGCTCGAGGACGCCCTGGCCCTGGCGCTTGAAAACAATCTCGACGTGGAAGCCGAACGTTACGACCTGACCATCGCCAGCACCGATCTGACCCGGGCACGTGGCGGCGGCAGTCTCCGCGGCATCGACTACGGCATCACGGAGCCGCCGGCCGGTGTAGGTGGTCCTGGATCGCCCTTGCTGAGTACGGAAACCGTGAACACGAACCCCACGACGCCCACGGTGACGGATCTTACGTCGCTGAACTCGACCACGCAGGTACAAAACAACCTCGGCGAACTGGGAACCGGCTTCACTTACTCCACCGGACCCAACATTCCGCTGTTCGACCCGCAGTTGATCGGCACAGCCGGGTACTTCCGCCGCTCCGATACCGTGACGCTCGGCAACGTCAACGGTACGGGCACCACCGCAGGCACAAACACGGCGGGCTCCACGGTCACGACGCCCGGGGCACTGAACTTCGTGGCGCTGAACGTGGCTTACCTGCAGGGCTTTCGTACCGGCGCGCAGTTGGAAGCGATCGTCAACAATGATCCCGTGGTGGTCTATGGCACCGCCGGCCAGTTGGACCCGTTCTCCCAGCCCAGCGCCTTCATCACGCTGACGCAGCCCCTGTTGCGCGGCCGTGGCAGCGAGGTCAACCTGCGCTTCATCCGTCTCGCACGCGCCAACCAGAAGATCTCTCGGCTGCTCTTCGAGCAGCAGGTGCTGGAAACCGTCTACGGCATCTCCAGGCTCTACTATGACCTGGTCTCCCTCGGGGAAAACGTTCTGGTGGAGCAGGACTCCCTTCGCGCCGCTACCAAGCAGCGCCAGGACGATCAGGATCAGGTCACCGAAGGAACGCTCGCGCCCATCGAGCTCACCCGCGCGCAGGCGCTTGAAAATACCAGTCGCTTTGCCCTGATCCAGGCGCAAGGACTTTACAAGCAGGAGGAGATCATCCTCCGCAACCAGTTGCTGCGCACCGCTTCACCGGCCTTTACCGCGCAGTTCAACGAGATCGTTCCCACCGACAAGATCGTTGTGCCGTTGGAACTGGAGCCGTTGAGCCTGCCTGCCCTGGTGCAGGACGCCCTGGCGCGCCGGCCCGATCTCGCACAGGCGCAGTTGCAGGTGCAGGCCGGGCAGATTCAGTCGGCTGCCAGCCGCAATGAGGCCCGTCCGCAGCTGAATGTGTACGGCAACTACGAGAAGCGCGGCTCCAGCGAGCAGCCCTACGAGGTGCAGGGCACCACGGGCACCGGCGTCGCCAACGTTCCGCAGGATCTGTCGCTGGGAGGCCTGCGCGTCTCCACCATCTACCAGGCCGGTATCCAGCTCACGCTGCCGCTGCGCAACCGTGTAGCCGAAGCCGACGCCGCGCGTGACTCCGTACAGGTGCGCCAGGTGCAGACCAGAACCGAAAAGCTGGCGCAGGGTGTGCGCCAGGATGTAGAAACGGCCGTCGTAGCGCTGCAAACCGCCGATGCCGCGTACCGCGCCGCCAGCTCCAGCCGAGACTACCAGGCGCAGTTGCTGGATGCCGAACGTGACAAATTGTCCGTCGGTCAATCAACAGATTTGGCCGTACTCCAGGACGAGTCCTACCTCGCGCAGGCACGCTCTACGGAGATCGCCGCACGATCCAACTACATGAAGGCTCGCATCGAGCTTGATCACGCCCTGGGCGATCTGCTGGAGAAAAACCACATCTCGCTCGACGACGCGGTGCGGGGTCAACTCCCGCAGTGACCATTGCGCTCACGACTGCTCACATGAAAGGGGTGTCCGGCCTCCCGGAACACCCCCCTTATGCTGCAGCCCGCATGGAACGAACAGCGACTAATCGACCGGCTGATTCTTCTTGGGCCTCCGATTGGCCTGCAGCACCTTCTTGCGCATGCGCAGGCTCTTCGGCGTTACCTCAACGAGCTCATCATCGGCAATGAACTCAATGGATTGCTCAAGCGTCAACACCTTGAACGGCACCAGGCGCACGGCGTCATCAGATCCCGAAGCACGCATGTTGGTCAGCTTCTTTTCGCGTACCGCATTCACGTCGAGATCGTTATCGCGCGAGTGCTCGCCGACCAGCATTCCCTCATACACCTCAACGCCGTCACCGAGGAACAGGATGCCCCGCTCCTGAATACCGTCGAGCGCATACATCGTCGTCACGCCCTGGCGATCGGAGATCAGCGCGCCCGAAGGACGCTGCGGGATGTCACCTGAGTAGGGGATGTATTCACCGGCGATCGAGTTCATGATGATCGTGCCGCGCGTTTCGGTGAGCATTTCATTGCGCAGACCGATTAAACCGCGCGAAGGCACCTTGAACTCCATGCGCACACGGCCGGAGCCGTGATTGGACATCTTCGCCATCTCGCCTTTTCTCGGTCCCAGGCGCTCAATGACGGTGCCGACAAAATTCTCCGGCACATCAATGGTCAGGATCTCGGAAGGCTCCATCAGCTTGTCGTTCACGCGTTTGGTGACGATCTGCGGACGCGACACCATCAGCTCAAACCCTTCGCGGCGCATCATTTCAATCAGCACGGATAGCTGCAGCTCGCCTCGGCCCAGCACCTTAAAGGTATCCGGCGAACCCGTGTCTTCCACGCGGATGGAAACGTTGGTGAGCAGCTCCCGATCCAACCGCTCCTTGATATTGCGCGAGGTCACCAGCTTGCCTTCACGTCCGGCAAACGGACCGTTGTTGACGGCGAAGATGATCGCAATCGTCGGCTCATCAATGACGATCGGCGGCAAGGGCTTCGGATCTTCAAGAGCGCAGAAGCTCTCACCGATGGTGATGCCGGGGATGCCGGCAACGGCAATGATGTCGCCCGTGGTCGTCTCATCCGTATCCACGCGCTTCAGGCCGTCAAAGGTGAAAAGTTTGGTGACCTTCACCGTCTCGATCTTGCCGTCAACGCGTGAAAGGGAGACCTCCTGACCGCTCTTCAAAGTGCCGTTGAAAACGCGCCCGATCGCCAGACGACCGAGATAATCCGAATAATCGAGATTGGTGACCAATACCTGCAGCGGACCGTCCGGGGACCCGGGCGCTTCGGGGATGGTTTTGAAAATCAGCTCAAACAGCGGCTGCAGATCGGTGCCGGGGACCGCGAGATCCATGGTCGCCGTGCCCGCCTTGCCGTTCGTGTAGATGACCGGGAACTCCAACACGGATTCATCCGCATCGAGATCGATGAACAGGTCATACACCTCGTTCAGCACCTCCTGCGGTCGTGCATCGGGCCGATCGATCTTGTTGACCACCACGATCGGCGTCAGCTTGGCTTCAAGCGCCTTGCCGAGCACGTAACGCGTCTGCGGCAGCGGACCTTCCGAGGCATCCACCAACAGCACAACGCCGTCGACCATCTTCAACGCACGCTCCACTTCACCGCCGAAGTCGGCGTGGCCCGGGGTGTCGACGATGTTGATCTTCGAATCCTTGTAGTGAATCGCCGTGTTCTTGGCAAGAATCGTGATGCCGCGTTCTTTTTCAAGATCGTTCGAGTCCATCACGCGCTCAACCATGGTCTCGTTGGTGCGGAACGTGCCCGACTGGCGCAGCATGGCGTCGACAAGCGTGGTCTTGCCGTGATCGACGTGGGCAATGATGGCGATGTTGCGAATGGGCTGGGTGGCGATAGCTGTGGCGGTACTCACTTGTAGAAATCCTGTCTGGCGCTGAACGCAAGGGTTCAGAAGCGCCGGGGCGCGCACAAGGCGCAGCATTTCTATCTTACCGTAGGCGCATTCACCGACGCGACCGAGACCCGCCGGGCCTGGTTCGACGGAAACTCAGCAAACTCCGCAAGCCTGGGCGCAGAACCCTGTAAACCTTGGGGATACCTGCGTTTTCCCTCCAGGAGGACCTCCGTTGGCCGGGGTCGCTGTGCAAAAATGGCAACATCAATGCCAGATCAAATGTCGCCGGGTTTCGGGAAGTCGTCTCTTGAAAACTACAAGCTGGACAGCGCCTTCGACGAGATGTTCGCGGGCGCCGGCGCTCTGCGCGACCACTACGGTCCTCTGCTGGAGCACCTCTCCGCCCTGCCGGCCGATGAGGTGCAGCGCCGCAAGCAGGCCGCCGACCTCGCATTTCTGAACCAGGGCATCACCTTCACGGTCTACGGCAAGGATGAGGGCACGGAGCGCATCTTTCCCTACGATCTGCTGCCACGCATCATCACGGCCAGCGAATGGGAGCACGTCGAAAAAGGCCTCACGCAGCGCATCACCGCGCTGAATCTGTTCCTGAAAGACATTTACAACGAAGGCCGCATTCTGAAAGACGGCATCGTTCCACGCGAGCTGATTTACAGCTGCCCGCAGTTTCGTCGCCAGATGCAGGGCCTGCAGGTGCCGCGCAATGTGTACGTCGCCATCTGCGGCACCGACCTGATTCGTCTGGAGTCAGGCGAGTTTGTGGTGCTCGAAGACAATCTCCGCGTGCCCTCCGGCGTGAGCTACATGCTCACCAATCGGCGCGTGATGAAGCGCATCTTTCCGCAGCTGTTCCGCAACTACAACGTGCGGCCGATCGAGCACTACACGCAGGTGCTGCTGAGCACGCTGCGTTCGCTCGCGCCCGAAGGCCGGCCGGAGCCGAACATCGTTCTGCTGACGCCCGGCGTCTTCAACTCCGCCTACTTTGAACACGCATACCTCGCGCGGCAGATGGGCATTGAGTTGGTGGAAGGCCGCGATCTCGTGGTGCACGACAACATCTGCTACATGCGCACCACCAGCGGCCTGCGGCGCGTGGATGTGATCTACCGCCGCGTGGACGACGACTTCATCGATCCGCTTGCCTTCCGCCCTGACTCAATCCTCGGCGTCGCGGGGCTGTTCAATGCGTATCGCGCCGGCAACGTCACGCTCTCAAACGCATTCGGCACTGGCGTAGCCGACGACAAGGCCGTGTACGCCTACGTTCCGAGCATCATCAAGTATTACCTTGGCGAAGACCAGATCCTGAACAACGTGAAGACGTATCTTTGCGCCAATGACAAGGAACGCCGGCACACTCTGGCCAATCTCGACAGGCTCGTGGTGAAGGCGGTGGGTGAATCCGGCGGCTACGGCATGCTGATCGGACCGCAGTCCACGGCCAAGGAGCGCGAAGAATTTGCGGACAAGATCAACGCCAATCCGCGCAACTACATCGCCCAGCCCACCATCAGCTTCTCGCGCGCTCCGTGTCTGATCGGCGATGAGCTGGAGCCGCGGCATGTCGATCTGCGCCCCTATGTGCTCTATGGCGATAAGGTCACCATCGTGCCGGGCGGCCTCACGCGCGTGGCGTTGAAGCGCGGCTCCCTGGTGGTGAACAGTTCGCAGGGCGGCGGCTCAAAGGACACCTGGGTGCTGAGCTAGGACACGCTGCTGGAGGCGTGTCGCAGCGCCTAACATTATTCTCCCTCACGCCGGCGCAAGCGGTATACGAGGTCCCGCAGGCAGCTTACGCTAGCTGTTCACGTGCTCCGTCCAGGCTTCAGACACCAGTTCCGCCGGGCTGGCGAAGATCTCTTCATAGTCATGGCTGCGCGTGCGACGGACGACGTGATCCTCCAGCAGAAGCACGGCGGCGATCGCCGTAAAGGAGCAGAGCTCCCCATAAACGCGCGTTTCTAGAATCACGCCCGTGTAAAACATCACGGCAACCCAGAACGGCAGAATGTAAAGGTAGTTCGCAAAGCGAAGCGGGCGCAGGCGGCCGCGTAGAACGACAACGACCGGCAGGACGTAGCCGCAGATGTTCAAAAGCGCCGGCCACAGCCGGGGTCGTAGCCGTCCGATGTTCGTCCAGATCCGGACGAAGTTTTCAGAGTTGTCATTATGGCGGTAGTGGTACGCCAGCGGCAGTTTTACAGCCATCCAGATGACCAGCAGCAACGCGGCTTTTGCCCAGGGAACCTGCCGCAGATCAAAGCGCTGTGACAACGTCAACCGGCCGCCGGTGGCCTCCAGCACGGCTCTGGGCACCTGCCGCGAGGCGGCATCCAGAATATAAATACCGACCAGGAACAGGGTCGTTTCGCGATTGAACGTGCCGAAAAACATCACCGCTGCCAACGGCCAGAAACGGCGGGTGTAGATCGCCAGCAGCCCGCCCGCGAAGAAAGCAAGTGACGGCATGTCGTATGGATAAGAGAAGTTGGCGTCCAGGTGCACAACATACGTCCAGAGCACAAGCACCATGAAAGCCGGCACGGCCAGCATGGAAAGCACACCGGTCTTCGTGACAGCCTGGTACAAACGGTGCACCAGATAGCAGGCCAGAGAAAAAGACACCAGGGAGACCAGATAAAACGCCAGCGTCTCCTGCGTGGCCGCGGAAGGCGCGTCAAAGCCGCCCCGCGGGTGGGCAAGATGCGTCATCAAAAACGCCGAATGGTTGATCGGGTACATCAGGTAGATGGGCAGCACACGTTCCTGAAACGGCAGGCGCTCGCCGCCGTGGAGGTAGAGCGGCATCTTCAGGTAGAACGTGGTGCTCACAACGTAGTAACGGATGAGCTGCAGCGTGGCGCAAACATAGAGAACCCACGTGAAGTAGGTAAAGAGTGACTTTTTCAAATGCCTCTCCAAAATAAAACAAAGCCCTTAAACACAGGGTTAAGCCGTCTAAAGTGATGCGCTGTGTAGACGTATCAACTGCTATCTGCCTTGGACGTACTTTTGCCTACCTATGAAAGAGTATGCGATACACATGTTTTCATGTCGTGAATTCGACTGAACGCAATCATGCCACCGTCCAGCAGTTCCGCACAAAGGCGACAAACCCGCGCAGCCTGCCCTAAGCTTTTCCTGCCGTCCTGCGAACGTATTGCGCTCCGCCGGCTTGTCTGTATCATCTTTCTCACACAGGCGTACGTGGCACAATCGCCCACAGCCAAAGGTGCACATGGATCGTAGAAGGTTTCTCAAGGGCACGGCTGCTGTCGCGGGCGCCAGGATGGCTCCGGCGACCCTCGCGCAGGCAGTGGCAATTGTAGGAAGCGCCGGCGGCCGGCAGATCCTCCCCATCAATCGCGGTTGGCGCTACAGTCCAAAAAGCTTCGCGGAAGGGCATGCGGTCGCCTTCGATGACGCCGCCTTCACCCGCGTCACCGTACCGCACACCAACATTGCCCTTCCCTGGCACGGCTTCGACGAGAAGACCTACGAGTTCATCTCGCTCTACCGCCGCCCCCTGAAGTTGCCGCCTGACCTCAATGGCAAGCGCGTCTTTGTCGACTTCGAAGGTGTCATGACCGCCTCCACGGTCTACCTCAATGGCCAGAAACTCGGCGAGTACCGCGGCGGCTTCACGCCCTTTTCCTTTGAGCTGACAAACCACCTCAACCGAACCGGCGAGAACCTGCTCTCCGTCGAAGTCGATTCCACCGAACGGCCCGACATCCCACCCTTCGGCAATGAAGTCGATTACCTCACCTTTGGCGGCATCTATCGCGAGGTCGCCCTTCGCGTCGTCCCGCAGACCTTCATCGAAAATATCTACGCGCGGCCGCAAAATGTCATGAGCGGCGCACCCGGCGTCGATGTCGAAGTCTTTCTCGACCGTGCCCCGAACATACGGCCCGGCGCGCTCTCCCTTCGAGCGGAGCTCCGCAAGGTCTCTGACAACAGCATCGTCGCAACCGCCTCACACAAGCTGCCCGAGCCTACAACCACCGAACACCATCCCGAAGATGCCGACCAGGCCCTGGGCGCCCTTCCCACGCCCACACCGTTGCCGAATTCGTTCCATCTCACCCTCGATCGCCTCAAGGGCGTCGAGCTTTGGGATCTCCAACATCCGCACCTCTACCATGTGCACGTGCAGCTGCTGCAAAACGGCGCCGTCGTCGATCAAGACAGCCGCCGCATCGGCTTTCGCGAGGCCACCTTCACCCCGGGGGGCTTCTCGCTCAACGGCAAAATCATCAAGCTGCACGGCCTTGATCGCCACCAGACCTTTCCTTGGGTCGGCCAGGCCATGCCCGCCCGCGTGCAGCGCCAGGACGCCAAAATCCTGCGCTACGATCTGCGCTGCAACATCGTCCGCACCTCGCACTATCCGCAATCGCGTCACTTCCTCGACGCCTGCGATGAGATCGGTCTTCTGGTGCTCGAAGAGATCCCCGGTTGGCAACACATCGGCGACAAGGCTTGGCAGGACATCGCCGTCGACAACGTCAATCGCATGGTCCGTCGCGACTGGAATCACCCCTCGATCATCCTTTGGGGCGTGCGCATCAACGAATCGCGCGACAACCACGACTTCTACACCCGCACCAACGCCAAAGCACACGCCCTCGACAGCGCACGCCAGACCTGCGGCATCCGCTACTTCCAATCCTCCGAGTTCCTCGAAGACGTCTTTACCATGAATGATTTCGGCTGGCCCCTGAAGCCGCCGAATCATCCGCGCTATCTCAACACCGAGTTCGTTGGCCACACGTTCCCAACCAAGACCATCGACGATAAAGAACGCCTGCAGGAGTTCGTCGTGCGCCACGCCCGCGTGCACGACACCCTGGCCTCCGACCCGCAGTACGCCGGCGGCATCGGCTGGTGCGCCTTTGACTACAACACCCACAAGGACTTCGGCTCCGGTGATCGCATCTGCTACCACGGCGTAACGGACATCTTCCGCACGCCGAAATCAGCCGCGGGCTTCTACAAATCCATGTGCGATCCCGCCGAAGAGATTGTGCTCGAGCCGGCGTTTCATTGGGCGCCCAGCGATGAATCCCTCGGTCTGAGCAACATCATGATCAGCTCCAACTGCGATCACCTGAAGCTCTTCATTGACAGCGGCAAGGGCTTCCAGCAGATCACCGAGGCCGATCCCGACCGCGTCCAATTTCCCCATCTGCCCCACTCGCCTTTTTCGATCCCGCTCAAAGGCAAGCTGAATGACTGGGGCGATCTGCGCATCGACGGCTTCATCGGCGGCAAGCAGGTCATCTCGAAGACCATGTCCGGCGCAGGCGTCGATCGTCAGTTCGTTCTCCTCCCCGACGACACGGAACTCGTCGCCGACGGTGCCGACGCCACCCGCATCGTTCTTCGCGTCACCGATGAGTTCGGCCGCGTTCGTCCCTTCGCCAGTGATGGCATCGTCTTCACACTCGAGGGCCCTGCCACCCTTATCGGCGACAATCCGTTCGCTCTCGTCGGCGGCACCGGCGCGATCTGGGTCCGGGCCGGGGAACAGGCCGGCACCGTTCGGCTCATCGCTACCCATCCGGTGCTCGGGAAGCAGACCGTTCATCTCCAAACCACCGCCTGCCCGCCGGAAACGGTCTAGAAGTGGTCTCATCCAGGCCGTTGCGGCCTCGCCAAACGGCCTGGAACTCGTTTTAGATCAGCTCAGTGGTTCCGGACGACAGCTTTGGTCCACAAGACCCCTTCCAGGCCGCGCGCTGCAGGATGAAGGATCACAGACGGCTAGACCTGCTAACGTAATCTCGCCGTTTCTCGGGCGGCAGACGTGAGGTCGCTTTGGCAAAGTACATCCTGGCGCTCGACCAGGGCACCACCAGCTCGCGTGCGATCCTCTTCGACCAGGAAGGCGAGATCGCCGGCGTGGCGCAACAGGAGTTCCGGCAAATCTACCCACCCGGCAGACAGGGCTGGGTCGAGCACGACCCCTTCGAGATCCTCACCTCACAACTCAGCGCCGCAGTTGAAGTGCTTGGCCGTGCCGGCATCCAGCCCCGTGATGTAGCCGCCCTTGGCATCGCCAACCAGCGCGAAACAACAATCGTCTGGGACCGCAGCACCGGCAAACCGGTCTACAACGCCATCGTTTGGCAGGATCGCCGCACCGCCGATCTTTGTGCCGACATGATGCGTAACGGCGAGGAAGACGAGCTGCGCCGGCGCAGCGGTCTTCGCCTCGACCCCTACTTCGCCGGCACCAAGATCACCTGGATCCTCGACAACGTCCCCGGAGCCCGCGCCCGTGCCGATCGCGGCGAACTCGCCTTCGGCACCGTCGACAGCTGGCTGATCTGGAATCTGACGAGCGGCCGCCGCCACGTCACCGACCGCACCAACGCCTCGCGCACGGTGCTCTACAACCTCGTCGAAGATCGCTGGGATGACGATCTCCTGCGCCTCCTGCGCGTTCCCCGCAGCATGCTGCCCGAGGTCGTCTGGTCGAGCGAACTCGTCGATAGAGTCAGCACCAGTCTGGGTCTGGGTCTGGGTCTGGGCGAAATTCCCATTGCGGGCCTCGCCGGCGACCAGCAAGCCGCACTCTTCGGCCAACACTGCCTGCAACCGGGCGACGCCAAAAACACCTACGGCACCGGCTGTTTTCTGCTGCAGCACATCGGCGACAGCTTCCGGCTCAGCCAGCAGCGGCTGCTCACCACGCTTGCCTGTTCGATTGATCGCAAGCCCGCCTTCGCGCTCGAAGGCTCTGTCTTCAACGGCGGCACCGTCATCCAGTGGATGCGCGATCAGATGAAATTTTTCGCCAGCAGCGAAGACGTGGAAGCGCTCGCCGGTACCGTGCCGGACAGCGGCGGCGTCATCTTCGTCCCCGCCTTCACCGGGCTCGGCGCGCCGCACTGGGATCCCCACGCGGGCGGCCTGTTGATCGGCCTGCAGCGCGGCACCGAACGCGGTCACATCGCGCGCGCCGCGCTCGAAAGCATTGCCTTGCAGGTGGCGGACGTGCTGGAGGTCATGAACAGTGACACCCCCGCGCCCCTGCGCGAGTTGCGCGTCGATGGCGGAGCCGCCGCCAACAACACCCTGATGCAGTTCCAGGCCGATCTGCTCGGCGTCCCCGTGCGCCGGCCCGACTGCCTGGAAACCACCGCTCTCGGCGCGGCGCTGCTCGCCGGTCTGGCCGTCGGCTTCTGGTCCGGCCTCGACCAGGTGCCACGCACAGTCACGGGCGGCACACTCTTCACACCGGCTTCCACGCAGGAGACCATGGAAAGCATCAAGCAACGCTGGAACCGCGCGGTAAGCCGCTCAAGGGGATGGACGGGCTAACGCAGGAAGGTGACATTTACACGCTGCCAGTGGTGGAACCGAACTCCACGTGAGCTCCTGGGCGCCCTGCGCACTTCGTGCCGTCACGCCGCACTCGATGCCGTCGAACCTTCCTTTCACCGGCTGAGCCGGCCGGAGGCAAACCTTGCGGGACCCATGAATCTAAACAGGAGAGAGTAGAAATGGGTGGAATCGCGGCCACCTGAACGTATACGGCGCTGCTGGCGAAATTGTCGCGGCCTCGTGAAATCTGCTGGCTTTGCAGTCGCTTACCTCTGCCGCGATCCACCCGCAAAGGGCACGACCAACACACAGGAGATTTCGCATGGCAAGCACCCCAGCACCGTCCGGAGCCAACGCTTCAGCACAGACCTTTCGCTCCGACGCCCTCAAGGGCCGTAAGGCGGTGGTCACCGGCGCCGCACGCGGCATCGGCCGCGCCACGGCCATTGCCCTCGCCCAGGCCGGCGCGGATGTCGCCGGCATCGATATCTGCACCACGGTGGACCCGCGTTCAGGCGTAACGCCCGCAACCCCGCAGGATCTCGCCGAAACCGGACGTCTGGTGCGCGAGTTCGGCGTGAACTGGCACCACATCATCCTCGACCAGCGTGATCGGCCCGCCGTCCGCGAGGCTGCCGTGAACATCGAACGCGACTTCGGCCCAGTTGACATTCTCTTCGCCAACGCCAGCATCCAGCAGTTTCATCCCCTGATGGAGCTCGAGGATGCCGACTGGGACATCACCATCGATACCAACCTCACCGGCGCCGCCAACGTCCTGCGCGCCTTCGGTCCGGCGATGGTCAAACGCGGTTACGGCCGCATCATTCTTACCACCTCCACACAAGGCCAGCACGGCACCTTCAACGGCGCTCCCTATTCCGCCTCCAAATGGGGCCTTATCGGCCTGATGAAGTCTGCCGCCTGGGAGCTCGGCAAACATGGCGTCACCGTTAACGCCCTCGTTCCCGGCCTGATCGATACCGCCCTCACCCGCCACGAGGAGCGCTACGCCCAGGCACTCCAGATTACCGGCAAGCAACCCACCGGCGATAAGGAAAAGGATGAAGAAACAGCCCGCGAGGGCCTTGCTAAAACCACGCCGCTCGGTGTGCCCTGGATCGACCCCAACGACGTTGCTCCAGTGGTCGTGTTTCTCGCCTCCGAAGGAGCGCGCATGGTCTCCGGTTCTGCCTATGAGGTTACGGCTGGCGACAGCGTGAAAACCACAGCCTAAGTCCCGCTAAAACGTGTAGGCAACAATGGCCATGGACGTTGAAGCGTCCATGGCCCATTTGTCAGTTCGTACCTTTTTAGTGCTGCGGCAAAATATGCACATAAGGCCACACATTCACCACATAAATTCCCGCAATAATCGCGGAAATAAGTGCCGTACCGAAGCCCAGCGCCAGGTAAACCGGACGCAGGAACCGGACCAGCTTGAGAAGGCGGTGGTGCTCACGGCTGTTCAGGCTGGGTGTGGACTTATCCGTCAGCCAGAGCTGATCCATTTCATGCTGCGTGATCGTTCCGCGGCACACCATCACAAGCACAGTCATCGACAACAAAACCGCCCAGATGACGGTCAAACCGGAACCAAGATTCATGTGTTCCCTCTCATATTCTTGGCCTGGAGCTCTCTCCCACCTTGGATCGCACGTGTGCTGGCCTGTTGCGAAAAGTACCGGGACCGGGAGGCGCAACGGAACGCCACCACCGTGGCGCCGCCCTACCACTTCGGTGACACGGCCGCCTCCCGCCCACCTGGACGTAGCCGCCCTCGGCGCACGCTTTCGACCTCCAAACCAGCCACAACCCAGTGGCTGCGAACGGGACGCACTACACTGATACTGCTATGTCTGAACACGCCTCCATCCCGCTGCCCGAGATCGACCTCAACCTGCCGCCCGCGCCGAACATGGTTCGCGTCACCTTCAAGCCCGAAAACAAGACGGTCGAGTTCCCCTTCGGCACCCTGCCCTACGACGGCCACGGCGAACCCATGAGCTTTCTCGACGTCGCGGAGAACTACGGCATCTTTCTCGACCATGCCTGCGGCGGCGTCTGCGCCTGCACCACCTGCCACATCCACATCCTTGAGGGCACGAAGAACCTCAACGAAGCTGAGGAAAAAGAGCTGGATCGCATGGAGCTCTCCCCGGGCCTGCAGCTGAACTCGCGCCTGGGCTGCCAGGCCGTCATCGAAAAGCCCGGCACCTACGTGGTTGAAATCCCTGCCTGGAACAAAAACTACGTGCAGGAAGGCAAGCCGGTCGCGAAATGATGGATTTGGCTTACTAAGCAGTGAATAGCGGATTAGGTCGATAGACAGTGATCAGTGTGCAAAACCGACTCCGGTTCACCACGGTCCGCTTAACCCTACTCACTCCGCAAAGGCCACTCCAGCAACGAGTGGCGCCGCAGATCCGGCTGCAGCGTCACGGCGATCTCATGCCTGTCACGGATGACGTCCAGCTTTATCGGCGCACCCTTGGCCGCATGCAGCCGGCGGGACCAGTCCGACTGCGTTCGCAGAGCGTACAGATCCGCACGCAGAATCACGTCGCCCGCCCGCAGACCGCACTGCGCCGCCGGGCTGTTCGGTGCGACGGAATGGACCAGTAAGCCCATGCCCGTCGGCGCCCCGAAGAAGTTCGCCAGCTGCGGCTCCATGGTCTCCATCACCGCGCCTGTGAACGGTGTGTGCAGCATGGAGCTCAGAAAGCCCTGGCTGTGCACGGGCTCCGGCGGCGGCGGATCCGGCGTCACCGCCTCAATCCGGCCATCGGCAAAGTTGGGCGACAGGCCCACGGGTTCCGCGGGAGCGGCCGGCGGAGGATCCGCGGCCGCCAGCCGCGCCATCGCCGCTCGTGCTACCTGGTCGCGGTCCCCCAGCTGCGCGGAAAGCGTCATCGGCCTGCCCGCGCGGATCACCTGCAACGCGATCTGCACACCCGCCCCGGCGTCGTGAATCATGCGCCGCAGCGCCTCGGCGCCGGCAACGGCCTGCCCATTCAGAGCCATAATCAGGTCATGCGGCCGCAGACCGGCCTTGCCCGCCGGCCCGTCGTGGTCCACCATCACCACCTCTACGCCGCGCGCCCCGCGAGTGTGCAAGCCAACAGCGCTGTCATCAGGAACATCGTGAAACTCAATCCCGAGATAGCCCTGTGAATGCCCGGGGCTCGTTCCGCGCATGCCGCCCGCATGCGCAACGCTGGACGCCCCGGGGACCAGTGCAAAGGCGGCGGCCGCGCTCCCCAGCAACGCAGAAGTCAGCGCCACCGCCCTCACGCCCGCCAAAAGTCCTGATCCAGACAGCGGGCGCCCACCCAGGAATCCACCGGCCGCAGATGCACGGCCGCCAAATGCCTGATGAGCGCAGGCCCGTTCAGCCAATGGCAGCATCGCCCGCCTCTACTCGATGTCCGAAGCGGTCCGCAGCGCCTGGAAACTGGCGTTGCGTATCGCCGGGTTGGCGTCCTGCGACGACACCGTGCGCAGCGCCTGCCGCACACTCGAATCCGCCTCCACGGGAGACAACATCGAGATCGCCTCCGTTCGCACCTCGGCGCTGTGATCATGCATCAGCGCCGCCAGCACACCATCGCGCACCCGCTCATCCTGGGCCACATACGGCTGCAGTCCGTTCAGCGCCTGCAGACGCACCGCCGCACTCCTGTCCGTACGCAGGCTGGTCAACAACGCTGCCCGGATCCCGCGATCGCCCTCGCCTGCACCCTCTTCGCCGCAGTTGTGCCCGTCGCGACATTCATGCGCCAGCAACGCCACCGCATCCACATGCGCCTGGCTGCTCGTCGCCAGCTGCGTGCCAAGCATCAGCAGCTTGCGCACCTCGGGGTCGTCCAGCGATCCCTGCATCGTCTCCGGTACCAGCTTGTTGTAGTTCACCTGCACCAGGTCGGAGTTCGGCGTCTGCACAATACCGGAAACGCTCGCCACCGTACCCTGGGCCGGATGCGACAACATCACAACCCCCGGCAGCTGCGGCTGATGCGCGGTTTGGTACCGCGACAGCAGATGGCCGCCCAAAAATCCCATACCCAGCAACAGGGTCGTCAGCGCCGGCGCCCCCTGCACAAAACCCAGCCAGCGAAAGCTGTTCGCCCAGAACCGTTGCCCGAGCGAACGTGCCGGCATCCTGTCCAACGCTTCATCCAGCCGCATCCGCGAGGCCGCCAGCAGGTTCGGCGAAGGCTCCTCCACCGGTTCCAGCGCCATCTGTTCGCCCAGGAGCAGGTACGCATTCCACTCGCGGCGGCACTCTTCGCAGCCGCGTAAATGCTGCTCCAGCGGCATCTGCAGATCGTCCGCGAGCTCTCCGTACTGGGCCAGAACAATGCCCTGTTGCGCCTCTTCACATCGCATAATCATTACACCGCACGTCATCACACCGCATGTCGCGTCCCTCTCACTAGCCTGTCCCCAAAGGTGCTGCTGGCGCGGAACTTATGCTTCCCTGTCCGCTTTGTGCTGCATGTTGCCTGTTTTCGTGCTGCTGTTCTCAGCCGTGCCCTAACGAACCTCGGCCAACCGTGCGCGCAGCTTGCGCGTTGCGCGGAACAGCGTATTCTTGGCGGTCTCTTCGGTCGTCGAAAGCATCTCGCCGATCGTCCGCAACTTCAATCCCTGGTAGTGCTTTAGCTCAAACACCATGCGTTCCCGCGGTGTCAGCTCCGCCAGCGCGCCCTGGATGGCCGCACTCTGCGTCTTGCGCTCCAGCTCCCGTCCGGGATTGGCTCCCGCACGGTCATCCTGCACGTTTGCCATCAGATCCATCTCTTCGCCGGCGGAATCCAGCGCCGTTGCAGGGTCCTCGCGCCGGCTCTTGCGCCGCCGCAGCTGGTCCAGGCAAAGGTTCGTCACAATCCTGTACAGCCACGTGTAAAACGAGCACTCAAACCGGAAGTTCGACAGGTGCCGGTAGGCCTTGATGAAGGCTTCCTGGTGCACATCCTGCGCATCTTCCTCGTTTGAAAGCATATGCAGTGCCAGCCGCAAAACGCTGCGGTCATACCGCCGCACCAACGAGTCAAACGCCGACCGGTCGCCCTTTTGCGCCGCCCGGATCAGCTCATCGTCCTCGGCCCGCTGCTGCGCCCGCGCCTCCAACTCCTGCGGCGTCATCTTCGCGCGGCCACTCACGGAAGCTGTCGCGCGCGGCGGCTGCCGGCTCTCCAGCCCTGCGCCCGGACCGGCTTCCGGTCCAGCTTCCAATCGAACTCCCGGTTTGGGCATGGCAACTGCCGATAAGTCTACTGCCCCTATCGCCAGACTCGCAGCCTCGCGCGTCTCCTGCAATCCAACGGCAAACGGGCTCGGACGGCGGCGAAGCGGATCGCCGGGTAAAACAATCGCGGATGTAGTGCTCATACGGTCGGCTGACTCCGGAGTCAACTTGCTTCTGTTTCGATAGACGCGTCTGGGCTCCCGAAGGTGAGCGAACAGGAGTTGTACACCGCCCGGCGGCCTGTTCAGCCAGATCTCCGAAAGTGCTAAGCTAACCTAGCAGGAGATCTCCATGCTCACCGCAACTATCTTTGAAGCAAAAACCAACCTCTCCGAACTTCTCAAGCAGGTGCAGGCCGGTGAAACGGTGATCATCACCTCCGGCCGCGAAAAGACCCCGGTCGCCAAACTCGAAGCCGTTACGCCCAAAAAAACGCAGCGTCTGGGACTGCTGGCGCACCTCAACATCAAGGTTCCAGATTCTGCCTGGGATCCTCTTCCAGAGGATGAACTGCGGCTCTGGAATGAAGGCGAGGACGACGATCCTCTCTACACGGGCAAAGCACGTTGAGAGTTCTGCTGGACACCAATGCGCTCATTTGGGCCTGGACCGAGCCTGAGCGCCTGCCCCGCACCGTGCGGGCAGTTTTCAACAATGAGGAATATGAGTTTTTGGTCTCCGCCGCCAGCGCTTGGGAGATCGCCACCAAAGTCCGGCTGGGAAAGCTCTCGGGAGCCATTCCTCTTGAAAGAGACTTCGTCAGCCTGGTGGCCGATGCTGGATACCTTCTTATTCCCATCACCGCGGACATCGCCCTCCGCGCCGGCCGCCTCGCCGGCGCGCACCGCGATCCCTTCGATCGCATCATCGCCGCCCACGCCCTCGCTCAGGACATCCCCGTCATCAGCGCCGACGCCCAGCTGGAATCCTTCGGCGTCCGCCGCCTCTGGTCCTGACGCTCTTCTTGAGGCGATCTCGAACTTCGCAGGATTCGTCCCTCATAAATCCGGATACGCGTCCTGGTTACCAACGTTTTGCACGTTAGTCTGGACAATACCGCCAGCTTCAGCGTTTTATGAGCGATGGAACCCGCCCGCCCATCTGGGTGCTTGAAGCGGCCGAAAGGATTTTTGAATGAACAAGCGTTGGGGAATTGCCTTTGCCGCCGTGATCCTGCAGATCGCGCTCGGCGCGGTGTACGCCTGGAGCGTCTTCCGCAAGCCGCTGACCGCCCGCTTCGGCTGGACGATCGAGCAGGTCACGCTCACCTTCACCATTGCCATTTTTGTGCTCGGCTTTGCCGCTTTCTTCGGCGGTCTCTGGAGTAACAAGAGCGGTCCGCGCGTCGTCGCCATGACCGGCGGTCTTCTGTATGGTCTCGGCGTCGCGCTGGCCAGCCTCTCTGCTCACGGCCTGTGGTGGCTTTATCTCAGCTACGGCGTCATCGGGGGCATTGGCATCGGCTTTTCCTATATCGTCCCCATCTCCGTTCTTGTGAAGTGGTTTCCAGACAAGCGCGGCCTCATGACCGGCATCGCTGTCGGGGGATTCGGCGCCGGCGCGCTCATTACAGCTCCGCTCGCGACACATCTCATCAAGACCGTGGGCGTTACCACAACCTTTCTCTATCTCGGCATCGGCTTCCTGATCGTCTCCGTCCTTGCCGGTTCCTTCATGATCAATCCGCCGGCCGGCTACGTTCCTGAAGGCTGGACCCCGCCCGAGGCTCTCAAGAAGACAGAAGCCACCCGCGACTTCACCCTGGGCGAGGCCCTACGCACCTGGCAATGGTGGGCTCTCTGGCTCCTCCTGTTTCTCAATACCTCAGCGGGCATCTCGATCATCTCGCAGGAATCCCCGATGTTTCAGGAGCTCGCCGGTGTAACCGCCATTGTCGCCGCCGGCATGGTCGGCATTGTCGCCTTTGGCAACGCTCTGGGCCGCGTCTTCTGGGCCTGGGTCTCGGACCTCATCCCGCGCCGCTTCGTCTTTCTGATCATGTTCCTGCTGCAGGCCGTCCTGTTTTGGATCCTCCCGGGCATCGGCAGCCAGGGCGCCCTCACCGTTGTGGCCTTCGTCATCCTGCTCTGCTACGGCGGCGGTTTCGGCACCATGCCCGCCTTTGCGGCCGACTACTTCGGTCCAAAGTACGTCGGAGCCATCTACGGCCTGATGCTTACCGCCTGGGGCTTCGCCAGCGCCTTCGGTCCTCTGCTCATCGCGCACACCCGCCAGGCCACCGGCCACTACGTCAACGGCCTCCATATCCTGGCGATCGTGGTTCTCTGCTCGGCGGTCCTGCCCTTCATTGTTCGCCCGCCCCACGCGGTCGGCAGCCCTGCCGTCTAACCTGCCAATTCAGGCAAACGCAACAGAGCAAGGGGGCAGCAGTAGCTCCGGTGCACACCGGACGCGACCGCTGCCCCCTTCGTCGCGTCCAATGACATATGCGTCGGCGGCCCTTGCGCCCCATCAAGTCGACGGCAGCATGCAGGAGCCAGATTGCCGCCTTTTGACCCAAACCATCTGAACCGCCGTGCCTTTCTCCGGCAAACCGTCGCCTTCTCCGCACTTGCCGCCATGCGCCCCGGGCACCACCTGTTCGCGCAGACCTTCAGCGGCACCGCCCCCGCACCTGCCCCCGCGAACCCGCACATGCTCCTGTTGGGCGATTGGGGCGCGGACCGCTACCCGCAGCAACAGAGCGCCGTCGCGACCGCCATGAAGGCCTACGTCGACAATCGGCACGTTCATCCGCAGGCCGTTTTTCTGCTCGGCGATAATTGGTACGGCAACATGATTGGCGGTCTCAGCTGCCCGCGTTGGCAGAACGACTTTGAGCAGATGTACCCCACCTCGCACTTCCCCGTGCCCTTCTACGCCGTGCTCGGCAACCACGACTACGAGCACCGTATCGACAGCAAGGTCGACCTCCAGCTCGCCTATGGACAGCACGTCAAAACCCGCTGGACCATGCCCGCCCGCTGGTACAGCTTTCAGTGGCCCGCCCAGAATCCGCAGATCACCTTCATCTGCCTCGACACCAACCTCCCCGGCACCAAGGAAGACCCCTTTCCCTGGAGCTTCACCATGAGCAAGGAGCACGTCGCCGAGCAGGAGACCTGGTTCCGCGCCGAACTAGCCAAATCCCGCTCCACGCCCTTCGTCGCCGTCGTCTGCCATCACCCGCTCTACACCAACGGCGTCCACAAGGACAACAAGCTCCTCCTCAAGCGCTGGGACGACCTCATCCGCCAGTCCAAGGTCGATTTCTGGATCACCGGCCACGACCACGATCTGCAGCACATTGAATTCGCCGGTCACCCCACCAGCTTCGTCATCTCCGGCGGCGGCGGCGCGGAGCTCGTGAACTGGACCACCGACCCCGCCAAACGAGGCCCCTTCGGCGCCAAGGTCCTCGGCTTCTCCGACCTCGAACTCGCCGACGGCAAGGTGATTCTGCGACACATCGACGTCAACGGTCAGGAGCTCCACGTCTTCTCCAAATCCCCCGATGGCCAGGTCGAAATCCTGCAACCTCGGTCCGCTTGATAGGCATTCTGTCCGGATTTGGCACAGTCGGGAGCCGGGCCTGACACCCCCGCGTCATCCACAAACCTCCACCGGCGGCTTACACTAAGCCCCGATGAGTTCGCTTTTCCCCGACGACCGCCCCCGCTCCCCCGCAGCCGCAAAGAGCTCCTCCGGCGCCCGCCCGCCGTTTTTTAAAAAACCTCGCCCCAAGGTCGAAGACTCCGAAATTCCCCCGCTGCAGCCTGGCTGGATCCTCGCTCACTGCGATGGCGGCTCCCGCGGCAACCCGGGCCCTGCCGGCTTTGGTGCCGCGCTCTCCGACTCGGAAGGCGAGGAGATCGCCGAATTGAGCGAGTTCCTCGGCATCCGTACCAACAACTACGCCGAGTACGCCGGCCTGCTCGCCTCCCTCCAGTACGCCATCGACAACAAGATCCCCAGGCTCCGCGTGGTAGCCGACTCCGAGCTCATGGTCAAGCAGATCCAGGGCAAATACCGCGTCAACTCCCCCGACCTGAAGCCCCTGCACGAAGAAGCCAAGCGCCGCATCGCCAAACTCGAAGGCTTCCAAATCCTGCACGCCCTGCGCCACAAAAACAAGGACGCCGACCGCCTCGCCAATGAAGCCATGGACCGCGGCATGGGCAAAGGTGCCGAAAAGGCAAGCTCGGCCAATACGCCCGCACCTCGAGCCACCCCCTACCCCACCTCCGGCAGCGCTCCCCCCGCACCCGCCAACTTCGGCGGAACCCAGATCTCGATTCCCGCACCGCGCACCCCGGAACGTATCGAAACTGCACCCATCCGAGGCTTTGTCCGTGACGGCGTCGTCCATCCAATGGGCGGTGCACGGCTACGCGAAGGCTCCTTCGTCAAAATCCTCCCCGAATAAACCACGTCTTACCGCATGGAAGCTGAATCCGAGGTCCCGATCCATGATTCGTAATACGCGCACCTCCCGGAACCAGGCTCTTCGCATCCTGCTCACCATCGGCCTGGCCCTTGTAGTCGGCCCACATTCCCCGGCGCAGACCTCCGAGCCCGCTGCCGAGACCGCCGTGCGCAACGCCGTCAACTCTGAGCTAAACGCCTCCAGGGTGGATCACAGCGCCTGGGACTACCGCGACCATGACGTGCAGCCCGGCAAAGATGCCGTGTACCACATCGTCGAAACCCCCAAAGGGGACCTGATGCGCCTGCTCGACCTGAATGGCCACCCTCTCACGGGTAAAGCCGAGCAGGACGAACTCCAGCGCGTTCACACCTTCGTGAACAGCCCCGAGCAGCAGGAGAAGAAGAAACAGGACAGTGCTCATGACGGCGCCCAGGCCCGCGAGCTCCTGTCCATCCTTCCAAACGCTTTCATTTGGACGATCGCCGGCCAGACACCCGAAGAGACAGTGCTGCACTTCAAGCCAAATCCCGCCTTCCGCCCGCCGGACATGCAGTCCCGTGTCATGGGCACCATGGCCGGCGAGATCGTCGTCTCCCACGAAGGCGACCGTATCAAAACCCTGCGCGGCACCCTCACGCAGGACGTCCGCATCGGTTTCGGCATTCTCGGCAAGGTTGACGAGGGCGGCACCTTCGATGTCGAACGCCGCCAGATCGCTCCCGGCCACTGGCAGATCACCGAAACCCACGTTCACATCGGCGGTCACGCTCTGCTTTTCAAATCCATCGGCCAACAGGAGGACCAGGCCAACGACGATTTCAAGCCCTCCACCGCGCCCAACCTCCAGGTCGCCGAAGAACAGATCACCCGTTAACGGTCGCCTACAAACATCGGCTAGTTGCCCACCAACAGGTGCATTTCATGTAGATACAAAAGGCAGGCCCCTCCTATCCCTCCTTCGTTGCAACGCTTTCGCTTACTCTTTCGCATCTCGGCATCGTTCATGGCACTCTAAAGACCGTGCAGAAACGTTCCAAGCTCCTGGCTGCCGTCTACGCGGTCGCCCTGTCCCCCTGGGCAAGCGCCGTCGCGCAAACGGCCGGCCAGCCCTTGACGCAGCCCTCTACGCAGCGGCCGCAATCGATCGTGGTCGAAGCGCCCGCAGTCCCAAATGAGCCCGCGACATCCAACCAGCCCGCGACACCGAGCCAGGCTGCTCCTTACAGTCAGTCGCCGGCCAGCAATCCGGCTGCGCTCCCCCAGGATCCCAGCGCCCTGCTCGGCGCAGGCCCGAACGGTGCCTCTGCAACCGGCCTGCTGCACCTCTCCGCGCCGGGCGCGCGGTACGTCGCCGCGGGCAGCACCGCAGGGCCGGGTGGGTATCCCGTCGAGCAGCCAACCGCCGGCCCGATCTCCCTCTCACTCGACGACGCCATCGCTCTAGCCCTCGAACGCAACATCCGCCTGCGCTACCAGAAGGCGAATCAGCAGCTCGTCCGGGGCTACGTCGGGCAGATCACCAATGCAGTCATCCCCAACCTGCAGTTCCGTGCCGCCTCCAGCACGCAGGAAATCAACCTGCTTGCCCTCGGCTTCAATCCCGCCCTGGTAGCGCCCCTTCTCCAGCAGCTTGGGCTCGCGAGCGGAACCTTTCCCACCCTTATCAAGGTCAGCACCACCTCCGCACAACTTTCACTCAGTCAGGTGGTCTTCAATCTGCCGGACCTCGAGCTCTATCGCGCCATCAAGCCGGAAGAGCGCTCCGTCGATCAGACCATCCAGGACGACAACGATCAGGTCGTCCAGGCTGTCAGCATGGCCTACCTCCAGGTGCTCGCCGACCAGGCAACTCTGCAAAACGCCGTTGCGCAGGAAGCGGCCGCGCTCGCCCTCTTTCAGCAGGCCTCAGCCCGCGAAGAGGCCGGCGTGGGCATCCGGCTCGACACCCTGCGGGCCCAGGTGCAGTACCAGCAGCGTGAGCAGCAGCACGTCTCGGCCGAAACGACGCTCGACAAGGACGGCATCCAGCTCAACCGCATCATGGGCATTCCCGCCGGCCAGCAGCTCGATCTCACCGACATCACACCCTACTCCGAGATCGCCGACCTCACCGTCGAGCAGGCCCGCGACACGGCCTACGCCCACCGCAACGACCTCCTCAGCCTCAACTCCACCCTCGAAGTCGCCGGTCACGAACTCCGCGCCATCAAGTACCAGCGCTACCCCACCCTCGGCATCAACGGCTATTACGGCATCCTCGGCCAGGACAGCGGCCCCTACCACGGCGTCTTTACCGCCGAAGGCAGCCTCAAATTCCCCATCTTTCGCGAGGCTGCTCAGCGCGGTGAGGAGGGTCAGGCCGTCGCCCAACTGCGCAGCCTGCGCGACCAGCGCGACAACCTCCGCGCCACCATTGACGCCGAAATCCGCAACAACCTGCTCGACATCAACTCCTCCAATCAGCTCGTAAAGGTCGCCCAGAGCAATGTTTCGCTCGCCCGGCAGGAGCTTTCCGACGCTCGCGACCGATTCATCAGCGGCGTAGCCGACAACCTCGAGGTGGTCGACGCCCTGGCTTCCGTCACCGACGCCCAATCCCAGCTGGTCTCCGCCCTCTATCGCTACAACACCGCCAAGGTAGGCCTCGCACGCGACATCGGCGTAGTGCAAACCCGCTACCACGCCTTCCTCGGCATGTAGCGCAAGGCCTTGTCCTGGCTGTACCAGGCCTCAGCACAAAGCTGCGGTTTCGCCCCATTTGTTGTCATTCCCGCAGGGAATCTGCGTTTTCCAGCCACGGAGATCTGCCTCCCTAATCCGCGGCAGCCCAGCCAAGCCCTCAACGCCGTCCAAACTCCCGTCTGAGCGACTCGCTTGCCCTATGATGGGCCTGTCAAGCCCAAAACAGGAGCCCAGGCATGCGTCGCGCCGTCTCGTCTTTGCTCGTTCTCGTCAACCTCGCTCCCCTCGCTCTCCTCGGACACCCGCTTTTCGCGCAAACGGCCCTACCCTCCGCTCCCGATCCAACGGCACCACTTCCCATCCTCGCGCCCGTCGAGGCCCGCCATGAGATCGTCACCACTTACCAGCACGACGCCACCGATGTCGGCCTCCAAATCCTGCACGACGGCGGCAATGCGGTCGATGCGGCCGTAGCCGTCGGTTTCGCCCTCGCCGTCACCTTTCCCGCGGCCGGCAACATCGGCGGCGGTGGCTTCCTGCTCCTCCGCCCCGGCTCCGCCAAACTCGCCGGCGGCCACCCGCACTTTCTCGACTTCCGCGAAAAGGCGCCCGCCGCCGCCACCGCGAACATGTACCTCGACGCCCACGGCAACGTCATTCCGAAGCTCAGCACCGTGGGCGCCCACGCCTCGGGCGTACCCGGCACCGTCGCCGGCCTTGTCTACGCCTCGCAGCACTTCGGCAAACTTCCGCTCGCCCATGTCATGCAGCCGGCCATCCGCCTCGCCTCTGAAGGTTTCGTGCTCTCCCCCGAAGAGGCGATGGTGCTCCGCTCAGACCGCCTCAAAGCGGCACCCGCCTCCTTCCGCATCTTTCAGCGCAACGGCGAGTTTTACGCCGCCGGCGACCGCCTCAAGCAGCCCGAACTCGCCCGCACCCTCGAACATATCGCCGAAAACCCGGACGACTTCTATCAGGGCGTCATGGCGCAGCAGATCGCCAGCTTCGAAGCTCAAAACGGCGGCCTGATCACTGCCAAAGACCTTGCCAACTACGAGGTCAAGGATCGCACCCCGCTGCTCGGCCGCTATCGCGGCCTCGAGGTCATCACTTCACCGCCTCCCAGCTCCGGCGGCATCGCTCTGATCGAGCTCCTGAATATCCTGGGAGGCTACGACCTGGCCAAAGCCGGTCCCGACCGCTCCCCCGCCCAGATCCACCTCATCACCGAAGCCTTTCGCCGCGCCTACATGGACCGCGCCGACTACCTCGGCGACCCCGACTTCACACCGCTCCCCCTCGCGCAAATGGCCGCGCTGCCCTACGCCGACGCCTGGCGGCAATCTATCCAGCCCGTAGCTCCCAGCCCCTCGGTCACCCTCATCCGTCCCGCCGGCTTCCTCCCGCCACCGCTTGCCGGCGCCCCGGGCCCCCACGAATCGCACCAGACCACTCACTTTTCCATCGTCGACCGGGATGGCAACGCCGTTTCGATGACCTATACCCTGAACTTCTACTTCGGTTCCGGCGTCACCGTAGACCCGCTCGGCTTTCTGCTCAACGACGAGATGGACGACTTCGCCGCCAAACCCGGCGTCCCCAACGCCTTCGGCCTCATTCAGGGCCCAGCCAACGCCATCGGTCCCGGCAAACGCCCACTCAGCTCCATGACGCCCACAATCGTCGCCGAACCCGACGATTGCCTCCCCCTCACCGCAGACAGCAAATCCCCCAACCCCAAGCCCTGTCACCCCGGCAAACTCCGCCTCGTCCTCGGCTCCCCCGGGGGCAGCACCATCATCACCACCGTCGCCAACGACCTCATCTCGATCGTCGATAACGGCCTAAACGTTCAGGCCTCCGCCGACGCCCCGCGCTTCCACCACCAATACCTTCCCGACGTCCTCGAATTTGAAAGCCGCTTCCCCGCCGCCACCGTCGAAACCGTCCACGCCACCGGCTACCCCGTGCAATACAGCGGGGCCAAGGACGAAGGCAAGGGCGCCCGCACCTGGGGCGACAGCGAACTTATCGCCCGCGACCCCAAAACCGGCCTCCTCACCGCCGGCCACGACAGCCGCCACACCTTCGGCAAAGCCGCCGGCGATTAACCCGGACCACCGCGATTAAACCGGACCACCGCGCTGCCTCCAAAACTTTGTCATCCTGAGCAAAGCGAAGGACCCGCTGTTTGTCCGCCCCGGCCACAACCAACAACCAACAACCAACAACCAACAACCAACAACCAACAACCAACAACC
>CAXSBL010000037.1:0-32451 GCA_964235515.1 uncultured Bryocella sp.
TTAATTGCCGGCCGGGTCAGAGGCATGCTCACCAACAGATGCAGCCCAACACTGACAAACGCGCCAACCAGGGTGCCAATGGCCACTCCCATGGCGCCAATCCTGTGCGCAAGAAAGATACTTATCGCGAGATTGACTACGGCCTCGGAGACGGAGGCGATCGTGGCAAAGTACTGTTTCCCGGTCGCAATCACAATCAGCGAGTACGGATACCCAAGTTGGCGAACGCAGTTACCCAGCACCAGAATCTGCAGAAACGCAGTCGTCTTTGTCGCGTACTCATGCCCTACCCACAGCGTCAGCAAGGGGTATGCCGCCACCAGCAGGGGCAGCCCCGCGATACATACCACCAGCGTGCAATAGCGCGAGACCCGAATGGTGAGATCGCCCACCTGCTTCGGTGTACTCGTAGCCTGCATCGCGGAAACAGCCGGCATCAGTGGCGCGAACAGGCTGTTGATGAACATCAGCATGAAGTTCGTGACGCTGGCTGCCAAGGCATAAAAGCCGGTATGCGCAAAATCGAAGTGGCCCACGATGATGGTATCCAGGCCGCTCACAAACAGGCCGCCCACGGTCCAAATTGCGATCACGCCACCGGAGCGCAGCAGGTTGCTCGCGGCACCGCGGTCAAGGTAGAAGAAGGTGAAATCCAGTTGATGGCTGGCATAGCGCTTCCAGCCCAGGTACTGCGCGAGCGCCGTCACTACATTCACGGCTGCCATGATGCAGGCAAGCTCGGCAAGACTGGCGTGCGCGAGCGTAAATCCGATGAGCGCCACTGCGGAAGCGATGCGGCTCACCAACGCCACAACGGTGGGAAAGAAGTACTCCTGCAATCCCGCAAAGGCGGAAAGAAACGGTCCGAACGGCAATGCTATCGCCGCGGAGAGCCCCACCGCAAGCAGTCCGATCCGGGCCTGCGGATACAGCGACGGCGGCATCTGCGCAAAGAAGTGTGGCACACGCCAAACCATGAATCCCACGATGCCCATGCCGATCACGGCAGCGATGGAAAGCACGGTGAAGGAGCTGCTGATGAGGCGCCGGTTGGCCTCACGATCACCCGTGGCGTGGTGCTCGGCGACGAACTTCGCCACGACCGTCTGCAGGCCAAGGTCCAGCAAGCTCACATAGGTGCTCAGCTGCAGGATCAGCACCCAGGCGCTGTACTCCGCCTGCGAAAGATGGTGAACCAGCACGCGGGGAAGAACGATGCCCACGAGCAAAGAAAAAACAAGCCGAATGATATTGGAGGCCGAGCCCTGAAGAACTTTACGTGCCGACAACATGTTCAGGGAACCTCATTCAAAGCAATCATCTGTCTCCAAAGGTGGCAGAGCCGTGGCCATCTTGCAGCACCCGGCAAATTCTGGTTGGGACCCGCGAGCTAGAGGCAGTGTAACCCGATCCGATCACACCACTGTCGCTGCCAAGCACCGGGAGCGGGGCAAACTCCACCATCGTGGCAGAGCCAGCCGACAGATCCGTCTCATTCCGGTACACACGCCGCCTCGAACACCGGCCGCACCGCCTGTCCCCACGCATCCCAGTTCAGCCGTTGCTCGTATTCTTTTCGACTGTTCTCTACCATCCGCGCATAGGCTTCGGGGTTCTGACACAGCTGCAGGATCCTGTCGGCATACGCCGCACCCTGGGCGTCGGCGTCAAGCAAATAGCCATTCACACCCTCCCGAACCACGCCGCCCACGCCGCCCGTATTCCGCACCAGCGAAGGCAACCCATGTGCGCTGGCCTCGCACATCACGATGCCCAGCGCCTCGGTGGTAGTCGGAAACAAAAAAAAGCTCGCTTCCAGAAAGAGTGCAGAAAGTCGTTGCCTCTGTTCCGGATCGTTCTTGTTCAGAAACGGCACCACCGTGACGCGTTCGTGCGCGAACTCAGGCGGCGGCGTGCAGCCGCAAACCACCAGGTGCGCTTCCACGCCCTTCCGCAGCAACTCCGTCAGGCACTCAAACGCGATCGCTCCGCCCTTGCGCTCCCAATTCACGCCGATCCACAACAGCCGCACCCCCTTATCCAGCGAGTGCGCCAAAGCCTCCTCCCGCGAGGGCACCGCCTCACTCTCAAAATTGGCTCCATACGACACCACACTCACCCTGGAAGCCGGAATCCCGTAGTGCTCAATCACCGTCCGCGCCGCCCATGCCGACGGAAAGACGGAAGCCGTCGCCTTGTTCAGGGCGGCCTGCTGAATTCGCTCGCCCTCGGCGCGCGCAAAACGAAACAACGACGTGTAGATCGTGTAGTACTCCACCGCATCGGCCCAGGTCATGTCCGTGTGATACACGATGGGCACCGAGGTCTGCAGCGCCGCGATCTCCACGGAAGCAAACGGCGCAAATAAAACATCGCATCCCGCGGCGGCGATCCGCGGCGCAAACAGCCGAGCCGCATGCAGCGTCAGGGCGCGTTGGTGAATCGGCGAGATGCGTTGCTGAAAAACAGCTTGTGTCAGCCTGTTCACAACCTGGCCGCCGCGCAGCAGCATCTTGCTCCTGCGCGTGGTGTCCGGGCCCAGGTGAACCACCTCACCCACATGCCGCTCCAGCGCCTTTGCCATGAAGTACAGCGTGCCGGAGGATGCAAGCACATCCCTCGTATCGTCCCGCTGCACAATGCCGATCCTCACCCTGGTTCACTCCCGGCGAAATAGACGCAGGCCTGCCTGCCTGCTCATCATAACCTCCGATGTTTGTCCCAATTTGGGAATGACTGCGGCACCATCGCACCGTCGAGTCGCATGTATCCTCAAGGCTATGGCGGCCGGGCGCAAAATTCAGGCAGTGGTGGTCCTCTACAAGGTCGCGGTGGGCCACTCGGCTACCTTGCAGTCCCTGCGCGGCATCTTCGCGGCACAGCCAGCGCTGCGGGAACAGATCGATCTGCTGATCTACGACAACTCGCCGGAAGCGCAGTCCGCCGATGACCTCCGGCAGCTTGGGGAGCTCGGGGAAAACGTGGAGTATCGGCACGACGGCAGCAACGGTGGCCTCTCAACCGCTTACGGCTATGCCCTGGACCTTGCCGTCGTCGCCGATCTGCCATGGCTGCTCCTGCTCGATCAGGACACGACACTCACCCCGGAGCTCTTTGCCGAGCTGCTCGCGGCCATCGATGCGGGACCGCCCGCGCCTGTATGCGCCATCGTTCCACGGCAGGTCCGCGACGGCGTCCTGCTTTCACCCCGGCTCGTACGCGGCGGCCGCGATCTTCCTGTCGAAACGGGGATCGCGACAGAGCGCCTGACGGTCTTCAACTCCGCGGCCTGTGTTCGCGTATCCGCGCTTCAGGCCATCGGCGGCTTCCCGCGCGAGTTTCCGCTGGATTACCTCGATCACATCGTCTTCCACCGGCTTCAGGCGCCCGGCAGCCGGCTATTGGTGCTCCCCGTCAGCATCGAACATCAGCTCTCGATAAAAAACCTCGCAGAAGAGATGAGCCTCGAGCGCTACAAACGCCTGCTCGCCGCCGAGTGGGGCTTTATTCGCGAGGTCAGGCCCAAAGGCGGGGCACCCGTGCAGCGCATCCGCCTTCTGCAGCGCGCCCTGAGCCAGAGAAGCATGCCAAACAAGGCCTACGCCAAAGCAACATTCGCTTCTGCCTTTGCCCGGTAGCTCCGGAAGCCCAGACCCTGCGGAATCGATCTACGCAGCTCGGTAGTGCCGTAGCCCGTAGCCCTGTTCGCCGTACTAGCCTTTTTTTGTTGTCATTCCGAAGGGAATCTGCGTTTCTACGTGGCGACGACCACCTCTCTAAGCCGTCTGCCGCCGTAACGCCGGCAGTAGCTGATTCCGTACCAGGGATCGCAGAATGGGGCTCACGCGCCAGGACCACACCAGCCCCAACGCCAGCAGCACCAACTCAGCTGCCATCCCTTTCGACAGAATCGTCCGCGGTGTGAATAGCGTCGCCAGCAGAACAAGGGCGCCCCCCGGCAGCACCCTCCACCACCCCGGCGTCTGGCCCGCAACAACAAATAGCAGAATCGCATCGATTGTCACGCGCAGCGTCCAGGCCCAGGCCGCGCCGAGCAGCCCAAAGAAGTGAAGCGCAAACCACAGAACCAGCAGAAACGGCACCAACTCGGCCGCGTGAAACTTCGCCGGCAGATCCGGCCGATTAATCGCGTTCAGGTGCGCCGCCGGCACAAAGGCCAGGCTGTTCACCCACACGCCCACCAGCAGCGCAATCCCGACTGGGATCGCGTGTTGCGCAAAACTCTTGCCCACCCATAGCTGCATAAAGATGGCAATTCCGCCAAGCGCCGCAATGATGACCGGCGTCATTACCGCGCTGAGCGTCGTGACGGCCTCACTCGCCAATTTCGAACTGTCCACCTGATTTCCACGTGAAAGCTTCGGAAACAGGCTGCTCACCAACGAGCCCGGCAGAATGGAAAAGCGGCTCACCAGATTCGACGGAACCGTATAAAAAGCCACAGCCTCCGCACTCAGGACGCTGCCGATCAACATCCGGTCCATCGAATCGAGGATGGGGCTGAGCAGATTGGTAATCACAACCCAGCCGCCGTAGGAAAATAGCACCCTCAGACGGCTGCGGTCAAATCTACCCCCGGTGCCGAGCGGCAGAATGCCAATCAAGGCAACAAAAGAGGGAATGGCGCCCGCCGTGCGCGTCAGCAGAACCGCTGGAATCAGCCACGCCAGACTCGGACCGTGCCAGTACGCTACAGCCAGCGGCACAAGTTGCGACAGAAACGCATTGAGGACGTAGATCGCGTTGTACGTGCCAAACCGGTCGCGCGCCTGCAACGCCCCGCCCAGAATGGCCGTCACGATCGATACCGGAATGGAAGCCGCCAGCCAGGGCAGGGCGGTCATCACCTCGCCGCGCATCGAAGCCGGCATCTTGAACGTCGACATGAACAGCGGCCGCGCCGCCAGATACAACACGATTCCGCCGACCAGCCCGAACCCAAGGTTCACCACGAGCGCGGTCCAGAACACGCTCTCCCGCTCCTTGGCGTGTTCATCCGCATTCAGCCGGGCAATGTGAAACAGCGCCGCCCGCGTAATACCTGGATCGAACAGGCCGAAGTAGCCGAGAAAAAGCCACACAATCGCCAGCACACCATACCGTGCATCGCCAATGAGGCGCAGGTAAATCGGCACCGTCACCACGCCGACGATCATCGGCACAAGGGAACCGAGCAGGTTATAGCCGGTATGCTTCAGAACGCTCAATGGGCCCCCACAACCGGCAGCGCGGGCGGTTTGGTCGTTATGGGGCGGAAGCTCGGCGGTCTGCGCATATCTGGAAGGGGAACTGGCGTGCCGATCTTGGCCAACATACCGGAATCGGGTGCCCCGTTGCACGAGCATAGCAAGGAAGCTGGGCGACAATTTCCCATTCTCCTGCTACTTTTGTCTGCGATCGCCTGGCCCTGAGCTCGCCTTGTGTTCGAAATCGCGACACTTCGCCTAGGTGTTGTAGAGAAACAGGCAGGGCTCACTGCGAAAGCTCATCCACCGCTTCAACCTTGCGATGCCGCCAGAAATCCGCCGCTCCCTTGAACATCGCCGCAATCGCATCCGTCCGGCGCCCCAGTAAAAACGGACCTGCCCGGCGAGCGATAAAGGCGGGGAAAAAAAGAAGAGCTGTAAGCCGGTTGCGCCCGTGCGCGTACATAGACAGATTGAAGAGTCGGTTGCGAATGACGTGGAAGGCGTAAAAAGGCAGCCTGGGATTGGTCACCGACCAGAAATCCGTGCGGTCTTCCTCCTCCGATTTGCTGCCGCCCTGCGCCCGGTGCAGGATCAGCACGGAAGGCACGTAGCGGATCACAAACCCTTTGGCATAGGCACGCAGACACCACTCCACATCTTCCTCATACATGAAAAACCGAGAGTCAAAACCCCGGATCGTTTCGATCGCGCCGCGCCGCATGAACAAGGCACAGCCGGAGGCAAACGTCACATTCCGTTCCTGTAAGGCGGTTGGTGCATCCACATTTTCATTGAACCCCGGCGCCACCGCGCTCACCCGTCGCCAATCGATCTCTCCGCCGCCGTACCAGAGTCTCCCCGGATCATCACGGTAGGCAATACGGGGGGTAAGGATGGAAAGTTCGGCATGCGCCTCAAGAAAGCTCTCCAGCTTGGGAACGGAATCCGGGAACACGGCGGCGTCGTTGTTGAGCAGAAACAGGAACTCGCAGTCGGTGTGCTGCAAAGCCCACCGGATGCCTACATTATTACCCCGTCCAAAGCCGAGGTTCTCCGGGGCCTCAATCAGCTTGACGCTCGGATGTTGCTCGAGAACGCGGCTCAACTCCGTATCGTAGGGGGTCGTGTCGACGACCACAACCTGCACGGGTACAAGTGAGCTCGCCAAAGATTCGAGGCAAACCTTCGTGTCTGCTGAGCCCCGGTAACTAACAATCACGACGCAGGTTTTTGGCATGGTTTATCTCAGATCTTTCCCGGGGCTACAACGGGCAGCAGCGAGTACACCCTGCCTATGCAACGCTCCGGCTATGCCTCGGCTGGCTTCGTAAGAGGTGCAGGCAGTGCAAGCGACCCGCACGGGACGGCATCTTCCTCCAGCATGGAACGCTGCAGATCGAATCCCGGGGCCACGTGGAGGTGATCGAGGTGCAATGCGAAAGAGGGCATCGGGACCCAAAGCCACGCTTTGAGACCGAAGACGTTTTGCCACGCGCTGTACAACCAGGCCTTGACCAGAATGCGCCCGAACAGGTTGTTTTCTGAGGCATAGCGCAACATACTGACGACGTTGAACACTCTGTACTTGGTAAGGCTGATCCAAAGACTTGTATCGTAGTTACGCTTTTCGTAACTACGAAAGATACGCTGGTACCGCAGCAAATAGCTCCGCGTCGTCAAAAAGGTAAGGCAGGTAGAGGCAGCATTGCGCCAATGCAGGCCGTGGTACACCTGAACCCATTTAGGAAAATGATGGAAGTCCAGGTTGTAATCATCCGGATGATCAAAGGGAGATACAAAATGAACGTTGTTGCCATGTTCTAAAAATTGGAGCAGCACGGAGAAGTCAACCGGACTATAGAGGTAATCATCCTCGGCGAAGTAAATGGTTTCGGCGTCCTCCTGTGAAAGGAGGATATCGATCTGCTTGGAGAAGGTTCCATGGTTGCCGGCCGCTTGCAGCGGAACAAGTACCAGGTCCTCGGGAGCGAAGTAGCGCCGAAAGAGCTGCTCGTACTCCACTGGGCAACTATCCAGAATCGCCCAGACCTTCACCCGTAACGTTCCTAGACAACGCTTGAACGAGCGTAGGCAAAGCTCCGCCTGGCGCAGCTTATCTGTATCGAAGGGCAACCCATGTGCCGGCTTCGATACCTTCGGGTAGATGCGGTAAGCGACAGCCAGGTCGTACATCGCTGCTCCCACAGAACTCACCTGGTGAACACGGCAGCATCGACGGCTGAAATGACTAAACCCGGACCGCCACCCTTGATTGCTGCCTTAAGCTGGTTAGTCGGAACGAAAAGAATGTCATCCGGTTGCAGCGTCAAATCAGGTGCCTTGCCTTTCAGGATCTTGGACACATCAATGTCAATCAAGGTCTGCTGCCCGTTCTCCTTTCGAACGATATGGCTGTCGCCAGAAGCAGCCTCAAAACCGATACCGCCGGCCAATGCGATCAGCTGAGCCACCGTTGTGCGGCTTGAATTTTTCAATTGAAAACCGCCCTGCGATTTAAATGCGCCCACTGCATATACAACGCCCACCTTGTCCACACGGATGTGATCCCCGGCAAAAACGGGGATCCTTCCCCAAATGGCATTGGCAGGCTGTGGACCGATCGGCACCCGCACAGGCATGCCTATCGACGGTCTGTAGAGGGTCACCGTGTAGCTCGCCGGGGAATTTGCATTGGAGGAACCTGCTGAGCTCTCCACAAAACCGGCAGCTTCGCTCAGGTAATCTTCCACCGTGAGGTTGCCGACGGCTGGGTAGATGCCCGGCTTGGTGACATTGCCCAGAACCGAAACAACCTCCGTTGGCCGCAACTCCGAGATGACCGTAACCTGCGCATCACGGACCATGCCCTTTTCTCCCAGCGCCGCGGCAATGCGCGCCTGCAACTCCTCCGTCGTCAGGCCTGCCACCTGAGTCCGGCCGATCAGTGGAAAGATAATCGTTCCATCATCGCCCACCCGCTGCTTCTCAGCATATGTCTCAATGCCGTAAATCTGTACCGTGATGATGTCATCCGTTTGAAACACCAATCGGGGCCGTTGGGCATGCAGCATGGCCTCCAGCTGCGCTCTGTCCGGTAGATCAGCATCACTCGGTGATTTTGCAGGAAGCGAGGCATTCACGCTTTGAGCCGGCAGCGGGAGGGAGAGGGCCGCTAGAAGCAGCGCTGCAATGGAAAAAGACTTCATTAGACAGCTCCCCTTGCATCTGCAGAGTACATTTTGCGATAGCCCCGGTAGGCGAGTCCCTGATTGCCAAGGTTTACATCATTCAGGATGTATCCGTACAGGCGCACACCGGCCCCCTGCAGAACCGCCTCAGCGCGCTTAATCACCTTGCGGGCTGTGAAACCGTTGCGGATTACCAGCACGGTGCCGTCCGCGAGGTGTCCGAGGTTGAGCACATCGGAGAAGCCAAGGGTCGGTGGGCTGTTTAGCACCACGTAGTCGAAGCTCTCCCGCGCCGTTGCCAGCAGCTCTCGCATCTGCGGAGAGTCCAGCAGAACGCCGGCCCGCACATCCGGTCGCACACCGCTTACGAGCACCCGAAGCTCCTCAATGTACGGCACCGGGCGAACGCTGTCGGCAAATGTCGCTCTTCCGGCCAGAACCTCAGCGAGTCCCGGCGTGGAGGGGATGTCGAGCTTTCCGGCCAGTGTGCCCAGGCGTAAATCACAGTCGATCAGCAGCACCTTGGTCTGGTGTTGCGCAAGAACCCCGGCCAGGTACAGAGCCGTGGTGGACTTGCCCTCGCCAGGCTGCGCACTGGTCATCAGAAGGACCTTGGGCGGTGGCGCTGAAGCTCCAGCATTGAACAAAGAGGCCCGGACGCTGTCAATGGCCTCCATATAGGGCGAATCCTGCATGCTGTCCCGCAGCCCCTGGCCGCGTCGCAGGTGGGGCAGTGCTCCTAGGGTGGGCAGTGAACTCGCACGGCGTGCCTGCTCGGGCGTCCGAATGCGCGTGTTCAGCGCTTCCGCCACCAGGGCCAGAACGAAGCCGAGGAACAGGCCGGCGAGAAGCGAACCCAGGTAATAGGTGAGGTGTCCAGGGGGCGCGGGCCTGGTCGGGACATCCGCGAGATCTACAATATCTACCTCGCCGCCTTCCAGACCTGCGGTGATGCCTGCCTCCTGCAACCGCGAGATCAGGCCCTCATAAAGGGTGCGGTGGGCTTGGTAGTCGTGCAGGAGAATGATGTAGCGCACCATATCACTGCGCTGGCCAAAAGCCTCACCCTGCTTGCCTGAAAGCGCCTTCTCCGTCATCTGCTCGTTAGCGGTCGCGGCAGAGTAGGACAGCTTGGCCTGGTTCAGGATGCGTGATTCTTCTGCCTTCACCTGGCGAGTCGTCTCATCGAGCTGCGACTTCTGCTGTTTCACGTCGGGGTAGTTTGGGCCGAACTGGGCAAGCAGACGGGCATACGTGCTGGACTGGGTCGCCTGCGAGCTGCGCAGTGTCTGCAACAGGGTACTTGCGCTACTGCCACTGGCACCGCTGCCGCCCAGAAGATTCACCTCGCCCTCAATGAGGTTAGGATCAGACTCCTGGAGGAAGCGATACTTCGCCTCGGCCACGATGCGCTCAACCGTGGCGTCACTGGCGGCTTTACCGATCGAGGTAAGCGACTGAGAGAAGAGGGAGTCATTACCCGTTTCGTTCAGGCCGATGAAGCCAAGCTTTGCCTGCAGGCTGGTCAGTGCCGTCTGATCGTTTTCCACCTGCTGCTTCAGATCGTCCAGCTGCTTTTCCAGCCATCCTGATGCGCGCTTCGAGGCCCCATAGCGGGTCTCGAATAGATACTCCACATAGTCGTTAATCAGCGTATTGACGACCTTGGCGGAAAGCTCGGGCGAAATAGTTGTCGCGGTTACCCGGATGATCTCATCCTTCGGTTTGTGAACCACGCCGATCTGTGCCTTCATCGCTCCCAACGTCCGGTCACGGACGATAGGGTCGTCCAAGGATTCGCGATGGCCGGCATGCCCGCCTCCAAAAGAGGCGGTATTGGCCAGATCAAGATCCTTCGCCACTTTCAGAAAAAGCGTCCGGCTCTGCAGAATGTCTACGTACGGTGCAATCTGATCCGCAACCTCAACGGCCGTTGGAGCGACCTGCGAGGCGCGGTATTCACTGGTTGAACCCGGTTGTACCCGAAGCATGCTGTCCGCGGTATATTTCCGCGGTGCCAGAGACAAAAGTATCCCAATGGCGACACAAACTAGGACAGCGGTCAGAAAGACTGCCTTGTGACGAAACAGCACACTCCATAGATCGGATAACGCTAATTCCTCGGAGTTCGCTGCTCCCACATAACTGCTGCTCTCGCTCATCTTTCCTAGGTCCTTGGGCCCGAGTATAGCAGTGCAGCATTTTGGACGGCGAAAACTTTCGTCACCAAGTCCGGCACGAGTGAGTTGAGTTCTGCCCCGATTTGGGGCAGAACAACGCTTGATCTTGCATCTCATTCCCTTCATCGAACGCCGCTCCAGGTGGGCTCGCGCGACGGGCGAAGCTCGCCTTTGCCTCAGGCGCACCGGCAGCCCGGACACTTGCTTCGCGCCTCAACTGCCTCCCAACTGCACGGGAACCGTGGCAGACGTTTGCCCATCTGTGTCCGTCACCGCGATGCGGATGGCGGTGTAGTTGCTCCTGATGAATCCCGGTATGACGAAAGACAAGCTGTTGGTCTGGCAGCTCACACCGGTCACCGTGGACAGAACTGTTGTGTTCTGGGTGCCCGGTCCATAAATCTGCACTGTGCAAACAGGGGATATGTTCGTCCCGATGGCCCAGATCGCCTGGTTAGCATTGCCACCCACACCGGCAACTGCCAGAGTCGGTACAGGCTGAATGGCGAGATAAAACGGCTGTGAGCTGTGTGAGCCGGGGTTGGACACCACAAGATTGACCGCGCTGAAGTTGGTCAACACGCTTTTGGGAATCAGGAAAGACAGGTTGTTGGAGGCGCAGTAGGCTGAGCTAAGGGTCGCGATGGGAGCGCCCGCCGTACTCTTCGGATCGTAGAGTTGTACCGTGCAGTTCGCGGAGATGTTGCTGCCAATAGCCCAGATCGCCTGATTAGCCGATCCACCCAAACCCGCCAGCGTCACTATCGGAGCGCTTCCGTCCACCGCGGCCACTGTCCTGGTATCCAGTACCTGTTGGCTGGACCCGCTCGTACTGACACCCCCTGCCGATGCCGATGTGGTATTGCCCCCCGCCTGGTTGGCAAGCGTGCCCTGGGCCGAGGACAACACGAAGCTGGAGGGAATCAGGCCAAGGGCGACGGTAGTGGTTCCCGTGGTCCCCGTCGTGATGTTCGGCGCATTCGGCATCGCTACCCCGTTGACATAGAGGGCAACGTTGGTGGCGTTGGAGGTCGACCAACTGGCCGTTGTGTTGCAGGTGGTCTGCCCGGGCTGCAAGGTGCAGGGTTGGACCACGATGGTCCCGCTCGTCGCGGAGCTGCCGCCATAGGCGCCGTAGCTCGCCGGAGGAGAGGCGTCGGCGTTGGCCACGTTGACGCTGGCAGGCCACTGGTCGATGTACGAGATGGTCACGGGAACGTGCTGCAATTCATTCTGAATGGCGGCCATCTGCCCGGCATCGTCATAGGAGGTCTCCTGCAGCACGATGGGCTTGGCGGTTTCGTGAGCCCCGACTAACTCCTGATAGCAATACCAAAGCGCGTTGTTGGCGTAATCATCCAGGGCGTACGTATTGGGCCGCGTGCCGGCCTTGTCAAACTCCGCGATCGCGGCAGTCAAGGTTCCGAACGAGTACGCAATACTGAAGCCATAGGAATCAGCGGTGCCATAGCTCTTGACGTAGTCTGCCCAGAGGCGCGTCGTGTAGGTCGAACTCTGGCCGTCTGAATAAGTGACCCCGTCCGAGTTCAGCAGGTGAGGGATTCCGCCCACCTCCACGCCGAGATCGTACATCCGCGCCACCGAACTTCCGGCCAAGGCCGTTTCGGCGATCTGACGGGTGCTGAATACGAACGCCTCGTCCTGTTCAAAGGTCGGTTCATTCCAGGTGTTACCCCACGACACCGGGTTTGCGGCCCCAATCGGCGCAAAGCGAATCGTGACCTGCGAAAAACCGATCTGCTTGATCAAGCCAAGAACCGCCGTAAGGTTCTGCTGGTTCTGCGTCGAAAGACGCCCGCCGGACGAGTCCAGAAACGCTCCGGCGACAACCCCGTCCGAGGGCGTGTTAGAGGTTCCGAACGGCAGGTACCAGACGATCAGCGCTACGTGGCTTTGGCCGGTCTTGTACATCTGGCGTAACTGGGCTTCTACCAGGCCTGGTGCCAGATGATATTGGGCGACCACGACGCGTTGATTGCCGTCCCAGCTTTCGTCATTCTGTACATAGAACGGATAGTTAGAGCCGCCGGTGCTAACAATTTTGCCGGCCCCCGAACCTGCGACCGGACCGTACCAGCATGCCTTCGAGTTACCCGGGTCGGCATCGCCAAAGGTCGCGTTTGAACACATCACGCTGCCGGTAACCGTCTGGGTTAGAAAGTGGCCGCCGGACTTGGGTGACGCCCCTGCCGCGGAACCAAAGATCACTTGTGCCTGTCCGTATACCGTGCATTGGCCGTTCTCTCCGGCACAGTGCGAAAACCACGACGGTACCGTAGCCGCGGCGGTGCTTTTGACGGGCGTCTGTGCCCGCATGCCGCAAAGTGAGCAAAGAAAAACAAAAAGGCAAGCAAAAAAGGAATTGCGTTTCGAGGTCATCTACGAGCCCTGACTCAGCTAGGTTGGCCCGGTGATCCTAGACGTCCGAATTCAGCATGTGGTCTGAATCCGGCCTAGAATCTTCGGACAACCCAAATATGATCCAGAACATCCGGCGAATCATCACCCGAAGGCACTAACTGCGTGCTAGGTCGTTCTGCAGGGAAAGTCTTTCGTGTAAGACTCGCAATCTCGTCTGTTTCAGACTGACACACCGAAGCCGCCGTCATAGCACAAAGATACTATGTGCAGATCCTGGAACCCTGTGCGCCATAACTTCAGTGTTATTACCTTCGGCTAACAGATTACCCGCGCAGGGTAAGTCAGGCCGGCAGGTTCCATTGCGGAACCCGCACAGCTTTGCCGAGCAGCAAGTTTTCATAAGCCTCAAGAATCTGTTCCCGGCGAAAGCACAACGCGTGGCGCTGCCGGCTGCCCGCCCGCATGGCTTCAATGAGATCCGGATTGGCTTCCAACTCGCTGAAGTGCCGGTCCAGATCCTCCGTATCGGCGAAGTAGCGTGCGGACTCACCCGCTACCCACTCGTTGAAGCGGTTTCTGTGCGCAATCACGGCATTGCCGGCAGCCAGGGCCTCCACCAGCGAGGGGTTCGTTCCGCCCACCTGGTGTCCATGCAGATACGCGGTCGCATAGAAGCGGAGGGCCGTCACTACCGCACTCTCATAAATGGCCCCGGGGAACAGGATCCGGCTGCCTTCCGCCGCGGCCAGCACCCGGGCGTGGTACTCGTTTTCCTTCGGCTTGTAGTTGCCCAGCAACACCAGGGGAAAACGCCGATCGCTCTGCTTATAGGCCTGCACCATCTCCAGAATCGAATTTTCCGGCTCCGGCCGCGCAATCACGATGTAGTAGGCATTCGGTTCCAGGCCGAAGCGTTCCAGGTGGCTGGCATCGGCATGCGTGATGGCATCTGCACCGTAGGGGATCACGGTGATCTTGTCCGGACTCACAAGTTCGCTTAAATGAGCCTTGATCGCCGGGTGGTCGGCAATCAGCTGGTTGGCCCAACGCGCCCCGCACCACTCGTTCATCCGCAGCCAGAGGCGCTGGGGCAGGCTCCACTTCTGGCGTTTCCATTCGATGCCGTCCATGTTCATGAAATGACGGTCGTGCCGGAAGCGATGCAGCAGGGAAAAAATCGCGGTGTTGTACCCCAGCGTCAAAAGTGTTGCGCCGGGCTGCCTGGAGGCTGCCAGGGCGCTGCGAAAGTCGAAGCGGATCGTTCCCGCAGGCCCGTCGGACTCAGACAGACCGACGCGGTGAATACCCTCCCAGGTATCCGTGAAGGGCGGCTCTTCCTTCGAACTCTGGCAGTACACGGTGACCTCGTGCCCACGGGAAACCATGTACAGAGCGAATTGTTCGGCAAAGGTCTCAAAGCCGCCGTGTTGCGCCGGAACGCCGCGCGTTCCGAGAATGTGCAGTTGCAAGCGTGAAGCACTCCCTCGCTTCGGTTCAACAGAAACGTTCGAACACGACCAGCCGTGTGTATTCCAACTGTGTGCATCTTAAATGATGCTCTCCCGCGGGGCAGTCGCACCCGAACGCCTGAAAGTAGTACGCCGCACCGGAAAGACCACTCCCTTGTGACCATTTCGTGCAACCACGCTGGCCCGGCCCGGCTATTGCGACCGCCGCATGAGTCATGCACTGCGGGCCGGACGAACGTCCGGTCCACCCCATCTCTGGGGCAGAAGGGAAACGCGTAAACTAAGCCCAATGGTGTTCGTGCTCGACAACTACGACAGCTTCACCTACAACCTCGTGCAGTATATGGGGGAGCAGGCAGCCGAGTCCGAAACCGGAACACCGCACGTCGCCGCGGAGATCGTGGTCAGACGCAATGACGAGCTCACGCCGGCCGAGGTCGTTGCCCTGCGGCCCGACCGCATCCTGCTCTCACCGGGCCCCTGCACGCCGCAGGAAGCGGGCATCCTGATTCCGCTCATCGAACATCTTGCGTCCTTGCCGGCCGCCGAGCAGATTCCGACCCTCGGAGTCTGCCTCGGCCACCAAGCCATCGGTGCCGCCTTTGGGGGCCGGGTCGTACGCGCGGGACAGCTCATGCACGGCAAGACGAGCCTGGTCTCTCACGACGACCGCACCATCTTCAACGGTCTGCCGCAGCCGATGACGTGCACACGCTACCACTCGCTGCTCGTCGAGGAGGCCAGCCTTCCCGCCGAGCTCGAGGTCTCCGCCCACGTCGCCGGAGAGGGAACCATCATGGGGCTCCGCCATCGCACGCTGCCGATCGAAGGCGTTCAGTTCCACCCTGAAAGCGTCCTCACCACGCACGGCAAACATCTGATCGCAAATTTTTTGAGACGGTAAGGGTGTCGCCCATGGCTGCAGACCGACGCAAGGCAGAGGCGATACAGTATTTGCTGCCATCCCAGCGAACGCGCCATTGGCAGACCAGAATCGCCCTTTCGTTACTGATCTTTTTCGCCAGCGACTGTCAGCTCTGGGCGCAGCAGGCCTTGGCAAGCGCCGCGGGACCCATGGGTGCGGTCGCCACACGCGACGCCCGCGTCACCGGCGGCCTGGAGGTGCGCGGGGACCAGGCGCAGCTGCTCACCAACGCCAGCGTCACTGCCTATGACCGTACTGCCCCCATCACTCTTACGCGCGGCGGCCAAATCCTGGTGTGTTCCACCAGTGAGTTTCACCTGCTCCGCTCGGGTGCCGGCGGCGCCCTGATCTTCGGCCTCAACCGCGGTGCGCTGGAGATCCACTCCGGCGGCCTGCCGCAGGATGTCGTGCTGACGCCGGACCTCAAATTCGCGCCGATCACCCCCGGTCCGCTGAATCTGTCGCTCCGCGTCACGCCCGAAGGGGACACCTGCATCGACAACGCCGGTCCCAAATCTCCCGTGCTGCTGGTCAGCGACCCCTTTTCCTCTTCGACCTATCGCATCCTCCCCGGTCAGCATCTGCTCTTTGTCAAAGGCGATCTGCATCGCGTGGTCGATCATGAGCGGTCGCCCTGTGGTTGTCCCGCGGTCGCCGCCCCCCAGCTCATCGCCGCCAAACCAGGTCAACCGCTCACACCCTCCCAGGCCGCCGCCGCGCATCCCTTTCCCGAAGCCCAGAGCGCCGGCCTGGCCCCCACCTCGCCGCCGGCAAACGCCGCCCCGGCAGGCGTGGCCAGCTCGCAGGTCACTACCAGCTTCAGCTATGCGGACGGCCAGGGGACGCCACCGCCCGTCTCAGGTACGGAATCAGCCTCCGGTGCCCCGCTCGCCAGCACCCAGATCCCTTTGCCGGCAGCGTCGGCTTCGCAATCGCACGGCTTCGGGGGCGCGCTGCGTCGCTTCTTCCACCGCTTGTTTCACCCCTCGGCAGACTGAAGCACGAGATCATCACAACCCAGACACACCGGGTTGGGATCTGCGGACTGTGCAGCAACCGACCCTCGGCCAGAGGCAAAGCCCATTCGCCGCGGGACCGTGCAGTAGAATGAGGGTTGGGTCGGCCCCGGTTCGCCGCGCGTACGGTCCACCGAGTCACCCCAGGAACAGGAGTTCTCCCAATGGCGATTAACGCCACGCAGATGCGTCCCGGCATGATCATCAAGTTCAAAGACGATCTCCATCTCGTCTTTTCCGTCGAACACCGCACGCCCGGCAATCTGCGCGCCTTCATTCAGGCCAAGCTGCGCAACGTCCGCACCGGCTCCATGTTCGTCGAGCGCTTCCGTTCGCCCGATCCCATCGATCGCGTCATCGTCGACGAAGTCAAAATGGAATACCTCTACAACGACGGCGACGACTACTACTTCATGGACCAGCAGACCTACGAACAAACCAACCTGAAGCACGATGTGCTAGGCGACGCAGTCGATTACCTCACGCCCAACCTGCTCATTTCAGTCAGCTTTCACGACGGCCGGGCCGTAGGGATCGAACTTCCGCCCTCTGTTGAAATGACTGTTGTTGAGACTGAGCCCGGCATCAAGTCGGCCACGGCCAGCTCCACCACCAAGCCCGCTAAAACCGACACCGGCCTTATCGTGCAGGTTCCGCCCTTCATCAACGAAGGTGAAAAGATCAAGGTAGACACCGCTGAAGGCGCATATATGAGCCGCGCCTAGACGGCTGCATCACACTTTCGATCTTGCAAACAAATGGGACGCTTGCCGGAAGGCATGCGTCCCATTTCTGCTGGACTGGTTTCCGCCTAGAACCGGTACACGGCGCTGATGGCCGGCTCTTCGGTGGAGCGCCATGCGCGCGTGCTGATCGCCGGCTGGTAGAAGTTCGGTGCACGGTAGATCAGGGTACGGCCTGAAACACGGAAGGCGATGTGTTTGCTGCCCGTCGGAATATCGAAACCGGTCTCTAACAAGCCCGTTCCGCGGAACTGACTGGAGGCCACCGAAGGCGTGAAGTCCAGGGCGCCACCGCCAATCTCCAGGTAGGGCTGGAACGGGATGTGCTTCGGGTGAAAGAGGTAGCCGCCTGTAAACTCGTGCACATCCACCGGAACATGGGTCGTTCCAACCGAACCGGTGTTCAGATACGTGTACTGAAAGCCTTCGGTGTAATGGTTAAAACCGTAGTTCAGGGCGACACCGGCCCAAGATACCGGATGAAACTGCAACGAGGTGAGGAAACCCGCCGACCACGTCGTGGTCTGCTGCTGATTCACCGCCTGGGTGGTCGTAGACCCGTTGGGGTTCACGTTCACCGTTACCGGCACATTGCTCTGCTCCAAAATTGTGCTGAATTGCCCTGTACCTCCAACGGAGAGGCTCGCTCCATGCGTCTTGAGATATTGGGCTTGCGCGGAAACCGCGGTCAGAGCGAGAAGTGCGGGAATCGTACGGCGAAGCATCGGGTTCATCAGGTGGTATCTCCTCAAAATTACGAAGTGTGTCAGAAGAACGGCATACCGGACTCTCCCGCTCACGCAAGGAGGTAAGATCTACCCTTCTTTGCCAGAATTTCTCACGACAGCATCTAGTCTTGCGTACTGTCGGCTAACGGCATCATCTCCTAGAAAGGACGCTCCTGCAATGCGCTGGGGTTGTCTACTTCACGACCTCCACTTTCGTGAAAGCCGTTGATTTTGCACTATCTGTTGCGCTCTGCGAGACTAGAGAGTTATGGTGATCCACTTTCTTGTTCGTGGTCGTGTACAGGGCGTCGGCTTTCGCTGGTTCGTGCACCGCGAGGCCGCCGAACTCGGGCTGCACGGCCGGGTACGCAATAATGACCAGGGCGAGGTCGAAGTCATCGCATCAGGCTTGCCAGAGGCCCTCGCCGATCTCCGCGCCGAGCTGCACAAAGGCTCGCGCGGCAGTCGCGTCGATGCCGTTATCGAACACGAGTTGGTTGAAACCGAAGCCGTTCACCTCGGCCCCTTTACGATCGAAGGCGCCTGGTAGGCTGTGCCTCCACCTCAAACCCGACCTTCCCGGCTCTGCCAAACTACAGCGAACCTGCTACAAAAGTGGTATATGTCCGACATCAACTGCGAGCCGCTGAAAGCGCTCATCCGCACCGTCCCCGACTTCCCCAAGCCCGGCATCCTCTTCTACGACATCACCACCTTGCTCAAGGACCGCGCCGGCTTCGCCCAGATGATTGACGCCTTCGCCGCTCACTACATCGGCAAGGGCATCGACACCGTCCTCGGCACCGAGGCCCGTGGCTTCATCTTCGCCCCCGCCATCGCCTACCGCCTCAACGCCGGCTTTGTCCCCGTCCGCAAGCCCAAAAAACTCCCCGCCGAGGTCATCAAGGTCAGCTACGACCTCGAATACGGCTCCGACGCCCTGGAAATCCACAAGGACGCCATCCAGCCCGGCCAGCGAGTCCTCCTCGTGGACGATCTCCTGGCCACCGGCGGCACCATGAACGCCACCGTCCAGCTCGTGGAGCAGCTTGGCGGAAAAGTTGCAGGCATCGCCTTTGCTATAGAGCTTGATTTCCTCAAAGGCCGCAATAAACTGGCAGGGCATGACGTCTTCAGCCTGCTTCATTACGCGGAATAACCTGCCTCAAACCGTCGGTCTCGGCGCTCTTATTGTTCCCTTGATTGTCGCCCTTTCGTCGTCTCTCGCGTACGGCCAGAGCGGGTCGGTGGCCTCCCGTTTGCTCGCGGCAACGGATACCACTTCTCTCGAGTCCATCTATAAGCGGCCCTGGTACATGAAGGTGCAGGTGGACGTACCCGCAAAGAACTCAAGCCCAGATTCTGTGGGTACTATCGAGCGCTGGCAGGATGGAGAAAGGTCCAAGACGGTCTACTCGCTCGGTTCCTCTAAACTGACCCAGTTAAATCTGGAGAACAAACAATTCCGGGTACAGGAGGGCGATCTCATCCCCGACGCCGTCGAGGATGGCTTTGAGAATATCCTCCATCCTGGGCCATCAGCCAAAGCTCTGGAGGGAACACAACCGGAACTGCGAAGGAAGCCGTTTGGCAATATCACTCTGGACTGCGTGATGTTGACGCGCACTCTTCCGAAAAACGTAGTTGCACCTCTCGGACTGTTTCCCACGTATTGCTTATCTGCTACGGATCAGATCGCCGCCAGCTACAACTTCGGAAGCCGGACATTCTTTGCAAGCACTACAGGCAAGTTCCTTGATCACACTGTGGTCCTGGGAGACGTGATCCTGAACGGCGCCGTTGTGCTCGTACGCGAAAAAGTCAACGAGTTGAAAACCTTCACGCCGACGAAGGACCAGTTCGATCCGACTCCCGAAATGGCCGCCTCGGAAAACTCAGTTGGCCTGTCTGGTGACGTGGTCAGCGGCCGCGTCTTGTCCAAAGAGCAACCCGTTTACCCTGCATCGGCAAGAGCCGCTCGTATCAGCGGAACGGTTATTCTAAGTGCCGTGATCGGAGAGGACGGCCATATTGAGTACCTGACGCCCACGTCGGTACCAGACGTCAACCTTGCTATCGCCGCGATGGATGCTGTTAGACGATGGCGGTATAAACCCTACCTTCTGAACGGAAGACCGACGAAGGTGACCACCACGATCACTGTAAACTTCAACATGAGCCCATGAGGCATCGATTCGAACAGTTCGCATCTCAATGCCTTTGAGGACCACATGACCAAAAGCTTCGGATACGCCGCCCAGACAAAGGCCGCCAATCTCGCCCCCTTCAGCTTCGACCGCCGCGAACCGGGCCCCAAGGATGTCGTCCTCGACATCGAATTCTGCGGCATCTGCCACTCCGACATCCACCAGGTCCGCGGCGAGTGGGGCCGTGAGCTCTACCCCATGGTGCCCGGCCATGAGATCGTCGGCAAGGTCAAGGCCGTCGGCTCTGAAGTGACCCGCTTCAAGGTGGGCGACCCCGCCGCCGTCGGCGTCATCGTCGAAAGCTGCCTGCACTGCAACAACTGCAAGGAATCGCTCGAGGTGTACTGCTCCGACGGTGGCGCGGTCGACACCTACAACGCCGTCCTGCGCAACGGCGAGCGCACCATGGGCGGCTACGCCTCGAACATCGTCACCCCCGAGCACTTCGTCCACACCCTCAAGCCCGGCATCGACCTGGCCGGCACCGCGCCTCTGCTCTGCGCCGGCATCACCACCTACTCCCCGCTGAAGCACTGGAACGTCGGCCCCGGCATGAAGGTCGGCATCGTCGGCCTCGGCGGCCTGGGTCACCTCGGCCTCAAGTTCGCCCACGCCTTCGGCGCCCACGTCGTGCAGTTCACCACCTCCGAAAGCAAAGTCGAAGACGCCAAAATGCTCGGCGCCGACGAAGTCATCATCTCCAAAGACGCCGCGCAGATGGCCAAACACGCCGGCAGCTTTGACTTCATCCTCGACTGCGTCTCCGCCAAGCACGACATCGACGCTCTCCTCAGCCAGCTGCGCCTCAACGGCACCCTCGCCCTCGTCGGCATCCCGGACGAACCGCTTTCCGTGCAGCCCTTCTCTATCATCGCCAACCGCCGCTCACTCGCCGGCTCAGCCATCGGCGGCATGCGCGAAACCCAGGAAATGCTCGACTACTGCGCCGAAAATAACATCGTCGCCGACGTAGAAGTCATCGCCTACGACCAGGTCAACGAGGCCTACAACCGCGTAGTCAAGGGCGACGTAAAGTACCGCTTCGTGCTCGACAACGCCACCCTCAAGCAGTAACTCCACTTTTCAAACAAGGCGGCAGGCGCCAAGCCGGCCGCCTCTCACTTGTCATCCCGTAGGGACCTGCTTCTTTACTTGTCATCCCCGAAGGGGATCTGCGTCTCGCTCCGCCCAAACCCTGGCAACATCCACCTAAACCCAAACAATACACATAGGCGAGGGCACCGCCCGCAGCCCATGCGGCGTAAGCCGCCCCGTCTGCGCATCCCGCGCAAACACCGTCACCGTGCTTCCATCCTGATGGCAGCTAAGCAGCCACTTCTCCGTCGGATCCAGCCCAATGAACCTGGGCTTTGCTCCTCCGCTGGGCAACTGCTGCAAAATCTTGGATCTCGCATGGTCCGCCGGATCGATGCTCAACACACTGAGCTGATCGTTCCCCCGCGTACTGGTGTACATAAACCGTCCATCGCGGCTGAGCGCCAGCTCCGCCCCCGTGTTCGGCTTGGCAGGGTCACCGCTCGGCGCCGTCAGGCGCACCACGGAATCCGCTACCAGCTTTGTATCCGCCGCCGTCCCATTCCACGTGTACGCATCCACCGTGCAATCCAATTCATGGATGCAGTAAAACAGCCGCCCAGTCGGGTGAAATGCCACGTGCCGAGGCCCGGAGCCCGGCCGCGCCGCCACCCGAACCGCCTCACCCAACGGCTCTCTCGCGTCAGGATGGATCGGGATCACCAGAATTCCATCGTCCGCCAGGTCACAGGCCAGCACAAACCGGTTATCCGGCGAAATTGTCGCACTGTGCAGGTGCGGCGCATTCTGGCGGTCAGCCTGAGGTCCCAGGCTGCCGCATACTTTGCTCTTCGCGCACGCAAACTGCTCGTCCATGGCCCCGGGCATACCCACGTTGTTCAGCGGAAACACCGAAAGGCTGCCGCCACCGTAGTTCGCCGTAAACAACAGCTTGCCCGTCCGGTCCGCCGACACATAGCACGGATCATCCCCATGCACCTGCTGGTGCCCCAAGGGCGTCAGCACCGCGTTTTGCCGCTGGATCCCGAAAGCGGAAACTCCCGCCGCGTCGCCCTCATGCTCGTTACATGCATACAGCACCGGCAGCCGCGGATGCAGCGCAATGTAGCTGGGCCGAGGCGTGACAATGGCCAACTCCGGCATCCCGATCTCACCCGTCGCCGCATTCCACCGCGCCCGGTACACGCCTTCGCCATCCTGCGTGCCCAGCAGCATCCACGCATTGTGACCGGGCTCCTGCGCCCACGGAAGTCGACTCATGGCAGCCGCGGCCACCGCTCCGGTCAGCAGGCGACGACGGCTCAAGGCCCCGCCCGCGTCCATTTTTAATTCTCTCAAGAGCGTCACCCCTGAATCCTTCGCCACCCAACATACTCCCAAAGCAGGGACTAAGGGCGAGGCGCAGGCCGCGACACCGTCACGCCCGGAGGCAGATTCTCAGACTGTGCTGCCGTCTGCGGCTCGCCCGGCAGCTTGAAGTCCATCTCCGAAGGGTGTGCATCCTGGTTGATCACCGGCAGCGACGGCAAGTGAGACACATCGCCAATCTCCTTCGCCACAGCCGCCACATGCTCCAGCACCTCATCCACGCTCATCGTGTACATCTCGCGGCCGTTGTCGTAGCCGTTCTCGATGGAGGTCTTCAGGTAGCGCCCGGCCGCCTGCGCCGCCAGGTAATCCGTAATCACCTTGCCATTACGAGCCTTCTGCGCAATCCACGCCGTATTCGGCATCGCAATCCACAGCGGCCGGCCATTCACGCTGAAGCGGATATCGGTGGCATCGGCATGACGTGTGGCAATCGCAACCACGGTGCCCTTCCAGACACAGTGCAGCGGCTCTTCCGTCCAGCGGTCGGTGGCAGTGAAATCTTCATACATAACGTGAGCTTAGTGAGTCTCTCCGCAAGAGGCAAGAACTGTCCTACATTGCGACACCTTCCCCGAAGTTGCCGCTCGCATCCAATGGGGAGAGGGTTGGCAAATGAATGTTCTGGTCATCGGCGCAGCGGGCAAAACAGGGGAAGCGATCGTAAAACAGGCACTCGGCCAAGGTCACACGGTGACCGCCTTTGTCCACGACGCAAAAGAATTTGACATCCCCGGCACCCGAATCATCGAAGGTGACATCCTCGACGCCTCCCTCGTCCAAACCGCCGTCGCCGGCCAGGACGCCGTGCTCGACGCCCTGGGCGGCCACACGCCCTGGAAGCAAACCTCGCTTGAAACCAACGCCGCCCGCAACATCATCAGCGCCATGAAGTCGCACAACGTCCAACGCCTCCTCGTCATCTCCGCCATCGGTGTAGGCGACACAAAGGACCTCGTTCCCAGCTGGTATGAGCGCCTCATCATGCCCACACTCCTCAAAGGCGCAATGGCCGACAAGGAACACATGGAGCCCGTAGTCGAGGCCAGCGGCCTGGACTGGACCCTTGTCCGTGCCGGGCACCTCGTCGACGGCGAAGCCACCGGCAAGATCACCTTCTTCGAACCCCACCAAGGTGAAACCGCCCACAAGATTACCCGCGCCGACGTGGCTGCCTTCATGCTCGACGCCCTCGCCGAAGGAACCTTCAAACAGCAGGCAGTGAACATAGCCTCAAACTAGCCGAGGGCCCGACCGCGGGTACTCTGAAGCGGTGATACGTAAAGGTCAACTTCGCCTCCTCGGAACGGCAACGCTCGCCTGGGGTCTGTGTCTCTCACATTCGGGTATCGCCCAGACCGGGACTGTTGCCCCTGCGGCCACCCCCGCCGCGAACCCTAAACCACCCGTCACCAAGGCTCCGCCCGACATCCTCATCTTCACCAACGGCGACCAGCTCACCGGCAAACTTGAGCGCGCCACCGGCGGGGACGTCATCTTCAAGAGCGACATGGCCGGCGAACTGACCATTCCGCTCGCGGAGGTCAAGGAACTCCACTCCGGTTCCGAATTCATCGCGCTTCGCAAGAGAAACGGCATCAACCCTGAACCCTTGGCGGCCGGAGCCGTCACCTTCACTGATGCCGAGGTGAAGATCATCCCCGAAAACGGCCCAGTGAGGACCCTTCCGATAGGTGAGCTCGGCTATCTGATCGACGTGCCCACCTACGCCCGCGCCGTGGATCAACGTGCCGGTCCCTTGGAGGGCTGGTCCGGCGCTGCCACTGGCGGCTTCACCCTGGTCCGCTCCACGCAGAAGGCCACCACCTTCACCGCCGCGGCCAACTTCGTTCGCACAATTCCCACGCTCTCCTACTTGCCCGCCCGCAACCGCACGGCGGTCAACATCACGGAGACCTACGGCGTCGAAGCCACGCCGGTCATTCCGCAAACCACGCCGCCAACGCCACCCTCTGTCGTCCAGACCAGCATCTTCCACGCCGACGCCGAGCGTGACCGCTACTTCTCCTCTCGCCTCTTCGTGCTCGGCGACCTCTCCTACGACCACAACTTCTCGCAGGGTCTGCAGCTGCAGCAGCTCTACGGCGCCGGTGTCGGTTGGACTCCCGTCAAGGACGATCGCCAGGAACTGGACCTCCGCGCCGACATCCACTACGAAAAGCAGCAGTTTCTCCCCGCCTCGGCTTCCGCGCCTACCGTAAATGGCCTCGTGCAGGACAACTTCAACCTCATCGGCTCCACCTTTCAAGAAAACTACAGGCGCAATCTGCCGGTGAAGTTCGTTCTCACCGAATGGGCCAACATCCTGCCCGCCTGGAATGACACGAGGGCCTATACCGCCAATGCCTATCTCGCCCTCAACATGCCGCTCTTCAAACGCCTAAGCGCCACCGTCTCCGCCACGGACAACTACCTTAACAATCCCTCCCCCGGCTACCGCACAAACTCCGTTCAGTTCGTCACCGGCCTCACCTATACCCTGAAGTAAGCGCGTCCGCCGCAGCTCTACCGCTCATGGCCCGCGCCCCGCAGCGTACCTACGTCACCCGCGTTCGCCGCGTTTGTCTCCCATAAGCCAGCGCCCCACTGAAAACCACACCGGCAACCGCCGGAGCACGGCGTCCGTCACCCGCATTCTGCACGGGATGTTCTAATAGAGTCAGGCCGTTCGCGGCTGCGTTTGAAAGGCAGGGCACTGGCTTTGGTGGGGAGTACGCGTATCGAGTGGCAGGGCAGGGTGCAGGGTAAGCTGACAGGTTGGCTGGTAGCAGGATTGGTTTTTTGCGGCGCCGCCGGGAACGCCTCAGCACAGAAAAAAAAGCAGGCCCGTCCTCATCGGGAGACCAGCGCCAGTCGGCAGGCGCGCATCCAGCGCACCATCAACGCCACCTATTCCTACCCTTGGGAGATCTTCGGTGGCGGCGGCTATCTGCGCTGGGATAGCGGCCAGTTCACCAAGAAAAATAACGAGGTCAGCTGGACCGCCCAGGCCGACCGCTATCTCACTCCCCGTCTGGCAATCGTCGGTGCGTCCCAGGGTTCCTTCGGCTACGCCTATCAGCAGCTGCCCCTGCAGTATCCCCAGATCGCCCGCCCGCAAATCAACGAATATTTTTTCACCGGCGGTGTGAACTATCGCTTCTACCAGCAGGAAAAAGTCGCCGTCAGTGTGCAGGGAACCGGCGGTGTCGCCTGGGGTATCTTCTCCAAGGGCGCCAAAGGCCTCACCGGCCCGCAGGTGGGTCTTTGGCAGGATGGCTTTCGCCCGGCCTTTACCTTCGCCGTCAACGCCGACTACAACCTGTTCCCAAACTTTGCCGTCCGCATCGCACCCACCTATGTGGGAACCACCTTCGGCAGCTCGGTGCAGAACAACCTAGGGTTCAACGCCGGCATTATCTACCGTTTTGGCCATCAGAAATAGCAGCGCAGGGAGAGCCCAATGTCCAAAGGCTGGGATTCGAAGAACGTCGAAGAACAACAGGCGGCCACGGCAGAGCGCCTGAGTACAGCGGCCACACATGCAGCCACCGGACGTGACGACGCCGCTAAAAAGCGCCACATTCAGGGTCTCGAACTTCAACGTGAGCGTCTTCTCAGCGAGCGAACCAGCAGCCCTCATCGCCGCAGCGCGCTGGAGATGGCCGTTGCCACCATCGAACGCGACCTTGAACAGCTGGGTTGGTCCATCAAACTCTAGCGTTCGGGAATCCGGGTCTGCCCCGGTTCTCAACCGCCTATTTAGCTCGATTCACCACATAGCTGTTCGCCTGGTCCAGGCAGGTCAGCAGCACGGTCTGAACCTGCACATGAGCGGGCCGCGTCGCCGTCCAGACGATCGTCTCCGCGATATCCTCGGCGGTCAGGGGCACCAGGCCTTGGTACACTTTGGCTGCCTTCTCCGTATCGCCACGGAAACGCGTATTGCTAAACTCGGTCTCCACCATTCCCGGATCTATCGACGTCACACGGACGTTCTTCCCGATCAGATCGATCCGCAGGCCGTCCGTAATCGCCCGTTCCGCTGACTTCGTCGCGCAATAAACGGAACCGCCCGGATACGCTCCATGCCCGGCCGTGGACCCAAGATTGATCACTTGCCCCCGGTTCCGCTCCACCATGCCCGGCACCACCGTGCGCGTCACATAGAGCAGCCCCTTCATGTTGGTGTCGACCATCTCCTCCCAGTTCTGGATGTCCTCCTCCCAGAACTTTCCGAGCCCCCGCGCCAGCCCCGCATTGTTCACCAGGATGTCGATCTCGCGCCAACTATCGGGCAGGGTGTTGATGGTCCCCTCCACCTCGTCGCGATCCCGCACATCCAGTTCGAAGTTAAAAACATCAGCTGCGCCCTTGTCGCGTAACTCCGTCTCCAGCTCTTGCAGCTTGTCCAAGCGCCGCGCGCAGAGCAGCAGTCTTGCACCATGTTCGGCAAACGCCCGCGCCGTGGCGGCACCAATGCCTGAGCTTGCACCCGTGATGAATACGATCTTGTCCTTCAGCTTCTCTGCCACAGCCACAAACCTCACTGCCACCTGAGATGCAGTCAGCAATACAAAAGGGCCGCGACATAACTCGCGACCCTTCTGAAAGTAAAGATCTACTGCGTGAGGGCGCCCGCCGAGGTGGCAGGACCGGTAGTCGTCTGAACGCCGATCGCGGAGCCCGAGACAATCAACTCCACCCGCCGATTCTGCGCTCGTCCCGCCGCGGTTCCGTTATCCGCCGCAAAATCCGTCGCGCCGTATCCCTTGGCCGTGATGTTTGCCTGCGGTACGCCGTTGTTCACCATGAAGTTCTCCACCGCATCCGCACGGTTCTCGCTCAGCTTCTGGTTCGTAGCCGGCGACCCCGTGGAATCCGTGTAGCCCTCCACCTGCACACTCAAGCCTTGGTAAAGCTCCAGAATCGTAGCCACCTTGGCCAGCGAGACCTGCGTGTTCTGCTTCAGCGTGTACTTACCCGTATCGAATAGCACATCGCTCAAATTGACCACCAGTCCGCGCGGCGTCTCCGTAGTCTGCAGCACGGCATTGAGCTGTGCCAGCAGCTTTGCGCGCATGGCCTGAACATCCTGCTGCGCCGCCTCGGCCTGGCGCTGCGAGTTCGCCGCCGCCGCCCGGGCGTTTGCCGCTTCCGCATCCGACTGCGCCCGTGCCGCCTCGGCCCGCGCCTGATCGGCTGCCGCCTGACCCGCCTGAGCCTGTGCCTGTGCCGCCTGCAACTGCGCTTGCTGTGCCTGCTGCTGCGCTTCTACCTTGGCATCCTGGGCCTGCTGCTGGCGTTCGGCTGCTTCCTTGCGCAGCGTCGAAATACGGGCATCTTCGGCGCGCTGCACGGCATTCCGCGCGTAGGTGAACTCCAACTTCACGTCGCGATGCTTGCCGTCCTGGATCTGCTGCGCATTGGTAATATCGGTGTTCACCTCGGTCATGATGTCTGCGGCATACTTATCGGCACCGGCATTGATCGCGATGCGCTGCGCGTTATAGGCCTCAAACAGAGCCAGCGGCGTGTGCTCGCGATCGGTAATCGGGTGCGGCTGCGCCTTGGAGCCCTCGGTATTCGCGTAAAGCCCACGCGGCAGCAGGGTGTAGTGGATATTGACCTGCTGCAAAATGCCCTGCGTCTTGTCCGAAAACACATTCTGCGCCACGATTACATCGGACGGCACCGACACGGCATAGTATGGCTCCGCCGTAACAATCATCCCGAAGCTCTGGAATGGAACCGTCACATTCAGCGAAGCCTTATTGCCCGACAGTTCCAACTCACCTAAATTTTGTGGCCGCCCATCGGCGGAGATCGCCCACAGTACGTAGGTCAGATACTCCGGTCCAAAACCATTGGCTGGTGTAAATCCTTCCAAATGCACTGAAACGTTTGTCTTGCCCGTGACCGCATCTACTTTGGCATCGCCCTTGATGGACGGCTCAAGATTTGTACCCTGAAAATTCACATGGGTCGACCCGGAACGGTTCAGGTAGTTAACGGCATCTAGAGAACGCTGCACTACCTTGACATGGTAGATATACACGCCATTCTGTCCTTCGGTGATGACGTCTGCCGAACGCGCTCCAGGGGCCACGGTGGTCGGGTTCGACACCTCCTGTGCCTTCCCGAGGGCCGGTACTGCCAAACTGCATGCCACGGCGAGCGACGCCGGTAGGGTAATCTTGCTCCAATGCTTCATCCTGCTCTTCTCCCTGTGCGCGCCCTCTGCAAGCTGGGGCAACACGGCGCACACTTATGCGCGACAGATACTATGATGCATGGGAGAAATGCAAAGATAGCTAACATAGACGTCTTGCCGCTAACACAAAGGTGCTACTTTTCGGCAATTGTGGCCTGATTTGTCTCTCTTTGAAGCAGTGCGCCCGTTCAGACGAGACTATTAGTACCGTTTGTAAGGCAGAAACTTACCCAACATGCTGATCTTCACGCGATCGCCCGCGGGGTTCGGCTCTCGCTCAATCTGCATGTTGAAGTCGATCGCACTCATGATCCCGTCACCGAACTCCTCATTGATCAGCTTCTTCCAGGTCATCCCGTAGTTCTGCACCAACTCGTAAGAGCGATAGATCAGCGGATCGGTCGGCGGCATCACCGCGCCTTCCCCGCGCACCGGCGGCTCGGTCAGCAGCGCCGCATCCGCGGGCTCCAACTCCAGCAACGCAACAGCCTTCTCCGCCTCTTCTTTTGTCAGCGGAAACTGCCCTAGCAACGCAGCCGTGTAAATGATCGGCGAACTGGCGCCAAGGCTTGCGGCAACGGTCTTCCATGTAAGCCCAAGGCGGCGTTTGGCAGCAAGGATACGGTTCGAAAGATCAGCCCGGGGGTCATGGACATTCCATTCAACAATGAGAACTCAACATTGAGGACGCGAGGACCGCCCGGCGCCCGATTTTCCAAAGTATAGCGGCAACTCCGAGGCCTTTCCGTGCCGGTCCCTCACACCGCAATCCTTCACGCCAGCGTATTCCCGCCATTCACCGCCAGCTTCTGGCCCGTAACAAACCTCGCCGCGTCCGAGGCCAGGTACACGGCCGCCGCGCCCACATCCGCGGCCTCACCAGCTCCCATCGGCACGCCCCCCAGATACGCCGCCCGGGCACCATCGCCCGCATCCACTGTGCGCTCCGTCGGGATCCAACCCGGCGCCACCAGGTTCACCGTAACGCCCGCCGGCCCCAACTCCCGTGCCCATGACCTCGTCTGCCCCAACTGCGCCGCCTTGGCCGCCACGTAGTTTGCAAAGCGCGGATTGCCCAACTCCACCACCTCACTGCCAATCTGCACGAACCGCCCTCGCCCTGCCTTACGCCAGTAGGGAAGTGCAGCCTGCATCAGCAGCAAGGGCGACTTTACAAAGAACTCCATCTGGTCCAGATACGCCCCCCAGGTCTGCTCTTCAACAGCCAAAAACGGCTGGTGCCCCGTCGCATTCGCCACCACGACGTCCGGCTCGCCAAGCGCCGCCCGCACGTCATCGAACAGCCGCCGTACTTCAACCTCATCCCGCACATCCGCCCCGAAGGCCTGCGCCACCAGCCCCCGCGACCGCAACTCCTCGCAAAGCTCTTCAGCCCGGTCCTTGCTGGCAAAGTAATTCACCGCTACGCTGCATCCAGCCTCGGCCAACGACGCCGCGATCGCCGCTCCCAGCCCCCGCGAAGCCCCCGTCACCAACGCCACCCGGCCCTGCAACACCGCAGTTCCCATCATGCTCATTGCCCCAGAATCGCTACACCCGCCAGCTCCTGCGTGTGTTCCATTCGCTCGATCCGTTCCTTCCACTCCGCCGGCCCGGTGCTGTGCACGCTCGTGCCTTTCGCATCGACGGCCACCGTTACCGGCATGTCCACGACGTCGAACTCATGGATCGCCTCCATGCCCAGGTCCTCAAACGCCAGCAGCCGTGAATGCCGAATCGCTTTGGACACCAGGTATGCCGCGCCGCCGATGGCAATCAGGTACACCGCCCTGTTGTCGCGAATTGCATCAATGGCCGCCACTCCGCGCTCCGCCTTGCCCACCATGCCAAGCAAGCCGGTTTCTTCCAGCATTTGCCGTGTGAACTTGTCCATCCGCGTCGCCGTCGTCGGTCCTGCCGGCCCTACGGCCTCATCGCGCACCGCATCCACCGGTCCTACGTAGTAAATCAGCTTGTTCGTGAAGTCGACCGGCAACGTTTCGCCTCGGCTCAACATGTCCGTCATGCGCTTATGTGCGGCATCGCGCCCAGTCAGCAGCTTGCCATTCAGCAGCAGCACGTCGCCCGGCTTCCAGCCGTCTACTTCCTCGCGCGTCAGGGTATCCAGATTCACCCGCCGCGCTCCCGAACCCAGCGGATCATAGGTCAGCTTGGGCCAGTTCTCCAGCGACGGCGGCTCCAGGTACACCGGCCCCGAGCTATCGAGCACAAAGTGCGCATGGCGCGTCGCCGCGCAGTTCGGAATCATTGCCACCGGCAGATTCGCCGCATGCGTCGGCCAATCCAGGATCTTCACGTCCAACACCGTCGTCAGCCCGCCCAGACCCTGCGCCCCGATGCCCAACGCATTCACCTTGTCGTAAATCTCTACCCGCATCCGCTCGATATCCGTCCGCGGTCCGCGCGCCTTCAGCTCCTGCATATCGATCGGGTCCATCAGCGACTTCTTCGCCAGCAGCATCGCCTTCTCTGACGTGCCTCCAATGCCAATCCCCAGCATCCCGGGCGGACACCATCCCGCGCCCATCGTCGGCACCGTCTTCAGCACCCAATCCACCACCGAATCCGACGGATTTAACATCACAAACTTCGACTTCGCCTCCGACCCGCCGCCCTTGGCCGCCACGGTGATGTCCACCGTCCCACCCGGGACCAGCGAAACCTCCACCACCGAAGGCGTGTTGTCTTTTGTGTTCTTTCGGCTAAACGCCGGGTCCGCCAGGATCGATCCCCGCAGCTTGTTATCGGGGTCCAGCCACGCCTCGCGTACGCCCTGGTCACAGATTCTCTGCAGGCTCATCATCGGCGGTCCATCGTCCTTGCGGATCACGCAGTCCATGCCAATCTTCAGAAACACCGTGATAATCCCAGTATCCTGGCAGATCGGCCGGTGCCCCTCAGCACACATCCGCGAGTTCACCAGGATCTGCCTAATTGCATCTTTCGCCGCCGGCGACTGCTCCAGCTCATAAGCCTTTGCAAGGTTCGTGATGTAGTCCACCGGATGGTAAAAGCTGATGTACTGCAGAGCCGCCCGAAGGCTCTCGATGATGTCGTCCTGCTGAATAGTGACCATGGATTCGCGCTAACCTGACACGTTAAATTCTACGCCGGCGCCGCAACGCAGCACGCTCCCACAGGCGAGTTACGCGAACGCCGATCCTGTCCCGATTCGCAACACAAACGAACGTCGGCTACAACCTGTCGCGACAAAACGTCGCACCGAAAGATCAGCCCTACACCTGCGGATCAAGCGCCCGGAAGATCTCATCCAGATCGACAGAGATCTCCGTTCCTTGCAACCGAAGCGGCCCTCCACGATGCTCCCGCATGGCTCCATCCGGCGTCAGCACATGTGCCTTACGCTGTTCAGGATCAATCACCCAAACCTCAGGCACCCCCATCCGCAGGTAGTCCTCGTACCTCTCCCGGGTACGGCCAAAACGGTCCTCAGGAGACAACACCTCAATGCAGAGCATCGGTGGTTCCGTCACGATTCGCTTAGGAAGCCGACTTGCCTCCAGCAAGCAGATATCCGGTACACGGTATCTGGTCGCGGCCACCTGCACCCGCAACCCAATAGCCGTGTAAAAACCAAAAGTTCGCTCCATTCCCGCAAGGGCTAGCAAAAAAGCTCGCTGCAGTGCCTGATGATCAAACTCACCCACGTTCCGCTCCTCCAGAACCCATCCACATAGTCCAGATCGGGCTCGTAAACAGAGTGGAGATACTCATACACCGACA
>CAXSBL010000038.1:0-22461 GCA_964235515.1 uncultured Bryocella sp.
TTGTGTGTAGGCGCCCACGTAAAAAGGTCCGATCAGGATGAGTGAACGCGATCTGAAGCTCTGGAAGCGTCGAGGATGCCCCCATAGGCTCATGCCATCGCGCTTTGTACGGCACCGAGAGTACGGACACACCCTGGAACTTTGCGCCACCCTGATGCAGACCTGCTTATGGTGGGTCTGATGCGACGTCTATGCCAGCCGAAAGACACATGCCTGATGTAGGTGTGAGCTCTACCCGCAAGGTGCTGTACGCGGCCATGATCCAGCTGGGCGATCGGCTAGAAGCTAAATGTAAGCCCTGCCTGCACGCTACGCGGGACCTGCGCCAAAAAGAGGCTCTCTCCGTCCGGCCCTATGACGGGCTGGTAGCCCTCCTCCAGCAGGTTTGAGGCTTCCAGCACGGCGCTCACATTGCGGAGCTGGCGGCCTCGCCATAGGCGCTGCTTAAGGAGCAGGCTGGCGTAGGCTTCGTCTGAAGCTGCGTTGAAGGCGTTGATGACAGTCACGGTGTCCCTGGGCTGCCAGTGATACCTGACTTCAAAGGTGGTCGCCGTTCTCGGAACCTGCCCTGCGATGTCTGCGGATAGCGCCGGCCGGCTGCAACTCGCAACGCTCTCCTGCAAGGATCGTAACTCGGTGACTTTGCTCCCCTGCACGGCCAGCGTTGTACCGAAGTCGGCCTCTAACGTGGCCTTGAGATCGGCTGAGAGGCTATGGGTCCAGGAGGCGCTTACGCCCTGGGCGGTGTAACCGTCCAGGGCCACGGCAAACTGGCCGCTGCCGCGATTCAGGAAAACAGGCACACCGGTGAAGCTATCGGCGGCAGTGGCCCCGCCTCCCTCCACGGCTCCAGCCGCAAAGGCGTCACGGTAGATCGCGAGGGTGGCGACATCCAGGTCCGTGGAGCGAGACAAAGCCAGCTCCTGGTGACTGGCCGCCTTGCCTATCGGCCGCCCTCCCACGTCACTCAGGGGTGTCATCTTCATCGGCGCCGCGTCCAGATCGTCCAGACTTTGTGCCTCTCGAGAGCCGGCGTAACGGTACATAACGGCAAGATCGGAGGCTGGATGGACAACGAGGCGCAGAAAGGGCGCGGTGCTGAGCCGACTTGAAACCAGCCGCTCCGCCGATAGCAGCGTTCCTGCGTCGATGGTCACAAGGTCGCCCAGTACGACTCGTTCGCCCGTCGCAAGGGTCACTGCATGGTAGCCGGCGCCGTCAGCCCCCATTAGCTCCGGTAAAGCGGCGAGGCCGGCGACAACCCGATACTGACTATGGGTAAAGGAATTTTGCTGCTGGTAGCCCGTGCTCAGCGTGATGGCCGGAGCTCCGTCGTCTTCGGAGCGGCCGCCCACGGACGCTCGAGCCGAGACGATGCCTCCAAGCGGCGACTCCCACTCTGAGCGCCAGTTCTGCTGCAGGCCGTCCTCCGTCACCCCGAAGGACCCCGACCGCAAGCTCAGCTGCTGATGTTGTCGTACCGGGGACGACTCTTGCTCGCTGGCTGCCTTGGCGCCAACGCCGGCCGGCGAACCGCTCTCTACGTCGATATCTACCTCGTCCGCGCCGGCACCTTGCTCCTCCTCCCTGGAGGACGCCAAGCGCAGCAGCGGCCGCTCCGCGCTGGATCGCAGCGTCCATTGCCAATCGTCAGCCGGCTCCGTCTTGCCGCGTCTTTGGACGGGAAACCAGTCCCCTACCTCGAAGAGCGCGCTCATGGTCACGTTGACCAGCGTCCTGCCGCCAGGAACGACCTGTAGGTTGCGCCGGAGAACAGGAAGCAGAAACGCTGCCGATGTGCGCAGCTGGTAGTTTCCCGGCTGGGGAGCTACCAGTAGGTAACGGCCATGATCGTCGGTGTAGGTGTGCGCGAGAACAGACGAACCGGGCCCGAGGAGCTCGACCAACGCCCCAAGTTGGGGAATCCCGTGCAGGTCGCGTACGGCACCCCGGATCGCTGCCTGGTCCTGCGCCGAGGCACGGCCCAGAGCCGTCGAAAGCACAAGCAACATTGCCGCTAGGCTCCGGTCGACACGCTTCACCCGCACCTCCTTTTCCTGATCCGAAGTTATTTGATCCCGGACTGAATCCGGCAGACACACTCGTCCACCGGTCGGCTACTGCTGGTTACTGCTCCACGATGAAAGGTGCACTCTCCGCGATCTGCTGCTTGGAGACGCCGTCATTCACCTTGATCAACACCTGGTAGCGGCCCGGCTCCAGGCCGCTGAGCGGCATCGTCTTTTCCAACGTCAACTGGTCGGCATTCGGGTTCATTTTGGCCGCAGACTCCTCGGAGGCCAGAATCTCCTTGTTCGTCGCCAGGTTCAAGACCTGGTACTCAATCGTCGCGTCGTTCCGCTTGTTGTCGCCGATCCCCAGGTTGTACACCTGCATCCAGAAGTTCAGATTCTGGGCCCGATGGAACACCACCGGGGTGGAGATGGTAGCCGGCACGCGAGGCACGATCTTCGTATTGCCGATTACAAAGTGACCCGCACCGATCTCCTTCGACGGAACCCGCTCCATCGATCCGGCGAGAATCAGCGAGGAATGGCCAAGACGGTCATCATCGAACTTGGGCACATCCACACTTCGTTTCCAGGTGCCTACATGGTCCGGCCTGTTTACGTCCTTAATGGCAATCTCAAGCTTGTAGCGCCCCGGGGCAAGATCCAGTGCGGTCCAGTACACGGAGCTGTTGGTCTTGGTACGGTCCAGCAGGTCGGAAGGCGTCTCCACCCGCACCGTGTCCTCAAACGTCCGCACTACATGGTGATTGATGTTGCTTACCCGGCCCAAAATATTGACTGTGCCGCTAGCGTCACCGTCTTTTGTTTTGTACGTGATGTCGCCGTTGCGCAGCTGCAGTGTCACTGGCACCAGGACGGTGTCGTTGGTCAGCTTGACGTAGTCCGTGCGCACGTCGAAGTTGAACGGTGGTCCCGTCAGGATCTTCTCCGAACCGAGGAATTGATCCAGGTCGGCAAACTTCACCGCCGGGGGTGCCATCAGCTTGGCGAACGTATCCAAACGATCGAACTGCTTGCTCTGCTGCGAGGACGACATGGGCCCGGGGCCCAGCTGCTCCAGCCCACCGGAGAAGCGATCTGCCTGCTTGGCCTGTCCCATCTGCTCATAGAGCGTCTGGCCCGCGCCCGGCGTGTGTTTGAGCGCATCTTTCTCAGACCGGTCGATAGTCGCGTGGTAGTCGCCGCACATGCAGCTATCTACAAATTCAATATCGATGTTGTCGCCCACGCTGGCCAGATAACGGTAGTGCCAGGTCTCAAAAGGAAAGGTGGAGGTGCTTCCGCCGCCTTCTTCCAGGGGTCGCTCATAGTTGCCGCCGGAAGGATGTGACTCGATGCTGTCGGGCTTGCCGAAGGCAATGTAGATGTGGCCCCGATCGGTCAGCCAACCCGGCTTTCCCGCTGCGAAGTGCTCGTTCGCGTAAGCGATCCGGGCGTAGTGCTCATCGCGAAACTCATTCTCCGGGCTGTCCGGGTTCGGATTCCGGCGCTGCCAGAACATCTCAATAAATTGTTGGCGCTCTTCCGCGTTGGCCAGATTCTTGAAGGCCCGCGTCTCTTCGTCCGTGATGATCCATCGCACATCTTCATTCAGCCACTTTTTGTCTTCCGGGCTGAGCTCGTTGCGGATCGACTTGCGACGCTGGAACTCCTCATGGTCGCTCAGGCGCCGCTTCAAGGGATCCGGCTTCTCCTCCACCGGCTGATCCTTGGTCACACCTCCACTATCCGGAGTTGCCTGTGCATGCAGGTGAATTCCTGCATCCAACAGAAAAACTGACGTGACAAAGATCAAGAGTCCGCGATAGCGCATAAGGCCTTACCCCTACAGAGAAGCCCCTCCAGTTTACGTCCCTTTTCACAGAAGGCACAAGCGATGCCGGAGACTTGGTATGCTTAGGCCAGTCGGACTGCTTCGCTAAAGGCGTGAAAGCTGCCGCCAGGGTGAGATGGAACGGGATGAGTCTTAAAAAAGGTGTTCTCTTCGCTCTTGCGGTTCTGCTGGTGGCCGGCATCGTGATCGGCACCGTGCTCCACAGCCGCGCCAACGTCGTTGCCGTGACCACAGCCAAGGTGCTGCGTGAAGATCTTACCGCCACCGTCAGCGGGACCGGCCAGGTCAAGCCCAAGACCTATGTCAACGTCGGTGCTACCTCCTTTGGCCGGATCACGCACCTGTATGTGAAGGAAGGCGATCACGTGCGGCAGGGGGCCATCCTCGCCACCGTGGAAAATGTGCAGCCCACAGCCACCGTCGCCGCACAACAGGCCACGATTGATAGCAGCCGCACAGACGTCGCCTCTTACCTTGCGGCCGAGGGCACTGCCGCCGCCAACGTCGCCCAGGCACAAGCCGATCTGGAGCAGAAGAAACTTGACTACGGCCGCTCTCAACAGCTCTATAACGACAAACTTATTGCCCGGCAGGATTTCGATGGCAAAAAGGCCGCCTATGATATGTCGGTCGCTACCCTGCAGGAGCGGCAGGCCGCGCTTGCACAATCAAAGGCACAAACTGCCTCCGCCCGCGGTCACGTCTCCCAGGCGATGGCCACGCAGCGCTCCAACTACGATTCCCTCGACAAGACCGTCAGCCGGGCTCCGTTTGACGGCCTGGTGACCAACGTACCTGTCCGCGAAGGCGAGACGGTGGTCGTCGGCATCCAAAACGCCGGGGGGTCGACGCTGATGACCCTCGCTGACATGAGCGTCATTACCGCGGAGATCAAGGTGGACGAGACAGATATCGTCAACGTCGCTCTCGGCCAGCCTGCCGAGATCACCGTCGATGCGTTTCCCGGCCGGACCTTTCCGGGGCATGTGACGGAGGTGGGCGATCAGGCCCTGCTGCGCACCACCGGAGTCGCCACCTCGCAATCCGTCACCGGCACCGAAGAGGCCAAGGACTTTAAAGTGGTCGTCACCCTGGACGGCAACAATCCCGATCTTCGTCCCGGCCTCTCCGCCGCGGCCAAGATCACCACCGCGCATAAGGTGAATGCCCTCACCGTTCCCATCCAGTCGCTGGTAGAGCGCGATCCCACCATAGAAGCCGAGCTCTTTCGTAATCACGGCACGGTCTCCGGCAGCACCGTTTCAGCCGCTACCCGCCAAGGGACCACCGAGGGCGTCTACCAACTGGTCACCGAGGACGGCAAACAGCGCGCCAGATTTACGCCCGTGACCACCGGGATCTCGGGCGCGACCGACATCGAAATTCTTAGCGGGCTCTCTCCCGGTGAGACGGTCGCCACGGGTCGCTTCAAGGTACTGCGCAGCCTCAAAAGCGGGGTTCCCGTCAAAGCTGATAATCAGCCTGTAGCCGCGGATAGCTCAACCAGCTGACGAAACCGCGCGGTGCCGGGGCGATCGCTCATGATCTTACCGCGCTTGCCAAGGTGACCGGAGGAAACACATGGCTCTTTCAACTGAAATGCCCGTCCTCGAAGCCGAAGGGCGCGTCGGTTCCAACGCGGACGGCCCCCGGCCCGGTGACGTAATTGTCACGAACAATCTTTGGAAGACCTACAAAATGGGCGACCAGGAGGTGCACGCGTTGCGCGGCGTCGACATCCGTATTCGCCACAACGAGTACGTCGCCATCATGGGTCCATCGGGCTCCGGCAAGTCGACCCTCATGAATCTGATCGGCTGCCTGGATTCACCCTCCACCGGACGCTACTGGCTCAATGAGCACGACGTCTCCGAACTGAACGACGACGAGCTCGCCCGGATCCGCAACAAGGAGATCGGGTTCGTGTTCCAGACCTTTAACTTGCTTGCCCGTGCCACCGCTCTCCATAACGTCGAACTCCCGCTCATCTATAACGGCACGCCCGCCGCACAGCGCACAGAGCGTGCCAAGGCCGTGCTCGAAAGCGTTAACCTCGGCTCGCGTATGCATCACAAACCCAACGAGCTCTCCGGTGGCCAGCGGCAGCGCGTGGCCATCGCCCGCGCCCTGGTCAACAGCCCCAGCATCATCCTCGCCGACGAGCCCACCGGCAATCTCGACTCCAAGACCTCCGTCGAGATCATGGCCCTCTTCGACGATCTTCAGGCTCAGGGCAACACCATCGTGCTCGTCACCCATGAGCCCGACATCGCCGACTTCGCGCATCGCGTCATCTCCATCCGCGACGGCTCCGTGGAAAGCGACAAGCCCAGCCGTCGGGTGGGCTGATCCGAGACGTTTGTGCCATGGTCAGGGCGCATAATTTGCGGCAACCTGAGCATCTAACCCTCCGGGTGCGGGACCGATTGACGAATAAGATGCGCAAGAAGTGGACTCAGGCTGTCGTCGCCGTTCTGGCTATGTGGTTCGGCTGCGCGCATCCGGCGCTGGCCGTTGATGGCCGCTTTGACCTGCTCGGTCCGAAAATCGACGTCCGCGTCACCCGTGGGCCGGATACCCTGCCCATCGCCTCCGTTCCGAACCTGCAGCCGGGCGACCGCCTTTGGCTGCATCCCGATCTTCCGCCCTCGCAGTCGGTCAAATATCTGCTTATCTGCGTGTTCCTGCGCGGCACCACCAATCCCCCTCCGGACAACTGGTTTTACCGCATCGAGACCTGGAACAAAAAGGTGCAGCAGGAAGGCACCTTCATCACGGTTCCCGCCGAGGCTCAGCAGGCCGTTCTGTTTATGGCGCCCGAGACCGGCGGCGATTTTTCCACCCTGAAGTCCGCGGTTCGCGGCCGTCCCGGTGTCTTCGTCCGCGCCTCCCAGGATCTCTCCGAAGCCGGTTTCGAGCAGGCCCGCATCGAACGCTACCTCGCCGACATTCGTCGTGTTCCCCTGTCCGACACCGCCGAACTGCAGAAGCACTCCAATCTGCTCGCCCGTACCCTGAACTTGAAACCCAACCCGGAATGCTTCAAGCGCCCGGTTGATCAGCAGTTCCCTTGCCTTACCCAGACCGGCTCGCAACTGCTGCTCGATGACGGTCACGCTCAGAATGTGGTGGCCTCCCTGTCTAGCGGTCCCAACTCGGACTTCATCAGTCAGGCGAGCTACACGCAGCTGGCCGGTGCCGGAACCTACTCCGCTTACATCGGTGCGGTCGTCGATCTGCTCCGTATCATGGGGAACCTGCATACGGCGCAGTACCAGTACATTCCCGCGATCGCCTCACCCCAGGGCGAAGCGCTCAACCTCCGCCTGAACACGCCGCCTTCGTTCCACAATCCCAAGTCCGTCCTGGTCATCGGCCTGCCCAGCATTCAGGAGGCCAGCAAACCTCCCCTGCAGCCGTCTGATCCGAACTACATCGCCTGCCTGCTCAAACCGTCCGTCGTGCTTCCCCTCGAAGGCGCCCCTCTGGTCTTCTCCACGGACTTCGCGACGGAGATTGTTCTGCACCTCAATACGCCGCCGGGCGCTCCGGTGGAACCGGACATCCCACTCGTCCCCGACGCCTTTGAAGGGGGTCTGCGGCTTGAGCAGAAGCCCGAGCATCACGTCCAGATCACCGATGTACGGCAGCCGCTCGATCCTGCCCATCCCTCGGTGCCGCCGTCATCCGCTGCCCCGGGAAAGACGGCGAAGAGCAACATCCCAATCCGCACAAAACCCGTGGAACTTACCGGGACCGTGCAGGGACGCTGGGGATTTGACCCTTTCACCGGGCCCACCCTCAAACTGCAGCAGCTGCCTGGCAGTGACTGGCACGTTGTCGGCGCCGACGGCTCCAATCCCGAGGTCATTGTCGGTAAGACCTCCGAATTGTTCGTGACGTCGACCGGCAGCGCCTGCGTGCACGCGATCACCGAGCAGCCCGCCGGCAGCGGGGATCAGCTCCCGCTTGAGTTCAAACCCAGCGAGAACGCAGATCACCTGAACCGGATCGCCGTCTCCCTTCCCGCTGGCCATGAGATCAGCCCGGGCAGCCTCCATCTGGCGATCCAGCAGTACGGTCAGCCCCAGCCCGACACCGTCCAAACCCGCACCTTCGCCGACCCGGCGCACATCGCGACAGTGCAGGTTGCCGCCGGCGACCGTTCGGTGCTGCTGGGCGGTACCAATCTGGGCAGTGTCACAAAGCTGACGCTTGGCGATCTCGTCTTCCGTCCCGATCCTGCCCCTGCCCCGGCCAACACCGATGGAAAGCCGCCCGCAGATGCTTTGCGCCTCAGCCTTCCCGCCGACGCCCCCGCCCCCCCGACGCACACCGGTGATCGCCTGAAAGCCGATGTGACCTTAAATGACGGCCGCGAACTCCCTGTCACGATCACCGTAGGGTCAGCCAGACCCTCCGTCTCGCTCCTGAGCCGGACCTTTGTGCCTGCGGCAGGCTCCGTGGTGAGCCTCTCCAACCCACAGGATCTGCCGCTGGACGCGCATGTGGATTTCACGCTGAAGTCCCAAACGAGCTTTCCCCGCAACGGTCAGGTGGAGATCGAAACCCTGGACGGAACCCTGCGGGCCGTGCTCACCCTGGCTCCCTCCGGGGGGCTAATCCTGCAGGATCCCCACACTGTTGTCGCCTCACTGGATCCTCTGCGCTCCTTCGGCCCCAGCGCCTTCGGTGCCCTGCGCTTCCGCGCCGTCTTTCCCACGGCACACAGTAAATCCAGACATGCGGACGAGGATGCGCCGGTTCCGGACGCTCACACCGCCCCGTCCTCCAGCGAGGAGACAGAACAGGATCCGCTGGCGGTTAGCGATTGGCAGCCTCTGGGTACCCTCGTGCGCCTGCCGGTGCTGACCCACCTGCAATGCACACCCGACCCGACCGGCTCCTGCAGCCTCTTCGGAACCAGCCTGTATCTGCTGCAGGCCGTGAGTGCAGATCCCGGCTTCGCCCAGCCTGATCGCGTTCCGGATGGCTACACCGGCACCACACTGCAGGTACCGCACCCGGCCGGCTCCTCGGGCACCCTGTTCCTGAAACTCAGGGACGACCCAGTCCCCATTGACAGCGCCACGGTTCCGGCTACGACCGGGCCAACTCAGTCCGGCACGGGGCATACGCACAGCGCTTCGGCAGTTGCACCCCACTAACAGCAGATTCAGCGACGGTATGAATCCGCCTAGCCGGGCTGTCGCTGCACAGGAATCTGCTCGATCACCCTTGGTCTATTCTCTACAACCCAGCTTACCGGCTGTAGATTGTCACCCAAGTGACCCGGAGCCCTGCTTCCGAAGCTGTCGACGCACCATGGGCTTGCTTCAACTCACGCGGCTGGATGTGAACGGGTCACCGATGCCTCATGTACGTCTTCGCTCCCAAGTTCGGCCGGTTGGAATGCGAGCTGCACACGGCTGTGTTTGCGTCCGTAGGTGAAGTACACCACCATCCCGATCAGCAACCATACGACCAGCCGGGCCCAGTTCAGCCAGCCCAGCTTGATCATCATGTAGCCGTTGAACAGGATGCCCAGCACCGGAATGACTGGCACCGGCCAGGCCAGCGGTGTGCGAAACGGCCGCGACCGCCCCGGTTCCCTCACCCGTAATACCATGATCGCGATGCACACGATCACAAACGCCAGCAGTGTACCGATGTTCACCATTTTGCCAATGTCTTCGATCGGGGTCAGCGCCCCTACGACACCCGCAATGGTTCCCACCAGATAGGTGTTCTTGAAGGGTGTCCGAAACCGCGGATGGACTTCGGCAAAGAACTTCCTGGGCAGCAGCCCGTCGTTCGCCATGGCATACAGCACACGTGTCTGGCCCAGCAGCATCACCAGCATCACGCTGGTCAGCCCGGCCAATGCGCCGGCCGTGATGATGTCACTCGCCCAACCCAGGTTCCGGTCCTGGAAAGCTCGCGCGATGGGCGCCTCAATGTTCACCTGCTGCCAGGGAACCATACCCGTCAGCACCGCCGCCACGCCGATGTACAAGAGGGTGCAGATGATGAGCGAAAGAATGATCCCGATCGGCAGATCGCGCTGCGGGTTCTTGGCTTCCTGTGCCGTCGTCGACACCGCGTCAAAGCCGATATACGCAAAGAAGATATACGCCGCACCCGCGCCGATGCCGCCAAAACCGAACGGCGCAAACTGGTGCCAGGAGTGGCCCCAATTGATGCGGTCCACGTAGTGCGAGCCCAGGCCGAGCACAAAGAGCACCACCGCGACCTTCACCACCACGATGATCGAGTTGAATTTGGCCGACTCCTGGATGCCGATTGCCAGAATCGAGGTCACCGCCAGCGCAATCAGCAGGGCCGGCAGGTTTAACCCGATCTCATGCCCAAAGATCACAGGCGCGTTCAACAAGGCATGAGCCCTGGCGACCATCTCCGCGCTGGGAGCCGACTTCAGTGCTCCAAGCTGCTGAATGTATGCCTGCGAGCCCAGAACGAGCTGCGGAAATTTGGCGGCCATCACCTGCCGGGCGACGTTATCCACGGCCACGCCCACGGCGGTCCAGTGATCGTAGGCCAGCCAGAGGGGAAACTGGATGTGGAAGATCTCCAGCATCTCCACAAAATGGTTGGACCAGCCAGAGCTGACCGTACTTGCGCCCATCGCGTATTCCAGCGTCAGATCCCAGCCGATGATCCAGGCAACAAGCTCGCCCAGCGTGGCATACGCATAAGTGTAGGCGGAGCCGGCCAGCGGAATCATCGCCGCAAACTCCGCATAGCAGAGCCCCGCAAACGCGCAACCCAGGCCACTCAACACAAAGGAGAGCATCAGGCCCGGCCCGGCGTAATGCGCCCCGAGGCCCGCCAGCACGAAAATGCCTGCTCCGATCACAGCCCCGATGCCCAGTGCGGTCAGCTGGAAGGGTCCTAAAGAACGTTGGAGTGTGCCTTCGCCCTCGGCATTGGCCTCGGCAAGCAGCACGTTCATGGACTTTTTCGCAAAGAGTTTGGCCATCAGCCCGTCCGCCTCCTTACGCCTCAGCCGGCTCGCTTCTGAAAGCGGCGAGGCTGGATGTGGGTCGCTGGGCCCGGAAGGCTGCAGGCAACCCGTGTGATCTGAGGCATGTAACGCAACAATACAACACTCTTCACAGCTTCTTCACATACGACGGCTTGCACTGCGACAACCAGGCGAAATGACAGGGATCAGCAGCGCCCGAGCTTCCGCAGCAGCGCGGCGGCCACCGCGCCCACTGACTCCCCAGGTCGGAATAACCCCCCGATGACCGCCACCGAATCCGCCCCGGCCTGCCGAACGTCCGAGGCGTTCTCCAGCGTAATGCCGCCAATGGCCACAAGGGGCTTTCGTGTCAGCGCACGTGCCCGCCGCACACCCTCCAGACCGACCACCGGCTCCGCATCGGCCTTGGTTCCCGTCGCAAACACCGGTCCCACCGCGATGTAGTCGGCGTCGCCGGCATCAGCCGCCCGCACCTGCGCTTCGTCATGGGTGGAAACGCCCACCACTACAGTTCGCCGCTCCGTCTCGGGAAAGACCCGCCGCACGGCTTTAGGTGGCATATCGGTGTGCCCCACATGCACAGCCTGCCAGCCGGCAAGCGCCGCCAGATCTGCCCGGTCATTCATGACAGGACGACAGCCGCTGCCCGTCAGGACCGCGGTCATCTCCGCCGCGCGACGCAACACGTCCTGCGGCGATCCCAGCTTGTCCCGCAGCTGCACGATCTGCACACCCGCACCCAGCAGCTCGCGCACGAACTCTGTCAGTCCCATCCCACGCCGGGACAGCGTCTCGATGTCCGCAATGGCGTACAGGGACGGCAACCGGAACGGCGGCAAAACTAAGCCTTTCTCGGCATATCGCGATGCGTCGCCTTGGCCCGGTACCCAGCCGCGGCGAGCCGCTTTTTCAGCTCTTCGGTGATCAGTACCGAACGGTGCTGTCCGCCTGTGCAGCCAATCCCGATCGTCAGGTAGCTCTTGCCTTCCTTGATGTAGTGCGGCAGCAGAAACGTCAGCATGTCCGTCACCTTGTCCAGGAACTCCTTGGTCTGCGGAAACTGGCGAATGTACTTGGCCACCTTCGGATGCTTGCCTGTCAGCTTGCGGAACTCCGGCACAAAGTGCGGATTGGGCAGAAAACGTACGTCGAAGACCAGGTCCGCATCGGTTGGCACACCGTTCTTGAAGCCGAAACTGGTGATAGAGAGCGTGAGATTCCGGTCGCTTGGCCCTTCCGCCCGGTCAAACTGGGCGTTCAGGTGGGCGCGCAACTCGTGCACATTGAACTTTGACGTGTCCAGCAGAATGTCCGCGACATTGCGCACCGGATCCAGCCGTTTGCGCTCGGCGCGAATGGAATCCACCACTGTTTCGGTGCGGCTCAGTGGATGCGGCCGTCGGGTCTCCGAAAATCGCCGCACCAGGACGTCGTCGCCTGCCTCCAGAAACACCACCCGCGTCGGCAGGACCTTGCGCACATCCTTCAGAATCGACGGAAACCTCTCCAGCCGGATTCCCTCGCGCACATCGATCACCAGCGCCGCCCGCGTGATCTCTGCGGAACTTGCTACCAGGTCAGCAAAACGAGGGATCAACTCCAGCGGCAGGTTGTCGACCGAGTAATACCCAAGGTCCTCAAAGGTCTTCAGGGCGGAGGCCTTACCCGAACCGGACATGCCGGTCAGGATCACAAGCTCCCGTTCGGCTCCTTCGACCGCTGGCTTGGCCGCGGCCTCTTCTCTCTCCGGCTTGCGGCGCGGTGCCATGCCTGCATCCTAGCATTGGCCGCGGTTGACGCTCCATCGCACAAAAGGGGCCCGGCGCACCGGACCCCTCCGGACAGAGTGAATTCGCTAATTGCTGCTGAGAGCCTCAGCCACACCGCGGATATTGCCGTCTTCATCCACCTGCGGCTTCGGGTGGTCGCGAACCGTCTGGTCGCGTTGCTTGTGCTTGACCACCTGCTGCTCGATGCGGCGCAGGGCATCATGCAGCGCCTGTTCCATCTCTTTCTCTTCACACTTGGCCACCAGGTCGCCTCCCGGAATGATGAGCTCCACCTCGGCGATCTTGCGATACTTGTCCTCCGTCAGCATCACGCGGGCGCTTGTCGCGTTCGGAGCAATCTGGACGATTCGCTCAAGGTACTCCGTCGCCTGCGCCCGAAGCTTGGCCGTGATCTCAAAATGTCTGCCGACAAATTCAATGTGCATGTGCAGCTCCTTGCTCCATTACGATGCCGCTAACGCCGGCGGCGTTGATGGGTACTCGGAATGCCCATATCCTCCCTATACTTGGCCACAGTGCGGCGGGTTACCTGAATACCCTGGCGCTGCAACTCCGCCGTTAGCGCATCGTCGGTCAAAGGCTTGCGCGCATCTTCGTCCTCAATCAGCTTCTTTACCTTGCGCTTCAGCAGCGGCAGGGGCAGATCGCCGCCCTCCGGCCCGTTCACGCCCTCGGAGAAGAAAAAACGCAGCTCATACACCCCCTGCTGGGTGTGTACATACTTGTTCGCCACCGCCCGGCTCACCGTCGAAGGGTGCACACCGATCTCCTCGGCGACCTCCTTGATCATCATCGGCCGCAGCCCTTCCACGCCGCGCTCCAGAAAGTCTCCCTGCCGCTGCACGATGACCTCACAGGTACGCAGAATCGTGTTCTTGCGCTGTTCCAGGTTGCGCAGTAGCTGGATCGCCGAGCGATATCGCTCCTTCACATAGTCGCGTACCTCACGCTCCGCCGCGCCCGCCTTCATCATGCGCCGGTAGCCCTGGTTCAGCCGCAGCGAAGGCAGCTCCTCATCGTTCATCACCACCGTAAACTCGTCGCCGCGCCTCACAAACGCCACGTCCGGTTCAATCAGCCGCGTCTCCGCCTCATGGAATCGCTGCCCGGGCCGCGGGTCCAGGCGCCGGATCGTATCCACCGCCCGCTGCAACTCCTCCACGGATCGCCGGCACAACCGCGCCAACTCGCGCAGATCCCTCCGCTGCAGCAACGGCAGATGCTCGCGCACAACGGTCTCGGCAAGATCCCACGGGGGTGCCTCGCGCGCCGTCTCCCGCGCCGGCCCGGGTGGCGGACGAACGGCCGCTATCTGCAGCAGCAGGCACTCCGCAAGATCCCTGGCGCCGATCCCCACCGGATCCAGCGCGCTCAGAACGCGCCGAGCCTCCGAAAGGCAAGCCCGGCCTTCAGCCTCCGCGACCCACAGGAACTCTCCGCCCAGCGCCAGGATCTCCTCATCGCTCGCGGTAAGGTATCCATCCTGATTCAGATTGCCGACCAACAGCTCTACCGTCGAACGCACGGCCGGGGAAAGTGTCATCGCCCCCAGCTGCCACAGCAGGTGATCGCTCAAAGTGCTGGGTTTGGTCAAAAACTGCTCAAATGACGGCTTGTCGTACTCCTCAAAGGTGGAGGGCGTCCGGAAACCGGGGTCCAGGTACTCCTGGAAGTAGCTGCCGAAGTCCACCTCATCGAACGGATCGCCCTTGGGACGCTCCGCTTCGCCGGCGACATCCTCCGCGCTGCGCTCCCGCTCGCCCTCGCGCGCAGACCTCTGCTCCAGCGTCTCCTGCGCCTCTTCAATCTCCTCGAGCACCGGATTTTCGACCAACTCGTTGTTGATCATCTCCTTCAACTCAAGGTTATTCAGCGCAAGTACGCCCACCATCTGCACAAGCCCGGGGGTCAGGACCTGACGCTGAGCGATTTTGACGTTCAGTTTCTGGTGCAACAACAGGGCAACTCCAGGTCACAATGCAGTGGGGTTTATGCCATTTGGCGCGTCTGCCGAAACAAGCGGGCTTGTGTTGCCTACACTCTACTCCGTCGCAGCGCACCCGCTACTGGCACAAAGGTATGGACCTCCATGGCGAAAAAGGGAAAGCAGAGCGCCCAGCTCCAATGGAAACCCTCTGGCCGGACTCGCGGCCACTGCCGGAGATGCCGCAGAGAGGCACCCTTGGGCGAACGACTTCAAACTCAGGCCGGATGGGCCCCATCCCCAAAGGAAAAGTTCTCACCCAAATACAGACGTTTCACCTCGGGGTCACGACCCAGCTCCCCAGGCGTTCCGGTGCGAAAGATTCGCCCCTCGATGATGATGTAGGTCCGGTCCGTTACACTCAGCGTCTCCCGCACGTTGTGATCCGTGATCAGAATCCCGATCCCCTGCGCCTTCAGGTTGTAGATAATCTGCTGAATCTCCAGCACCGCAATCGGGTCGATTCCCGAAAACGGTTCGTCGAGCAAGATAAAGGCCGGATTGATCGCCAGGCAGCGCGCAATCTCCACCCGCCGCCGCTCTCCACCCGAAAGCGCAAATCCCTGCGTCTTGCGCACATGCCCCAGGCTCAGCTGGGAGATCAGCTCCTCGGTCCGCTGGCGCCGGTCCTGGGAGGTGCCGTGCTGGGTCTCCATGACGGCCAGAATATTTTCCTCCACGCTGAGCTTGCGAAAGACGGAAGGCTCCTGCGGCAGATAGCTGATGCCGTGTTCACGGGCGCGAAGATACATCGGCGTCTGCGTGATATCGGTCCCGTCGGTGAGGATGCGTCCCGTGTCCGGCCGCACCAGGCCCACGATCATGTAAAAGCTGGTCGTCTTGCCCGCGCCGTTCGGCCCCAGCAGACCCACCACCTCGCCCTGTTGGATCTGCAGGTTGACGCCGCGCACCACCTGCCGGCCGCCGTATGTTTTGCCAATCTCTTCCGTTTCGAGCGTTCGCATGGGCTTACCGCCTGATCTCCGTTTCCGTGTGTACACGTCGTCCTGCGGCTGGGTGGTCCGCGTGCTCCGGATGCCCTGTTCCGGGCTCACCCACCACCACCACCGACCTGTCCGCCGATCCAAACACCAACGTCTCCCCAGTCACCGTGCCCTGCTGCGCATCGGTTACCCGCGGCAACACCCCAGGGGCTCCCGTCAGCACAAAACGGTCCGTCGACGCTGTATAGGTTAGCTGCTGCCCTTGCCCCGAACGCCCCGGTTGCAACAAGCGAACATCCCCCAGCAATACAAAACGATCCAGGCGGCCACCCACTCCCCCGGCCGCACTCAGGCCGACGCTTCCGGGCATAGGCCCTGCCTTTGTTTCACCCTTTCCATTCCCCGGGCCGGGGCTCTGCAGAAAGACCACAGCGCGGTCGCCGCTCAACGTGCCTTCCGGTTCCCGCACCGTCACGTGGCCTTGAAAGGTCGCCTCACGCTCGGGATCGCTGTAGTCCAGCGCCTCCGCGGCGACCCGGATCGCGTCGCCGCTCGCCTCGGTCTGCTTCTGATTGGACAGCGCCTCCGCCGACCCACCCTTGCGAAATGGGCCTGCAACCGACGCCGGCGTCCCCGTCGTCCCAGTGCGGACACCCTCAGCCCCTACGCCGGCCGGCAACGCTCTTCCACCCGCGCCCGTATGCTCGGTCGCAAACACTCCATGCACCAGTGCACCCGCCGCCTCCGGCCGTGCCGCCAGCGTATGCCGCCGACCATCCATCACCAGGTTGGCCGCGCTCACCTGGGAGCTACCCTGCCACATCTGCGCCGGCTCCCGGTCCGATCCGTAGAACTGCGCCACGTCGACCGCATGCAGCAGCTTTGCCCGCGCCGCCAGCACATGCGTGGCCGGCGTTCCCGGCTGCCCCACGCTCGTCAAGGCGACGCCCCCGCTCGCCTCGCCGTCCCCGCTGCCCTGGTGCAACACGATCTCCGGCGCCGCAAGCTGCGTGCTGCCGTCGTTCACCTCCGCACGCCCACCCGCACCGGCCGTCAGGGTCAAGGTACCGGCTTCCGCTTCGTAAACAGCTCGCTCGGCATGCCCCACGGAGGGCTCCGCCGCCGCCGCGAAACCCGCACCCCGTTCCACGGAGGCCTTTGCCGCCGGCCACGCATGCAGTACCACGTGTCCGGTCTGCACAGCGGTCGACAACTCGATCGCCGGAGCCCCTTCCCCTCCGGTCCCACGGCCACCGGACCGCTCCGCAAACTGTGCCTCCAGACGATCGCCTTCGCTTACCTGCCGTGCTCCATCTCCCGCGGTCTGCTCCAGCACCGTGTGGCCTGTCCCGGTCAACTCCCGCGGCTCCGGCTGCCGCCGCGCATCGGAAACAAAATCGGTGGTCAGGTCATCGGCTCGCACCGCTGTACGCGTCCCGCCGCCTTGCGTTCCGCCCGTCGACACCGTTAGAAGCTGCGCCCCGCCCTGCAGGTGGAGTTTCGTCAGGAGCGGCTGCTTGCCTGCCGGGCCTGCGTCAAAGCTCGCGGTGGCATGCTGCGCCCTCAAGTCGCGCGTTCCCGTAACACCTGGCCGCGCGCCGCCCTGCCCCGAGGCGATCTGATCTGTTGGATTTTTTCGATCTGTTCGACCTGTCTGCTCTGCGTAATTCGTCTGCTCCGTATGCAGCTGGACACTGCCCTCTGCCACCGCGTCACTCAGAACTCCGTGAGCATCCGTCGTCAGCGTCAGACTCGCCGAAGCTCCCCGTTCCACCGCATTCGGCGCGTGATCCGTAAACTGCACACCCCCCGTGAACACAGCCCGCTCCGGCTTGTTCTCCGCGCCGAATTCGGCATGCGCCTGCGGTGCGCTCAACGTCCGCGTGTCGGCGCGCAACACCACATTGCCTGCCCCGTCGCCCTTTTCCAGCGAGCCATCCTTGCGCAGGGACAGCAGCACATGATCGGCCCGCGCCGCACGATCCCCGGACACCCAATTCGCTGACGCCAGCGCCACCGTATTCGAGCTTCGGTCCATGTCCGCCCGTGCCGCCGTCAGCGTGAACGGCGCCTCGCGCAGCGTGCCCGCCAGCTTCACCTGCGCCAGCAGATGCAACACACCCTGCCCTGGCTCGAACTCCGCTCCCACGGACTCGCAGCGCATACCGCGGTAGCTGAACTCCACAGGCTCCTTGGTCGCGGCCTGCTCCAGCTTGCGCAAGAAAACCAGCCCGCTCGTCCGCACGTGGATAACACTGGGGTCGACCGCGGCTCCGTCATCCGGCATAAAGCTGAAGTTGTTCAACGGAGCATGCAGCTTGCCGCTCCCAGCCGGCTCCGGCGCCTGCAGGTCCATGCGGACCTCGCCGATCGCCTTTAAAACCCCTTGATTCTGGTCGTATTCAAACTCATTGCCGTGGATCCGGTCGTCGCGGCCGTCCTTGCCGTACAGGATCAGCACCGCATTGTGCAGGCTGTACACCCCATTGCCATGCGGGGTCGACTTCTCCGCATGCAGGGTAAAGACGGTCCGCCCCTTCACCGACTGCGACCACGTGATCCCGTTGCTCTCCTGCACCAGGTTCACGCCGTTGCGCTTCAAAATCTGCTGCCAGATCTTGCCCGCACGGTACTTCGACAGCCCCAGAAGGGCCGCCAAAACCCCAGCGAGCAGCAACGCCCCTCCCAGAGACAACCACCGGAACTGCTTTGCCGACCACCGCATGCGAACCGCCTTCTATCCTCTCACCTTCATCCGCTCGTAAGCCCGGCACCGGCCCACCCTGCCCCATACACCCCAAAACAGCTAAGATTAGGGGGATGGCAGACCAGCTTTACCTCAGCCTTTGGTATCCCAACTTCCGCTTCGCCAATCTGCCGGCTGCCCTGGTCGCCGTGCTGCGTCAGTTCGCCACGGTCGCCTCTGCCGGCGGTGCCACTGAGGCCCCATACAAGCGCGTAGCCGCCGCGAGCTCCTACCCCATCGACTGGACCGAATCCCCCGTCTTTCAGCGTGTCTACGTCAATGACCCACGTGCCGCCGAATCCGGCGACACCGAGGCCTCCATCATCGAAAACGCCGTCAAGGAGGCCACCGAGCAGCTTCACGAGGACTCCGCCTACGAGTTCGAAATGCGCTGGGGCCTTTGGGTTCCCGAACGCGGTCTGCAGGATGCCTCGGATCTGGAAGACAACGACGACTTCGAGGACGACGCCCAGCTTGATGCCTCCTGGCAGCTCGAACCCACCCGCGTCCGGGTCATCGGCTTCGGCCCCGAGTTCGACAACGGCACCTACGAGACCAACGGCCACATCCGCGTGGATTTCGGCCTCGATACCCCCTTCACCCTGGAAGGCGAAGAGGATGATGAAGAAACGCCGTTGAGCAAGGCCGCCGCTCTTCGCGTGAAACAGAACGTAGAAAAGCTCTTGGCTTTCACTCTCCTTGTGGAGAAGAACTGCGGCATCTCCAGCCGTCTGCTTTGGACCGAAAGCGGCGAACCCCTCGCTGAAAAGCTCATAGCCCGCCTGCAACGCCTCAACTAAAAGCAAACAGCTCCAAGCGCTTCCTGCTGAGCCGCTTGGAGCCTCTGCCTTTTGTCATCTGCGAAGGGAACCTGTCGTTCGGCTTCGCATCGCCACAGCATCTGCGCTAAACCGCCGTCCCCACCAGCGCCGGATAATCCACATAGCCCTGCGCCTCATGCGTATAAAACGTTGCCGGGTCCGGCGCATTCAACGCCGTCTGCTCCCGGAACCGCTCCGGGAGATCCGGGTTTGCGATAAACAGCTTCCCGAACGCCACCGCATCGCAGTCCCCGCGCCCGACCGCCGCATCCCCGCTCTCCAGCGTGAACTTCTCGTTGGCGATATACACCCCGCCAAACTGCTCCTTTAATTGCGGTCCCAGCCATCCCGGCGCCTCGTACTCCCGCGAGCATAGAAACGCCAGCTTGCGCTTGCCCAGCTCCCGGGCGACATATCCAAAGGTCTCCGGCAAATTGGAGTCGCTCGTACCATGCGTATCGCTACGCGGCGCCAGGTGCATGCCCACCCGTTCCGGCCCCCAAACCTCGGCCACGGCATCGGCAACTTCCAGCATCAGCCGCGCTCGCTTCTCCAACGTGCCACCGTAGGCATCCGTGCGATGGTTCGTCCCATCCTGTAGGAACTGATCCAGCAGATAGCCGTTCGCCCCATGGATCTCCACCCCATCGAAGCCCGCCGCCTTGGCATTCGCGGCACCTTTCTTGTAATCGGCGATGATCCCGGGGATCTCACTCGCGTCCAGCGCCCGCGGCGTCTCAAACGGCTTCTCCGGCCGCAGGAGGCTCACATGCCCCGGGGCCTTCACCGCACTCGGTCCCACCGGAACGTCTCCCTTCAGGAAAAAGGGATCGCTGATGCGTCCCACATGCCAGATCTGCGCAAAGATTCGCCCACCCGCCTTGTGCACGGCCTCGGTCACCGGCTTCCATTGCGCGATCTGCTCTTCGCTCCAGATCCCCGGCACCTGCGCGTAGCCCACGCCCTGCGGGCTCACCGGCACACCCTCGGACAGAATCAGCCCGGCCGAGGCGCGCTGCACGTAGTACTCAATCATCACCGTTGTCGGAATGTGGTCCGGCGTTCCCCGCAAACGCGTAAGCGGCGCCATGATGACGCGATTCGGCAATCGAAGTCCGCCAATCGTAATCGGGTCCAGCAAAGTAGCCATTGAGCAGATTCTCCCGGCGCCGGACTCCGGCGCACGAGAAAGTAGATGCCACGCCGTCGTGACACGACTCGCCTAGCCGGCGCTGACGATCTCCGAAAAGTCCGCAATTCCCGAAAACATACGCAGAATGGCCGCCAGCAAGTGCAGCCGCCCGGCACGTACCGCCGGATCCGGATCCATGACCATCACCTTGTCAAAGAAGGCATCCACCGCCGGTCGAAGCTCCGCCATCGCCGCCAGCGCCCCGCCGTACCTTCGCTCGGCGACAAGCGCCTGCACCCGTCCCTGCAGCTCCCCGGCCGTCCGCACCAGCGCCTGCTGCTCCGGAACTTCACTCACCGCCGCTTCGCCGCCCCCGAAGGACTCGCCCTTGCCTTCCGCCTGCTCCAAAATGTTTTTCATGCGCTTGAACGCCGCGCTCACCGCCAGAAAGTCGGCACTTCCCCGCATCGCGCTCACCGCCTCGGCCCGCGCCACTGCATCCCGTACCTCGGTTGCCCCGGCCATCAGCACCGCCGTCACCACGTCATAGGCAAACCCTCGCACCTCGCGCAGGTAGAAGCTCAGCCGCTCTGTAAAGAAGAGCCGCAGCCGTCCGGCAGTGGCCTCCGTGTCCGCCGCATGCCGAAAGATCTGGTCCAACGTCAGCGGCAGCTCCACCTCCGCCAAAATCTTCACCACCGCATTCGCCGCACGCCGCAGCGCAAATGGATCCTTGGACCCGGTAGGCTCCAACCCCAGCGCAAACAGCCCCGCCAACGTATCCGCCCGGTCCGCAATCCCCAGCAAGGCCCCTTCCACCGACCGCGGCACACGATCCTCGGGCGAAGCCGGCAGGTACTGGTCATACATCGCCTGCCACACCACCTCCGGCTTGCCCTCACGCTGCGCATACAGCCCGCCGATCATTCCCTGCAGCTCCGTAAACTCCTTCACCAGCTCCGTCGTGAGGTCACTTTTGGCCAGGGTCACGGCCTCTTCCAGCGCCGGCCGGTCCACCGCAACTCCAGCCTTCACCACAACATCCGCCAGCCGCTCCGCCAAGTGCAGCACCCGCGCCGTCTTCGCCGCATAGCTGCCCAGATCTTTATGAAAGGTCACCTTTTCGAGCGCACTCGCCCGGTCGATCAGGCTCAACCGCCGGTCCACCTGCCAGAAGAACCGAGCATCATTGAACCGCGCCCGCAGCACCCGCTCGTTGCCCTGCCGGATGATGGGCGCGTTCCGCTCAGTCAGCTCCGTATTCACCACGGTCAAAAAATACGGCAACAGCTTCCCCGCCGCATTCTCCACCGCGAAGTATTTCTGGTGATCCCGCATGACGGTCACCAGCACCTCTTCCGGCAGCTCCAGAAACTCCTCGCCAAAGCTCCCCAGCAGAACATCCGGCCACTCCGTCAGGTGCGTCACCGCATCCACCAGCGCCTCGTCTTCACGCCAACGTGCACCCGGCACCGTCCGCATCACCCGGTCCAGTCCCTTGCGAATCCGCTGCCGCCGACCTTCGACATCGACCTGCACGTACTCGCCTTCCAGCTGCGCCGTGTAGCTCTCCGGCACCACGATCTGCATCGGCTCGCCGCCGGAAAGCTGGCGATGCCCATACGTCCACGAGTGCGCCACCCGACCCCCAAACGCTACCGGCACCACCTCTTCCCCAAGCAGGCAGAGCAGCCACTCCACCGGTCGCACAAACCGCTCCGGCTTGCCGGCTCGCCAGTACATATTCTTGGCCCAGTAAATGGCTGCAATCTCCTTCGGCAGCTCGTCGCCAAGCACCTCCAGCGCACTCCGCCCCGGCCGTGTCACCGAAGCCTGCAGATATTCGCCCTTGGGCGTCTCCACCCGGTGGAGATCACCGACCGCAACCCCGGCCTTGCGCGCAAAGGCCTCGGCCGCCGGCGTAGGCTGCCCATCCTTGAACGCAATCTTCACCGCCGGCCCATTCAGCAGCTCCGTTTGATCGGCCTGCCGCTCCCGCACCTCGCGCACCGATACCGCCAGCCGCCGCGGCGTTGAGTACGACCGCGCCGCCTCGTTCACAAGCCCGGCACCAGCCGCCAGCAGCTGCTTCCGCTCCAACAAAGCCACAGTTCTGCGCAGCAACTCGGCCTCAGCCCCAGCGATCATCCGCGCCGGAACCTCCTCCAAAC
>CAXSBL010000038.1:22561-32072 GCA_964235515.1 uncultured Bryocella sp.
CCGCTCCTGCTCCGCATACAGCTTGGCCACACCCACAATCAACGTCCGGATCCGCGCCATCACCCCCACGCGCTCCGTCACGGAAATCGCTCCGCGTGCATCCAGTAAATTAAAGCAGTGCGAGCACTTCAGCGCCAATTCATAGGCCCCCAAAGTCGGGTATCGCAGCACTGCCAGCGGCTCTGGATGCTCCTGAACCACTACACCCTTCGCCCGCTCCAGCAGCTCCAGGCACTCCGCCTCATACAGCCGCAGGTGCTCCCAAAGCCGGTCCACATCCGCATAATCAAACGCATACGCTGAAAACTGCCGCTCCTCATGCAGCCGCACCTCGCCATACGTTCTCTCCGCCCCGGTCACCGCGTCCCGCGACCACACAATGTCGAAGATCGAATCCTTGTCCTGCACAAACTGCGCCAGCCGCTCCAGCCCGTACGTGATCTCGCCCGAGATCGGGTCCAGGTCCATGCCGCCGCACTGCTGAAAGTAGGTGAACTGCGTGATCTCCTGCCCATCCAGCATCACCTGCCAGCCCACCCCCCAGGCGCCGCCCACCGGCCACTCCCAGTTGTCCTCTTCAAACTTAATGTCGTGCTCCAGCAGATCGATCCCAATCGCCTCTAAAGACTCGAGATAGAGCTCCTGCACACGCTCCGGTGGAGGCTTCAGGATCACCTGAAACTGCGTGTGCCGAAACAGCCGGTTCGGGTTCTCACCGTACCGCCCATCCGCCGGCCGCCGCGAAGGCTGAGCGTACGCCATCCGGATCGGCTCCGGCCCCAGCACCCGCAAGAACGTGTCCGGCGACATCGTTCCTGCACCGACCTCCAGGTCGTACGGCTGCTGCAGCACGCATCCACGCTGCGACCAAAACTGCTGCAGCTGAAACAGCAGCTCCTGAAACGTAAGTGCAGGTCCTTTTTGCATGGTCTCCATCTCGTATGCCGTACAGTTTACCTTCGTAAGGGGATCCGCACCCTGCTCGTATCTCAGGCGGAAGGAGCACGATGTCGACAACCCCCGTACAGCGCACGCTCCGCACCTGCGCCATCCTCTGCGCGCTTGCGGTTCTTTTGACCGGCATCTGCGCCTACGGCTGCTCGGCCCACACCTACGCTCACGGTCCGCTCGCTCCGGAGACCCCTTCTGATCGCCAGACGGTCCTTTGGGCCTCCGGCGCCTATCTCGGCGTCCTGCTCTTCGTCGTCGCCAGCTCCACCCTCCTGCTCACCATCAGCTCCATGCGCCGCCATCAGCGCACCGTCCGCAAAGCCGCCAGGGAACGCGCCATGCAAGCGGCCGCCCTCGACGAACCTGTCGAATAGCAGGATCCATCCGCCTAAACTAGAGCTGACACAATGTAGAGGTACAGGGAAAATCTTACTCAGGTTGTCATCCTGAGCGAAGCGAAGGACCTGCTGTTTGCTCGGTCGCAACATCATAAGCAAACAGCTATGAGACGACCGCCGCAGACTCCTACACCGCGGTAAACACCTGCGGATAGTCCGCCGCAAACCGTACTCACGGCGCATCACCCCAGCGCCGCCGCGCTCCGGATCCGCCGCTCCAGGTGCCGCTCCAGCGCCCCAATCGAGAACCCACGCAGATCCTCTGCCCGCCCCCGGAGCCAATCCCCTGCCTCAAGCAGCTGCGGTAAGGAGGCCCGCGCCATCCGGTAGCTCTCCCTCACCGATTCCGCCGATAACGCCCGGCTTCCCGGCCGCCGGTCATCCCCGCACGTCACTCCGTCCCCCGCCGGCGACCACCAGACCGCCTGGCCCTGCAGATCCAAACCGCACACCGCACAGTGTCCCAACTCCGGCAGCCATCCCATCAAGCGATTCATCCACAGACAGAAGTACGTCACCGGCAACCAAACAGGACTGCTTTCCATCGCCCGCAGCACTGCCAGAGCCAGCCGGAACAGATTGTCCTCCGGAGCCAGCTCCGGCAGCGTCTGCTCCAGCACCTCGGTCACCAACTGCATGCCGGCCAGCCGCAGGGCATCTACCGGCGCCGTCAGCGGTGACCAGAGGATCTCGAGGCTGTCCAGCCGCACCAACTCCTCACGCGGCCGCTCCGTGTAGTGCGCCCTCACATGCGTGCCCGGTTCGAGCGCCCCGCCGAACCGCCGCCGGCTTCGCATCGCATGCCGCGCCACGCCCTTCAGCACACCCTGGTCGCGGGTAAAGAGGCTCACCAGCAGGTCGGCCTCACCGAACGGCCAGGTCCGCAGCACAATCGCCTCGCCGTGATGCGGTATCAGCCGTCCCTGCGCCAAAGTCGTCCTACCCCCCTGCACGCACAACGAACAACGCGCGACCGAAGCCGCGCGCCGCCCAATGCTCTTACGTACAACGTAGAACCTAAAACTTACAACCTCTACCGTCCGAAGTGCGCCGCATTCTTCGGTGCGAAGTCCGCCCACTTGTCCGGCAGATCGTCGCCCGCGTAGATCGCGGAAACCGGGCAAACCGGCACGCACGCACCACAATCGATGCACTCCACCGGATCGATAAACAGCTGATCCACGGCGTCGTAGCCGGGCTCATCGCCCTTGGGGTGAATGCAATCCACCGGACAGGCGTCCACACACGCCCGGTCCTTGGTGCCGATGCAAGGTTCTGCGATGACATATGCCATAAAGCCGACTCTCCTCTAGAAAGGTGAAGCAAAACGGGTAAATTGCAGCCCCGCGTCCCTCAACTCAGGTCTGTTGAACCCTTTGATCATACCAAGGATTCGTCTCGGTCCCAACCGTGGGCGTTCGTCGCAACCTGCTACCGGAGCTCAACGGCGGCACCTTTCATCTCGCCCCAAATCCGGCGAGCAACGGCAGCCATACCGGACGGAAATACCCGCTCCGTCGTCCGTTCCAACTCCCGGAGGCTCCACCACCGTGCCTGCCGCATCAGCCGGATCTCGTCGGCGGTTACACCCTGTAGCTGCGGCGCCTCCCGTGCACACTGCGCCGCGAAGAACACATCGAAATTCCGTACCGTCTCGCCCAGATGCGTGTACTGCCCACCCGACTCCTCATGCACCGGCCCCACCAGCGGCAAGCGCAGCCCAAGCTCCTCAAACAGCTCCCGCTCCGCGGCCTGCAGATTGCCTTCGCCGGCCTCCACCTCGCCGCCGGGCGTCACCCAAAACTCAAAGGGCGCACCCTCCAGCTCCGCGGCAAACCGGATCAGCAGCACATCTCCAGCCGGATCAAACAGAAAGACCCGCGCCGACCGCCGCAACCGCAACTCCGGCAAGCTCAGCGGGCCTCGTCCGCCGCACGCATCGCCCGGAACTCCTGCGGCGTGGGAATCCGCGCCAGCCCGCGCCCGGCGAACATATCGGCGAACAGCGCCCCCATCTCCTCATGAATCAGCCCGTTGGTCGCAAAGACCTCGCGGCTATCCAGCGTGAACTTGCCGCCGTCGAAGTGCGTCACCGTACCGCCGGCCTCTTCCACCAGCAGGTAGCCCGCACTTGTATCCCAGGGATTCAGCTTGAACTCCCAATACCCGTCCATCCGCCCCGCCGCCACATACGCCAGATCCAGCGCCGCCGAGCCCGCCCGCCGCACCCCATGCGAGCGCAGCGTGAACTCCTGGTAGAAGTGAATGTTCGGGCTCTTGTGCCGTTTCTGGCTAGGGAATCCCGTCGCAATCAGCGACTCCGCCAGTTTCCGCGTCTTTGACACATGGATCGGCACCCCGTTCAGCCGTGCACCTTCACCCCGCGCCGCTGAAAACATCTCATCCCGCAGCGGATCATAGATCACCCCGGCCACCATCTCGCCGTCCGCATCCGCCGCCAGCCCCGGTCGCCGCCGCTCACATCCCAGCACCACGCAGAACACCGGAAACCCGTGCGCAAAGTTCGTCGTTCCGTCCAGCGGGTCGACATACCACCGGAACTCCCGCTCCAGTCCGTCGCGCGTGCCCTCTTCGCCATAGACGCCGTGATCCGGAAACGCCGCAGCCAGCCTCTCCGTGATTAGCTTTTCGCTCGCCCGGTCGGCCTCCGTCACAATATCGACGTCGCCCTTGTACTCCGTCCGCACCCCGCGCCCGTGATACTCGCGCAGCAGCGCCCCAGCCTCCCGCGCAATCGCCTCAGCGGCAGCAATAAATTCCTTCACAGCCCCTCACTTCCCAATCGCTTCATCAACGCTCAGTGCCCCGCAACCTCGTCACGTCCCGCCGCACGCCGCACCGCCGAGGTCGTCTCCGTGATCATCCGGATCTGCGCCTTGTAGATGAACAGATTGGGCTTGCCCTCGCGCGTCAGCCGCAGCATCATGTCATCGAAATATTCGATCCAGCCGCTCACAACCTCACCGTCCCGCAGCTTCACCGCGACCTGCACCTGGCGCTCGCTCAGCGATTTCAGATACAGCGCCTCCTGCCCGGTCTCACCCGAAGGCACGCCCTTGCCATACCGCTTTTTCATGGCCATAGAAGACGATTGTAAGGCGACCGCGAACACTCGGCCCAGCGGTGCTTACTGCCGCGCGAAATAGGCCGTCCGGTACCGCAGGGTGTACTTCGCCGCCAGCACCGGATCCTTCAGCTTCAGCCCGATCTGCCGCAACCCGGCGTCGTTCAGCGTTCGCTGCGGAGCGTAATAGCCCACCGTGTACTGCGTCCGCAGATCCTCCGACACATGCGCAAAGGCCGGCGCCAGGTCCCGCTTGTCTTCCACGTAGTAGTACTTGCCGCCCGTGTCATGCGCCATCTGGATCAGCGCATGCTCTCCGCCCTCATTGCGGCCCGCATCCGCCGACACCGGCACCACGATCAGCGCATAGATCATCGCACCCGCCCGCTCTGCCTGTTCGATGGCGGCATCGTAGCTGCCGTGCGGCGCCGTATTCTCGCCATCGGTGATCAGCACAATCACGCGCCGCTCGCCAGCCACCGGCGGCGCCTGCCCCAATCGCTGACTCGCCAGGTAAATGGCATCGTAAAGCGCCGTCGACGCCCCGCGCTGTATCCGCCCGATCCCGCTGTCCACCGCCCGCACGTCATTGGTGAACGACACGACCTCATCCACGCTGTCGGAGAACCCCATCAGGTCCACGCGGTCCTGCGGCCGCACCAGCCCCTTCAGGAAACCCTTCGCCGCCTCGCGCTCCAGCCCGCGGTCGCTGAACACGCTCTCACTTGCGTCGATCGCCAGCACGATACTCAGCGGCGTCGTCGATTCCTTTTCGAAGATCGCAATCTTCTGCGGCTTCGCATCCTCGGTCAGCTCAAAATCGTCGACGGAAAGCCCGCTCACCGGCGCTCCCGCCGCATCCACCACGTTGAGCGCCACATTCACCAACCGGCTCTGCACCCGGATCGTCGTCACGGGCGACTGGTGGCTCGCATCATCCTGGGGCGACCGGCGTTCCACCGGCGCCACGCCCTGCGCCAGCGCCGCACCCGCGACCATGATCCCAACTGCGCCGACCAGTGCCCCGCAAACCTTCACCCCTGCGCTCCTGCCTCGTCCGTCAGCCCGGTAAACTCCTCCGGAAACGGCTCTCCATCCGTCCACACCGCCCCATCCGCGAACTGCTCGCGCTTCCAGATCGGCACCGTCTTCTTCAACGTATCGATGACCCATCGGCAGGCGTCAAACGCCGCGCCACGGTGCGCCGAGGCCACCGCGATCAGCACGCTGGTCTCCCCAATTTCCAGCCGTCCCAGCCGGTGCACCAGGGCCACCTCCCGTACTTTGAATCGCTCAAGCGCCTCCGCCCGCAATCCGTGCATCTGCTTCAGCGCCATGTCCTCGTAGGCTTCGTAGTCCAGGTGCAGCGTCTTCCGGCCTCGGGTGTTGTTCCGCACAATGCCGTCGAACAGGCAGACCGCGCCATCCCCGCCCGCCTTCACCGCCTCCAGGATCGCCTCCGTGGCGATCCGCTCGCGCACAATGGCGATCAACTCGATATTTAGAAAACTTGTCAAAGCCGACTCCGTTCCGCCGCTCACTGGCGGCAGAATCGCGACCTCGTCCCCATCCGCCAGCACCTGGGTTCCCTGCGCATACTCCTGATTCACCGCCACCGCCGCTGAGCGCAGTGCTGCCGGCCCGAACCGGCCCTCGCCCTCCAACTCCGCAAGCAAACCCCGCACCGATTCCCCGGTCCGCAGCTCGCGCCACTCCCCGCCAGCCGGCAGCAAGGACCTCCATGGCCCAAACGAAAGCACCCGAACTCGCATCCTCTGCACACCTCTTTGACGTAGGGATCTCGCCTCCGTCAGATGCATCGTATTCCATCCAAATGAAACGACCTCCGCCGAAGCGGAGGTCCCTTGCTGAGGAGAGCGTCCGACTACACCCGGACAACGATGAAGATGATCACGAACGTGAACAGGGCCAGCGACTCAATAAACGCCAGACCCAGAATCAGGAAGGTGAAGATACCGGGACGTGCGCCCGGATTCCGTGCCAGAGCCTCGCAGGCCGAAGCCGTCGCCCGACCCTGTCCGATACCGCAAAGCCCAGCCGCCAGGGCCATGCCCAGGCCCGCGCCGAGCGGTACATACACGGCGGCCGGATTGCCGGCAGCACCCTGTGCAAAGGCCGGCGCGGCGATCAGCAGCGCAGCCATGATGGCGAAAAGATACTTCATCGTTCCCAACAGCTTGTACATTCGAACTCCATGCCCCCGTGAATCTCGCCGCCAGTGGGTGGTTGAAGCTCACCTTGCTGGCCCCCTCACGCTATGCGGCGGTAGTAACCACCATGCAGAGGGAGCACCCCCGCATGGGAATCTCGTAAAAACTCTCTAGTGCTCGTGCGAAACGGCAAGCGAAAGGTAAATGGCCGCCAGCAACATAAAGACGTAGGCCTGGATCACCGCAACGCCCAGGTGCAGTCCCATGAAAAGCAGCGGAATCCCAATAGGAATCAGCGAAAAGAAAGCCAACGTCAGCAGGTCGCCGGCGAAGATGTTGGCGTACAACCGGACCGTTAGCGAAAGCACCCGCGCCAGATGGGAGATGATCTCGATCGGCAGCAAAAGTGGCGCCAGCAGCGGCAGAGGCCCCAAGAACTGTTTGATGTACCCTGCCCCATTCACCCGCAAGCCATGGAAGTGGTAGTAAACAAACGTCACAAGCGCAAAACCGAGCGGCACCGTCACATTGGCGGTCGGCGATTCCAGCCCCGGAATCAACCCCACAAGGTTGCACAGCAGAATGAACAACAACAGCGCCGTCAAGTAGCCGGTAAAGCGTTCGAATCCGTCCCCGATGATCTGCTGTCCCTGCTCGGACACAAACTCATGCGTCATCTCCGCCAGGTGCTGCACGCCACCCGGTGTCTCCACACTCAGGCTGGCGCGCACCAGCAGAAAATATGCGATCAGCACAGCAAAGACCAGCAGTTCCATCGAAACCGCGTTGGTAATGGGGGCGCGCGGATACGTTGGCGTAACGTGCAGTACGTGCAGAAGACCATCGACTGGCCCTGCAAATAGGTGGTTCAGAAATCGGGTAAAAAGCAGCTGTGTCGGCATGAGGCATCGGCTGAAAGCACCCCTCGCCGCAACACCCCAGACAGCTTCACACCGTCCAGGCCTTTGCCAGCCGTACACCCTCGATTGTGAGCGCAAAAATGCCCAAACCAAGACCCACGGCCAGTGCGATGTCAGAGCCTCTCAGAAATTTGAGACTACCATAAAGCACCAGGAGCACGATCGCAAGTCGCAGAAAGAAACCCGCGAGCAGAAGCCCCATCGGGCTCGCCTTGCCACCGCCCTCCAGCCGCGGCATCAGCGCCGTCAGCAGTCGCAGCCACTCCCAAAGCCCCGAACCCGAAATGACCGCGCCCACCAGCAGCATGGTCGCACTGCGCCAGCCGCCCATCCGCCACCAGACCACCGGCAGTGCCGCCATCGTCAGCATTCCCAGCAGCCGCAGGGCGCGCAGCACCACCTCGCGGAAGTCGCGGTCGGTAAAATCGCTGAAGTCTCGTACCTCGGCCGGCTCGGCCATCTATTCGTCCCGTTTCAGATAGCGCGAGGCCGTCGTAAAGATCTGGATAAACCCGCCGACCGCGCCCAGCAAAATGCCCACCACACCCATCCACTGCTGGTGAAAGTGCTTATCGAGGGCATGTCCGGCAAACCACCCGATCAGGCACCCCGCCGGCAGCGCAATGGCCACCTGCAAGAAGCTCTCCACCTTCACCAGCGAGCCAAGCACGCCGCCACCGCCCTTGGGGTTGCTGCCTGAGGCGATGTCATTGCCCACACGCATCGGGTCGCTAGGATCGTTCGGAGCCATCCGCAAACACTACCATCCGGCCCCGCTTCGGTGCCAGACCCACTCGTATACTCGAGATTGTCGCGCCGCAGGCTCCGAGCCCCCGCCTCGCCTGCCCGCCGAAATCTTTCTCCCGCGAGTGTTCCGCTTTGCCAGATCAGCCCCAAACCGCACCTCCCGCCCAGACCACACCCGAAGAACAGCCGCTTTCGCCCCAATTTGAGAGCCAGTTCGAACAGAATCTCTACCGCCAGCGCCAGGAAAAACTCCAAGCCATCCGCGCCCTCGGCCAACAGCTCGGCCTCACCGCCGCAGAAAGCATCTACCCCAACCGCTTCCCAGCCCAGGACGAGCCGGTCCAGCTGAGCCAGATCCCCGCCCTGCTCGAGCAATACGACAACCCCGCAAGCCCCGTCATCGCCGAGCAGCTCGAGGCCAACTCGCCGGTCGTCGCCGTAGCCGGCCGCCTCATGAGCCTCCGCGTTCAGGGCAAAGCCGGCTTTGCCCACCTGCAGGGCGGCGGCAAACGCCTGCAGATCTACGTCCGCAAGGACGACGTCGGTGACACCGTCTTCGCCCTCTACAAACTGCTCGATTTGGGCGACCACATCGGCGTCCGCGGCCACCTCATGCGCACCCGCACCGGCGAACTCACCCTCAAAGCCACGCCGCTCCCCAACGCCGCCGATCCGTCCCAACCCTACCCGGCCCTCAGCTTCCTCACCAAGGCCATGCTCGCCCTGCCCGACAAATATCACGGCCTGGAAGACGTGGAACTCCGCTACCGCCAGCGCTACGTAGACCTCATCATGAACTCCGGCACGCTGGCCAAGGCCGAAACCACCACTCCGGGTGCCCCATCTTCACCGGCGGCTCCATCGCCGGTTAAGGTGGGTTCCGATGAACCAAACACCCTACCCCCCGGCACCTCCGCCGTCACCGACACTGCCCTCCCCAACGAAGAACACAACGATGCCCCGCTCAACGTCCGCGAAGTCTTCATCAAGCGTGCCCAGATCCTTAAGGCCATCCGCAAATTCTTCGACCGCGAAGGCTACATCGAGGTGGAAACTCCGATGCTGCACACCGTAGCCGGCGGCGCCGCGGCCCGCCCCTTCACCACCCACCACAACGCGCTCGACATCCCGCTCAACCTACGCATCGCCCCTGAGCTCTTCCTCAAGCGCCTGGTGGTCGGCGGCCTCGACCGCGTCTACGAGATCAACCGCAACTTCCGCAATGAAGGCGTAAGCACC
>CAXSBL010000039.1:0-31453 GCA_964235515.1 uncultured Bryocella sp.
TTTTTGCATGCCTCCGCCGGAGCCCATCATCTTCATCATTTTGCTCATCTGGGCGTGTTGTTTTAGGAGGTTGTTTACCTCCTGGACGGTGGTGCCGGAGCCGGCGGCTATGCGTTTGCGGCGGCTGCCGTTGATGATGGAGGCGTTGCGGCGCTCCTTGTTGGTCATGGAGTCGATGATGGCTTCGACGCGGCCGAACTGCTTTTCGTCGACCTGGCCGGCGGCCTGTTGCAAGCCTTGGAAGGGGCCTACGGAGGGGAGCATTTTGAGGATGCTCTGCATGGAGCCTAGTTTTTTGATCTGGCGTAGCTGTTCGCGGAAGTCTTCGAGGGAGAAGCCTTCGCCGGAGAGGGCTTTGCGGGCGAAGGATTCGGCCTTGGAGCGGTCGAGTTTTTCTTCGGCGCGTTCGAGCAGGGTGGCGATGTCGCCCATGCCGAGGATGCGGCTGACGATGCGGTCGGGGTGAAAGGCCTCAAAGGCGTCGGATTTTTCGCCGGTGCCGAGGAACTTGATGGGCGCGCCGGTGAGTTTGCGGATGGAGAGGGCGGCGCCGCCGCGGGAGTCGCCGTCCATCTTGGTGAGAACCGCACCCGTGATGGCCAGGCGGTCGTTGAAGGCCTTGGCGGAGTTGACGGCGTCCTGGCCGGTCATGGCGTCGGCGACGAAGAGGATTTCGGTGGGGTTGAGCTCGGATTTGAGATGGACCATTTCGTCCATGAGCTGTTCGTCGATGCCGAGGCGGCCGGCGGTGTCGACGATGAGGATGTCGTTACCGAAGTTGCGGGCTTCGCGGAGGGCTTCCTTGGCGAGGCGCATGACGTCGGGGGTGCCGTGGGTGATGGGCTCGCCTTCGGGGGTGGTGAAGTCGAGCTTGCCGAGGTAGATCTGGGCCTTGATGGATTCGGCGACGACCTTGAGCTGTTCGCGGGCGGCAGGGCGGTAGACGTCGACGGAGACGAGCAGGGGGCGGTGGCCGCCTTTTTTGAGCCACTGGGCGAGTTTTCCAGCGGTCGTCGTCTTACCGGAACCTTGCAGCCCGGCCATGAGGATGACGGTGGGGGGCTGGGGGGCGAATTTGAACTTGGCGGTGTCATGGCCGAGAACGTCCATGAGCTCGTCGCGGACGATTTTGACGATTTGCTCGGAGGGATTGAGCGCAGTGGCGACATCAGACCCGAGGGCCTTGGCGCGGATGTGCTCAACGACTTCGCGGGCGATGTCGAGATTGACGTCGGCTTCGAGGAGCGCGGTGCGGATCTGACGGAGGGCGTCGTTGATGTTCTCGTCGGTGAGGGTGCCCTGGCCGCGGAGGTCTTTGAAGGCGCGCTGGAGCTTGTCGCTTAGGTTCTCAAACATGGCTGTAACAGTTTAGCGCGTGGGGTGTGGCGTCGGGGGTACGTGGGGTGGTGTGCGGGCGACGGTGTGGCGGAAGATAGCGATGTGAGCGTGGCGGGGCAGAGCGAGGGTGAGCTGTTACGGGAGTACGTGGCGTACCTGCGGGTGGAGAAGGGGCTGCGGCCGTTGACGTGTGCGGCGTATCAGAGCGATCTGCAGATGTTTGCGGAGTTTCTGGAGGGGCGTGCGGGGACGCTGATGACGGCGGATGCGCACGCGGTGCGGGAACTTTTAGAGCATCTGCGAGCGCATGGGGTCGACGGGCGGACGGTGGCTCGGAAGCTTAGCTGCTTGCGGGGGTTTTACAAGTGGCTGCTGCTGGATGGGCGGGTGCGGGTGGATCCAACGCTGAATCTGGAGTCGGCGAAGAGCTGGAGGGTGCTGCCGAAAAGCCTGCCGCGGGCGGAGGTGGAGCGGATGCTGGAAGCGGCGGGGACGGCGGCTCGGCTGGGTTCGATTGATGGTGGGTTGGGGTCGGCGGTGGCGGCAGCGGTTGCTCTCAGGGATCATGCGCTGCTGGAACTGTTGTATGCGGCGGGGCTGCGGGTGGGCGAGGTGGTGACGCTGCGGGTGGAGGATCTGCGGCTGGATGTCGGGAATGTGCAGGTGCGGGGCAAGGGGGATAAGGAGCGGGTGGTGCCGATCGGCGAGCCGGCGGTGCGGGCACTGGAGGTGTATCTTGCGCGGGGGCGGGAGGCGCTGCTGCGGCGGGGGAGGACGGGCACGGGTGCGGGGGTGAGACGGACGCTGTTTGTGTCGGGGCGGGGTGGCGCGATGACGGCGCAGGCGGTTTGGAAGCTGGTGAAGACGGCGAGTCTAAGTTCGGGTGGAGCAGGGGCCAGCCCGCACAAGCTGCGGCATAGCTGTGCAACGCACATGGTGGAAGGTGGCGCGGACCTGCGGACGGTGCAGACGATCCTGGGGCATGCGGATATTGCGACGACGCAGGTGTACACGCATGTGGCCATCGATCGGCTGAAGCAGGTGCACCGGGCATGTCATCCGCGGGCGAAGCGGTTGGGGGCAGCGTGACAGCGGCTGACAAGACGGCAACGATTGCTGGCGGAGAGGCAGGGATTCGAACCCTGGCCGATCGATTTCTGGCGGCGCTGCGGGACGAGCGTGGGGCCAGTGAGCATACGTTGCGGGCGTACCGGCGAGAGGTTAGAAACTTTTTAGAATTTTTGACTAAACATCTTCCTAAAACTGCCGATATAGGAGATGTAAGCCATACGCAGATTCGGGCGTATCTTGGCCTGCTCTTTGAAAAAGGATTGGACAAGCCGAGTGTGGCTCGGGCGCTGGCGGCTGTGCGCAGCTGGTTCAAGTGGATGGCGAAGGAAGGACTGGTGCAGTCAAATCCGGCTTCATTGGTGAGTACACCGAAGCTGGCGCAACATTTGCCGCGGGTGCCAAGCGTGGAGGAGATGAATCGGGTGCTGGACTCACTCAGTGCTACGCGTAGGGCGAAAGAACTTGCACGCGAGGGGGGGAACGAGGCTGCCGAGAGCACTGTGTGGCCGGGGCGGGACCGGGTGATTTTTGAGCTGTTGTATGGGTGTGGCATCCGGAATGCGGAGCTGGTGGGGTTGGATCTGAGCAGCGTGCTATGGGGTGATGATGCGATCCGGGTACTTGGCAAGGGGAGCAAGGAACGGATTGTGCCACTGGGCGAGGCGGCGGCGGAGGCGCTCCGGGCGTATCTGCCGGAGCGGGCAGGGCGTTTGCAAGAGGCTGGAAAAGGCCGACTGGTGCATGCCGGGCCGTTGTTGTGCAATGCGCGCATGCGGGGCACCTGCCGGTTGACGACGCGCAGTGTGGGGCGGCTTGTGAAGTCCGTCGCGCAGAGCCGGGGACTGGCAGCGGATGTGCATCCGCATACCCTGCGTCATGCGTTCGGGACGCACATGCTGGAAGAAGGGGCGGACCTGCGTGCGATTCAGGAGATGCTGGGCCATGAACGGCTTTCGACGACGCAGCGGTATACGCAGTTGTCGGGCACACAGGTGCAGCGGGTTTATGACGACTCGCACCCTCGGGCTAAATAGTATGAGGGGCAAAGCCGCGGCAAGGTTATTGTTTGTGCGGCGGAGTGTTTGATTTGATGGTTCGTCGCCGCGACAACGCAGATTCCCTTTGGGAATGACAACAAAGGAAATTTAGCTGGGCGTAGGTATTCCGTCGATGCCAGGGTCGCGGCTGGGTGTGTGTTTGTCTGCGGGCAGGGACCGCAGCTCTTGCAGGCAGGAAATGCAGCTATTGCAGGCAGGAAAAGAGCGCAGCTAATGGCTGCCCACGATCAAGTTCCGCAAGTCGGCATTCATGGCTGATCAAACCCTATGCTGGGCACGGGAGCCCTTGCCGAGGAAGCGTTGGGTAAGCCAGGCACGCAGTGGCTCGTCATAGAACTTCAGGCTGAGCCAGGCGATCGTGATCGCGGTGACCAGGAGCAGGGCGCCGAAGAGTGCACCTTCGCGCGCGGGAATGTGGTCGCGCGTGACCCAGGCCGTGTAGAGGTAGATGAGGGGATAGTGCGTGATATAGAGCGGGTAGGAGATGCCGCCGAGGAACTTGCAGGCCTTCAGCGAGGCAGGGCCGGAGACGCCTTCGCCCGCGCCCATGGCGACGATCAATGGGAACAGCACGATGATGGCGAAGGATTCGTACAGGCCGTTCATCCATAGGTGAGCGGGGCCGCCGAAGCGAGGCAGGGCGAAGATGACGATGAGCAGAACGCTGCAGAGAGCGAAGGCACCGGGGACGTGGATGCGTTTGCCCAAGCGCATGAGCAGGATGCCGGCAAAGAAGGGATAAAGCAGGCGCGTGAAGCCGATGTTGAGCTGGGTTGCGTCAACGGACCAGCCGCCGATGACGTCGCCGCGGCCTCCCCAGACGAGATAGTGCACGAGCAAGCAGGCGAAGAGGAAGACGAGGACGCCGAGCCACTTGTTCGACAGCTTGCGCAGGCCGGCGGCATAGAGGATGTTGGCGATGTATTCAAAGAAGAGCGACCAGGCGGGGCCGTTGAGCGGGTGCATCTCCTGCCATCCACGGATGTCCATGGAGGGCAGCAGCGGAATCATGGTGAAGCCGACCAGCATGACCAGAAGCATCTTCCAGACGGGGGTCGTGGCAATCGTGGGGAAGATGGGGGCGGCCTGCGTGTAGAACAGGGCGGCTCCGATGATGTTGCCCATGATGACCATGGGCTGCAGGCGGATGAGGCGACGCTTGTAGAAGTCCCAGGCCGTGATGCGGTCCCAACGGTCGTCATAGGCGTAGGCGATGACGAAACCGGAGAGCAGGAAGAAAAAATCGACGGCGAGGTAACCGTGATTGATGATCTGCCGGAAGCGGTTGCTGTCTGCGTAGGCCTCAAACGTGTGAAAGATGACGACCATGATGGCCGCGACGCCGCGCAGGCCATCGAGGATCTCGTAATGGCTTTTAGGGCGGAGCGTGGCGGGAGCGGCTTGCATGCTTGGCCCCCAATGTACATGGAGACGGGCACCATGTGCAGCGAAAGAGGAAGGTGCTCTGGTGACAAGCACCTTTCGTGAAGACGGATTCCCTTAAATGGTCCTTGCCGGTGCTAGTAGCGGGGGACCTTCGGATCGATTGCCTGGGACCAATGATCAATGCCGCCGGCTACGGATTGAGCTTTGCTGAACCCCTGCTGTTGCAGCCAGTTGGCGACGGAGAGCGAACGGCTGCCGTGATGGCAGAGGACGGCGATGGGCTGATCTTCATCGAGCTCGGTGAAGGCTTTGCCGGGGACTTCATTCATGGGCATGAGCTTGGCACCTTCAATGTGCGCGGTGGCGTATTCCCAGGGTTCGCGTACGTCGAGAAGAAGAGGTGGTTGCTCGCTGGCTAGCTGTTGTTTTAGTTGGTTCACGGTGATTTCGAGATCCATGGGTTTAAGAATAGCGTTTCTTTTTGGTTGAGCGGCGGAGATCTGGCCGACGGCGGGCCGGGAGGCGGAGAGCCAGGCGAGGGCGCCGGTAGCTGAGGTGGTTTTGACAAATTTGCGGCGATCGATGGCGGTCATGGTCCCGTGGTCTCCCACTGCCCGAAGGCTATGGTGGCTCGGTTGCCCCGGCGAAGTGTACCTGTTGGATAGCAGGAATGTGACACGGGTGTGAATGAGGCCTGGTGCCGGGGTATGTCCGAACAGGCGAATTGAGGGTAGGCATTTGCTTCATCGAAAGCGGGGCAAAGTTTTGCTTATACCCCATCAAAACTTTGACTTGGACGTATGGGGTGCCCGGGCTGAGTGTTGAGGCAGAAGAATCATGACCGAGACGATCACGGCACCGGACGCTGCAGTTGAGGACGCGACGTCTGTTCAGAGAACGGTGCGCCCTGCCGCGGTGCTCTCCATTAGTGAGCGGGCAGGGGATATACGGCCGGAGCTGGCGATCGGGCAAACGTCTGTGACTGGAAATGGCGGGGGTACCGGCGCGAAGAAGACGATGGATGCGAAGATCGTTTTCTTTTTGGGATTTTTGCTGGCGGCGAGTGGGCTGGTGTCGCCGCCGGTGGCGCTGGTGGGTGGAATTGCTTATGGACTTTCCGTGGAGCACCCGCTGCGGCGTGAGGCGAGTTCGCTGGCCAAGACGCTGCTGCAGCTTTCGGTGATCATGCTGGGGTTTGGCATGGATTTAGAGCAGGTGCTGCATGCGGGGAGTTCGGGATTTTTGTATACGGCAATCAGCGTTGCGGTGGCGGTCTTGCTGGGACTGCTGTTGGGCAAGGTGCTGAGGATTGGGGGCAAGGCGTCGTACCTGATCACCATGGGGACGGCGATCTGCGGCGGGTCGGCGATTGCAGCGCTGGCACCGATCACGGACGCGAACGAGGAAGAGATTTCAGTTGCGATGGGCACGGTATTTGTGCTGAATTCGGTGGCGCTGCTGCTGTTTCCGGCTGTCGGGACGTGGCTGCACCTGAGCCAGAACCAGTTCGGGTTGTGGGCGGCGCTGGCGATTCACGATACGAGTTCGGTGGTGGGCGCGGCGGCGAAGTATGGCAGCCAGGCGCTGGCGATTGGGACGACGGTGAAGCTGGCGCGGGCGCTGTGGATTGTGCCGATCTCGTTGCTTACAGCGGCTTACATGGGGCGGGTGGCGAAGGCGGCGGGGAGCACGCACAAGGCGGAGGTGAAGATGCCCTGGTTCATCGTGTTCTTTGTACTGGCCTCGGTGGCGAGCACGTACCTGGTGCGGTTTGCGCACTTTTATGGCGACATGAGCCACCTGGGCAAGATCGGGCTGACGGCTACCCTGTTTTTGATCGGGACGAGCCTGTCGAAAAAGACGTTGAAGCAGGTTGGGTTCCGGCCGCTGGTGCAGGGGGTGGGGCTCTGGATCGTGGTGGGGACGGCTTCGCTGGCGGCGATCTACTTCGGGGTGATTTCGATCTAGGGGCTTGCGGCAAGATGCGAAGAGGCCCCTTTTAAAGGGGCCTCTTTCAGCTTTGGGCCAAGTCGGCTCGGTTGATTATTCGCCGGAGGTGTCCCGGTCGGTTGTCCCTACCGCCGCGGGAGCGGTTGCCGCTTCGTGGATTGGCTGCGAGTTGGGTGGCTGGCTGGGGTAGGTTTCAGTGACGGGCTGTTCCCCTGTGAGCAGGTGCGGCTGGCGGGGTTGTTGAGGACCCTGACCGTAGCCCATGCCGGGGACCTGGAGTGTGCTGCTCATGAAGCGGGGCGACATTGAGCGCGCTTGTTGAGGCTGTTGCTGCGCTCCCGGCTGGTTTCCGTTGCGCCGCGGGCGCCCGCCGTTGCCGTTGGCCTGAGGAGGGAGTTGGCGCTGGCGGTCGGCGGTCTGTTGGGCATCGAGGGCCTGTTGCTGCTGGGCGATGGCCTGTTGCTGCTGCGCGAAGGCGGCGGCAGCGGCCTGCAGATGATCGAGCTGCTCGCGGGTTTCGATGGGGGTGCCGTCGGGGCCGAGGATTTGCATGCGGAACAGGTTGCGGGAGGTGTCCTCCTGAAACCGGGTCATCATGGCCTCAAACATGTCGTAGGACTCCTTTTTGTAGGCCACGAGCGGGTCCTGCTGCGCGTAGCCGCGGAGGCCGATGCCCTCCTTGAGGTGATCCATGGAGAGGAGATGTTCTTTCCAGAGGCCATCAAGGACGGAGAGCATGACGACGCGCTCATGGTAGCGGAGGTTTGGAGGGCCGAGGATCTGCTCCTTGATCTCATAGCGCTCGCGGAGCTTGGCGAAGATGGCGTCGCCGAGCTCGGTGCGGTTGAGGTCGTTGGGATTGATGGCGTCGGCTTCGGAGGCACCGTTTTCCTTCGAGAGCTGCAGACCAAAGACGTCGTGGATCGAGTTGAAGAGCCCCTCGGTGTTCCATTGGTCGGGGTGGGCCTTTTCGGGGGCGTTGGCGTCGAGGAGGTTGCCGAGGATATGGGTGACATAGTCCTCGGTGATGAGCTCCTTCTGGTCTATGCCTTCGATGAGACCGCGGCGGAGACCGTAGACGGCTTCGCGCTGCTTGTTCATGACGTCGTCGTACTCGAGGACGTGTTTGCGGGATTCGAAGTTCTGCGACTCGACGGCCTTTTGGGCGGCTTCGATGCGCTTGGTGATCATGCGCGACTCGATCGGCATGCCTTCTTCCATGCCGAGCGATTGGAGCAGGCCGGAGACCCACTCGCGGGCGAAGATGCGCATGAGGTCGTCTTCGAGGGAGAGATAGAAGCGGCTGGCGCCGGGGTCACCCTGACGGCCGGCGCGGCCGCGGAGCTGGTTGTCAACGCGGCGGGACTCGTGGCGCTCGGTGCCGATGATGTGAAGGCCACCGGCCTCGATGACGGCGTCGTGGTCAGCCTTGACGGCGGCGGTGTGATGGGACATTGCCTTATCCCAATTTTCCTGGGTGGTCTCGAACTCCTGCGATTGGTAGTAGAAGCGGACCATGCCCGGACCGGCGAGGGGGTGAATCTGGCCTTCGGCGGCCTCGATGGCGCGGGCGGTGCCGCTGCCGCGCTTGACGAGATCCTGGCGGGCCATGAAATCAGCGTTGCCGCCGAGAAGGATGTCGGTACCGCGGCCGGCCATGTTGGTGGCGATGGTGACCATGCCCAAACGACCCGCTTGCGCCACGATTTCGGCTTCTTTTTCGTGGAATTTGGCGTTCAGAACGACGTGACGGACATTCTTGCGCTTGAGGATATCGGAGAGGAGTTCGGACTTCTCAATGGAGGTGGTGCCGACGAGGACGGGCTGTTTGGCGGCATGGAGGCGCTCGATCTCGTCGGCGACGGCAAAGTATTTTTCTTTCGCGGTGCGGTACACGACGTCCTGATTTTCGATGCGCAGCATTTGCCGGTTGGTGGGGATCACGACGATTTCGAGCTTGTAGATGTTGTCGAACTCGGTGGCCTCGGTTTCGGCGGTGCCGGTCATGCCGGAGAGCTTTTTGTAGAGGCGGAAGTAGTTCTGGAAGGTGATGGTCGCGAGTGTCTGGTCTTCCTTGCGGATAGTGACCTTTTCTTTCGCTTCGATGGCCTGGTGGAGGCCGTCGGACCAGCGGCGGCCGGGCATAAGGCGGCCGGTGAACTCGTCGACGATGACGATTTCGTCGTTCTTGACGACATAGCCGACGTCGCGGCGGTAGAGGGCGTGGGCCTTGATGCCGACTTCAATGTGATGCTTCATGTCCCAGTTATCGGGATCGGCGATGTTGTCGATGCCGAGGAGTTTTTCGACTTTTTCCCAGCCTTCATCGGTGACGGTGATGGCGCGGGCCTTTTCGTCGACGACGTAGTCGCCGGACCAGGTCTTCTGGTCGACGGTTTCGATAAGCTCGCCCAATTCGAGCTGGGGGATGATCTTGTCGGCGATGGCGTACTTGTCGGTGGTCTTGTCGGTGGGGCCGGAGATGATGAGCGGGGTGCGTGCCTCGTCGATGAGGATGGAATCGACTTCGTCGACGATGCAGTAATAGTGGCCGCGCTGGACGCACTCGGCGAGGTCGAACTTCATGTTGTCGCGGAGGTAATCGAAACCAAATTCGTTGTTAGTCCCGTAGGTGATGTCGGCGGCATAGGCGGCGCGGCGCTGCTCGTCGGAGAGGTCATGGACGATGACGCCGACGGTGAGTCCGAGGAAGCCGTAAATTTTGCCCATCCATTCGGCATCGCGCTTGGCGAGGTAGTCGTTTACGGTGACGACGTGGACGCCGCGGCCGGCGAGCGCATTCAGGTAACAGGGCAGCGTGGCGACGAGGGTTTTGCCTTCACCTGTCTTCATTTCGGCGATTTTGCCGCCGTGGAGGACGGTGCCGCCGATCATCTGGACGTCGAAGTGACGCATGCCGACGACCCGCATGCCGGCTTCGCGGACGACGGCAAAGGCTTCAGGCAGGAGATCGTCGAGGGCGGCCTTTTCGGTAACCTTGATCTGTTCGGGGTCGGTGAGGCCTTCGAGGGACTTGGCGATGCGTTCTTTGAACTCGGTAGTTTTGGCGGCGAGCTGCTCGTCGGTGAGGGCCTTCAGGGCGTCTTCATGCGAGGCGATGGCGGCAAGGGTGGGGAGGAGGCGCTTGACGGCGCGCTCATTGGCGGTGCCGAAGACCTTGGCGAGAACGTTGTTGATCACGATGAATTCCTTCACAGGCGGGCGTGCGTAGGGACATGGATGTCCAGAAATCGGGAGAGGGGCGGCGCTAGGTGGCCGGGGTCAGGCGCGGGAGGGAAGGTCGGGAGGCCCCTGCGGCTGATAGGCGCCTTCGACGAAGCCGAAGCGGGCGCGGTAGGCCTTGCGATTGCCGTTGCTGCGGAGGCAGGGACCTGAAGAGGCACAAACCTGCTTTAAGCCGATCTGCGAGGTGGCCGTCCAGGTCCGGGCGGGGTAACGTCGGATCGACTGATCCTGCGTGAAGGTAATTCGTTGCCGGGGTACGGAGCCGTCTCCGGCGTTGCCCAGTATGGCCTTGATGAGAGCCGTCGCCGCGTTGCGGTTATCCCCGGGGTGCGCGGGGGCGCCAACGCCGGAGAGGAGCAGCAAAAGGGCCGTGATGGGAAACAGGGCGAGGTTCACGAGAGCGTAACGAACGATACCTCACTCAAGTTTAGACGAAGTCTTGCGCCGTGGACGGGTTTCGGCCATACGAAGGGGTTACGGAGACGGACCTGACTGGGCGGAGGGCGGGCGCTATGCTGGCAGGAGCGGCTTCCCACGGGCACGCGGGCGCGGTCGGGAGCAGAGAAGGTGGGTTATGGCGATAACGACAGGGTCGGCGGCGGCGGGGTATGCACGCGAGCATGGGCAGCGGTTTGTGGAGGAATTGAAGGAGCTGCTGCGGATTCCTTCAGTTTCGACGGCGCCGGAGCATGCGGGCGACGTGCGGCGGGCAGCGGAGTTTGTCGCGGCGGGGCTGCGCGCGGCGGGGCTGAATGGTGTGCGGCTGATCGAGACGGTTTCAGACACGCACAAGGGTGGACATCCGCTGGTGTACGGGGAGTGGCTGAAGGCCCCTGGAAGACCGACGGTGCTGCTGTATGGGCATTACGATGTGCAGCCGGCAGAGCCTTTGGATGAGTGGAAGTCGCCACCGTTTGAGCCGACCGAGCGCGAGGGCAACCTGTATGCGCGGGGTGCGGTGGACGACAAGGGCCAGATGTGGATGCACGTGAAGGCGCTCGAAAGCCTGATGCGAGCCGATGGCGGGTTGCCGGTGAATGTACGGGTGATCGTGGAAGGCGAGGAAGAGGTTGGCGGCGAGGGAATTGCTTCCTTTGTGCGTGAGCATCCGGCGCAGTTGAAGGCGGACTGCGCGCTGGTGAGCGATACGGAGATGTTTGCGCCGGAGTTGCCGACCTTGTGCGTGGGGCTGCGCGGGATGATTTATACGGAACTGGAGGTGCGGGGGGCGCGAACGGATCTGCACTCCGGCATGTATGGCGGGGCGGCGCCGAACCCGTTTGTGGCGCTGGCGGGAATAATCGCGCTGCTGAAGCGCGGGGATGGACATATTGCGATTCCAGGATTTTATGACGGGATCGAGGAGCCGACGAAGGCGGAGTTGGAGGCGTGGCGGTCGCTGCCGTTTGACGAGGAGGCCTACCGGGAGCACGAGGTGGGGTCGCCGGAGCTGACGGGCGAGCGGATGTTCAGCGTGCTGGAGCGGACGTGGTCACGGCCAACGATGGATGTGCACGGGATGCCGGGCGGGTTTATCGGGGCGGGGGCGAAGACGGTGATCCCGGCCAAGGCGATGGCGAAGATCAGCTTCCGGCTGGTGCCGGGGATGACACCGGCGGAGACGTTTGCCAAGTACAAGGCCTTTGTTGAGGAGATTACGCCGCGGGGCGTGACGGCCGAGGTGCGGCTGATTCATTCGGGTGAACCCATTGTGGTGAGCACGGATAACACCTTTGTGTACGCGGCGACGGCGGCGATGGGAAAGGTGTTCGGAAAGGAGACAGTTTTTGTGCGGGGCGGGGGTTCCATTCCCATTGTGGGGGACTTTGTGCGCGAACTAGGGATCCCGACGGTGCTGATGGGGTTTGGGTTGCCGGACGATAATCTGCATGCGCCCAATGAGAAGTTTCATTTGGCGAATTTTCATCGGGGGGTCGCGTCAGTAATTGGATTTCTGGAGAGGGTTGGCGGGACGGCATGAGCGAGGTCCCTGAAGGGCTGCTGCCGGTGCATGGATTTGTGCTGGCTGGCGGAAAGAGCTCGCGCATGGGGCGGGACAAAGCCATATTGCCGTTTCGCGGGACGCCCATGGTGGAGATTGCGCTGGGAAAGCTGCGAAGTTTTTGTGCAGAGGTTTCGGTTGTCGGCAATCGGGGAGATTTGGCGCAATTGGCGGAGGTCGTGTCGGGAGAGCAGGCGGAACGGGGTCCCGCGGCGGGCATCGCGGTGGGGATGAAGGCCTGTCAGCAACCCTGGGCGTTGTTTACGCCGGTGGATGTGCCGCTGGTTCCAGCCAGCTTCCTGCGGCTGTGGGTAGAGGAGGCCTTGCGGGTCAACATGAGCGTGAGTTATCTGGGGGCCGGACGGGCACAACCCGCGTTCTGTCTTCTGCAGCGCCAACGTGCCGAGTCATTTTCGATGCTCTTCGAAGCGGGAGAGGGGAGACTGGAGCAGCTTCTGAAGCGAACGGCTGAGATCGACGGCTGCCCTTTGAGGATGTATGGTCCTGAGGATTTTCCCGGCCGGGCGAACCTCGGGGGACCGGAGGAGGGAACGACCGAACGCTGGTTTCAGAATGTGAACACGCCCTCGGAGTTGGCAGCGGCGGAGGTGTTGGCCGAGCAAGCGGAGCGATAGCCGGACCGGCGGCGAGCTGTGATGACGGTGGTGTGCAACGAAGAGGCCGCACTCTTGCGATACTGGGCGGGTGAGCAAGCCTGAACACGCCGAGTCGCCGAAGAGCCAGATCTCAGCCGATGGTTACCCAGAATACGCCGCCCCGGAGCAGGGGGAGGATGAGCCGTTGCTGGCGGAGGTTTCACCGGAGGTCGCCGGCGCCGTGGGCGAATTCATGGCGGAGGCCGCTGAGGCGAACGAGGCCAAGGACACCGCCCTAGCGCACACGGCGGACACGGAGTCCGGCCATGCTGGCCTGCCCTACATCGCCTTTGAGGGGGTCTCAAAGAGCTTCGGATCGTTTGTGGTGCTGGAGGATGTGAGCTTCCACGTCAACCCCGGAGAGACGCTTTGCATTCTGGGTCGCAGCGGGGTGGGCAAGTCCGTCTCGCTGCAGATGTTGATGGGTTTTCTGAAGCCGGACAGCGGCTCGGTAACGGTAGCTGGACAGAATATCGTGGGTCTGACCGAACGGGAGTTACAAGAGGTACGCCGCAAGGTGACCATGGTTTTTCAGAACGGCGCACTTTTTGACTCTGTAACAGTGGGCGAGAATGTAGCCTTTCCCTTAAGGGAACGCAGCGACATGAACGAGGACCAGATCCTGCAGGTGGTGAAGGGTTTGCTGGAGATGGTGGGTGTAGCGGGGATGGAGAGTCTATTGCCGAGCGATCTTTCGACCGGGATGCGCCGGTCGGTGGCGATTGCGCGCGCCCTGGCGGCGCAGCCCTCCGCCGTGCTCTATGACGAGCCGACGACGATGGTGGATCCGCTGATGGCGAATCTTCTGGGTAGTCTGATTCACCGCTTGAAGGCACAGCTGCATTTGACGAGTATTGTGGTGACCCACGACATGCGCTTTGCGGAGCGGCTGGCGGACAGTGTCTTGTTTCTGCACGAGGGAAAGGCCCGCTTTTTCGGCACGATGGAGGCCATGAAGGCGAGCGCGGACGAGGTGCTGCGTGAGTTCCTGGAACTGGATAAGCTGGTGCTTCCGATTTAGGACGTACCACCAACGCGCACCTTCCGGTGCATACGGCGATGCTAGAGTAGGCCTAAGAATCCTGCCAACAGGCATCGCAAAAACAGAACCGTACGCCTGTAGGCGTAGCAGTAGCTTATAGAGGCGTCGTTGCATGACCAGACCCGAGTACCTTGACCAAGTCGTGATCTCGAACCGCTCCCCAAATCGGGCCGGGGCAGTGGGCCGTGCGGGACGGCCGCGACCCTCGTTTGCCAGCGTTTTCTGGGCGATTCTAGACATTTTGAGTGCCCTGGCGGCCGGGCTGCTGGCGTTTGATCTTCGGTATCGCTGGCACATGAACCACTCCACCACGGCCAAAGGGGTCTTCTGGCACACGGCGCCGATGCATACCTGGATCACCCTGCTGATCTTCGGTCTGTACCTTGTGTTGTTTTCGCGCCTCTTCGGGCTGTACCGGTCAAGTGAGAGTTCCAGCGGTTTGCATGAACAGCGCATGACCGTGCAGGCGTGTTTGACGGCCAGCTTACTCCTCTGCGGCACTCTTTTTCTTGCGCGCGACTATGCGGTGTCCCGCTTTGTCGTGGCCCTGACGATGGTGCTAACGTGCATGATCCTGATGACGCGACGGGCGCTTTGGCGGCGGCTGCGCCATAACCGCCACCTGCGCGGCCTGGAGGTGCGCAATGTGCTGATCGTGGGCGACGGCCGCGTGGGGCATGCGTTGCGCAACCATCTGGAAGCGCTGCCGCACCTGGGGTTCCGGTTCAAGGGGTTTATTTCCATGAATCCGGTGGAGGAGACCTCTGCCAAAGAGACCAACCCCAACATTGTGGGTGATCTGCGCAACTGCGTGGCCGTGGCGCGGTCCCTTTTTGTGGACGAGATCTACTTTTCAACGCCGGCGGACAAGCAGACCGTGATCACGGTAGTGGAAGAGGCGCGGGCGATGGGCATTGACGTTCGGGTGGTGCCGGATCTCTATGACGGCCTGGCCTGGCATGCGCCGGTGGAGTACATCGGCCAGTTTCCGACGATTCCGCTGCATCGCCGCGAGTTTCCGCGCGGAGCGTTTCTGATGAAACGGGCGATTGATATCGTTCTTGCGTCCATTGTGCTGCTGCTGGTGTCGCCAATTATGCTGGCAATTGCGTTGCTGATCCGTCTGGATTCGCCGGGAACGATTCTGTACGGGGCCGAGCGGATCGGACGCAAGGGCAGGGTCTTCAAGTGCTTTAAATTCCGCACGATGGTGCCAAACGCTGAGCGCCTGAAGAAGCAACTGGCGCACCTGAATGAGCGCGAAGGCATTTTGTTCAAGATGACCAACGACCCCAGGATTACAAAGATCGGGGTGAAGTTAAGGAAGTACTCGCTTGACGAGTTGCCGCAGTTGTTCAACGTAATCAAGGGAGACATGAGCCTGGTGGGGCCGCGGCCGCCGCTGGCGGTCGAGGTGGAAAAGTACCACCTGTCGCACCTGCGCCGGTTGGATGTGTTGCCGGGTATCACGGGCCTTTGGCAGGTGGAGGCGCGGCAGGATCCTTCGTTTGACAGCTATATATCGCTCGATACCGCCTACGTGGAGAACTGGACGCTGCTGCTGGATCTACGGATTCTGGCGCGCACGGTGAGTGTTGTGGTGGGTGGAACAGGATCTTAGGAGAGGGGCTGCGATGGTCTCCTGACAGTGAAAAGCACGCTAGAATCGGGGGGTGCGTATTGCCCTCGCCCAGATCAATCCCACGGTCGGCGACTTTTCGGGAAACCTCGAAAAGATCGCTGCCTGCATCGAGCGAGCCTCAGCCGGCGGGGTCGAACTGGTGATGTTTCCGGAGCTGGCGACCTCGGGGTATCCGCCGGCGGATCTGCTGGAGAAGGAATCGTTTGTACGGCGTGCGGAGGAGTCGCTGGGGCAGATTGCGGCGTTAACCCGGGGCGCCAGCCGTCCGGCTGTGTTATGCGGATCGCCGATGCGGTGTGAGGCAGAGGGAAGGAAGCCGCTGCGCAACGTCGCCGCTGTGCTCGAAAACGGGGAACTGCGCTTTATCCAGAGAAAGATGCTGCTGCCATTTTATGACGTCTTTGATGAGCAGCGTTACTTTGAGCCTGCGGAGCACCAAACGCTGACCACGATCAAGGGCCGGCCCGTGGCGATTACGATCTGCGAGGATGCCTGGAACGACAAGATGTTCTGGCCGCGGCAGAACTATCCGGTGGATCCGGTGGAGGAGCTGATGCGGCAGTGGGGTACGCTGCCGCAGACCCTGGGTGGGCAGCGGCTGATTCTGAACATCAGCGCCTCGCCGTACTGGCACGGTAAGCCGGAGACGCGCCGGCGAATGATCGGCGCCCTGGCCCAGAGACACAGGGCGACCGTTGCCATGGTGAACCAGGTAGGCGGCAATGACAGCCTCATCTTCGACGGGGATTCGTTTGCGATGAACGCCGACGGCAAGGTGATCGCCCAGGCAAAGGCATTTGCCGACGACATGGTGATCTTCGATACGGCGCCGGCCGAGAGCTTGCCGGGTGAGCGCGATGCCTCGAAGGCGACCGAGGTGCTCCAACGCAGCAGCACTTACGAGTTGGAGCGGACATGGCAGGCGCTGGTGCTGGGGACCCGGGATTACCTGCGCAAGTGCGGTTTCCGTAAGGCGCTCGTGGGTCTGAGCGGAGGGATCGACTCGGCGCTGGTGGCGGCGATTGCGGTCGAGGCGCTGGGGGCGGAGAACGTGCAGGGGATCGGGATGCCGAGCGAGTTCAGCTCGAGCGGCTCGGTGACGGATGCGGAAGCCTTGGCGCGGAATCTGGGGATCGGATTCCGGGTGCTGCCGATTCGCGACATTTACGAGACGTTTACAGAACGGCTGGAGCCTTTTTTTGCCGGCACGGAGTTCGGTCTGGCCGAGGAGAACGTGCAGCCGCGGATCCGCGGGACGCTGCTGATGGCCGTCTCAAATAAAACCGGCGCGCTGGTGTTAACCACGGGCAACAAGAGCGAGATGGCGACCGGGTACTGCACTTTGTACGGAGATATGGTGGGTGCGCTGGCGGTGATCGCGGACCTGTACAAGACCGAGGTCTATGCGCTGAGCCGGTGGGTGAACCAAGTCCACTTGCAACGCGAGCTGATTCCATGGGATACGATCACGAAGCCACCCTCGGCGGAGCTGCGGCACGGACAGAAGGATACGGACTCGCTGCCGGAGTATGAGGTGCTGGATCCGATGCTGCGGGCGTATATCGAGGAGTGCCGGCCGGCGGAGGAGATTGCGGCTGCGCAGGGCGTGGATTTGGCGTTGGTGCGCCGGGTGATCCGATTGGTGGAGCTTGCGGAGTACAAGCGCGGGCAGGCGGCGCCGGTCTTGAAGGTGTCGAAGAAGGCGTTTGGCAGCGGGCGGCGGTTCCCAATCGCGGCCCGGCGCGAGGTGTAGGGATAAAGGTGGGAGAGGACATGGGGTTCGGAATGAGGTTCGATGTGTGGAAACGATATGGGGTGGGTGTGACGGCTTTGGGTCTTTTAGCAGTGCTGCCGTCCGGGGGTCTCGAGGCCGGAGCACAGGCAACGGCTCCTTCGTCTGCGGCCCCTTCGGCTGCAGCGCCTTCGTTTGCAACTCAAGCGCCAACGGCTCCGGTTGAGCGCCGGCCGTTGACGCCCGGCGCCAATGCGGCCCCGGCGTCTGGTTTTCCAGCGCCTGACCCGCGCAATTTCACCGCGGCTTCGCCGAGCGTGGAGACGGTCAACAGCTTTCTGCATGCGCTTTGGGGCTTTGACGAGAACCGCATCTGGAGTGTGTCGGCCATTCAGCCGACGCAGGCACCCGGGGTGGTTGCGGTACATGTGTTTGTGTCCGAGAAGACGCAACCTTCTCGCGTCGCGCAGACGACCATGTACATCACGCCGGATGGCCAGCACGCCATCGCAGGCGACGTGATCCGGTTTGGAGCGCAGCCGTTTGCCGAAACGAAAGCCCTGCTGGCGAGGTCTGCCGATGGACCCTCGCGTGGCGCCCCGGGCAAGCAACTGGAAATTGTAGAGTTTACCGATCTGCAGTGCCCGGCATGCAAGACGGCCCAGGCCACGGTGGATGGACTGCAACAGCAGTTTCCGCAGGCCCATATTGTGGTGGAGAACATGCCGTTGACGCGTTTACACCCGTTCGCCTACCAGGCGGCAACGGTGGGGTACTGCGTGCGCCAGGCCAAGGGCGATCCGGGGTACCTCGCTTACGCCACCAACGTGATGGCCACTCAGGCGGATCTGACGACCGACAAGGTGCAGGCGACGTTGAGCGCTGCGGCCAAGGCGGCCGGCGCCGATCCGGCGGCGACTATGACCTGCGCGGCCACAGCGGCGGCCAAGGCGGCCGTGGATGCTGTAATCCATTTGGGAACCGAGGCCGGTGTGAACGATCTACCTACTCTGTTTGTGAACGGCCGCGGTTTGCCGTTAGCACAGGTACCGGTGCAGACGCTGAACCGGATCGTGGTATTTCAGGGCCAGCTGGACGGATTCGCCGTGCAGCAACAGCCCTCGTTGAGCACGTTGAAGTAAGTCATTTAGTCTGTAAGCCGGACGAAGAAGAGGCGGGATCCCCCGAGAGACCGGGCGGTTTTCGAGCGCTCTGCCGTCCGCGCTCATCCTTCTTTGGTAATCTGGCATAGTAACGCAAACGCCATACGGGAGACCAGCCCCAAATGTGTGAAGCGCGTGTAGGGCGTAGATCTTGTCAAAGGATCACGCCCAGCTCAGGAGATGCGAATGCTAGCCGAAGTGTCGGTCCTTGCCCACGCGAACTCGCTTGCCACCCTGGTGGCCGGTCTGCACTGGACTTCGCCGACCACCACATTTTCAACGGCCTCGACGCCTGCCAAAGAGGTGCACTCGCTTGCACTTTTTGTGCTGTTAATCACGGGGCTGATTTTTCTTACAGTCAGCGTCCTGCTGGCGTACGCGATCTGGAAGTTCCGTGCCAAGCCGGGCGACGATGTAGAGCCAGCGCAGGTCTTCGGTAGTACGCAGATCGAGCTAGCCTGGACGATCATTCCGATCCTGATCATTGTTGTCCTATTCTTGGGTACAGCGCGCGTAATCTTCGCGATCGAGGATGCGCGGAAGCCGCCCTCGGCCATTGATGTCGTCGTAGTGGGCCACCAGTTCTGGTGGGAGTTCCGATATCCGAAGTTCAATGTAGTAACGGCGAACGAGTTGCACGTGCCGATGAGCGACCCCAAAAATCCTACGCCGACATTTATGAAGTTGACCTCGGCGGACGTGATGCACAGTTTCTGGGTACCACGGCTGGCGGGCAAGACCGATCTGTTGCCGAATCGCGTGAACGAAATGTGGATTGACCCGTATCAGCCGGGCATGTATGAAGGGCAATGTGCCCAGTTCTGCGGCCCGGAGCATGCCAAAATGCTGATTCGCGTCTTTGTGGACACACCCGAGCAGTTCAAGGCGTGGATAGCCAATCAGCAGAGTGCGCAGGAGAGTGCGACGAATTCGGACCAGCCCGCCGCCAACGAACCGAACGTGGGCAATATGGCGATTACGGGCTTGCGTGGGCCCTCCAGTGTGGCAGCGGCTGCGGCTGGCGTGCCACCTAACACTCCCCCCACACGAGGCAACATTGCGCAGATGCACCAGGTAGCCATGAGCGATGCTGATATGTTGCAGGTGAATCCACAGCAGGGTCGGCGGGTGTTTGAGGAGCAGGCCTGCATCAATTGCCACGCGGTGAAGGGCACTGTGGCGGACGGACGCTTCGGGCCGGATCTAACACACATTGCAAGCCGCTCCACAATCGCTGCGGGTGCGGCCGACAATACGCCGGACAATCTCGTGCGATGGTTGGCTGACCCGAACGACATCAAGGAAGGTACGTTGATGCCGGCCATGCACCTTACTGATTTGCAGAATAGACAGATCACCGCTTACCTCGACACGCTTCACTAAAGCGCACGCGACTCCTCGGTTCAACATTTCACAGACTCACGCGATCACAAGAGACACGGCAGGGAGAGACCCATGGCCACACCAAGTATGCCGATCCCGAAGGGGATTGAAGGAGTACTGGACACAACGATTCCAGCGCCTCCGCGTCCACAATACCTCGAGACCATCCATGATTGGGTGACGACGACCGATCACAAGAAGATCGGCATTCTCTACATCTGTTTTGCGCTGTTCTTCCTGCTGGTCGCCGGCGTGGAAGCGATGGTGATTCGGATCCAGCTGGCGATTCCGTTGAACACGTTCGTTTCGCCGCAGACCTATAACCGTGTATTCACGATGCATGGCACCACGATGGTGTTTCTGGTCGGCATGCCGATCCTGTTCGGGTTCGGCAACTACCTCATCCCGTTGATGCTGGGTGCCCGGGACATGGCGTTTCCGCGGCTGAATGCCTTCAGCTTTTGGATCGCGGCGTTTGCGGGTCTCTTTCTCTATTTCAGCTTCATCGGTGGTTTAGGCCTGGGGGGAACGGGTACGGCGCCGGATGCGGCGTGGTTCGCTTATGCTCCGTTGACGGAGAAAGCATTTTCGCCCGGTCACACGATGGACTACTGGGCGCTGGGACTGATTGCCAGCGGCATTGGCTCAATTGGGACGTCGATCAACTTTCTGGCGACGATCATTTCTATGCGCTGCAAGGGCATGACGATGATGCGTATGCCGCTGCTGGCCTGGATCTATGCCACGGTCGCGTTTCTGGTACTCGTGGCAGTGAGCCCGCTCACCGCGGCGCAGATCATGCTGCTGGTGGACCGCTACCTGGGCGGACACTTCTTTGACACGCAGATGGGCGGCTCGTCCATCCTGTGGGCCCACTTCTTCTGGATCTTCGGCCACCCCGAGGTGTACGTCCTGGTGCTGCCAGCGTTCGGCTTCGCGAACGAAATTATTCCGGTGTTTTCGCGCAAGGCGATCTTCGGCTACCCGGCGATGGCGGCGGCGACCGTGGCCATTGCGTTCATCAGTCTTGGCGTGTGGGCGCACCACATGTTCACGATCGGTATGACGTCGTTCGGCAACACGTTCTTTACATTGTCGACGATGCTGGTATCGATTCCGACCGGGATTAAAACGTTTAACTGGTTGGCGACCATTTGGGGCGGCAAGATCCGCATGACCGTTGCGATGCTGTTCTCGATCGGCTTCCTGTTCCAATGGGTCATTGCCGGCCTGACGGGCATCATGTTGTCGGTCTCGGCGTGGGACTGGCAGCTGCATAACAGTTATTTCGTGGTGGCGCACTTCCACTATGTGCTGGTGGGTTCGATCCTGTTCATGATCTTCGCGGCTTTTTACTACTGGTATCCAAAGGCGACCGGCCGCATGCTGAGCGAGCGGCTGGGCAAGTGGCACTTCTGGTTGATGGTGATCGGCTTCCACTTAACGTTTGACTTCATGCACATCCCTGGCCTGTTGGGTATGCCGCGCCAGATCTACACCTATGAGCCCGATCGTGGATGGACGGGTTGGAACATCATCATCACGGTCGGCGCCTTTATTCAGTCGATTGCGACAATGGTGTTTGTGTACAACCTGGTGCACTCCTACTTTCGCGGTGACATTGCCGGGCCGGACCCATGGGATGGGTGGACCTTGGAGTGGGCGACGCAGTCTCCTCCGCCGGCTTACAACTTTGCCGTGGATCCTGTGGTGGCCAGCCGCCGCCCCCTGTGGGATTTGAAGCATCCCGATGACCCAGATTCGGCCTTTGAATAAAATGTTGGCCTTTGAGTAACCAGCACCGGGATTCGAGTAAACAGACATGATGACTGCAATACCGTTGGAACACCTCGAGAACGAGGCCGCGTGGACCCTGCCCTCCAAGGGCCGCGTCGGCATGTTCTCGTTGATCATCGCGGAGACGGCCGTATTTGCCATCTTTGTGGTGGCCTACATCTACTACATGGGCCGCGACGTTCATGGGCCGACACCGCGTGAGGTGCTGTCACTGCCGATCTTTGGCACGATCTTCCTGCTGTCGTCCAGCTTGTTTATCTGGCTCGCGGAGCAGGCCATCGAGCATGGGCAGATGGAGAAGTTCAAGCTCTTCTGGTCCATTACGGTGGCTGAAGGGCTGTTCTTTCTCGCCGATACCGGTCTGGAGTGGAACAAGCTGATCAACCACGATCATTTGACTGTCAGCACCAACCTGTTTGGAACCACGTACTACTGCTTGGTGGGTCTGCACGCGACGCACGTCATCGTGGGCCTGCTGATGTTGATCCTGGTGCTGGTGCTGGCGTTTATGGGGCGGTTGAAGCAGGCGCATGCCGAGCGGGTGCAGGTATTGGGCCTGTACTGGCATTTCGTGGATGCGGTGTGGGTGGTGGTGTTTACGGTGGTTTACCTGGTGAGCCGATGATGACAGAGACGCCGATTGCGGTAGATCACAGCACCGCTCGTGACGAGAAACACAGCATCCACCTGCCGGCGCCGACGCCCTGGCCCATGGTGATGGCGCTGGGCCTGGTTCTGCTGGTGGGGTCCCTGGTGCTTGACGAGGCTGTCGGCGCGCTTGGGCTGTTTCTGGCCGTATGGGGTGCCGTGGGCTGGTTTCGCGAGGTGCTGCCGCAGGAAAAGGTGGAAAACATCACCGTCACCGATGAGGTGGTGAAGGTGCTGCCGTCACGCGGGCGCGTGACGCGGATTGAAGTAGGCGAGACCCACCGTGCGCAACTGCCGCTGCGAACCTTTCCGATCGCCAGTGGCATTAAGGGTGGCATCGCCGGCGGTATCGCGATGGTGATTCCTGCTGAAATCTACGGCATCCTGCGTTACCACAGCATCTGGTACGTCGTGAATCTGCTGGGCGGCGCCGGCGTGGGTAACTGGGTAAATCCGACGCACGAGCAGCTAATGCACTTTCGCCTGAGCGCCTTTGTAACGGCAAACGTGATTCAGGGCGCGACGACGCTGCTGGTAGGCCTGCTCTATGGAGCTCTACTGCCGGTATGGCCGAAGCGGCCTGTGTTGCTGGGCGGCATTCTGGCACCGTTGTTGTGGACGGGGCTTTTGCATAGCGTGCTGGGAATTGTCAATCCGTACCTGGCAGAGCGGATTGACTGGTGGTCGTTTGCGGCCTCTCAGGTAGTGTTTGGTGTCGTGGCCGGCTTTACCGTAGCGCGGCTGGGTGGGTTGAAGCGGCTGGCGCAGGTGCCCCTTGCGGTGCGACTGGGCGTAGAAACGCCCGGCCTGCACGGGGACAGCCACGGAAAAGAGCCGCAGGAGTGAAGATGCGTAGCGCTGTTGTGTTGAGTGTGATTTTTCTGAGTGCAGGCTTGGCGGGCTGTAACCTGCCGGGCCGTCCCAAGGAGGCTGTCGATGTGCCTCGTCCGCAGGAGGTGGTGTCGTTCAAGGAGTTGTATGCCTCCAATTGCGCCGGATGTCATGGTGCCAATGGACAGAATGGGGCGGCCAATAACCTGCACAATCCGGAGTACCAGGCGTGGATCGACGATGCCACCTTGCGCAGCGTCATCGCGAACGGGGAAAAGGGCGCGTTGATGCCGGGCTTCGGCAAGGCTGCCGGAGGGGATCTTACCGACCAGCAGATCGACATTCTGGTGCATGGTGAGCGGGAGAACTGGGGCAAGCCGAACGCGTTTGGCGGCGACACGCCACCGCCATATCACCCCGTCCATCCGGGCGATCCAGCAAAGGGACAGGCCGTTTATGTGGCTGCATGTGCGTCATGCCATGGTGCGTCGGCTGAACACCCAGGGCATGCGGGTTCGATCCTTGATGGGTCCTACCTGGCTCTAATCAATGAACAGACGATTCGGACAACGATCGTTCCGGGCCGGCCCGATGTGGGACAGCCTGACTGGCGGCACATGATCCCTGGGCGTGCGATGACGGACGCCGAGGTCACCGATGTAAGCGCCTGGCTGATCAGCCAGACGCCCAACCGGCCGGGCCACCCGTATCCGAATCTGCAACCGAACGTGGAGCGTCCGGGTGAGGTCCCCCCGCTCTCGTCGGTGAAGCAGTAAATGAAGCTGGAAAGCTGTAGAGGCGCGGCCAATTGCTGACGCCAGGAATGCTGGAGATGAATCATGGATGAGTATCTGCCGCCGCCGAATCCCGAAGAACGTGAGCAGCGGCTTGAAAAGGAGCGCGTAAGCCGGCGCACCTTTCTGATGAACGTAGGCATCGGGCTGAATGTCATCGTGGGCTTGGCCATTGCAGCGCCCGTGGTGGCGTATGTGCTGGGCCCGGTGATCAAACGCCGAACCTACCTGCAGTGGATCGATCTGGGTGAGGTGGAGAAGTTCCCGGCTGGCCAGACGACGCTGATCAGCTACCGCAATCCGTTCACGACGATGTGGGACGGTGAGACGGGTACGATTCCGGCCTATGTAAAGGCGGAGTTGGGCGGCAAGGTGACCGTATTTGCGATCAACTGCGCGCATCTGGGATGCCCGGTGCGCTGGTTTTCCGAGTCGCAGCTGTTTATGTGCCCATGCCATGGCGGGGTGTACTACGCCGACGGCAGCCGGGCGGCAGGACCGCCGGAGCGGGGTCTTTTTACCTATCCGACAAAGATTGAGAATGGCCGGCTGAAGATCGATGCGGGCCAGATGCCGACGCTTTCCAACCAGGCGAGCAATAAACCGTGTTCGCCGCTGAATGACACAACGCAACAACCTGCGCTTGTGACGAGGATTGAGCCATGGTCAAGTACGAAGCTGTCTACAATTGGCTAGAAAGACGCGTGCAGTTGGAGGGGCCTGTCAAAGAGGCGGCTCTCCACTATGTACCGAAGAGCACGGCGAGCTGGTGGTATGTGTTCGGCAGCGCCAGCCTGACGTTGTTGATTCTGCAGATCGTTACGGGCATTATGCTGGCGCTGGTGTACTCGCCTTCCGCCGGCCAGGCCTGGAACATGCTGCAGTACCTGAATCACGAGCTGCCCCTGGGGTGGTTTCTGCGTGCGATGCACGGCTGGGGATCCAACTTCATGGTCGCCGTGGTGCTGATTCACATGGCACAGGTGTTCCTGTTCGGCGCTTACAAGTTTCCGCGTGAGCTGACTTGGGTCGTTGGCGTGTTCATGCTGCTGATGACGTTGGGCATGGCGTTCACGGGCCAGGTTTTGCGGTTCGATCAGGACGCGTATTGGGGCCTGGGTATTGGAGCTTCCATCATGGGACGTGTGCCCCTGATTGGCGGCCAACTGGTGCACATCATGCTCGGGGGGCCGATCATCGGGGGAGCTACGCTCTCGCGGTTCTTTGCGCTGCATGTATTTGTAATCCCCGGTGCGCTGCTGGCCTTTACCGGGCTGCATGTGTGGATGGTGCTGAAGCTGGGTGTGAATGAGTGGCCAGTTCCGGGTCGTATCGTCAACAAGGACACCTACATCAAGGAGTACAACCAGCTGGCCCATGACGACGGTTTGCCGTTCGTCCCGGGTGCCGTTTGGAAGGATTTGGTCTTTGCGGCGGCGATCTTGCTGGCTGTGGTCGTGGCGGCCGCTGTGTTTGGACCGTATGGACCGACGGGAACGCCGGATCCGACGATTATTCAGACTGCTCCCAAGCCGGACTTCTTCTTTCTCTGGGTCTATACGGTGTTGTCGTACCTGCCGCCCTCGATTGAGACGCCCGTGATGCTGGTGGCGCCGGTGATTGGGATTGGCGTCATGGTGGCGCTGCCGTTCGTGGCGGGTGTTGGCGAAAAGAGCTGGTGGCGTCGTCCGGCGGCGGTGTTTACGCTGCTGTTCGTGGCTGTGTGCTGGGCCGGCTTTACGAAGCTGGGCACATACACTCCCTGGAGCCCGCACATGGAAGCCTGGAGCGGTGCCGTGATACCGGCCTCCTACCTCGAGAACCGGACGCCGCTGGAGCGTATGGGAGCGAATGTCTTCCAGGAGAAGCAGTGCCGTAACTGCCATTCGATCGGCGGCGTCGGCGGACAGCGCGGACCGGCGTTGGACAGCGTGGCGACTCGCCTGACGGAGGATCAGATGATCCGGCAGGTCCTGTTGGGCGGCGGTAACATGCCGGCCTATGGCAGTACGCTTTCGCCGGCAGAGACGACGGCGCTGGTGCATTACCTGGACACGATGCACCCGCGGGATGAGCGTGCGGCGACCGACGCTTCGCGGCAGGTCATTGAGAGCAACGGCGTTCCGGACAACTCCACTGTGGAGCACGGTCACGGGCAGCTGAAGCAGTTGCAGTAGGCAGGGAAGCCGTTGGTACATGTAATCGCAATGGCGTGGGTGGAGGCCGGTTCGGCTGCCGATCTGGCAGGCGACGGCCTCCTTCGTGCGTGGTCTTGGCCGGTGTTGCCGCTAGTCGGAATTCTGGTGACCACGGCAATCTATCTGCGCGGTTGGGTGCTGGCGCGGCGGACGCGACCGGACGAATTGCCGGGCTGGCGAGCGCTTAGCTTTTGCGGAGGCATGCTGGCAATCTGGCTGGCGATCGCTTCGCCTATCGATGCGCTGGATGACTTTCTGCTGGCGGCGCACATGATTCAGCACTTCATTCTGATGTCCGTGGCGCCGCCGCTGCTGGTGCTGGGGGCGCCGACGGTCCCGATGCTTCGCGGATTGCCGCGATGGGTGATCAAAGGGCCGTTGCACCCGTTATTTGCCAGTCGCGGGATGCAGAAGGTGTTCCACACCCTGAGCAATCCGGTGCTGATCTGGCTGGCGATGAATGGAGCTTACCTGGGCTGGCATGTGCCCGCAGCGTTTGAGTGGACTTTTCGGTCAGAGAACGTCCATCAGACGGAGCACATGTGTTTTCTGCTAACCAATATCGCTTTCTGGTGGGTGGTTTTGCAGCCGTGGCCGACGAAGCCACGCTGGCCGGCGTGGGCAGCAATTCCGTTTTTGCTGACCTCGGATCTGGTAAACACGATGATCTCGGCGCTGCTGACGTTTTCGGGCAAGGTGCTGTATCCGTCGTATGCGGCGGCGCCTCGTGTGTCGGAGTTGACGGCGTTGCAGGACCAGGTGGCAGCGGGTTCGGAGATGTGGATTCTGAATTCACTGGTGTTCCTGATCCCCGCCGTGGCAATCACCATGCAGGTGCTGGCGCCGCAGCGATTGCGGCCCAAGGGTGGACCGATGCGCCCTGCCCAGGCTTCGGCTCGGGGCAGGTAGGGCGAAGGGGTTGGTTCCGCTGACTGGTGCTGGAGCCGTGTCGCGGCCTGCTGTGCTCAAAGCCGCCTACTTTGTAAGCCTGTGTGGGTACACCGCCGTCTACTGAGAGAGATGGAGGTTAAGTGAATGGCTCAAGGTGGTTTACGAAGATGTTTGTCTTTGGCTTTGCTCAGTTCACTGATGCTGGGCGGAGGGTACGCGCAACAAGGTAACGGTACGTCAGCCGACAGGCCGCTACAGGGTGAAAGACCCCACGGACCACCTTCTCCTGCGCAGGAGCTTCAGCATCTGACGCAGGCGTTGGGGCTGACCACGGCGCAGCAGGCGTCCATTTTGCCCATCCTGCAAAAGCGGCAGGAACAGATGGAGGCACTGCGGCAGAGCGGGCCACCGCAGGCGGGTGGACGGGAGCAGATGCGATCCGTTATGGAGCAGTCCCGGGCCAGTATTCGCGCTGTGCTGACCGAGCCGCAACAGGGGATCTTCGACCAGATGCACAGGGCGGGACGCGGCGGCGGTGAAGGGCGCGGCAACCCCGGCGACACGACTCCTGGAGATGGTGGACCGCCTCCGGGGTCACCGCAGACGAACTGATTTCGCCAGCAGGAGATGATTACCGCAGCAGCAGCAACGGCGGCCGAAGTGGCTGGTGAGGCTGCTGCGTTGTTTTTCTCCTGCTCTCGGCGAGGTGATAGATCGTGAATTTGCTGCCCTTGAGCAGGTAACCCCATCGGAAGCCAAATGATCCCGTGTGCGGTTACCAAGGTGTGGCAGGGATTGGTTAGCCGCCTACAACTTTGGTGTATGTTCCAAGCATTGGACTAGAGGTGTAGGTGGTGGCTGGCTTGGAAAGCAGGGGACTGCTGCGGCGATTTGGGTTGCCGTGGATGGTGTGGGCTGTGGTGCTGACAGTGGGCTGGCCTGCGGTCCCGGCGCGGGCGCAGGCCTCGTATACGGCGACGAGGGCGGGCGACCTGCAGGTGGGCGCAGGGGTGTCGTTCGGGAAGTCAAACTATGATTCGCCGGCACTGGGTGGGACCGGCGAAAGTCTGCGCGGCTTTGACCTGTACAGCACCTTTGATTTCAAGCCGCATTTCGGGGTTGAGGCGAACTTCCGGCAGACGAAGCCGAGTTACGGCGAGCAGGTGTATGAGCGAACCTATGAGATCGGTGGGCGCTATGTATATCCATTTCACCGTCTGAATCCATACGCGAAGTTGATGTACGGACGCGGGGTATTCAACTACCCGAACAACATCGCCAACCTGGCCTATAACCTCTACAGCGTAGGGGCCGGGGTGGATTTCCGGCTGCTGGATGATGTGAATCTTCGGGCGGATTACGAGCACGGGCACTGGTTTGGATTTCCGTTGGCGCCGCTTACGCCGGATATAGGGACCATCGGCGTGGCATATCACTTTGGGAGTGAGGGCAAGTGTCTGCTATGTGCGAACCGGTCGTACCGCCGCTGACATCGCCCACTTTAAAGATGCCTGGAAAGGAAAAGGTGAAGCCATGGCTTCACCTTTTCCTTTCTCGAGCTGCAGGGTTAGTACTTCGGCATGGTGGGATCGATCTTTTCGGCCCAGGCTGTGATGCCGCCGGCGAGGTTTCTGACATTCGTATAACCGTTGGCTTTGAGTTCCTGGGCGGCTTTTTGGCTTCGTCCACCCGTCTTGCAATGGACGACCATCTCGGTGGACTTGTCCTGCGGGAGTTCGTTGAGTCGCTGGCCTATTTGACCGACCGGGATGAGCGGGGCGCCGAGATTCACGATGGCGTATTCATGCGGCTCGCGGACGTCGAGGATGAAGGGTTTATCGCCGGTATCGATGCGCGACTTTAGTTGCTCGACGGAGATCTGCGGGATGCCTTCGACTTCGGGCGCGCCCTGTGGCGTGATGCCATGCGAGCTCACCTCGAGCGGACCTGTTTCGGTGGGTTTGGTGACGCCGCAAAACTGGTCGTAGTCGATCAATTCCTTGATCTCGTGGGTGCCGCAGGCGGGGCAGTCGGGGTTTTTACGCAGCTTCAAGGTGCGAAACTGCATGCCGAGGGCGTCGACGAGCAGAAGACGGCCAATAAGCGATTCACCGATGCCAAGGATCAGCTTGATGACCTCCGTGGCCTGGATGACGCCGACGAGGCCGGGGAGGATGCCGAGTACACCACCTTCAGCGCAGCTGGGAACGAGGCCGGGCGGCGGAGGTTCGGGGTAGAGGCAGCGATAGCAGGGGCCTTCTTCGGTGGCGAAGACGGAGGCCTGGCCTTCAAAGCGGAAGATGCTGCCGTAGGCATTGGGCTTGCCGGTGAGGACGCAGGCGTCGTTGACGAGATAGCGGGTCTGGAAGTTGTCGGTGCCGTCGGCGATGACGTCGTACTCGCGGAAGATCTCGAGGGCGTTGGCCGAGGTGAGCATCGTGTTGTGCTTGACGATCTTCGTGTTCTTGTTCAGGCCCTTGAGCATGACCTCGGCGGAGTCTACCTTGAGCATGCCGACGGTGGACTGCGAGTGGATGATCTGGCGCTGCAGGTTGGATTCGTCGACGGTGTCGAAGTCGACCAGGCCGATGGTGCCAACGCCCGCGGCGGCAAGGTAGAGCGCGAGCGGCGCGCCGAGGCCGCCGGTACCGACGCAGAGAACTTTTGCGGCTTTGAGTTTCTGCTGGCCCTCGATGCCGACCTCGGGGAGGATGAGGTGGCGGGAGTACCGAGCGATCTCCTCGTTGGAGAGCTTGGGCAGAGCGGCGGGTGCTTCTAAAGTGGCTGACATAGAGGTCTCCACAAGGAGATGCGGGCGGCCGCGCATCGGATTCGCTGGATTGGCTTTGCCGAGCTGCCGGCGCAGTCGGAGGTGATCATCACACGAGACCTGGACCGATGAGGAGTGGTAGAGTGCTTGCGAATGAGGTTTCCAGCTTCCAAGATGATGATCAGACGAGCTTTCTTAACGCCCTTCCGTTTTGCCTGTGCGCTGTTCCTGGTCTTGCCGGTCGCTGCGCAGACTCAGCTGGCTACTCGCCCTCCGATGGGATGGAACAGCTGGAATCATTTTGGGGGCAAGGTCACGGACGCGGACGTGCGTTCGGCCGCCGACCAGATGGTGAGCACGGGCATGCGCGAGGCGGGGTACACGTATGTGAATCTCGACGACACGTGGGAGGGACAGCGCGATGCACAGGGGGTGCTGCACACTAACAGCCGGTTTCCGGATATGAAGGGGCTGGCGGACTACATTCACTCGAAAGGTCTGAAGTTTGGGATCTATTCCTCGCCCGGGCGTAAGACGTGCGCAGGGTATGAGGGCAGCTTCGGGCATGAGGCGCAGGATGCGCAGATGTATGCGCAGTGGGGCGTGGACTTTCTGAAGTACGATCTGTGTTCGTTTAGCGACAACATGGCGGAGTCGAAGCGGCAGCATCCGGAAAACCCCATGGCACCGTACAAGCTGATGGTGGCAGCTTATCGCACCATGGGCGACGCGTTAAAAGCGACGGGACGGCCGATCCTGTACAGCCTGTGCGAGTACGGTGTCGATGAGCCCGGGAAGTTCGGCCCCAGTGTCGACGCGCAGATGTGGCGCACCACAGACGACATCAACGACAACTATAGCCGGATGATGGAGATCGCGTATGGGCAGGTAGGGCTGGGGCGGTTTGCCGGACCCGGCCACTGGAACGATCCGGACATGCTGGAGATCGGCAACGGGGGCATGGATTACGACGAGTACAGAACCCACATGACCCTGTGGGCGATGCTGGCCGCGCCGTTGCTGGCGGGCAATGACCTGAGCAAGATGTCCGAACAGGACAGGCGTTTGCTGCTCAACCGGGAGGTGATTGCGATTGACCAGGATCCGCTGGGCAAGGAGGCCGAGCGCATTTGGCAGGATGGCGATTTCAGCGTTTGGCGCAAGCCTTTAAGCGGCGGCGGGACGGCGATCGTACTGGTGAACGCGCAATGGCAGAGCCGCGATATTCCCGTGGATCTGGCATCGATCGGATTTCCGCAGGGTGCGCGCGTACGGGATGTGTGGGCAGGCAAGGATCTGGGACACTTGGCGGGCGCGCAGGTGTTCAATGTGCCCAGGCACGGAGTGCAGCTTTACATTTTCAGTAAGTGAGGATGAGTGAGCGGCAGCCGCCGGCGATGGAGGGGATGATGGTGATCTCGGCGGCGTCGGCTACCGGGGTTTCTTCCTTTTCGGGAAGGTAGCGCATGTCCTCGTCGCCGATGTAGACATTGACGAAGGAGCGCAGCTTGCCTTCGGGGGTGAAGAGGTGCTGTTTGAGCGCAGGGTAGGCGCGGGTGAGGTTTTCGAGGCCGCCGGCGAGCGTGGTGCCGGTGGTGTCGACGGTTTCCTGGCCGTCGGTGTAGGCGCGGAGGGGAGTGGGAATATGAATTTTCATGACGCGAGTATGATGCCGTGGTGCTGCTGGAGGGCGCAGAAAGAGTCGGGGCATAGCTTCACAGAACGGCGTCTCTCAGGACTAATGCTCGGAGTATCCGAAACCGGGCTTGCAAGGATCGTGAGGCGATGCCGTTAGGATCGGCCGGTGGAACCGGGAAGAAGCCGAGGCACAAGGCACGCGCATGAGGAGTTGTAC
>CAXSBL010000040.1:0-7012 GCA_964235515.1 uncultured Bryocella sp.
TTAGCTCAGCAGCGATTGGTATACGTTGCCGGTGGCTCGGCCGATCTGGTTCCAGTCGTGGCGGGTGCTTACGTAGTCCAGGCCCTGCCTGGCGGCTGCTTCGCGGGCTGTGTCGTTTTGCAGAATTTTGACGAGCGAGGTGCCGAGGGCCTTCGCGTCGCCGGTGGGAAAGCTGTAACCGTTCTGGCCGTCGGTAACGATTTCGGTCATGCCCGGGAGGTCGGAGACGAGGACGGCCTTGCCGTAGCTCATGGCGAGCAGGACGACGCCGCTCTGGTAGATGCGGCGATAGGGGAGCACGACAACGTCGGCGGCAGCGTAGAAGGTAGAGACTTCGTCGTCGGGGATGAAGCGGATGTGGAGGCGGACGCGGTCGTTGAGGTTCAGGCGATCAATCTGCTCCTGGTACTGGGCGAAGTCGTTCTTCCAGGGGCGGCCGGCGACGACGAGGACGACCTCGGGGACTTCGGCGGCGACAGAAGGCATGGCCTCGAGGAGGAGGTCGACGCCTTTGACCTCCTTGATCTGGCCGAAGAAGAGGACGACCTTCTGGTGGGGTTCGATGCCCAGGGTCGCCTTGGCTTCCGCGGCGGAGGGCGTGCCGTGGATGCTGCTGAGATAGTTGCCGTGGGGGATGACGCTAATCTTGGCGGGGTCGGCGCCGAGGGCCGCGATCAGTTCGCGGCGGGAGACCTCATTGTGGACGATGAACTTATCGGCCATGCCGTAAATTTTGCTGACGGTGCCGGAGGCCGGAGCACCGGTGCCAGCAAAGGATTCTACGTCATGCACGGTAACTACGACCTTACGGCCGTATAACTTGGCCAGCATGAGGAGCATAAGTTCTTCCACCGCGCCGTGGAAGAAATGGAAGTGAACGATTTTTTCGCCGGAAGAGCGAGCCTTGTTCAGCGCTTGGAGGCTGCCGGTGAGATAGCGGCTGGCGCGAAGGTATTTGTTGGCCTTGCCCCATATGCCTTTATAGACGGGGTAGAAACCTACCGACTTGAGCGTGGGTTCGGCGGTCTGGCTGCAGGTGTACCAGCCGACCTCCCAGCCGTCGTTCAGCAATCCCTGGCAGAGGCCGAGATCGTAGTAATCCATTCCGCCGTGACCACCTACGGGTTCGATGAGGGCGACGGACTTTGCGGCTTGCATAAAATTCTCCAGGTAACTTAGGACCACGAACTCGGGCGAGTATAGCATCGGGCTGGCGGGATCCCATGGTCACCGATGGTGACACTACTTACAGGGTTAAGGTTACCTTTGGGCGGTTTCTGCAGGTAAAACCCCGAAGCTGTGCCGCCGCGGCAAACGCAGATTCCCTGCGGGAATGACAACAAAGAAACAAGCTCGTCTATGTGGTTTCGCAGCCGGCTATAAAATTCATCTCCTGTTTTGTCGTGACCGAACTACAGGTTTACCCCAGTCTGGCGCGTTCGATGGCTCGGACGACGGCGCGGGCCTTGTTGCCGCACTCTTCGTACTCGGTTTGGGGGACGGAGTCGGCGACGACGCCGGCGCCGGCCTGGATGTAGCCATTTTCGCCGTCGAGGAAAAGGGTGCGGATGGCGATGCAGCTGTCGAAGTTGCCGCTGAAGTCGGCGTAGACGACGGCGCCGCCGTAGACGCCGCGGCGGACGGGTTCCATCTCCTCAATGATCTCCATGGCGCGGACCTTGGGGGCGCCGGAGAGGGTGCCGGCGGGAAAGCAGGCGCGAAAGGCGTCGATGGGCGAGAGGCCGGAGCGGAGCCGGCCTTCAAGCGCGGAGACCAGGTGCATGACGTGGGAGTAGCGCTCGACGAACATGAGGTCCTTCACGCGGACGGAACCGAACTCGCTGACGCGGCCGAGGTCGTTGCGACCGAGGTCGACGAGCATGATGTGCTCGGAGACCTCCTTGGCGTCGGCGCGGAGGCTTTGTTCGTGGGCGAGATCCTCGGCCTCGTCGTGGCCGCGGGGGCGGGTGCCGGCGATGGGACGGTACTCGACGCGGCCTTCTTTGACGCGGACGAGGAGCTCCGGGGAGGAGCCGACGATGTGGCAGGGGCGGGTTCCGGCGGTTCCAGCTGCGGCGTCGCTGTTCCCTGCCCCGGGGAGGTTCAGGCGCAGGCAAAACATATAGGGCGAGGGGTTCACGATGCGGAGGGAGCGGTAGATCTGGAAGGCGTCGACGCCGGGGGTGCAGTCGAAGCGCTGCGAGAGGACGCACTGGAAGACGTCGCCCGAGGCAATGTACTCTTTGGTGCGCTCGACGGCGGAGAGGAAGTCGGCGGCTTCGGTTCGCGGCGTGAGTTCGAGGGGAGCGGTGAGGGATTTACGTTCAGGGCGCGGGAGTGGGCCTTCGAGCAGAGCTTCGAGTTCGTCGAGCCGGGTCTCGGCGTCGTCAAAGGCGGCGGCGGCGTTGGCTCCGGTAAGCGGGAAGCGGGCGCCCGCGGTGACGATGAGGTGGATGGCCTTTTTGACATGGTCGAAGGCGAGCACCTGGTCAAAGAACATGAGGTGGGCTTCGGGGACGCCGAGTTCGTCGACGGCGAGGGAGGGCAGGCGCTCGATCTGGCGGACGACGTCGTAGCTGAAGAAGCCGACGGCACCGGCGGTGAAGGGCGGAAGGTTGGGGAGTTTGGCGGGGGTGTGGCCTTCGAGCTCGCGTTTGAGCTCGGCGAAGATGTCGGCGGTGTAGCGGCGGGAGCGGCCGGATTCCGTTGTGGTGATTTCGCCGTCCTGGCTGGTGAGGGTGCGGTAGGGGCGGACGCCGATGAAGGTGTAGCGGCCGACTTTTTCACCGCCTTCGACGGATTCGAGCAGAAAGGCTTCGGGCTCATCCCGGGCCACGCGGAGAAAGGCACCGACAGGGGTTTCGAGGTCCGCGGCGACCGTGCGGGTGACGGGGACGAGGGTGTGCTTCTGCGCCCAGCGTGAAAACTCGTTGAAATCCGGTGTGGTCTCGCGGGCGGGCATGCCTTCATAGTATCCAACCTGTACATCCTTCGGGGGTTGCCGAGGGCGGCGCGAGAGGCCTAGGATTGCGCCGATTGACCGGGATGCAATGTGGTCCGGCCAAACTTGTCTTTGACCCCGAATGACGCCTCGGAAGCGTTCGGGAGCGTCCAACAGGACGTGGGCCAGGAGGAAGCGATGGCCGTTGAACCTGTAACAGAACAACTCGTACCGACCGCCCAGGCGCTTGCCGCCGGTCCGGTTACCGCAGGAAAGAAGGACAGCAGTATGGCAGCACACGCAACAACGCACAGCAATGTTTCTCTGGAGCAAGAGACCAACCCGTGGGAGGCGCAGGCGGCCCGGTTCGATACCGCGGCGCAGAAGCTGAATCTGGACCCGGGGATCTGGAAGGTTCTGCGGTACCCGACGCGCGAGATCATCGTGCACATTCCGGTGCAGATGGATAACGGGGCCGTGGAGGTGTTTACGGGCTACCGGGTGCAGCACTCGGTGGCGCGTGGGCCGGCGAAGGGCGGGATCCGGTACTCGCCGGATGTGACGCTGGATGAGGTGCGCGCGCTGGCGAGCTGGATGACCTGGAAGTGCGCGGTGGTGAATATTCCGTTCGGCGGGGCGAAGGGCGGGGTGATCTGCGATCCGAAGCACATGAGCCAAGGCGAGCTGGAGCGCATGACGCGCCGCTACACGGCGGAGCTGATTGAGTTTATCGGGCCGGAGAAGGATGTGCCGGCGCCGGACATGAACACCAATGAGCAGACGATGGCATGGATTATGGACACCTATTCCATGCACATGCGGCAGACGGTGACCTCCGTGGTGACGGGCAAGCCGGTGAATATGGGCGGTTCGCGGGGTCGGCGCGAGGCGACCGGGCGCGGCGTTTCGGTGGTGTGCGATGAGGCGTTGAAGCACCTGAACCTGCGGTCGGAGGATACGACCGTGATTGTGCAGGGATTTGGGAACGTGGGCTCGAACACGGCGAAGATCCTGTGGGACAAGGGGTACAAGGTGATTGGGATCGCTGAGTATGATGGCGGTCTGTTTAACCGGAATGGGCTGGATATCTCGGAGCTGCTGGAGCACAAGGCGCGGACGGGGACGATTCACGGCTTCAAGGAGGCCGAGGTCTTTGACAAGGATGAGCTTCTGCTGCAGCCCTGCGGCATTCTGATTCCGGCGGCTACGGAGAACGTGATTACCAGCCGGAATGCGGCGGGAATCCGGGCGCGGATCGTGGCCGAGGGCGCCAATGGTCCGACGACGACAGTGGCGGACGAGATCCTGGCGGAGAATGGGGTGTTTGTGATTCCGGACATCCTGGCCAATGCGGGCGGCGTGACGACCAGCTACTTTGAGTGGGTGCAGGATCGCATGGGCTACTTCTGGACCGAGGCCGAGGTGAATCAGCGGCTCGACCGCATCATGGCCGACAGCTTTACGGACGTGCTGCAATATGCCGTGGCGCATAACGTAGACAACCGCATCGCGGCGTACATGCTGGCGATAGACCGGGTGGCGTATACGACCAAGCAGCGCGGGATGTACGCCTGAAGGGGGGGGGCGGCTACCCAGGGACTGCGGGCGAAGTCCAGGAGCGATGGTTGTGTGGCCGATTCGCGGCGCCGGGGCGTACAAGTGACGATCGACTGGCTCAGTCCGCCCCGGCTCTGCCTATACTTCGTGGGAACCGCCGTTTAGAGTTGTTTCGTTGCCTGGGAGCGTTCGTTTCGCTGCCCGGGAGCGTATGTTCCGCTGCCTGTGAGGTAGAGTGAGCCGTTAGTGCGATATTGGCGACGAGGTGCCCGGGCAAGACGAGCCCGCAACTGCCGTTTTAGCGCCCTCTCTTGAGACGAGCCTGGATGCGACGGCACAGGACAGCGGGCGCCCTGGCGTAGCCGCGGGGTCCACGGCTGCAGGTTTACCTGCCCTTACAGCTGATCCCTTACCGGTGGAGATCTTGACGGACCATGCCAGCCATTTGACGTCCATCACCGAGCATTTCACCAAGATGCCGGTGAGCCCGATACGGCACAATGAACGTCCCGAGCCGGATCGTCTGTACATTCTGCAACCCAACGAGACGGTGCAGATGCGTGGGGGCCTGTTTCATGTAGAGCCGCGTCAGGCAACGGACCGGATTCCCCGCCCGATCGATCTTTTTTTCCGATCGCTGGGCAGCGATCTGCAGGAGCACGCCATCGGCGTCGTACTTTCCGGCGCCGATGCCGATGGTGCGCTCGGGCTGAAGGCGCTGAAGGGAGAAGGCGGCGTAGCGATTGTGCAGGCGCCGGACACCGCCCAGCACAGCAGCATGCCGCGCAGCTCGATTCTGGCCGATCATGTGGACCTGATTCTGGCGCCGGCCGAGATTGCCCTGGAGCTGGCGCGGCTGGCCAAACAGTTCGTGCAGCCAGCGGTGCGTTCACTCGACGAAGCCGAGGTGCCTTCGGATCTTGTCTCCTACAACCGCATCGTGGCGATGCTGCGTGCCTTCTCCGGCCTGGAGCTGCGGCAGTACAAACCGGACACGATCCGGCGGCGCATCGCACGGCGCATGCTGCTGCTGCGCATGGATTCGCTGGCTGAATATGCGCAGTATCTGCAGGCCCGCAAGGACGAGCTGAAGAACCTGCAGGAAGACGTACTGATCAACGTCACCCGATTTTTCCGCGATCCGCCGTTATGGGAGATGCTGGCCACCGACATCCTGCCAACGTTTTTTGAGAACCGGGCGCAGGACAGCACGATACGCGTCTGGTCGGCTGGATGCTCCTCCGGCGAAGAGGTGTACTCCTTTGCGATGGTGCTGCTGGAGTATATGACTCGCATGGCATTGATGCCGCGGTGCAGATCTTTGGCACGGATGCGAGTGAACGCTCGATTGAGATGGCGCGCACGGGCATCTACCCTGACTCGCTCATCGGCGAGATCAGTCCCGAACGCCTGCGCCGCTTCTTCGTGAAGGTGCCGCGTGGATTTCAGATCAATAAACGGGTTCGCGACCTTTGCGTCTTTGCCAAGCACAACCTGTGCACGGATCCACCGTTTCGCACATGGACTTTGTCTTTTGCCGCAACGTGATGATCTATTTCAAAGCAGGCGCTGCAGCGGCAGATCATTTCGACGTTTCACTATTCGTTGAAGCAGAGCGGCTACCTCGTGCTGGGTTCGTCCGAGACGCTGCGCGACGACGATGACGCCTTCAGCACAGCCGACCGGAAGAACAAGATCTACAGCAAGCTGGGAGGAAGTCTGCAGGGTGGGTACAACCTGCCCACCAGCCGACTTTCCGCGCTGGAGTCGCCACCCATGACCCCGGCCTTGTCCGGTCACGGCAGCCCTTCCGAGCTGGAGATGAAGTTCCCATTCATGGCCGGCCGTTGATATCGTGTCTTGATCGCTGACGATCATCTCCTTATGGCTGAAGGGATTGCGAGGCTGCTTGAGGCGGAATACGCCATCGTCGGTGTCGTCTCCACCGGTTCGGCCGCGATCGAGGAAGCGACCCGCCTGACGCCGGATGTTGTCTGCCTTGATATCTCCATGCCGGGTGCAAACGGGATCCAGGTAGCGGTGCAGCTGCACGACCTGGTACCGCGCGCCAAGGTGATCATCGTGACCCAGCAGCTGGAGTTGCCGTACCTGCGAGCGGCCTTCCGGGCCGGTGCCGTGGGCTATGTGGCGAAACAGGCGGCAGCGGTGGAGCTCAGCACCGCGCTGGGCGCCGCGCTTTCGGGAAAGTCGTACATCACCTCCCTGTTGACCGAGGCTGCCTCCGGCATGCGTAATGAACTGGTACTGGACGTGAACCAGGTGAACACAGACACGTTGACGGTGCGGCAGCGGGAGGTGCTGACGCTGGTTTCAGAGGGCCACACCTCCAAGGAGATTGCCAGCCTGCTGCACATCTCGCCCAAGACGGTTGAGTTTCACAAGCAGGCGCTTATGAATGAACTCGGCCTGCGTACCACGGCCGAGCTGACCCGCTACGCCGTGGCCCACCAGATCGTGTCCGCGGTCTGAGTTCGGCGGTTTGAGTCTTGCGGT
>CAXSBL010000040.1:7112-23817 GCA_964235515.1 uncultured Bryocella sp.
GCGGTTTGAGTCTTGCGGTGCGGAAGGGCGCCTGTGTTGTGTTTTGGGAAAGCTTTTGGCCGTGGGAGGCTGCCGGCGTGCCCCACGGGGACCGACAGGATGCGTCGCTGTGACACAATGAGTCTACCTTCGCTCCTCCCCCCGAGTCGCTGGTGAATCTACCCAACTCCATCACGCTCTCCCGCATCGCCGCCGTGCCCGTGCTGATCTGGGCGCTGTCGGCGCACTCGCCGTTCCATGGAGCGCACGGCGAGCAGGAGATCTTTGCCTCGCTGGTCTTTATCGCGGCGGCAGTGACCGACGGTCTGGACGGCTACCTCGCCCGCAAACGCGGCCAGATCACCACCTTGGGCATGCTGCTGGATCCTTTGGCCGACAAGTTGATGGTATCGGCGGCCTATATCGTGCTGGTGGCTTATACACCAGGTATTGTTCCGCCGTGGATCGCGGTGGTGGTGATCGGGCGCGAGTTTCTGGTGTCAGGGCTACGATCGATCGCCGCGTCGGAGGGTTTTACGATCCAGGCCTCCGATATCGGCAAGCTGAAGACGGTGATCCAGATCGTGTCGGTGGTGGCCGCGATCCTGAGCCACCGCTGGGTGGAGTGGGTCTTCGGCCCGGTGGTGATCGGCGTACACCTGATCGCGGTGACGGCGATTTACTGGATGACGGTGGTTTCGATTATCTCGGCGGTCGATTACTTCATCGGTTTCTGGAAGATGGTGGAGGGCGCCGGGGACAAGCGGCGTAAGCGGCGAACTTCGGTATTGAGCCGGCGCAAGCGCCCTGCCGAAAGCCAGGCCTGAGACTCCGTTTGCGGTCAGGTTGCCGAGAGGCAAATACGCATTGAACACATTGTTTATCAATCGTCAGTTTGACCTGATTCACCGGCCCGCCGGCTCCCTGCTTGCGGCCGCGCGGATTGAGAGGATGCCATGACACTGCTCCACGAGGAGCGCCTGTTCCCTGCCGATGCCGAGGTTCGCGGGATCGCGCGAAGGCTGTATGCCGAGATCGCCGAGGCGCCGATCCTTAGCCCGCACGGGCATACCCAGGCGGCCTGGTTTGCCACGGACGAGGCCTTTCCAAACCCCGCCAAGCTGCTGATTCAACCCGATCACTACGTGCACCGCATGCTGTACAGCCAGGGCATCCCGCTGGACCGCCTGGAGATCGGCGTGGCCGAGATCCGTGACCCGCGGGCCGTCTGGCGGATCTTTGCGGAGAACTACTTCCTGTTCCGCGGAACGCCAACGCGGCTCTGGATGGATTACAGCTTCCAGACGTTGTTCGGCATGACCGAGCGGCTTGGTTCAAAGACGGCCGACCTGTACTTCGACGCGATCTCCGAAAAGCTGGCCACGCCGGAGTTTCGGCCACGCGCGCTGTACGAGCGGTTCCGGCTGGAGGTGTTGGCGACGACGGATTCGCCGCTGGACTCGTTGTCCGATCACGAGGCGATTCGCGCTTCAGGATGGCCTGGGCGGATCCTGCCGACGTTTCGTCCTGATCCGGTGGTGGATCCGGAGTTTGCGGGGTTTGCGGGGAATCTGGCGAAGCTCGGCGAACGCAGCGGGGAGGACACCTCGACGTGGAAGGGCTACCTCGCCGCGCTGCGAGTGGAGCGTGCGCGGTTCCGGGCGCTCGGCGCCACCGCGACCGATCACGGGCACCCGACCGCACGCACCGCCAACCTCCGTACGGACGAGGCGGAGCGGCTTTACGCAAAGGTTTACGGCGGCGGGGCGGCGGCGGAGGAGAAGGAGCTGTTCCGTGCGCAGATGCTGACCGAAATGGCTCGGATGAGCGTGGAGGACGGCCTGGTGATGCAGATTCATCCCGGCTCGGCGCGCAATCACAACCGGCAGGTGTTTGAACGCTACGGTCGTGACATGGGTGCGGACGTTCCTACCCGGACGGACTATGTGAACGGGCTTCGGCCGCTGCTCGATCTGTTCGGCAACGACCAGCGCCTGACGTTGATCCTGTTTACGCTGGATGAGTCCACCTACAGCCGCGAGCTGGCGCCGCTGGCGGGCCACTACCCTGCCCTGAAGCTGGGGCCGGCCTGGTGGTTCCACGACAGCCCCGAAGGCATGATGCGGTATCGCGAGCAGGTGACGGAGACGGCGGGGTTTTACAACACGGTGGGCTTCAACGATGACACGCGGGCGTTTCTTTCGATTCCGGCAAGGCACGATGTGGCCCGTCGCGTGGACGCGGCGTTTCTGGCGAGGCTGGTCGCGGAACGTCGTCTGGAGGAGGATGAAGCGATGGACCTGATGCATGAATTGACCGGCGGTCTGGTGCGCCGGGCGTACCGTCTGTAGTGACCGGTTTGGGGCAAGAGAGGGAAAGTATGTCGATGAAGCACCCATTGAGTCTGGAAGGCCGCGTCGCGGTGGTGATCGGTGGAACCTCCGGCATCGGCCGTGCGCTGAGCCTGGGGCTGGCGGCGGCCGGCGCCGATGTGGTAAGCACGGGACGCCGTGCGGAGCAGGTGGAGGAGGTGGCTGCCGCGATTGAGGGTTTAGGGCGGCGATCTCTGCGGCAGCCAACGGACCTGGGCAACCGCGCCGAGATCGAAACGCTGCTGGCAAAGACGATTGAGGCCTTCGGAAAGGTGGACATCCTGGTGAACTGTGCGGGCAAGATCAAGCGCACGCCCACGGTTTCTGTCAGTGAAGCGGAGTGGAACGATATTTTCGACACGAATCTTACCGGCACGCTGCGCGCCTGCCAGGTCTTTGGCCCGCACATGCTGGAGCGCGGCTATGGGCGCATCATCAACATCGCTTCGCTGAACTCGTTTGTGGCGTTGAACGAGGTGGCGGCCTATGCCGCGAGCAAGGCCGGGATGGTGTCGTTGACGCGCTCACTCGCGGTGGAGTGGTCTAAACACGGCGTGGTGGTGAACGCGATTGCGCCCGGCGTGTTTCGCACGGATCTGAATGCGCAGCTGCTGGACAGCACGCCGCGCGGACAGGAGCTGCGGATGCGGACGCCGATGGGTCGCTTCGGCAAGACGGAGGAGCTGGTCGGCGCGGCAATCTATCTGGCGTCGGAGGCGGCTTCCTACACGAGCGGTCAGACGCTTGTGGTCGACGGCGGTTTTCTCGCGAGTGGTGTGAACCAGTAGTTTCTTTTGAGCGAGGGTGTTGATGGCGGAGCTCCAACTTCCGAAGTTTTCGATTGGTGTGGGCGATCGTTTTGCCCATCAGGCAAAGGCGCAGCTGCGTGCCTGCATGCTGGCCGCGGACGCCGGCGCGGAGGTCGTGCCGGTGTGGAACAAAAGCAATCGGGAGCATCTGATCATCGGTTCAGAGCCGAGTGCGACACGCTCTGCCGCCGACGCTGCCGTGAAGGAGCTTGGCTGGGGGAAGCCGTATTTCGTCGATGCGGATCACATCAATCTGGCGAGCTACGAGCGCTTTGTGGCGCCGTGCAACTTTTTCACCGTGGACGTTGCGGACAACATCGGGAAGAGGTTCGACGAGGAACAGATTGCGGCCTTCCTGCACCGCCATCCGGAGCTGATCGGCGAGATCCTGATACCGCGGATTGAGGAGCCCTTTCACATAGATCGTGCTTTCGCGGAAAACACCGCGAAGCAGTTTCTGGCAGCGGTGCAGCATGCAGGAGAGATCTACCAGAAGGTTGCCGAGCGAAAGGGTGAAGGCAATTTCGTCACCGAGATTTCGATGGATGAGACCGATACGCCGCAGACGCCACCGGAGCTGCTGATCATTCTGGCTGCGATCGCCGACGAGGGGATTCCGATCCAGACGATTGCGCCCAAGTTTACCGGCCGCTTCAACAAGGGCGTGGATTACGTTGGCGACGTGGCCCAGTTTGCAAAGGAATTTCGCGACGATCTGGCTACCATCGCCTATGCCGTGGAGAGGTACGCTTTGCCGGCAAATCTGAAGCTGAGCGTGCATTCGGGGTCAGACAAGTTTTCGATCTACAGCTCCATTGCGCAGGGCTTGAAGGAGTTCGATGCGGGTGTTCATGTGAAGACCGCCGGCACCACCTGGCTGGAGGAGTTGATCGGTCTGGCGGAGGCCGGCGGCAGCGGTCTGGCGCTTGCAAAGCAGGTCTATGCCGACGCTTTTGCGCATGCCGATGAGCTGTGTGCGCCGTACGCAACGGTGATCGATATCGATACCGAAAAGCTGCCTGCGCCAGAGACGGTGAACGGTTGGTCCGGGGAGCAGTTCGTGCGGGCGCTGCGCCATGACGAGCGCGACCCGCAGTACAACCCGAACCTTCGGCAGCTGTTACATGTGGGCTTCAAGGTCGCGGCGAGGATGGGACCGCGCTACACCGAGGCGGTCGAAGCGAACGAGGAGATCGTGGCGAGAAACGTTACGGAGAACCTTTTCGTGAGGCACTTGAAGCCGATCTTTCTCACGGGATGTTGAAGCTTGATCTCAGGACCGGGTTTGATCCAACGCAGGCGTGAGTTCTCGGTAGCGGCTCAGCCGGGGATGGGTCTAGTCGGTGTCACGGTCGTCCACGACCAGGATTTCGAGCACGAGAGGAAGCTCCACCAGAGCGTCCATGTCCGACATTTCAGCAACCACCGCGTCCACAATGGAACGCAGGCAGGGCTCCGTGGTGACGACGAAGGGCAGGCGGTGCGAGGGATAGCCGCGCCGCTGCACGATGGAGTCGATGTTGACTTTGAACTTCGCGAGCGCGCCGGAGATGGCGGAGATGATGCCCGGCTTATCGTTCACGATGAAGCGCAGGTAGTGCGGTGCGTGAACGTCGCCGGAGAGCTTGCAGCGCGTGGCCACGCGCTGCACGGGAAAGCTGCCGCTGGCAACGGCGAGCACATCACTCATGACGGCGACCGCTGTGGCGTGGCCGCCGGCGCCGTGGCCGCTAAGCACCACATCTCCGCCGAACCGGCCGCTGGTGACGACCATGTTCTGTGTGCCGTGCGACCAGGCGATGGGTGAGCTGTGCGGCACAAGCATGGGGCCAACCCGTGCCCGTACCGATGGGCTCGTGTCTGTCTCGGCAGGTACCCCGAGTTCCGCGCGCGAGACCTGGCGAATGGTGCAGCCGAGCTCTTTTGCATAGGCGAAGTCAACGGCGGATACATGCGAGATGGTCTGCGCGGGCACCTCGTCCAGGGGCAGCTCGGCCTGAAGCGCAAGGCGTGCGAGGATGCACAGCTTGGCGCGCGCATCGTGGCCGTCGACGTCGGCGGAGGGATCGGCTTCGGCGTAGCCCAGGCGCTGCGCTTCACGCAGAACGGCGGGGTAGTCCGCGCCCCCTTCCATGGCACTGAGGATAAAGTTGCAGGTGCCGTTCACGATGCCGCTGAGACGGGTGAGGCGGTCACCGCTGAGGCCCTGCGCGATGCCCGGCAGCACCGGCACACCGCCGGCGACGGCTGCGCCATAGAGCAACTGGACGCCTCGTTGTTGAGCGAGGGCAAAGAGGGCGGGGCCACGATGCGCGATCAACTGCTTGTTCGCCGTGACCACGTGTTTGCCGGCGTTCAGCGCAGCGGTCAACCAGTCTTCTGTGGGGTGCAGCCCACCCGTGAGCTCGACGACGAGGTGTACCTCCGGCGCTTGCAGAATCTCTTCGATCGACTCTGTCCAAAGCGCGTCGGCGGGAACGAAACGGGCGCGCTCATGGGTGCGCTTGCGTCCGACAGCGCGGTTGTAGACGTGGGTGATGCGCGGGTTGCTGCGGCCGCCGGCGGCGAGCACCTCGGCGAAGCAGCTGCCGACCGTTCCAAAGCCGAGCAGCGCGATGTTCAGCGTGGGACGGGCTTCGGCAGGATCTTTGCCAACGTTGGCCAGAACGGAGTTGTTCACTAGTAGGTCACCCGGTAAGGACTGTGGCTCCATGCTTCGAAGCTGGCGTGAGCCTCTTCGCCCAGCATTTGTTCGATGGGGATGTGACGCTGCTCCAGAGGCTTCTTTACCTCTTCATAGAGGAAGGCATCGTCAAAACCGGCGCGGGCGGCAGCAGCAGCGGCGTTGCCGTAGAAGATGGCGCCGCAACGCGACCAGTAGAGCGCGGCCAGACACATCGGGCAGGGTTCGCAGCTGGTGTACACGTCACAGCCGGTGAGTTGAAAGGTGCCGAGCGCCTGGCAGGCGTTGCGGATGGCGACAACCTCGGCGTGGGCGGTGGGATCGTTGCTGGCGGTGACCTGATTGGCGCCGGTGGCGATCACGGTCCCATCCTTTACCACGACCGCGCCGAACGGGCCGCCGCGGCCATGCAGAACGTTTTCGGTAGCAAGCGCGATGGCCTGCTGCATAAATTCCGGGCGTCCAGGCATACTCACCTCATGCTACATGCTCCTGCGTTCAGGACGCGCGGTCACACCGGCGGGCGCGCGAGGCTGCCGTGTTGACCGGCGGAGGACGGATAGGGAGAAGCAGCGCGAGCTTGCCACGGCAGACTGCGAGGACGTGTAGACTCGGCTGCACAGCTTGCGCGTTTACGGCGCTGTCTCCTCGAGACGCTATGGGTGTTTCCACACAGGTTCTGGATACCGCGATGGGACGGCCCGCGAGCGGCGTGCCGCTGGTGCTCTTCCGGCACATTGCGGGAGAGTGGACCGAGGCCGGACGCGGGAGTACGGACGCGGAGGGGCGATGCGTTTCGCTGCTGGGTGAGGCTGTGCTGGAGACGGGCCTGTACCGCCTGCGCTTCGGCACCGCGCCGTACTTCGCAAAGCAGGGATTGACGCCGCTGTACCCGTATGTGGAGATCGTCTTCAACGTGGCCGATCCGACGCAGCACTACCACATGCCTTTGTTGACAACGGCCAATGGCTACACGACCTATCGCGGCAGCTAGACAGGCCGCCGAGACGACTGGAGCGAAGGGCTTGATGGCAGAGACACACAGCAGGGCGACGGAGACGAGCGGCGTGCGGCTGGTGAGCCATCGCTACGGCGCGTCGAGCGTGCGCCTGATGCGTGTTACGCGGCACGAGCGGAACGAGCGGAATCATGATTTCGAGGATTGGACCGTTGAGGTGCTCGTCACCGGGCCATTTGACGAGGTCTTTACTCACGGCGACAACGAGCGCATCCGCCCCACCGACACGATGAAGAACACCGTGTACCTTTTGGCTCGGCAGTCAATGGCGGAGACGATCGAGGGGTTTGCGGGGGAGCTGGCGACGGTTCTGCTCCGGGGGAACCCGCAGATGACGGGCGTGGAGGTGCGGATGGCGTCCCACCTGTGGAAGCGGCTCACCGTGGACGGCGAACCGCATCCCACGGCCTTTATGAAGGGCTCCGATGAGCGCCAGACAACTTGTGTTTCCTGTACGCAAGGGGGCGTCCTGGATGTTCGCAGCGGGTTTACGGAGATGACGTTGCTGAAGACCGCGCCGTCCGGATTGGGCGGCTACGGCAAGGACGGGTTGACGACTTTGCCCGGGACGACGGGTCGTCTGTTTGAGACGTCGATCACGGCGGAGTGGAGCTACACGGCAGCGGCGCTGGCCGAGGGTATAGCCTTTGGGAAGGTACGGCACGCCGTGCGTGAGCGCATGGTAACGACGTTTGCGAAACACGATTCGTTGAGCGCACAACAGACGATGTACCCGATGGCTGAAGCTGCTTTAAGCCACAGCGACGTGATAGACGAGGTATTTCTGCGCATGCGCGACAAGCACAATCTGCCGGTGGATCCCGGGCGCTTCGGCGGCGATAGCCCGAGTCACATCTTTGAGCCTATCGACGAGCCACATGGGACCACTGAGGCTACGGTGCGGCGTGGCTGAGGCGAGTCTTACAGGGAGCCCGCGCGCTCGACGCATCATCGCGCGCTGCCGTGAACTGGCCACCGTCACCGATGTCCCGGGCGAGACGACACGGCTGTTTTTATCGCCGGCGACGCGCGACGCCCACACGCTGGTGGGCTGGTGGATGCGGCAGGCCGGGCTGAGCGTGCGCGTGGACGCGGTTGGGAACCTGCGCGGTCTGCGGCGCGCGGCGGACGCCGACGAGAACACCCCGGCGCTCCTGTTGTTTTCGCACCTGGACACGGTGCCGAACGCCGGCGCCTTTGATGGTCCGCTGGGTGTGCTGCTCGGACTGGCGGCGATCGAGGAGCTCACCGGCGAGCCGCTTCCCTTTCACGTGGAACTGATCGCCTTTAGCGAGGAGGAGGGCGTGCGGTTCGGGTTTCCGTTTCTGGCTTCGCGTGCCGCTGTGGGCGAGCTGGACGAGGCCTTGCTTTCGCGCACAGATGCGGCGGGGGTCAGCGTGGCGGAGGCCATCGCCGCGTTTGGCCTCGATGTAAGCAAGATCCCGACCGACTGCGGATTGCTGCCGAATACCCGCGCCGCCGTTGAGGTCCACATCGAGCAGGGGCCCGTGCTGGAGGGTGAGGATCTGCCGCTTGGCATCGTCGATGCGGTCATTGGGCAGTCGCGGCTGGAGCTGACGTTTCTGGGCGAGAGCAACCACGCCGGCACCACACCCATGCCGCTGCGACGCGATGCGCTGGTGACGGCGGCGGGGTGGATCGGCGAGGTGGAGCGCTTCGCCCTGGGTTACAAGCAGCTGGTGGCGACGGTCGGCCGCATCGAGGCGTTCCCGAACGCGGCAAACGTGATCCCCGGCGAGGTGCGGTTGACGCTGGATGTGCGGCATCCGAGCGACGAGTCGCGTCACGCGGCCGTGGCACGCCTGCTGACGAGCGCTGAAGGATTGGGCATGCAGAGGGATGTGAAGGTGCGCGCGCGTGTGCTCTCCGAACAGGCCACCGTGCCGCTGAGCGCGCCGCTTGCCGAAGGGCTCAGCACCGCCGCCACGATCGCGGGCTACGGCAGCCGCTCAATGTTTTCAGGCGCCGGCCACGATGCGATGATCCTGGCGCCACACCTGCCCACGACCATGCTGTTTGTGCGCTCGCCGGGCGGCCTGAGCCACCATCCGGAGGAGACCGTGCGTGAGCCGGACGTGGAGGCCGCGCTGGCGACGCTGCTCCAACTGATTAGCCGCTTGCATCTGTAAGCCGGTACGGCGTGCGCCCGCTCTTCTACAATAGAGGGGCGATGCATCACCTCGGGTTAACACGAAGCACGAGCCGGCACGATCACCTGCTGCAGACGCCGGATACCTTTGTCCGGACCCCCTTGCCGGGCCTGATCAGGGGGATGGCGATCGTGCACGCCGCTCCGCAGATGGGGGCAGGCTTTGCCATGAGCACGCTGGAGTTTGAGCTCGGGGGATCGCTGATGGAAGGCCCCGGAGAGCGCTTTGTGTATGTGCTGGAAGGTTCGCTGACCGCCTCCGAACCGGGTTTTCCGCAGCCGCAGATGCTGCCGCCCGGCGGCTTTGCCTTCTTTCCCGCAGGCTTTCCGCACCGTTTGACTGCCGAGGTCGCCACCCGGGCGGTGGTGATCGAAAAGCGCTATCAACTGCTGCCGGTAGAACATCACATCGATCCCCACGCCGAGCACCCCATCTGCGTGATCGGCTATGAACCGGGGATCGCGCCGACACCGCTGAACGGCGATGCGGCCATGGGTGTACGCGCGCTGCTGCCTGCCTCGCCGGCCTTTGATCTCGCGGTGAACACGGTGACCTGCACGCCCGGGGCTTCGCTGCCCCAGGTGGAAGTTCACTACATGGAGCACGGCGTGCTGATGCTGGAAGGCGGCGGTCTCTACCGGGTCGGCGAGGCCTGGTATCCGGTGCAGGCCGGTGATTTTCTCTGGCTGGCGCCGTTCTGCCCGCAGTGGTTCTGCGCCCTTGGAAGGACTCCGGCGAGATTCCTCCTTTATAAGGACTTCAATCGCCACGTGCTTGGCTAAGGCTGACCCGGAAACGGTGTTTCTCGTCAGTCGCGATGCTTGTCTTTCTTTGGCTTCTTCATCTTCGCCCGCCGGCACAGCGGACAGCGGAACTTTCGCTTGCCGTGATAGATGTGGCCCTTCAACTCCACCATCGCGACACGGCATCGTTTACAGGTCACTCTATGACCCTCTCATTCCACGCACCCTCGGGGGAACTCGCGACATTTTCGCACCGCGCGCAGAACGAACAGGGATGCAGTGTAACCGCATCCCTGTCCGCTGTCCCCAACCTGTAAGGGTTCGACGATTTGTCGTCCGGCGAACTGCGCCGTCCGAAGTGCTGCGCTTACATATTGGTCGCTTTGTTTCCCGTGATCAGGCGCAGAAGGAAGGTGAGAATGACTGCGCCGGCGACGGCGACGAGAATGGAATAGATCAGTCCGCCCGAGGCAGACGCGCCGAAAAGGTGCGACATAATGAAGCCGCCGATGACGGCACCGACGATGCCGACGATGATGTCCATCAGAGCGCCAAAGCCGGAGCCCTTCATAATCTTGCCGGTGAGAAACCCTGCAATCAGACCCACGATGATCCACCAGATAATGCCATGTTGCATTTCGAAACCTCCAGGTGCGTTATTTTTTAAGGGGCCCGGGTACTCAGAGTGGAGGTGGGGTGAGGAAGGTTGCGTCCGCAGATCACGTTCCGGGAATCTCTCCGACTTCCCAGGTTGCCTATCTGGGCCGGCGCCGGTCCGAGCAGCCGGTGAGCATACGGAGAGCTGCAGATGTATCCTGAGACACATCGCAATGAGTTCTTCGACCCTACGCTCTACCCCGCGCCCGCGCGTTCTCAGCGGCATGCGGCCTACCGGACGTTTGCACCTCGGCAACTACATGGGGGCGCTGCACAACTGGGTGAAGCTGCAGAACGAGTACGACTGCTTCTTCTTTATCGCTGACCTGCATGCGCTGACGACCGATTATGCAGACCCCGGCAACCTGCGCGGCAACATCGCCGATATTGCCCTCGATTTTCTGTCTGCCGGGCTTGACCCCGGCCGCTGCGTCATCTTCCGGCAGAGCGAGGTGCTGGAGCACGACCGCCTGAATACCCTTTTTGGCATGTTTACGCCGGTCTCCTGGCTGGAACGTGTGCCCACGTACAAGGATCAACAGGCGCAGTTATCGGAAAAGGACTTGAACAACTTCGGCTTTCTGGGTTACCCACTGCTGCAGTCGGCCGACATCCTGCTCTATAAGCCGGATTTTGTCCCCGTGGGCGCCGACCAGGTGGCGCACGTGGAGCTGACCCGCGAGGTGGCGCGCCGGTTCAACGATCTGTACCCCGGCGACTTTCATCTGGCGCCTGGTGCCCAGCCCTGGGAGATGGGTGCGATCCTCGAGAAGGCCCGCAAGCACGCCGGAGAGCCCAAGGGCTCCACGCGCACCGAGTTTACCGCGCACCAGCTCTTTCAGGCTGCCGGGGAGACCAAAAAGCTTACCGGCTTCGGACGCCGCGCGATCCTGCCGGAACCGCACGCGCTGTTGACGCCCAGCCCCAAGCTGCCCGGCCTTGATGGCCGCAAGATGAGCAAAAGCTACGGCAATCACATCATGCTGTCGGAGCCGGAGGCGGATCTCCGTGCCAAGCTGAAGGTGATGGTGACGGACCCGGCGCGCGTGCGGCGCGACGATCCCGGCAACCCGGACGTCTGCCCGGTCGGTGACCTCCACAAGGTGTTTTCTGACGCCGAGACGCTGCGGAAGGTCTACGACGGCTGCACAACCGCCGGCATAGGCTGCATCGAGTGCAAGAGCTGGTGTGCGGACTCCATCATCAGAACGATCGCTCCCATCCAGGCCCATCGGCGCGACCTCGAGGGCCGCCCGGGCGTAATCAAGGATGTGCTCGCCAACGGCCGCGAACGCGCAACCAAGCGGGCTCGCGAGACGTTGGGCGAAGTGCAGGCGGCGATGGGCATGTAGTCCCTCCGCAGAGGCAGGGCAAGCCCGGTGAAAGTATGAACGACGTGGAACACAGCCCGGCGCAGGAAGCTGCCGCCCCCCGCACGGACGCAGCCGAGCCGGCTTCGGGGTCAGGGCCTTCCCCTGTGCCGGAAGAGCCCGGAACGGTTTTTCGGCTGCAATCGCCCGCGGCGCCGGTTCCAACGCGGGCCGAGCCACGTCCGAAGAGGAGCGAGCCGGAAGAGGCCTCGCAATCGCCCTTTTCCGTCGCCATCGGCCAGGTCTACGACGGCCCCTTCGATCTTTTGCTCGACCTGATCCGCAAGCAGAATATTGATGTCTACGACATCCCGATTGCGCGCATCACGGCGCAGTTTCTGGAGTACACACGGCATCTGCAGGCTGTGGACATCGATAGTGCAGGCGACTTTGTCTACACCGCAGCTCTGCTCATCCACATCAAGAGCCGCACCCTGCTGCCCCGTGAGCCGAACGAGGCCCGCTCGACGCTGGAGGTGGACGATCCGCGCCGTGAGCTCGTGGAACGTCTGCTGGAGCATGAGCGCTTCAAGTCCGCCGCCCAGATGCTGCAGCAAAAGCAGCAGATCGAGGAGGCCACCTGGACGCAACCGGGGCTGAAGCGCTTTCTGAACGAACAGGACGGCGGGAACGCCCTGAGCGGCGAAGGCGAGATCGCCGCCGACACCGGCGACCTGGTTCGCGTCTTCCGCGACATCCTGCAGCGGCTGCGCGAGCGCCCTGTGCACCGCATCGATGAGGAGTCGGTCACGGTGCGGGAGATGCTGGAGTTCCTGAAACGGCGGCTGCTGACGGCCGACAGGCCGCTGAGCCTGAGCCGCCTGCTGCGCACCGTGGGAAGCGAACGGGGCTTGATCTGCACCTTTCTGGCCATGCTGGAATTGGTGAGGCTGCAGGCCATTCTGCTGCGGCAGCCGGAGAACCTGGGGGACATCCTGCTCAAAAAGACCAGCCAATTTGAAGAGGTGATGGTAAACAACGCGCAGGTCCGGGACGACTGGGACTGACTTTTGCGGGCGGGCCGAAGTGCCTCCGGGCCGTATCGGGCGAGGCACGGTAAACTAAGGGCCAAACACCGATGTTCAGCCTTCGTCCACGACCACGATTTGCGGCCGCTCTGACCCTCTTGCTGCTCCTGGCAGGGGGCACCCGGGTGGCTTCCCGTGCTCAGAGCAAAAGGCCCGTTAATCCTGACGTGGTTCACTCCGCCGAGGGCACCACGGAGGTCGGCGTTCTTAACGGCGCGGCGTATCGCATCGACATCCCCAGCGACTGGAACGGCTCGCTGGTGGTGTACTACCACGGCTATGCCGAGCACGGCGCCAGCTTCCACATCGCCGAACACCTGCACCCCGACCTCCAAAGCCTGACCGAGCGACGGTATGCGGTAGCCCAGAGCGCGTACTCCGAAGGCGGCTGGGCGGTGCAGCAGGCCTACCCGGAGACGGAGGCGCTGCGCCACTATTTCGATCACAACTACGGGCATCCCAAGGAGACCTATACCGTCGGCGGCTCCATGGGCGGCGCTCTGGTGATGATCACGCTGGAACTGAATCCCAAGCCCTACACCGGCGGATTGGATCTTTGCGGTGCGGTGGGACCGACGTTCGTCTCCTTTGATCGCCGCTTTGCGATGCGTGCCGCCTTTGATGAGTATTTTCCCGGGGTCATGGGTTCCCTGGTTCCCGTGGCGGCCGACTTTGACGACACCGCCGCCGTGCGCGAGCGCGTGACCAATGCATTAAGGGCCAATCCCGCCAATGCCCTGCTGATTCGCAGCCTGATGGGGCTGCACACCGACGCCAACGTGGCGCGCGACATCAGCTATTTCACCTTTGTGATCGCCGACATGCAGCGCCGGGCGGGGGGCAATCCGTTCGATAACCGCAACTGGATTTACGCCGGCACCAATCCGCTCGCGACGGCCAGCGATATCAGCCTGAATGAAGCGGTACGGCGTTACACCGGCGACAAGAAGGCACGGGAATACCTGATTCGCCACTACACGCCGACGGGCCGGCTTGGCCGACCGATGCTGGCGGTGCACACGGTTTACGATCCGCTGATTCCGGTCAGCCTGCTGAGCCTTTACAACGAGATGGTGGAAAGCGCCGGGGCCGGCGACCGCTTTGTGCAGCAGTACGTACCCCGTGATGGCCACTGCGCGATCACGCCGGAGGAGATCGGGCGCGCCTTTGACGAACTCGTGACCTGGACGCATGGCGGCGTGCGTCCCCCGCCGGGCCTGCTGCACTGAGGCGGGTACCGGCAGAGCGCAAGCCGCGGCACGGTAAGGGAAGCAGTTTGCTACGGCGAAAACGCCGGTTAAACACCGCGTCTATTCCCGTCGATATAATGAACCATGGCGACTGCACGGCCCGACGCGCCAACCCCTGGGACTTCTGGAACTCCGGTCGCCGGAACGGGCCCGGCTGCGTCTGCTGAGAGCCCCCGAAATCTCCCTGAAAACATGGAGTCGGGTATGAGCATGGAATCGGCCCTGCCGGATCTGCGCGGCGCGGAGTCGACGTTCCGCAGCCCGTCGTTGAGCGTGCCGGCGCTCGATGGGCCCAGCGGGCAGTTCGCGCAACCCGTTCCCAGCCAAACTCAGACGGCCGAGCGACTTGTCTCCCCCGCCGGCGAGGACGACCCCTATCGCCTGCGCGAGCACTTCGACATCATGCTCGCCACGCTGCGGACCAATCGCCCGCATGACGATCAGGAGCTCGTGCGCGCTGCCTGGGCCTTTACACAGCTTCAGCATGAAGGCCAGAAACGCGCCTCGGGTGAGCCGTACATCATTCATCCCCTTGAGGTTGCGCAGGTCTTAGCCGAGCTGAAGATGGATGCCACGGCCATCGCCGCCGGCCTGCTGCATGATGCGGTTGAAGACACCGACGTCACCACACCGGAGATCGCCAAGCGCTTCGGCGAGCAGGTCGCGCATATTGTCGACGGCGTTACGAAGCTGGACAAGATCAAGTTTGCCAATCGCGAGGACGCGCAGGCCGAGAACATCCGCAAGATGCTCCTGGCCATGTCCGACGACGTGCGCGTGGTGATCATCAAGCTCGCCGACCGGCTGCACAACATGCGCACGCTGCAGCATCTGCGGCCTGAAAAGCAGGCGCGCATCGCCAAGGAGACGCTGGATGTTTATGCTCCCCTGGCGCACCGGCTGGGCATGGGCAAGCTGCGCGGCGAGCTGGAAGATCTTGCTTTCCGCTACGTCGATCCGCTTGCGTACGCCAAGCTGACCGGCGAGGTGGACGCCATGCGCGGCGAGGGTGAAGCCTTTCTCGACCGCATCGTCGCCACACTGCAGGGCAAGCTGCACGAAGCGCACGTGGAAGCCCGTGTGGAGTCCCGCATCAAGCGGCTCTACTCGATTCAGCAGAAGCTGAACCTGCATGCAATTCCGGTAGACCAGGTCTACGATCTGTTCGCCGTGCGTGTGATCACGGCCACGCTGCCCGAGTGCTACGCCGTGCTCGGCCTGTTGCACGCGACGTGGCGCCCCGTTCCCGGCCGCTTCAAAGACTTCATCGCGATGCCGCGGCCTAATCTCTACCAATCGCTGCACACCACGCTGATCGCCGACGGCGGCCACCAGTTCGAGGTCCAGATCCGCACCGACGAGATGCACCGCACCGCCGAGGAAGGCATCGCGGCGCACTGGAAGTACAAGGCCTCCGAAGCCGTCAGCGCCAACGACGAGAAGCGCCTCGCCTGGCTGCGCCAGTTGATCGAATGGCAGCGCGAGATGTCAGACCCCAACGAGTTCATGTCCACCCTGAAGATGGACATGTACCCCGAGGAGGTCTATACCTTTACGCCCAAGGGCAAGGTTATTGTGCTGCCGCGCGATGCCAGCCCGGTTGATTTTGCCTATGCCATCCACACCGATGTGGGCCACGGAACGACGGGCGCCAAGGTCAACGGCCGCATCGTGCCGCTGCGTTCGCGGTTGCGCAACGGCGACATCGTCGAAATCATCACCCAGGTGGGCCATGCACCCTCGCGCGACTGGCTCAGCTTTGCCAAGAGCTCCCGCGCCCGCAACAAGATCAAGCATTGGCTGAATGAAAATCAGCGCGCCCGAGCGCTGGAGATCGGCAAGAAACTGCTGGAGCGCGAGGCCCGCAAGCTGAAGCTCGCACTCAGCCGCTTCGGCACCGCCGACTTCACCCGAGTGGCCAACGAGTACGGCCTGGGCGGTGAGGAGGACCTGCTCGCCGGCATCGGCTTCGGCAAATTCTCCACGCGGCAGGTACTCAACAAGCTGGAACCCGGCATCATCCACACCGGCGCGGCCGAGCCTGCCGCGGAAGGCTCACATCCGGTCTCCGACGCCCTTTCGCACATGAGCGAGGCGGTCAAGCGGGTGTTCTTCGGCAAGGGCTCAGAGAGCCTGCAGGTGGAAGGCCAGGACGATCTGCTGGTGTACCGCGCCCGTTGCTGCAATCCGATCAAGGGCGAAGAGATCATCGGCTACGTTACCCGCGGCAAGGGCGTGGCGGTACACGCCCGCTCCTGCTCGAACGTGCAAAACCTGCTTTATGAGGCCGATCGGCGCATCGAGGTGGAGTGGTCCAGCGGTGCCCCTGCCCCCAACCAGAGCAACGGCAGCAGCCCGAAGACGACCACCTACCCCGTGAAGCTGACGGTGCTGGTTGACGACCGTTCCGGCCTGTTAAAGGAGTTTGCCGCCATCATCTCGGAGGACGGCACCAACATCCGCAGCGTAGAGACCCGGCCCACCGAGGACGGCGGCGTGCACGTGGACTTTGTGATCGAAACCGTGGATCTGCGCCACCTGACGCGCCTGCAAGGCAATCTTCGCAAGGTGCCGGGCGTGCGCGATGTACACCGCGTACAGAAGGTCTGACGACCTTCGTTGCGA
>CAXSBL010000040.1:23917-31123 GCA_964235515.1 uncultured Bryocella sp.
TTGAATTTTGTTCGGGTCCGACATGTTGTTGTGTTTGGCGATGGTCTCGTATTTGTTCGCCGTCCCGTAGAACCGCTCCGACACCTTGCTCAGGTTGTCGCCGGCCTTGATCGTGTACGGCTGGTCGTCCGGCCCGGTCTGGGTCATTTGGATTTCGAAGTCAGGGTAGTTGGGGTCAACCTTCTTGATCGAGTCCCAGACACGGTTTGCGATGACCTTGGACGGTACGTCGCACTTGAGCACGAGCTTGTCGCCGTTCATGAAGATACCGTCGAATTTGGCGCCATACTCGGCAAAGTCGGCGACGGTCTGTCCTACGGGGGCGTACTTCTGTTGTAATGCGGCTTGATCTGCCATGATTTCGTTCTCCTCAGGCGGAAACGTCGCCCGGTGTTGAGATGCACCTACGGGTCTCGCGCGCAGGATGGCGACCTTGCAAATCCTTTTCGACCCTCCGGCAGGCGTACCGGCCTGAGTGCTTCTCAACCGACGGGAGCGCCTCGCGCATCGAATCAGGTAGGCCGGAGAGGTTGGGGTAAACACGACATCGGCCTACAGCGGGGGGAGCAGTTCATGAGCAGAAGCAAGCAGACCGCGAGCACAGGTCATTTTTCAATCAACCGGCGAACCCGGCATTTGTGCGGCGGAGCTTCGGTTCTGGCCGCGATCCTGTACCTTACCGGCTGCCGGAACCCTGCCGGCAACGCGCCGCCGGCTGCACGCAGCACGCCACCGCGGCAATTTTACGTGCCGAAACCACCCTCCGCGGATGAGATCTCACCCTCTTCGCCGCGTGCTGTGCTCGACGGCACATCCACGACGCAGCCCGCCACGCAAACGGCTCCAGCGCCGCCGCAATAGGTCGTCGCGTTCGCTTTCAGGCTTTGAGAGGAGGACCGTGCGGGCCTGGCGCTAACCCCGCCCCCTGAGACGGCTCAGCTGGCGCCGGTCGCGTCCCATCGGCTTCAGGGCCGGCAGGCGCTCAAACGCCAGCAGGGATTTGCGCTCCTGTTGAGCCTTGGCCCGCGCTTCACGGCTCTCGGACGACTCGGTGTAAAGCGTCTGTGCCGTTGCGGCCGGGCCTCGCTCCTCGCTCAGCTCCAGAACCTCGATCTGATAGACCCCACCGTCCGTGGTGACTTCCAGCTTGTCGCTCACCTTCACCTCGCGAGCAGGCTTTGCGGGCTGGCCGTTACTCTTCACCCGCCCTAGCTCACAGGCTTTTACCGCGATGGCGCGTGTTTTGAAGAACCGCGCGGCCCACAGCCACTTATCCATACGAACGCTCACTGATGCTCCTCTTCTGCGTCTCTCGCTGGCGGCAAACGGGCATGGGATGCATGTTGCGCGCCCACCTCCGTGTCCCTCTCACAAAGCTCACAGACCTTTAGATGAGCGGCGACGAGCCGGCAAGCCTCTTCCCTGACCTCCGCCTCATCCCCGAATCCCTGCAACCATTGCATGTGGGGCTCCTGGCGAAACCAGGTGAGCTGCCGCTTGGCGTAATGCCGGTGGCCCTGCTGCGCCTCCGAGATTGCCTGTGGAAGCCCCTGACGGCCGTCCAGAACAGCCTGCGCCTGCGCATACCCCAGAGAATTCAGGGAACGGGTTGCTTCGCCGTAGGCCGACCGGACCCGCGCCGTTTCTTCGAGCAGACCTTCACTGAACATCGCCGCCGCCCGCCGGTCGATGCGGGCGTACAGCGCCGCGCGGGGCGGAGTCAGGCCAATCTGCAGGGTGTGAAATCCACCCAACGGCTCCCGGCCGGCACCCCATTGGGCGGTCTGCGGTTGGCGCGCCAGAAGGCTGACCTCCAGGCTGCGCACGAGCTTCGGGGTGTCGTTGGCGTGAATCTTGGCAGCCGCCGCGGGGTCGATACGACGCAGCAGGCGATGCAGCCGGCCACCACGCCGGGCCTCGATGGACCGCAGCCGCGTGCGCAGGGCCTCATCCCGTGGCGGTGCCGGCGCGAGGCCATGCAGCAGAGCCCGAAGGTACAGGCCGGTGCCCCCGGCAACGATAGGCAAATGTCCACGGCCCCGGATCTCCGCCAACACTGAGCGGCCCAGACGAGCGTAATCGCCTGCCGTGGTGGATTCATTCGGCCTGAGCACATCCAGGCCGTGGTGCGGAACCCGGGCCCGCTCCGCAGCCGAGGGCTTGGCCGAACCGATGTCCAGCTCGCGGTAGATTGCCACCGAATCGCAGGACAGGATCTCGCCGCCGAAGCGTTCCGCCAGGTGGACGGCCAGCGCCGTCTTTCCACTCGCCGTCGGCCCGGCAATCACGATCAGCGGGTAGTCTGCGGCCGGATGGGAGGGCGTTTGCGGAGAAGCCTGTAGCAAACCCATGGTCAGGCCGTCACCACTGCCGCCACCAGCCGGCGGGAAAAGCGCGGCTTGCATCGCCATGCACTACGGCAAACAGCACAACGAGGATGGCCAGCAAAATCAGGCCGCGAAGGACGCTGCGCCGCTCAAGGACTTCGCGCTCCCGCCTATAGGTTGCTTGCTTTTCTGCCGCATGCAAGTCGGCTTTCGAAAGCGAAGGAGGCAGAGACCGTCCGGATCGTTTGGTCGCTTGCAGAATCATAGACTGTCGGGCTTGCGCAGAGGCGATGGCTGCATGTCTGGTTTCGTCCGGTTGATGAAGCGTGTCTACTCCGTCTTCTGATTGACGAGGTAATGGATCCGAAGTTCCAGATTGGGGCCGTGGAACTGCGACGGCAACGGTGGAAACTGCCCCACTCCCGTGATGGAGCCCCAGGCAGCCCGGTTCAAGGCATCGTCATGGGTGGATCCGTCGAGATAGATGCCGCCGATGGTGCCATCCGGCAGGATCTTGAAGCGGATCATGGTGACGCCGGACTTCATCAGCGGCGGCCTTGCCTCCTCTGGGATCAACGGAATCCAGACGTCGTAGATCTCCCGCAGAATTCGTTGCAGGTAGGGATTGAAGTTCACTCCCTCAGTGTCGGAGAGGATCTCGGCCGGCCCCATCCCGACCTCGCTTCCACCGCGGCTGCTGCTGCGAATGCCGCCGGGCGTGCCTCCACCCGGCCGTGCGGAACGCACCGCCTTGTCCACCATGTCACCGGCAGACTGCGCGGGGGTATTGAAGTTGGGCCGTGATGAGGGCTGCGGCGTGGGCGCATCGGCAACCACCGGAGGTGGCGGCCGGCGCGGCACCGGCTGCGGAGCGGGGGCGGAGGGCAAAGGGATGTTGGGCGGCGCCGTCGCGGGCGCAATCTTCAACGGGGAGGGCGAAGGCGGCTCCGGCCTTGGCTGCCGAGGCAGTTCGGCGCGGGGGGTTACCGGCTGGGGTGCTGGCTGTGGCGCCGGCCGCGGAGCAATTTTCGGTTCGGTGGACCGCAGATGCTCCAGGGTGCGGGAGTCCACCGGCGGGGCTTGCCTGGGGCGAAGCGCATTTAGATCGGGCGCGGTCAGGGTGGTCAGCTCGCGCTGCCGCAGCACCTCGGAGGGCAGAACCAGCTTGGGCGCGTGCCAGAGATACTTGGGTCCAAACAGCAGGAGCAGCGCAATGGCCATCCATACGAAAACCGAGATGTAGATCGATTCGCGGAATCTTGATCGCGCCCGCTCATCTTCAATGGAATCGAGCAGTTGGATCAGCTCGTGTTCCTGTAGCTCGCCGTAGCGTCCCGTCTGGATGCGTAACGGCTGCGGGCGCACCGTCTCTCGCAGGGGAATGTGTGGAACGAACGAAAGCGGAGCATCCGCATCGACCGGCGCGGGAGATGCAGCGGATGTCCGGTCGTCCACCGGTGGAGGAATATGGGCCGAGCCCCCTTCGGGACCGGAGGACGCGGCTGGATCGGTCGGGGAGCGCAGCTCGGTCTCGTCGGTCGAAGTGGGAATAGGGGCTGGCATAGAGAGGCGCTTCACGTCTGACGATCTAAAGGCAGAGAAGGTTGCGGAGCCGGGAGCGCAGCAACCACTTATCCCCATACCATCCTCTCATCCGCGCTGCGCCGCCTCCGGCAGGCTGCCTTCAGCGGGCGGCTTCGAAGCTCCGCTATGCTGACCCCATGACAACACCGTCTCTCGCCGGGCGCAGTGCCACAGTCTTTACCGTCAGCGATCGCTGCTCCGCCGGCACGCAGGTGGACCTTTCCGGCCCGGCCCTGGCCCAGCTGCTGCAAACAGCGGGAGCTGCCGTGGTAGACAGGCGCACGGTCTCCGACGATCTACCCGGGTTGATCACCGCTCTTCGGGAATCCGCCATGGGAGCCGCCCTGATCATCACCACCGGAGGTACGGGTCTTGCTCCGCGCGACAACACCCCGGAGGCCACCCTGGCCGTATGCGATCGTCTTGTGCCTGGCCTGGCCGAACTGATTCGTCAGCAGGGCGCGCGCGACACCCCCTTCGCCGCACTCGGCCGCGGGGTCTGCGGCGTCGCCGGCTCGTGTCTGATTCTCAACCTGCCCGGCAATCCGGAGGGAGCCCTTGCTTCGCTGCGCTCCGTTTTGCCCCTGCTACCCCACGCGCTGGATCTGCTCGCAGGTAAGACCAGGCACTGACGGAGGTAGTCGTGAGCCGATGAAGGTCAAGGTGACTTGATCGCTCCCTAAAGCTTAGGGCTTCAGCCCTGGACGGGCTGCACGTCGTAAACTGAAGCGCAGTGATTATCGGTCCCATCGCCCTGCTGCACAGGTTCTCCGTCACTCTGCTGAGCTACATGAAACCCCTGGGTGTCTGGGGCGTGGGCGGCCTTGCGCTGATCGACTCCGCCCTGATTCCGATACCGGTGTCCATGGACGGCATCGTCATCGGCTATGTCGCCAGCAACCACGAAAAGTTTCTGCTTTACAGCGTGGCCGCCGCTCTGGCTTCAGCGATCGGCGCCCTTGTGCCGTTCTACATCGGGCGCGCCGGGGGCGAACTGTTCCTGCTAAAACGCATCAATCGCGAGCGCTACGAGCGCATGCGCGACCGGTTTGAGCGGCAGGAGTTCTTCGCCATCCTGATCCCCGCCATGCTGCCCCCGCCTACGCCGCTGAAGCTGTTTGAATTCGCCGCCGGCGTCTTCGAGATGAAGGCTCCCTCGTTTGCGGTGGCCATCTTCTTCGGCAAGCTGACGCAGTTTCTTGTCTGCTCCCTGCTTACGATCTGGTTTGGACCTACGCTCATCCACAGTCTTCGCCGGACGATGCACCACCACTTGGCCCTGTTGATCGGGGTCCTCTTGTTCGGGCTGCTCGCCCTGGTGTTTTACATGGTGCGCCGCATCTTCGACCGCCGCCGGGGAATTCTGCTGCCCATTGAAGAATCCATGGCCAAATCCACGGCTAGCGACCGAGCCTAGAGGCGCCACCTGAACCGGTGGTGCCCGGAGCGACCGGTATAACCCAGTGGCGGCGTGCCCTAGCCCAGCGGCTGCCTGCCCTGGGTCGACTCGCGCCAGTTTGTCACGATCGCGTGCGCCACCACCGGCAGGCCGAAAAGCACGCCTGCGGTCAGCTCGGTGGACACAAGATCGTTTGCATAGAACGGCAGTGCGACCAGATAGCAGCCGGCCAGTCCGGCGAAGGTATGGCCGTACATGCCGCTACCCAGCCAGACCACGAAGTTACTGAGTACAAAAAAGCTTGTTGCCGAGCAAAGCACGGCCAAGCCAACTCGCAGCACCGTTACCCGCCGCAGCAGGGCAGCGCCCAGAAAGCAGACGCCCACATACCAGGCCCAGGTGACCGCGTAGTCGCTCAGGTGAAACGGATAGCCGTACACCACACGGGTCAGGTATACATCCGTTAAAGCCATGACCGCGCCGCCCGCCAGAGCTGCCGGGCGCGACCGGCGAGCGCCAAAGAACAGCAGTCCCCCGCCCACAGCGGTGAAATTCAGCCCAACCCCGTGCAGGACATGGGGCACCAGACGGGAGAGAGCGGCCAGCAGTAAAACCAGGTAGGGCAGCATGATGAGCCTCGGGCACGGCGTTCGTCTGAGCACAGAGTGACGGACGCGAACAGCCCTATCTTAGCGGTTTCAGCGCAACGGGCGAGGCAAGGACTGCGCCGGCAAGCGTTAACGCCCGAAACGGCCGTCCATCGCTTCGGCCAGAACAGCGCCGTGGGCGTCAAGAACGACGACTCCTGTCAGCGGCGGTGGCCCGTCTTGGTGCAGGATGGGTGTGTCTCCCATGAAGCGAGGATCCTCGAAGCGCACTGTCTGCGTGCCTCCTCCGAACGCTCCCTCGCTGTCATGACTGACGCTTAGAAACGGCATGGGCGACCAATCCAGATAGATTCGTCCCAGGCGGCTGCGCTCTGCCGCCTTCAGTGCTGGTGTTGGAGCGGGCTTGACCAGCATGCGGCCAGGCACGAAGGTGCCCAGGCGGGAGTCGGCGAGACCCAACTGTTCTGCCGGGCCGAAGTCTGTTGCCGTGTACCAACGAAAGATGCTCAGCGGATCGGGGCTCGCCAGCGTTTGCAGCGGCTGCAGAAGCGGCCTGACCTGCGCCGGAGCTACCGGTCCATCGTCCGCGGACCCCGCAACCGAATCGATGCTCGTCGTGGGAGCTCGCAAGGTTGATTGCGCCGCCAACCCGATCGCCCGGCCATGCTCATAGGTGCGAATACCCCATAGCAGCAAAACACCCACCAGCGCGGCTCGTGCCCAACCGGAGCCGGTGACCGGCCGATGCCCGGCACCGATCTCACGGCTCACCAGCCTGAAGACGGAAGGCAGCAGCAGTCCGGCCACCAGAAACGAAAAGAGCAGAGGATCGAAGATAAAGACGATCGATGCCGCGTACCAACGCTCGTTGAAGGGGAAAAACGGCCGCAGACCGTAGTTGTTGGTGTAATCCAGCAGAAGATGACTCAGAAGGGCAAGTAGGATGAGTGCATACAACGCCCCCCACCTGACGGCAACCTGCTCCTGTTGCGTGCGGTTTCCAGGGAGGTGCGCTTCCTTTCGGCTCCGCCATCGATGCCAGAGGAACACGCCGAAGAGCAGCAGGCCCGCCTCGAAGGGCAAGCCAAGGAAGGTGTGGGTGATGCCGCGATGGTGCTGGAAGCCGGAGACCGGCCCACGCAAGCTCCACACAGTGTCAATGTCGGGGAACTCGGCAGCGATGACCATGGCAGCTGTCGCATAGCGTACCCGGCGATGAAAGCCTGTTCTGGCCAGGCAGGCACCCGTCAAAAGGTGAGTCGCAGGTTCCATGCGGTTGCGGGGGCCT
>CAXSBL010000041.1:0-8649 GCA_964235515.1 uncultured Bryocella sp.
GGGCGCTTCTCCCAACCTCCTCACATTGCCTGCAGATGCGAAAATCGATCTGTTCCCTGATTCGAACATCGATCGCGGGCTGGAACCGAATGCTATACAAAGAAGCTTTGCAAACTTTGGCCGCTTTAGGCCCCGAACTGCGCACCGGCGCCGCGCTTGCGGATGGCACGCCGCCGCGCAAATTTACGCTGGATCACATCCGCACCCTGCTGCACGCGCTCGGCGATCCGCAGCTGCGTTTCCGTTCCGTACTGATCGCCGGCACCAACGGAAAGGGTTCAACCGCGGCGACGCTGGCCTCTATCCTGAACGCGGCGGGCCTGCGCACGGGCCTGTACACCTCGCCGCACCTGCTGCGCGTGAACGAGCGCATGCGCGCCTCGGCCGACGGCACACTTGCCGAAATCTCCGACGAGGACTTCGGCCGGCTCTTCGGACAGGTGTACCAGCAAGCCTCTGAACTGGTCGGCCGCGCCCTGCTGCCGCACACCCCAAGCTTCTTTGAGCTGCTCACCGCCGTGGGTCTGCTCTTCTGCGCCGAGCAGCACGTGGAGCTTGCCGTCCTCGAGGTCGGCTTGGGCGGCCGCCTGGACGCCACCAACGTCGTTGAGCCCATCGTCTCCGTCATCACCGACATCGGCATCGATCACACCGAGTTTCTCGGCAATACCATGGCAGAGATCGCAACCGAAAAGGCCGGTATTCTGCGCCAAAACGGCGTGCTTGTCACGCTTTCGCAGCATCCCGAGGCCAATGCGGCCATCGGGGAGCGGGCGATGGCGCTGAACGTTCGCGGCGTCGACGCCTCACGCTGCCTGCCGCCGCATGGATTCTCCGGAATGGATCATCCGCTTACCGATCACCCGTACATCGATGATCCGCACATCCAGGAAGCACGGCATATCGCTCCGCCTGCAGCGCACGCGTTCAACACAAATGAGCTGGAAGGCCCTGTGCCGGTGGTTCACCTCGCGGAGCTGAACAGCATGCAGGCGGCGGCGGCAGCCCGGGAGCGATCTCCCCTGGGTCGTAATGCCTACCCTATTCCCATTGCGGGAGAGATCTTGCAGCTTGACTCGCCTTTGGCCGGGCAGCACCAGCAGCGCAACCTCGCGTTGGCGGTGGCCACCGCGCTGGAGCTGCGCGCAAATCATGGCATCTCGATCTCGAACGCCGCCATCGAAGCCGGCGTGCGCTCCACGGTGTGGCCGGGCCGCCTGGAGTGGCTCCCGGCGCGCCCGGATGCGCTGCGCCCGCACGCCCCGCTGCTGCTGGACGTCGCGCATAATCCCGCCGGGGCTTGGACGCTGCGGGCCGCGCTGGCGCAGTTGCCGGACGACCGGCCGCGCACCCTGATCTTCAGCTGCCTCGCCGATAAGCAGATCGACGAGATGACGCGCATCCTTCTGCCGCTCTTCGACTCCACCTCCGGTGACCCTGCCCGCCGGCGCGATCACATCGTCTTTGCGCCCATCGCCAATCCACGCGCGGCTACGGTGCAGCAGCTGCTCACCGCCGCGCAGGCCCTGGATATTCCCGCTCACGCCGCTCCTCACCTCCACGCCGCACTGCAACAGGCCGAGGCGCTAACCCCGATCGAAGGCGTCATCGTCGCCACGGGTTCCGTCTACCTCATCGGCGAGTTGCGCGCCCTGGCCTCGGCGGAACGCACCCTGGCGGAGGCTCACACCACGGCAGGTACCCCGTAACATGTCCAGAACACCCCCCCTGCCCAGCGATCACCCCTCTGGCACTTCCTCGGATACCGAACCATCGGCTGCACCTCCCGGTACACAGACCGGTCTTCCCGGACCTGCACGATCGCCTGTTCCGCTTAGCCTGCGCTGGCTTACCTACTTTCTGCTCGCACCGCTCATAGTCCTGGCGACGGCGTTTTTCGGCTGCATCTCTCTCCTTTGCGGTCTTTGGGACACAGACGGCCACCAGCAGCACGCGGTTGCGCGTCTCTGGGCGCGGGTGCTGCTGCGTCTGGCGCTCTCGCCCGTCACGGTGGAGCATCCGGAACGACTCCGCGGGTTGGGAACAGCGGTCTTCGCCAGCAATCACCTCAGCTACTACGACACACCCGTCCTGTTCGCAAAGCTGCCGTTCCAGTTCCGCATCCTGGCCAAGGCCTCACTCTGGAAGCTGCCCTTCATCGGGTGGTATCTGCAACGCTCCGGGCAGGTCTCCATCGACGGAAGCTCCGCCCGTGCCGGTGTCGCCAGCCTGGGACGCGGTGTAAAGGCGCTCGAAGCGGGGATGCCGCTGGTGATCTTCCCCGAAGGCGGCCGCACCGAAGACGGCCAGCTAAGGCCGATGGTCGCCGGTGCCGCCTGGATGGCCATCAAGGCCCAGGTCCCGCTGGTACCGCTCACGCTGATCGGCACCTATGAACTGCTGCCGATCCACGTTTACGCCCTGCACCCGCGGCCGTTAAAGCTGGTGGTAGGCGAACCGATCTCCACGGCAGGACTGACCACCCGCGATGCCGAACGGCTCACCGCGCAGATGCGGGACGTGATCTATAAGACGTACACGGCTTAATACTTCAATGAGTAAACCCTTCAGCTTAGGCACTCCTCTGCGGCACCCTGATGATGCCAAGCTGACGAGGATCACCTTCCGAAGCCGTCGAAACGATAGCTACACTGTCGGGGCTGGCCCATTCCTAACCACAGGGGAGGTGTCCGGTTCTGCTTAACTTCAGATCCGCATGGGCATCAGGATATAGCGGTAGCGCACATCCTCATTGCCATCTTCGGGGCGCATCTGGCCTGCGGATTGGGCGTCCTTGAACTCCAGGCGCACCTCGCCGGAGTTGCCGATCGCCTTTAGGAAATCCACCAGATAGCTGGAGTTGAAACCCACCACCAGCGGATCGTAGTTATAAGGCGTTTCAATCACGTCCTCAGACTCGCCGGCGTCCGTCGATTGCGCGGAGAGCTTCAACTCATTCTGCTCCATGCGGATCCGAATAGCGCCAGAGCGCTCGTCCGCAAACTGTGCGACGCGCTGGATGGAGCTCATCAGGTCCTCCGACCGCACGATGACAAACTTGTTGTTGTCGCGCGGCAGCACGGCCTCATAGTTCGGGAATTGGCCGGTAAGCTTGCGGCTGGTCAGTACGCGGCCGCCGATCTTGAAGAAGAGCGTCTGGTCGTCATCGGCAAACTCGATCTGCTCGGCCTCGGTGTTGGCCAGCAGGCCGTTCAGCTCGGCCAGCGCCTTGCGGGGGATCAGCGTCTTCTTCTCGCCCGAGATGCCTTCAAGGCTCTCACCCAGCTTTTCAATGTGCGCCAGGCGATGCCCATCCGTGGCCACCATCGCCATCGACTCCGCCTTCAGCACCAACAGCGCGCCATTCAGCGTGTAGCGCGATTCCTCGTTCGAGATCGCGAAGATCACCTTGGCAATCATGTTGCGCAGCGCCGCCGCGGCGATCCGGTACCCCGCGCCTTGCGGGAACTCCGGCACCTGCGGGAAGTTCGCGCGCGCCATGCCCACCATCTTCGTGTTCGACCGGCCGGCGCGGATCTGCACCCAGTGGTTATCCATCAGCTTGATGCTGATGTCGCCTTCGGGCAGCAGGCGGATGTAGTCGTACAGCTTGCGGGCAGGAATCGTGCAGGCGCCGGGCTTCTTCACCTTCGCGGCGCAGCTGGTGCGCAGCGACTGGTCCAGATCGGTCGCGGTGATGGTAAGCCGGCCGTTGCCGTCGTCGCCTGTTGTCGCCTCAAACAGGAAGTTTGAAAGGATCGGGATCGTCGTCTTGCGCTCCACCACGGACTGCGCGGCGGTGAGCTCGCGCAACAGTTCAGCGCGCGTGACGGTGATTTCGAGGTTGCCGGTCGGCGCGGCGATATCGGGCGTAAGCGTAGCGGTTGACACTTTCGGTTCGTCTCCTGCGGTTGGCCTTGATTCTAGGCGACGCGAGCGGTTTTGCGCTCCCCCTTCGCCATGTGGATTTGACGGACGTTGTGTGTGCAACGCTTCAGCGACGTTCTGCAGCGTTGCTAACGCCTGGGGTGCGAAGAAGGCTTCTAGAAACCTAAATTTCTAGGTAGTTATTTCTAGTCGTAGTAGTCGTTGTGTGTGCAAGGGTGGAAAAGCAGCGTATCTACCTTGTCCTCAACGGAATGCGGCGGTACCGGAAATCCAAAACGAGACAGCCGTAAATGGAAACCGCGAACATCCGGTGCATCGCGCAAAGTTCGGCCCCACGTTCTCCCGGTTTTCCGCAGCGGCATGCCGACCCCTTCACTCAAAGGTGAGCTCAACGCTGGCGAAAGTGCGGAATAACCGCCAGGGACGCGGGTTTCGCGGCTCCCCGTTCTTCACAGGTACCGGATTAGGCAGAGGGAAAGTAGTCCCCCGGCTGTTTTGGCCTCCGTTATGCGGAAGCAAAACCGCCGCTCGCCCGACGAGGGAACAAAGGCCAGCTCTGAGGAAAACCGGATACGTCCAAGCGCAAGATAAGGGCTTCGCGCAGCTCAGGCTTCCAAGCGGGTGTGCGTAGCTTGCCGTGGTCACTCGTCAACCTGCGTGCAGAGCGAGGACCTGTCTCTGCCGTGTCGCCACCTTCACAGGCACAGCAAAGGCTTCACCGGCGCAGCAGAAGCGTGCTCTCACGCGAAAAAGGACCGAGCGACTCGACGAGCGAAGAGCCATCCGCATGGCGCCACCCGAGCGAAGGCAGCCCCATGCGCGGACCTGGCCTCGCAGGGGGAAAGACATACACACGTTATTTGGATCGAAGCAGGAGGTAGCCGACTAGCGCCTTGGGTCGCGGTCAGAGCGGCTGCGGCCCGTTGAGCCGGCGGCGCCAGGGCGTCGGTCTTGGCCTCCGTCGCCGGATCGCCGAGTTTGGCGCCCGGAAGGGCGTCCATTTTGCCCGTCCCGATCCGCCCCGCGCCGGTTCTCCTGCGGTACGCGGTACCCTGCGGGATAGAGCACAACAAAGCGCCCCGCGCCCTCACCGGAACTTGCAGTTTGCAGGTGGGAGTCACGCAGAAACAGGTGCAGCATGCGCCGCTCACGCGAGTTCATGGGGAGGAACTGAAACGGCTGCTGCGTCTCCTCCACGGTCGTAACGGCCTGTTGTGCGACCGCACGCAGGGCCCCCGCGCGGCTCGCCTTGTAGCCGTTCGTATCAAAGCTGACGCGGTCGTGTTCTTCCGGCTCCAGCCGCAGCGCCTTGGCGGCAATGTGTTCCAGGGAGCGCAGCAGCTCTCCGTCATGCTCCAGCAGCAGATCCGCATCGGGACCTTTGCACTCGACGTAGATGTCGCGCCGCTCCAAACCGTCCGGATCGACGGCACCCGCGCCGGCTGTGATGCGAAACCGAAGCCGAAGCCCTCCAACCGTGGTTAAAAGGCGCATCAGTGTGGCAACCGTTTCGGCTGCCAGCGCGAGATCCTGCATGCCTCACATACCCCGTGGGCTTACCCTTTGCTCGATGAGGAAGGTAAGACCCTAATTCCCATTGTACGGAAAATTGCAGCGCAAAGTTTTGCTCCGCAACAACCCTACCGGCGAGCCTGGATCGTTTTCCCCTTGGCACCGTTAGCCAACGCCTTTTGCTTGGCCCGGTTCAGCTGCATCTCGCGCATTTCGCGGCCCAACGAGGTCCGGTTCATTACCAACTGCTGCACCATCATGATGATGTTGCCCACATTCCAATAGAGCGCCAGGCCCGATGCATAGCTCCACGTCCAATAGCCGGAGATGGCCGGCATCATGAACGCCATCATGCGCTGCTGCTGCGGATCCACCCCCGGCTGCGGCATATAGAACTGCACCGCAAACGAGGTCAACACCATCACGATCGGCAGGATGTGATACGGATCGGCCGCGGAAAGGTCCGGCAGCCAAAGAAAATGCGCGTGGCGCAGTTCCACCACCTTGGTCATCATGGTGAAGAACGCAAACAGCAGCGGGAACTGGACCAGCGTCGGGATGCAGCCACCGAAGACGTTGACGCCGTTCTCCTTTTGATACGCCATCACCTCCTGGTTCATCGCCGCGGTTTTGGTGTCGGTGGGGCCGGGGTTGCCGTGCTTGGCCTTGATCGCGTCGATTTGCGGCTGAATGCGCTGCATCTTCAACGCCGAGCGCATGGACGTGATGCGCAGCGGCAGCAACACCAGATTGATCAGCACGGTAAAGAGCACAATCGCCCATCCCCAGCTGGAAACCACGTGCGCGTGCATGAACTGCAGGCCCAAAAAGAGGAACTTGGCGATCGGTCCCCAGAAGCCGAAGTCCAGCATCGGCTCCAGCGAATGACCTGTGACCGAGCTGACCGATTTCAGCACCGGCACAGCCTTTGGCCCGGCAAACACACGGGTCTGCACATGGTTTGTGCGGTCGCCGATGGCGGCGCCCAGCACCGGGACCATCGTCGTCCCCTTGGCGGGTTTGCCCTGCCCCACACGCCGCTGCACCTTGTTCACGTCGATTTCGTTGTGCAACGTGACCAGCGTGGCATCGTCAGGGCGATCGGGAAGAAAGACCGCGCCGAAGTACTGATCGGCCGTGCCCGCCCAATCGAACGGGCCCTGCACCGTGGCTCCCCCGATGACCTTCTTAAAGGCATCGTGGTGCTCCTTGCCGTCGCTCATCGTATCCACGGTGGCGTTCGCATAGGCCTGCGCGTTTTCCATGTCGCCCAGGCCGGCGGGCCAGGCCAGCGTCGCCGCGACGGGAACGCCGTTCACGGTCACCTGCGTGTCCGCATGGACCACATAGTCTGCACCGAAGGAGAAGGTTTTGGTGACCTTCACGCCGTTGGCCTGGTATTGAAAGCTCAGGTTGGCTGGGGATTGCAGCGTGCCGGTCGCCGAAGGCACATACAGCGCCTCGCTCAGCAGGCGCGTCAGGCCCGCGTTGTAGGTGTACAGCGAAAGCGGGTAACCGTACAAGCGGCTCGCGCCCCCGTGGACCAGATCCAGCGGATGGCCGGCATCATCCTGGTAACGCTTCAGAATCCAGGAGCTCACCTGTCCTCCTCGATTGGAGAAGGTGATGCGGTACAGCTCATTTTCCACGACCGTGGAGCTTTCGGAGCTGGCCTGCACGCTCCCGGCGCTCGGGGCATTCGCCGCGGATCCTGAAGTTCCGGGCTGCGAGGCAGCCGAAGAGAGAGCAGCCGTATTGTCCACGCCAGGGTTGGTGTTCGCCGGTGCGGTCATGGCGGTGGACGCCTTGGGCGACTCGGTCTGCGGGTTGTGTTTGGCGCGCCACAACTGCAGGCCGAACATCACACCGACCATCACGAGCAACATCAAAATGAACTGACGGTTATCCTGACCGCCCGTACCGGCGCCTGCGCCCCCGGCATTAGGATTTCGAAACTCTGGCAAGGGAACTTCCTATTCTTAAGCCTGTACGCTCCTCACGCGCGGGAGCTGAGTGCAACACGCGCAGAAAAGCACTAAACCCAATGGTAAACGTAGAGCCGGGAACAACGGTTTCATCCGCGAGATTTCACCAATGGGCCGGGATCAGGGGACGGGGTCAAAACCACCCCTGGCAAAAGGATGGCAACGCAGGATCCGCCACAAAGCCAGGGCGCCTCCCCGCAAAACTCCATGTCGCGCCACCGCCACGTAGGCATACTCGCTGCAGGTGGGCAGGTAACAACATTGTCCCAAAGCCCCCGTGTGCAGCAGTGGCGACAGCAGGCGCTTATAGAACAACAGCAAGCCATGCGCGAGGCGTTCCCGTACCCTCCGGTGAGGGAGAGCTTCAGCGGGCGGCATGGGGCGGCGTCTCCGCCATCATCTCCGACGTACTCACGCCCAAGCCGGCCGCGGCCTTGGCATGCCGGGCATGAGCGGACTTAAAGACAAGGGCAATTTCGCGTTCCAGCGCACGAAATTCGGCATCCAGCACGCTTCGCTTCGGGTGCAGCACGACGTCCACCGGAAGCCCCCCCAAAAGGGGCAGAGCCGCGCGGGTAAGCTCCCGCAAGCGCCGCTTGATGCGGTTGCGATCCACAGCCTTGCCCAGCGCCTTGGGTACCGTGAGGCCTATCCGCGGACCGGCAGTCTCGCTGCGCACGGCCTCCTGCGATCCAGGGACGCGGAGAACGCTGAAATACCCAATCTGCTTGGCCCACTGCTTGCGGGAGGTCTTGTACACGCGCTGATAGTCAGGGTGCTTGCAAAGACGATGCTGCGTGGAGACGCTCATGCTGGGCGGGCAGGCACAGGTTCCTGGCGGACGGGCATGAGCTGTTCGGCAATGGAGCGCGTCATTGGGGTGACCTCGTCGCCGGTGTGGGCCGTGTCAGCCGGTTCAAATAGAGCTATCCAGGTCTCTTCGGCGGCGGCGGTGCAGTGACGCACGCCCCGGGGCACAACAAAACACTCCCCAGGTCGGAGGGTGACATCGCCACCATCAGCTTCCGAGCGGCCGATGCGGAGTTCACCGCGCAGCACGAGGAAGAGTTCATCCTCGTGCGCATGGGCGTGCCAAGGAAACTGACCTTGCACGCGAACTACCTTCAGGAATTGCCCATTCAGCTGCGCAATGACACGTGGAGCCCAAAGCTCAGGAAGAGTCTCGCATACGGCTTCCAGGGAGACTGGCTGCTGCATCGGACCCCTCCTTTCACGCTCTAGAGCGGACTAAGGACGACGTTCT
>CAXSBL010000041.1:8749-15650 GCA_964235515.1 uncultured Bryocella sp.
GACTAGTCGCGGAAGCCGGCGGAGACCGCGATCTTGTGGCGGCCCTTGGCGCGACGGCGGTTGAGCACAGCGGCACCCGCCTTGGTCTTCATGCGGCTAAGAAAGCCGTGAACCTTGCTACGGCGGCGGCGATTGGGCTGAAACGTACGCTTGGGCATGATGGAAGTCCTGTGTCTGAGCTTGTGGCTGCGACCTCAGCCGGCTCACGCCACACAAAACCACAAGGTGCGGAGCCAACCGCGCGACGGGCTAGGCCCACTTCGCAGCAGGTCTTGAGTATAGCGTAAGCCGGACCTCCGAAACAAGGTGGAAAGCAGTCCGGCCGAGGGTATGGAAACAGCTTTGAGTGCCCGCAGTGGCCTTTCCGTTGTCTCGCCAAGTTCGCTGCATGCTTCTTCACCAAGGCTGGTGCAAGCCGCGGAGGGCTGAAGAATTTCAGCTGCCAGCCGACAAAACAGCCCGGGGCGACGTGCTAGGATCGTCTTCGTTCCGAGGAAAACACGGGCCGCAACTGTGAAGCCCAAGGCCGTGCTCTCCGTCCGTCCCACTTCCACTTGCCGCTCCAGCGGTACATTTTCCGGACGTAACCGGTGCTCCGACCTCAGCGCGGGCTTTTCGCGCTGTCAGGAAATCCGCGTCCTTTCTCCGGTCGTTTCTGCCCGGTGCACGACGCTGTTTTGAACGCCTGAATAGCCTTAAGGATCTGCAAGCAATGTCATTTGTCCCAGTCTCAACCGCCGTCTTGAATCATTGGGTGCGCATCCTGGGTGCGCTCGAAAAGAAAGTCAAACGGCAGAGCTTTGAGGCCTGGTTCAAGCCCACGCGATTCTCCCACATGGAAGGCCGGACGCTGTATGTTCGTGTGCCAACGGTCGACTTCGAGCAGATGATCGGCGACCGCTACGGCGATCACATCCACGAGGCGATCGATAACCTCGGACTCGAGATCGACGAGGTGAAGTTTCAGGCGCCCCCGGCCGAACCGACCGCCGCCCGCCTTCGTGAGGACGGCGGCTTTGCCCCGCAGCCGACGCACTCGCCCTCGGCGCCGCGCACCGGTCGCCAGGCCGTCGCGCCGCTGCCGCCGCCCGCGGCGCCTGGCCCCGAGCAGAGCCGTTTCGACTGGAACACGGCCGCCCAACTGAATCCGCGCTATACCTTTGAGCACTTCATGGTGGGCTCCGGCAATCAGTTTGCCCATGCCGCTGCACAGTCCATCGCGGAGCGGCCCGCGCGCACCTACAACCCGCTTTTTCTGTATGGAGGCGTGGGTCTGGGCAAGACGCACCTGATGCAGGCCATCGGCCACGGGGTAAAGGCGCGGCTACCGCACGCAGCCATTAGCTACATCACGGGCGAAGCCTTCACCAACGAAATGATCAACGTCGTGCGCCACAACCGCGACGGCATGACGGCCTTCCGCGACCGCTTCCGCTCCGTCGACGTTCTGCTGCTGGACGATGTGCAGTTCCTGGCCAACAAGGAACGGACGCAGGAGGAGTTCTTTCACACCTTCAACACCCTGCATGAGGCGGGCAAGCAGATCGTGATCGCCTCTGACCGTCCGCCCAAGGAACTGAGCGGCTTTGAAGACCGTCTGCGCTCCCGCTTTGAGTGGGGTCTGGTGGTCGACATCCAACCGCCCGATCTTGAGACCAAGGTGGCCATCCTGCAGCACAAGGCTGAAAACGACAGCACGCAGCTGCCCACCGATGTGGCCCTGTTCATCGCCGGCAACGTCCGCACCAATGTGCGCGAGCTTGAAGGCGCGCTGGTGCGCCTGATGGCCTGGTGCGGTCTGCACAATACGGAGATCACGCTGCCCACGGCACAGCAGTGCCTGAAGCAGTTCATTGACACGCAGGTGCGCAAGATCACCATTGAATCCATTCAGCGCGCGGTGGCCGAGCAGTTCGGCATGCGCACCGCGGAGCTGAAGCAGAAGAACAACTCCCGCCAGATCGTGGTGCCACGCCAGATCGCCATGTACCTGGCCAAGCAGATGACCGAAGCCTCCCTGCCGGAGATCGGCCGGCAATTCGGCGGCAAACACCACACCACGGTCATGCATTCCATTGCCAAGATCGACGAGCAGAAGCGGCACGACACGGACCTCGCGCGCACCCTGGGCAAGCTGCAGGAGATCCTCGGCTAGCCTCCGCAACGGCGCAAGCCGGAGCTGGGGCAGGCGATCACCTAAATTCCCTCCAGGGTTCGCAGGTTTGGGATAGGGTGAAGCGTATGCACCCGCTCGTTGATCCCGCTTTCGTGGCCGGTCGCCTGCAGGACCCCGGCTTCGTCGTTCTGGATGCCACCCTGCCGCCCGTCGGTGTGGCGGAGCCGCCGGATGTGCGGTCGCGCTACCTCGAGTGCCATATCCCGGGCGCGGTCTTCTTCGATATCGAAGAGCTCTCCGAACCGCACACCACCCTGCCGCACATGCTGCCGCGGGCCGAAGAGTTTGCCCGCGAGATGGCGCGGCTGGGCATCGGCAGCAACATGACCCTGGTGGTCTATGAGCAGGAAGGTGTGTTCTCCGCGCCGCGCGCCTGGTGGATGCTGCGCGCCTTCGGCGTGCGCGACGTGTACGTGCTGGATGGCGGCCTGCGCGCCTGGCAGTCTGCTGGATTGCCGACTCAGAAGGGCTATGTAGAGCGGTCTACCGCCTACTTCGAAGCCGCCGGGAACCCGAATGCGGTGCAGTCGCTGCAACAGGTGAAGGCCTCGTTAAAGGCCGGTGGCCAGGTACTGGACGCTCGTTCTGCGGCTCGCTTCGCGGGCACGGCGCCGGAGCCGAGGCCGGGGCTGCGGTCTGGACACATGCCGGGTGCTACCAGCATGCCGTTTACGGAGCTGTGTTCCAACGGCCGCCTGCTCCCCGCCGAAGAGTTGAAGGCAATCTTTGCGGCCAAAGGCGTTCAGTTGAGCCAGCCCATCACGACCACCTGTGGGTCAGGGATCACCGCGGCTGTCGTCGCGCTGGCGCTGGAGGTGACCGGCGCACCGCGGGTAAGCCTCTATGACGGATCCTGGGCCGAGTACGCCGCGCAGCCCGGAGCCGCCATCGCCGAAGGCAACTAGGCTGTAACTACCTTCACCACCACCGCATGCGTTGCCCCTCTCAGCTGGCACCGAGGCAAGCGTGGGGAGCAGAGACACTTGCTTTCGAAGCTCGCAAGGCGCCATGGGACGGGTTCCGACGGGTACCATCAGCTGTACCGATGACCACGGAACATACGCCCCAACGCCGCCACAACGATCCCAGGGCTGATCTCCCCGCCAAACGCCTCAACACCCCGCGCCAGGTCCTGTTCGCCAGCCTGGTCGGCACGGCCGTTGAGTTCTTTGACTTCTACATCTATGCCACTGCGGCGGTGCTGGTCTTCCCCGGGCTATTCTTTCCGGCCTCCGATCCAAACTCGTCCACGCTGGCCTCACTCGCCACCTTTGGCATCGCCTTTCTCGCGCGGCCCATCGGCTCGGCGCTGTTTGGGCACTTCGGCGATCGCATTGGGCGCAAGAAGACCCTCGTTGTCGCCCTTTCCACCATGGGGCTTTCGACGTTTCTGATCGGCGTGCTGCCGACCTATCACCGCATTGGCATCGCCGCGCCCATCCTGCTCGCGCTGTGCCGGTTTGGCCAGGGCATCGGCCTCGGCGGCGAATGGGGCGGCGCCGTGCTGCTGGCCGTTGAAAATGCACCGCCGAACAAGCGTGCGCTCTACGGCATGTTTCCGCAGCTGGGTGCGCCCATCGGCTTTCTGCTCTCCGGCGGCGTATTTCTTCTGCTGTCGCATTTCCTCTCTGAGGCGCAACTGTTTCGCTTTGGCTGGCGGCTCCCTTTCCTGGCCAGCGCCGTCCTTGTGCTGCTGGGCCTGTACGTCCGGCTGACCATCACCGAAACCCCCGTCTTCGAAGCCGCCATGAAGCGTGCCGAGCAGGTGAAGGTCCCCACGCTTTCCGTGCTGCGCCACCACACCCGCGCGCTGGTGGCGGGCATCCTGGTGAGTCTGGCGACCTTTGTCCTCTTTTACCTGATGATCGTGTTCACCCTCAGCTGGGGCACCTCTGCGCTGCACTACCAGCGCGGCACGTTTTTGCTGATCCAGTTGCTGGGCACCCTGTTCTTTGCCGCCATGATTCCCGTCTCCGCGCTGCTGGCCGAGCGTGCACGCCGGCCGGTGATGCTTGGCGTTTCGGGGCTGATCGCGGTCTTCGGCTTGTTTCTGGCGCCGATGTTTACCGCCGGCCTCGGCGGCGTGGTGCTGATGACGTGCCTCGGCCTCACGTTGATGGGGCTCACCTACGGTCCGCTCGGAACGGTCATCTCGGAGCTGTTTCCCACGTCCGTGCGATACACGGGCAGCTCGCTGGCCTTCAGCCTGGCGGGCATCCTTGGAGCTTCGCTCGCACCTTACATCGCAACGTGGCTGGCCAGGCACTTCGGGCTTCAGTACGTGGGGTATTACCTGGCCGCTTCGGCGCTGCTCACCATCGGCGGACTGCTCATGATTCGGGAGACCAGCGGCGATGATCTCGCATCCACCGCTCCGGAGTTCTAATAAACGGCACCCGGCTCCGTGGTGACCGCCGTACGTCCCCCGTGCATCACACTTAGCCGAGAATGAACTTTTCAGACACCCAAGGAGAACAAATGGCACAGACACATCCAGTACGGGGAATTTTGGCGGGAGTTGCAGGCGGTCTTGTGGCGGCCTGGGTGATGAATCAGTGGAGTGCCGGTCCCGGAACGGCGATCACCGCTCAGTTGGAGTCGCCGGAGGACAAGGAGCGTGCCAAGGCCGCACAGGGTGATGACGGCCAGGATGCCACGATGAAGGCAGCCGATGGCCTGGCGACACCTGTACGCGGGGGCGCTCACCTGACCTACGAGCAGAGACAGAAGGGCGGACCCATCGTTCATTACACGTATGGTGCGCTGGTAGGCGGCCTCTACGGTGGTCTGGCGGAGTACTCCACGCTGGTACGTTCCGGCCTGGGCGCCACCTTCGGCACGGTTCTGTTTGTCGGTGGCGATCTGGTTGCGGTCCCGGCGTTTGGCCTGTCTAAGCCAGTGGATGAGTTCCCCGCCACATCCTACGCCGGTCCCTTCACCTCGCACCTTGTATACGGCGTGACGACGGAGCTGATGCGGCGAATCTTCCGTTCGCTGCTCTAAAACATCTTGCGTTTCGCAAAGGGCATGACTTCGGTCATGCCCTTTTTACGTATCCATGAAGGTCAGTCCGTGAATGCCTGGTTACCGTCCTTGAAGGGCACCTGCGGCTGTACTGAATTCAGTGCGCGTCCAATTCGATCTTGCCGACGATCCGAGGCGGACGCTTCAAAAAGAAAGTCAATGGCAGAATCGCCAGCAGCAGATAGGCGAAGAGCTTGTATTGATCCATGTACGCCAGCAACTCCGCCTGTTGTTGCAGTCGGCCATAGAGCACGGCCATGCTGGCGTACCCCTGGTTGGCATTGGCAACGCCCTGGGCTCCGGTGACGGCATGCATGGCCTGCTGCACCTCCGGATTGGAAGCAGAGAGTTGCGCTCCCAGATACGTTTGGTGAACCTGTGCGGTGCGTTGCAGAAAGGTGCTGGAGATGGCGATCCCGATCGATCCGCCCTCATTACGCACCAGCGCGTAAATACCCGCCGCGTTCGAGCTTTGGTCCGCGGGCAGAAAGCGAAACATGATCGTCGAAAGCGGAACCGTGGTGAGGCCCAGGCCCAGGACCTGCACCACCCGCGGCCAGATCAGGTCAGTTTCGGCGACCTGCAGATTGCCGAGCGAAAGCCACCACGTGCCCATCATCAACGTCACGATACCAGCGAAGATGAGTCGCCGGGCATCCGTGCCCTTGCTCAGCAACCAGCCCACAATCGGCACTTCCACCATCGTCACCAGGCCTGCCGGCGAAACGGCGAGCCCCGCCTGTGTGGCGTTATAGCCCATCAACTCCTGCATGAACTGCGGCAGCAGAAATGTCGTGGCATAGAGCGCCGTATACACGCCCAGAACAACTGTGCAGCAGACCGCGAAGTTGCGTTCCCCCAGCAGGCGCAAATTGACGATGGGATTTTTTACGCGCAGCTCCCAAACAACGGCCCCTACCAGGCAGAACGCAGCCACAGCCGCCGCCCAGGCGATATAGACATTGCCGAACCAGTCCAGCTCCTGGCCCTTATCGAGCACGATCTCAAGCGATGCCAGGCCGAGCGACACAAGGCCAAGGCCGACACCGTCGATGCGCAGCTTCTGGCCCTTCTTTGCCAAGCGCGCCGCCGTCAGGTGGGCTGGATCGCGCAATACGATGCGCGTGAAAAAGGCGCAAAGGATCCCCACCGGGATGTTGATGTAGAAGATCCAGCGCCAGGAGTAGTTATCGGTAATCCAGCCGCCCAGGGTCGGTCCCAGCACCGGCGCGCACAGGATGGCCACGGTATAAACCGCCATGGCCATGCCGCGTTTTTCGCCCGGAAAGGCATCGGCAAGAATGGCTTGCACGCTGGGCTGCAGACCGCCGCCGGAGAGCCCTTGCAGCACGCGAAAGATAACCAGCGTAGCCAGCGTGGGCGCGATCCCGCACGCCGCGGAGAAGACCGTGAACATCACCACGGAGATCAGGTAAAAGTTTTTGCGTCCCAGCACGGAGGAGATCCAGCCGGAGATGGGCAGAATGATCGCATTGGCGACCAGGTAACTCGTCAGCACCCACGTGGATTCATCCTGCGAGGCCGAAAGCGAGCCGGCGATGTGCGGCAGCGCCACGTTAGCGATGGAGGTGTCGAGCACCTCCATGAACGTGCCCATCGTGACGACCAGCGCAATAATCCACGGATTAAAGATGCGATCCGCTCCGGTGGCCACAAGCGGTCGCGGTGCAGGCTGTGGTG
>CAXSBL010000041.1:15750-30171 GCA_964235515.1 uncultured Bryocella sp.
GGTGCAGGCTGTGGTGGGTCCAATGGAATGTCTGGCTCAAACGCGGTGGCGCGAGCCGCCAGCGGCGCCTCGGCACGCGAAACGGCACTCTCCGCGGTCTCCCCCAAAGTCGGCTGCTCAGACTTATCTCCGTCCATTTCTGTCACTGTTTGCTCAAAGGTGCACTGACTCGCCGGTCACTCAAATGATTATCGGGGCATGAGAGCCCCGGACGCCTGCGCCGCTGATTTCAGCACATTGTTCAACCGGATCGGCAAGGTACGAAGGCGTTCTCCCGTGGCATGGAATACCGCATTGGCCACCGCCGCGGCAAGGCCCGTTACGCCAAGCTCGCCGATGCCCTTCACCCCTAGCTGATTCACCAGCGAGTCCTCTTCTTCCAGCATCACGGTCGTGATGTCGCCGATGTCCCGGCATACCGGCAGGTGATACTCGCTGAGGTCGGCATTCACATACCGGCCCACCATCGGATCCAGCTCGGTCGCTTCCTCCAGTGCGGAGCTCAGCCCCCACACCTGGCCACCCTGCAGCTGCGCATACGCCGTGCGCGGATTGATGATGCGCCCGCCCGCAAAGACGCCAACAACCCGCGGCACACGAATCGTTCCTGTGCTGCGCGAGATGCGCACCTCTACGAAGTGAGCTCCCTGCGCGAACTGCATGCGATCCTTCAGGTTGGCCCCTCCCACCATCAGTGGAATTCCTTTGCGTACAAGCATTGGCCCAATGATCTCAGGTGCGCCGTGCGGTGTGTTCGTGGATTTCTGCACCAAAGGTTTGCCGCGCGTGATCCGGCCCAGCGCTACGTGCAGCGGCTCAGAAAATTCTGAAGCAAGCGGTGCCGCCGTCTCCTGCCGTCGTGATTGCTGTGGATGCAAGGCATTCACCTGACCGGGTGTGGGCGCGGTGCTTTCAGGATCATGCGTGAAGACGGCCCGACCCCCGATCAGCCGCACCAGTGCGGGATTTAGCCCATGCAAAGGGCTGCTCTTGTCCTTCACCGCCGCCTTTACAAGCTTTTCGCGAATCTCGACACAGCACTTCGCCAGCACACTCGTAATGGTGGCCGTTGAGTTGGAACCAGCCGACAGCGGAGCCGCCGGCAGGTCGGAGTCACCCAGCCGAACCTCGACCGCCTCCATGGGCAACCCGAGCAGATCGGCGACCGTGATCGCGACCACCGTGCGTATCCCCGTACCGATCTCATGTGTGCCGACCTCGGCAAGCGCACGCGGTGTCGTCTCGCCCACGCCTGTCGGGGGAGTCAAGGTAATGCGGCAATCTGCCGGACCGATCTGCGTCGGATAGAACGCCGAAGCGAATCCCCAGCCGATCAGGTCATCCCCTTCGCTCATCGAACCCGGCGTCGGATTGCGCTCTGCCCAACCGAACAACTCAGCGCCTCGATTGATGCAGCGCAGCAACGACCTCGACGTGTATGGACGGTCCGTCGCGAGCTCCACCAGTGTGTCATTGCGCCGCCGCAGCTCCACTGGATCGAGCTTGAGCTTGTACGCCAACTCGTCCATGGCGGACTCCATGGCGAACAGGTACGGCATCTCGGGTGGTGCGCGCATAAAGCCGGGGGCCTGGCGATCCGTCTCCACGTTGTGGACCAGCGTGCGTACATTGGCGCACGCATAGAGCCGCGACGTGGAGTCTGAACCCGCGGTGGCAAAGCGTTCCGAGCGGCTGGTCAACTCCCAACTCTCATGGTCCAGCGCCAGCAGCTTGCCCTGGGCATCCGCGCCCAGCTTCAGGTGGTGCCGGGTTTCCGCGCGAAAGGTGCGCAGTGAAAAACACTGGCGCCGCGTCGCAACGAGCTTCACCGGCTGCCCCAGCTCGCGGGCGGCGAACGCCGCAATAGCCGTAAACTGCCCCAGTTCGCCCTTGGATCCGAAGGCTCCCCCGATGTACGGGCTCAAGATCCGTACCTGCGTCGGCTTAATGCTGAGCTGCTTCGCCAAACCATGCTGGAAGCCGCGCGTATTCTGCGTCGACTCCCACACTCGCAGCTGCTCCCGCCCCTCCTCGTCCGTGACCCAGTCGCACGTGGTCTGAAACAACTCCAGCGCGTTGTGGTGTTGTGCCGGGGTCTCGTACCAGGCATCCACACAAACAGCGGACTCGGCCAAGGCCTTTTCGGTGTCACCGGCCTTGAGTTCGGATTCGCCAAGGGATTTGGCTTTGACCACCACCGCGCCGGGGCTATCGAAAGAGATCGCAGGCGGCTCGGCATCGAAGCTGAACTCAAGCGCCTCCGCGGCTTCCGTCGCAATCTCAAAGCTGTTCGCGATCACTACGGCGATCACTTGATCGGGAAAAAAGATCCGGTCCGAAAACAGCGGCGCCACGGCCTGCGACATGTAGCCGTGCTCCATTAACGGTTTGCCGGGCTTGATGCGTTTGCCCACGTTGCGGTGAGTCAGGATCTCGCAAACACCGGGAATCTGCCGGGCGCGGGTTTCGAGGATGCCCGTGATCCGCCCCCGCGCAATCGGCGAGGTGCGCAGCGCCGCATGGAGCACAGGTCTGCCCGCGCGCAGCGTCTCCGCTGCCGGATCGCCCGCGTTGTAGACGGCACGGTCGCCGGGGCCGAGAACGGGCGCCTGGTCTGCTCCGTAAAGCGCCCTGCCGGTCACCTTGGCAACTCCTTCTACTCGCCAATGCGCGGTGCCGATGCGGCCGTTGGGTGTGATGGTTTCCATGGGTAGGCTCCTGCTCCTGAGTCTATTCAGATGCTGCCAGGCCCATGCCACGCATTACGGAAACCCGGGGTGCCGAAGCGACACAAGCTGAATTTGATCTCGTGGAGCGGCTACTCCCTAGTCACCTGCGTGAAATGGACAACAGAGACAGCCCAACATCCTTGTGATCGCATCAAAACCGGAGCTTCCGCCGCAACTCTGCATGAACGCACAAGTCCTTCCTGAGCGGACACTCCAGGCACTCTTTCGATGATCGAAAACTTTCGCATGCGCGTCTTTCGTGCCGTGGCGCACCATCTCAACTTCAGCCGCGCGGCTGAGGAACTCTTGCTCACCCAGCCGGCAGTCACCCAGCAGATCAAGGCGCTTGAGGATGAATTCGGTGTGCCGCTCTTCCATCGCGGCGGGGGCCGCATCGCGCTCACGCCCAGCGGCAAGGCCCTGTTGCCCTTCGCTGAGTCGATTCGGGTGCTTGGCGAAGACGCACTCGTCGCGGTTGCGGAGGCGCACGGCGAACAGGCCGGGGAACTCGCGCTCGGCGCCTCGCAAACCATCGGCCAGTACCTGTTGCCGCACCTGGTGGCCGGTTTTCTCGCCCAGCAGCCCAGGGTGCGCCTCACCGCCCGTAGCGGCAACTCCGATGCCATGCTGCAACTGCTTGTGGCGAGGGAGATCGGCATGGCGCTCATCGAAGGTCCCGAGCAGCGCCGCGACGTCCGCATTGAGCCCTTCATGGAGGATCACATGGTGTTGGTCGTGCCGGCCGGGCACCCGTGGGCCGGCAGCGAGATCGCGGCGGCCTCCCTGGAAACGCAGCCTCTGCTGATGCGTGAGTTCGGTTCCGGCTCACGAAGGGTGGTGGAGCAGGCCCTGCAGGCCGCCGGTCTGGAACTTCGCCGGCCAAAGTCCCGCCAGCTGCATGCCGACATGGAGTTCGACTCCACGGAGGCTCTGCTCAGCGCCGTGGAGGCCGGGCTGGGCGTTACCTTTGTCTCCCGCTGGGCGGTGCGCAATCAGTTGTCTTTGGGCACGTTGCGCGTCGCGAAGGTACGCGACGTGAAGCTGTCACGCCAGTTTTCGATGGCCTACGGAGCGGGGCCCGAACCGGTGGGCAACGTCGGGGCGTTCCGGCGCTTCCTGCTGGCCAGTGCAGAGAATTTGGCCCCCAGACCAACGGGCAAAGCCATCTCCGTGCCCTCTTCCGTGTCGTCAAGAAGTCCAGGCCAGCGTGAAGAGGAAAACACCTGAGTTCTGAACAAGGAGAAAGTTGTCGCTGCCTTTGCTCTGCTGCGGGCTCCGCCATTTCGGGGAGTGTGTTGCTTCAGCACACGGCGCCCTTCAGTGCCGCAACCAAGACGGTACCGAACTCAGGAGCTTGCGTGAGCCGGCTGGGGTGCCGCTGCAAGACCTCCGGCGTTGGCCTCTCGGCGTAGAAATCGTCCCCGTCCCGTTCTGCCGAGAAACTCACCGGGCCAACTGGTGTTGTCCACAACCAGTTCGCCACGCGAAAACACCTTGGCGGCGTTGCCCTTTACCGTCCAGCCTTCGAAGAGGTTGTAGTCATTCGCCATGCATTGCGTGGCGGCGGTGATGGTGTAGTCCGCCCGCGGGTCCCAAAGCACGAGATCCGCGTCAAGGCCAACGGCCACGGCTCCCTTTTGCTTCTCCATGCCGAAGATCCGTGCCGGGTTCGTGGAGGTCAGCGCAACGAAGCGCTCCGGCGTCAGGCGCCCACTGTTCACGCCAAAATGCCACAAAATCTGCAGACGGTTCTCGATGCCCGGACCTCCGTTGGGAATCTTGGCGAAGCTGTGGCGGCCCAAAGCCTTCTGTTCCATCGTGAACGGGCAGTGGTCCGTGGAAACGACCTGCAGCGAGCCATCGGCAAGCGCATCCCAGAGCGATGCCTGGTGACGTTTTTCCCGTACTGGCGGGGTGAAAACGAACTTTGCCTCATCCCAACTTTTGCCGGGCATCTGGTCTTCAATCGAAAGCACAAGGTATTGCGTGCAGGTCTCGGCCAGCGCTCGCGCGCCGCGCTGTTGCAGGTGCTTCAACTCGGCGAGCGCGTATTCATTGGAGAGGTGCACGATATACACCGCAGCGCCTGCCATATCGGCCAGCGCAATCGCACGGTGTGTCGCTTCGGCTTCGGCCTTTGGGCTGCGTGAAAGTGCGTGAAAGTGCGGCGCGGTCTTGCCTTCGGCCAGCATCTGCGCCACCACGATATCAATCGCACTGCCGTTCTCCGCATGGATGCAACACAGCGCGTTCAACGCCGCAGACTTTTGCATCACCTTGAACATCAGGCCGTCGTCAATCATCAGCACGCCGGGGTAGGCCATAAACAACTTGAAGCTGGTGATGCCTTCCGCGACCATCTCCTCCATTTCGCGCAACCCCTGCGCTCCATCGCTTGAGCTCCTGCCTGGATCTAGGTCGGTCACGGCCATGTGCAGCGAATAGTCGATGCAGGCCTTGCCTTCTGCCTTTGCACGCCAGATCTCCAGCGCCTCCCGCATCGTCGAGCCCTGCTTCTGAAGAGCAAAATCGATCACCGTCGTCGTGCCCCCGACGGCCGCGGCCTTCGTTCCGGTCTCGTAGTCATCCGCTGATGTGGTGCCGCCGAAGGGCATGTCGAGATGCGTATGCACATCGATGCCGCCGGGCATAACGAGCAGATCTCCGGCATCGATGACCTCGTGTCCCGTCGCGTCCAGATGCTGGCCCACCGCAGCGATGCGTTCACCTTCGATCAGCACATCGGCAGGCACGGAGCCCGAAGCGCTTACGACAGTTCCATTTTTGATCAGTGTTCCCATCTCAGATTCGCTCCTGCATGGACATTCACGGTGTGTTCGGATTCAGATCCGTCGGTGCCGTTATCCCTTCGGGCACGATGCCGGCAGCCACGCGCTCTTCCCAACTCTGCGCCGGCAAATCGTTCTTCACACGCTCCATCGTGATGCACTCCGGCACGGGGCACACCAGCGAACACAGATTGCAACCCACACAATGACCCTCATCCACGCGTGGAATGCGTTCGAGCGGCGTACGGTACGGTCCACGCATGCCGATCTCATTCATATCGAGCTTCGGGATTGGCGTCGTCGTGATCCGCCGTGCACTTTCTGCTGCGGCCATCGCGGGCGTACGTGTAATGTCGTGGGCGGGGTGCGTGCGATCGGTATGAATGCACTGGTGAGCGCCATCCCAGCATGCGGTATAGCAAAGCTGGCAGCCGATGCAGAGCTCTTCATGGATGTGCGCGACCACCTGGTAGTTCAGGTTCAGGTTCTTCCACGGCCGCATGTGCGGCAGACTCAGACCACGAAACTCCTCAAGCGTCTGATAGCCCTTGCGGCGCATCCAGGCGAGCAGACCATCGCTCATATCTTCCACGATGCGGTAGCCGTAGTGCATGGCCGCGGTGCACACCTGCACCGTCGTTGCGCCCAGCAGCATGAACTCCGCCGCATCCTGCCATGACCCAATGCCGCCGATCCCGCTCATCGGCAAGGCGGCCTCGGGATCGCTCATCACCTGCTCCACCATGTTCAACGCGATGGGTTTTACCGCCGGTCCGCAGTACCCTCCGTGTGAACTGTAGCCGTCGACCTTCGGCCGCGGCTCCAACGTGTCGAGATCGATGCTCGTGATGGAATTGATCGTGTTAATCGCCGAAAGTGCATCGGCGCCGCCGCGTTTCGCCGCGCGTGCCGGCATGCGGATGTCCGCGATGTTCGGTGTCAGCTTTACGATCACCGGCGTACCTGCACGCTCCTTCACCCATTCCGTGATCTGCGCGCAGTACTCCGGCACCTGGCCTACGGCGGAGCCCATGCCGCGCTCGCTCATGCCGTGAGGACATCCGAAGTTGAGCTCCAGCCCATCCGCACCGGCATCTTCCGCGCGCGTCACCATGTCATGCCAGGCCTCGCGCGTGGACTCCACCATCAACGACGCAATCACAACATGCTTCGGATAGCGGCGCTTTACCTCGGCGATTTCGCGCAGATTCAGCTCCGTCGCACGATCGCTGATCAGCTCAATGTTGTTCAGCCCCATCATGCGCCCGCCGTTCCAATCGATGGAGCTATAGCGCGAACTCACGTTAGTGATCGGCGCCCCGATGGTCTTCCACACCGCGCCGCCCCAGCCCGCGTCAAAGGCACGCATGATCTGCTCACCGCAGTTGGTGGGCGGGGCGGAGGCCAGCCAGAATGGATTCAGGCATTCAATGCCGGCGAACGTTGTGCGCAATGTGGGGCTTCCCGCCGTGCGGTGGGTCACGCCGTTCAGCTCACTCATGCGCACCCCCGAGCCACGCCGCCATCGCGATGCCTGCCCGCTTGCCATCAGCCACGGCATCGACCACCTCACGTCCGCCGTTGGTGCAATCACCACCGGCGAAGTACCGCGGGTTCGAAGTTTGTCCCGTGCGTCGATCGATCACGATACGGCCGCCCTCCAACAGCAGCTTTGGTGCGTGCTCTGCGTCTTCGTGCAGGAAATCTGTGTGCGTTGCCTGTCCGATAGAGAGCACGATGCAGTCAACGGGCAGCAGCATCGTCTTGTCCAATACAGGAACCAGCGAACTATCACCGTTTCTCTCCAACGTCTGCAGTTGGAGTCCCTCCACCGCATGATGAAACAAGGACCGCTTGATGCCGAGCGGTTGCATGTGCCACAAAAACCGCACACCCTCGGCCCTGGCATGAGCATACTCAAAGCCGAAGGCGGACATCTGCTCGGGGCCGCGGCGATAGATCATTGTGACTTCTTCGGCACCCAGGCGCACCGCTGCAATGGCTGCATCGATAGCCGTGTTGCCCGCACCCACCACAGCCACGCGCGCGGGTGATTGCAGCAGCGTACCGCTCTTGTACCCGGCGATCCAATCAAGCGCGTTCGTCACACCTTGGCTGTCTTCATGCGCAAGGCCGAGCTTGTGAATCGCGCCCAAGCCGACACCGAGAAAGACCGCGTCGTACTCCGCCTCAAGATTTCTCAGCATCGCGGCATCGACGATCGTTTGCAGGCGAAACTCCACACCAAGCTGAACGATAAGATCGATCTCCCGCAGACTTTCACTCAGCGGCAATTTGTACTCCGCGATGCCATAGGTGTTGAGACCTCCGGGCAAGGAGCGCGCGTCAAAGATCGTAGCGACCACGCCTCGTCGCCGCAGCTCCGCCGCACACGCCAGCGATGCCGGCCCCGCGCCGACCAGCGCCACGCGTTTGCCTGTGTCCTCACCGGGAGAAAATGGCAGCGGGGCGCCGCTGGCATGCATGGCATCCATCGCATAGCGCTGCAGGCGGCCAATCTGAATCGGCTGCTTGTTGTAATGCTGAAAGACACACGCCCCTTCGCACAGCACCTGCACGGGGCAGGCTCGCGCGCAGCTGGCGCCCAGAATGTTCGCATCAAGAATCGTTTGCGCCGAGCCCTCGAGATTGCCGCTGCTGATCTTCTTGATGAAGCGAGGCACATCGATGTGCGTGGGGCACGCCTGTGTGCACGGCGCGTCGAAACAGAAGAGGCAACGATTGGCCTCGGCCAGCGCACCCGCGTTGTCGAAGGGCGGATGAAAGTCCGGGAAGCGCTCCGCAATCCCCGGTGCGCTGGGCGCCTGCGATTCGAAGCTGGGGGTATCACTCATGCAGGAAAGCGCTCCCGAAAGGTGAGATGGACAACGGTCCCTCGATGAAATTTTGCAACGCCTGCTCCTTGGGGGAGGCAGGCCATCGCAGCGAAGTTCGTGTGAGCGATGCAGATGATGTTGATGAGCTGATTACGCACCGGTGTGCGGCGTGCGATGCTCCTCGGCCCACAAATCGATGCCGCCGTCACCGGCAATCCAGTGCATGGTGGACTCCGCCGCGCGCCCAAAGGCCTCGGCAGCCTGCATCAGGTGCAGACGGTCGCTGTCCTCTTCGTGATTGTGGCTCAGCCCGCGCAGCGACTGCACAAACAGCATGCCCGTGGGCACGCCCAGCCGCGCGACTTCAGCGGCATCGTGCAGCGGACCGGACGGCAGCCGTTCGCTCGTACCCGTCATCTCCAAAGCGGCTTCCTCCAAAAATGTCATCAGCTGCGGATGGAACGCGATCGGTTCAATGGACCAGATCTTCGACCACTCGGCCGTGCATCCCTCTTCTTCTGCAAAGCGCTGGCTTGCTGCCTTGGACTGCTTCAACAAGCTCTCCAAAGTCCCAGGGTCCAGATCGCGCAAATCCAGGGTCGCCTCGCATCTGCCGACCACGGCCGTCGCGATTCCCGGAAACGTCTTTACGCTGCCCATCGTCGCCACGGCATCCGGGTACTGTTTCGCGATACCGCGAATTTCCAATGCCAGCTTGGCGCACGCGGCCAACGCGTCGCGGCGCACCCCCATCGGGGTCGAGCCGGAGTGCGCCTCCTGCCCCTTGAAGGTGACCGCCCAGCGCTCCACACCCTTGGTGCCGGTCACTACGCCCAGCGCCTTGCCCGCGCGCTCCAGCACGGGTCCCTGCTCAATGTGCAACTCCAGGTAAGCGGCGATGTTTTTCTGCTCGCTCGCCGCATCGCCCACCCGGTCAATCTGCACGCCGCAGCCAAGCAGCGCGGCCTCCAGCGTGGTGCCTTCGCTGTCGGTGCGCCCGCGGTCGGCTTCGGTGGTGTGTCTACCGGCAAAGGCGGCTGAACCAAACAGGCTGCGACCAAAACGTGCACCTTCTTCGTCGGCCCAATCCACCACCTTGATCGTGCAGGGAGGCTGGCCGTCGCTGCGTTTGGCGATGGCCTTCAACACCTCAAGCGCCGTCAACACGCCCAGGCAGCCGTCCAGCCAACCGCCGTTCGGCACCGAATCCAGATGCGATCCCAGCACCAGCGCGCGTTCGCTTTTGCCGCGCAGCGTCACCCAGTGATTGCCGGCGGCATCGTGATGGTGCTCCACCGGCAGATCGTTCAGCTTGCCTTCAAACCAGGCGCGCGCCCTCTGCCAGGTAGGGGTCCAGGCAACGCGTTGTGCGCCTTGTTCGTCGGCGGTCAGGGTGCGCAGCTCTTCCAGGTGCGCCAGTACGGCATGGGCATCAATCATGCTTCAAGCTCACGCTCCCCGCGCCGCCTTGTCAAGGCAGGCGGAGGGCAGACCCCTTGCCGCGGTTCCCGCCGGCTGCTGTCCCCGCTCATCGGCGCATCTAAACTAAGGGAAAGCGAGGGCGGAATGAAAGCAATCGTATTGCACGAATATGGTGGACCTTCCAAGCTGCATTATGAAGATTTTGAGGACCCAAAACCCGGCCCGGGCGAGGTCCGCGTCCGCGTGCTTGCCGTCAGCGTGAACCCGGTGGACTGGAAGATGCGCTCCGGCGATGCGAAGGAGAAGTACCCGATAGAATTTCCGGGTATCCTGGGCCGCGATGTCGCCGGCGTCGTGGAGTCACTCGGCGAAGGCGTCGAGGGTTTCCACGAGGGCGATCGTGTCTTCGCCCTCGCTCACCACACCTATGCTGAGCTGTGCGTCGTGAAAGCGACCGATCTGGCGCACCTGCCGCAAGGCCTGGAGATGACGCAAAGCGGGGCGATACCGCTGGTTTCGCTTACCGGCGACCAGCTCATCCGCGAGGCCAGCGAGGTGCAGGCAGGGCAAACCGTTCTGCTCACCGGCGCGGTCGGCAACGTGGGCCGCTGTGCCCTGTTTGCCGCACTAGAAATCGGTGCCAAGGTCATCGCGGGTGTCCGTAAAAAGCAAAAGGATGAAGCGATCGCCCTCGGCGCGATTGCTTCCATCGATCTCGACGACCATACCGAACTCGCCAACCTGGGCTTGGTCGACGCGGTAGCCGATACCATCGGAGGTAAGCTCGGCCCCGCGCTGCTCGCCAAGGTGAAACCGGGTGGAGCCTATGGTACGCTGCTGGGGCCGCCGCAGGGTGCGGCCCTGCATCCGCTGGTCCGGGTAAAGCCGATGGGCGCTCAGCCGAAGCCCGCCACAATTGTGCACTACGGTGAAGCGGTGCGCGACGGCAAACTCAAACTGCCGGTGAGCGAGGTGCTGCCCCTCGCCGAAGCCGCGGCAGCCCAGGCCAGGGCAGAAAAGGGCGGCAGTGGAAAGATCGTGTTGGTCCCCTAGACGCAATCGACGAACACAACATTCCTGCTTGTCACCCTATCTCCTGTCATCCTGAACGCAGTGAAGGACCTGCTTTTGTACTCAACCCATTCAGCCATAAGGCAGCAGGTCCTTCGCGCTCGCGAAAACGAGCAACGGAACCCGGTTCCGCCCAGAACGACAACGTAGGTCGTCGCAGGTCGAACCCAACATTCCTCTACAATCACCGCAGTGATTGCTCATCTGCGCGGCCAGATTCTCTTCAGAACTCCCTCTTCCGTCATCCTCGATTGCGGCGGCGTGGGTTACGAGCTGCTGATCTCCGTCTCCACCTACACCGAGCTCGGCGATGTCGGCTCCCCGGCCGCGCTGCACGTGCACACCCATGTCCGCGAGGACGCGCTGCAGCTCTTCGGCTTCAAGGAGCCGAACGAAAAGCGCCTGTTTGAAAAGCTGCTGACCATCTCCGGCATCGGCCCCAAGCTGGCTCTCACCGTGCTCAGCGGCATCAGCGCCGAGCGTCTCGTCGGGGCCATCCGCGGCGGCGACCACGCCACCCTCACCAAGGTGCCCGGCATCGGCAAAAAGACCGCCGAACGCGTTGTGCTGGAGCTGAAAGACAAGCTCGACGGCCTGGCCGGCTTCACCTCCGCCACCGAACCCGTGCGGCCGTCCCTGGGTGCCGTGGCGGAGGATGTCCTCAGTGCCCTGCTGAACCTCGGCTACAGCCGCCCATCCGCGCAAAAAGCGGTGGAAACGGCCGCCAGGCACAAGGAGGATCTCGCTGATTTCGAGCGGCTTTTCCGGGCTTCCCTCGCAGCGATACGCTAAGATTCGCGTTGGCTACATCCTGTATTTTCTGGAACGGGACTCACATGAGAAAGCTCAAGATCGCGGAACATATCTCGCTGGACGGCGTGATCCAGCACTCGGCCGATGACAATGATTTCCCCTACAGCGACTGGACCGCGCCGTACCGGACCCTCGCCGGCAGAGATGCCGTCCTCGCCGCCTATGGCGAGCGCTTCGATCTGCTGCTTGGCCGTCGCACCTACAATCTCTGGTCAGGTTACTGGCCGCAGGCGCCGAGCAGTCCCATGGCGGACCGCCTCAAAGCAGCAACGAAGTACGTCGCTACGCATCACCCGGAAACCCTCGAATGGGGTCCCTTTGAAAGCCTTGGACCGGACCTGGTCGAAGACGTCCGCCGGATCAAGTCGCAGGACGGTCCCGACCTCATCCTCGCAGGAAGCTCCACACTCACCTCGACTCTGCTCGGGGGTGGGCTTGCGGATGAAATCCTGCTGATCGTCTATCCGATTCTGTTGGGCAGAGGCAAGCGCCTGTTCGAGGAGGGGATCCCGGCGCAGACCTTCGAACTGATCAGTACATTTCGAACGCCAACCGGCATCATGCTCACTCACTACAAGCTAACCGAACCCATGAAAACCGCGCACTAGCGCCTCGTCTTTAGATCTGTGCCGTAACGCTGAGAAACACCTGAGTGTTACGCCCGGCGGCGGTACCGCACGGCAAACTCGTATCCCGCGTTCGCCGGGTATAGCTCTGACACTAGCTTCAGTCGTTCGGCCAGTGCTACCGGCGCCAGCAGAGGGTAATCCCGCTCGCGCAGCTCGCTATAATCCAGGTCCAGCACCAGCGACAACAGATAAATTGCCAGCGAATCCGAAAAGGCGCTCTCCAGAAATACCTGGCGCTCTTTCTCGTCGGCGACGACGGCGGGCGCAGCCGCATTCAGAGCAACGACGTTGCCGCCCACCGGAGCAACCGCTCCAAACGACCGGTTCGCCAGCGGTGTACCCTGCCCGAACAAGCGTCCTCGCCGTCCGCCGGACCCGCTCGCAGAAGCGATCTCGACCTCTGCAGCAATCGGTTTGCCGAGCGCCAGATGCCGCGCCTCCCAGGCATCCAGGCTGGTCTCGCCGCGAACACCGCTTACCGCCTGCTCCCAGGCCAGCGCGGCAAACCGCTCCGGAACCCCGGCCGCATCGATAAACGCGTGCGCCACATTGATGAAAAATTCAAAGCTCAGCGCGAAACGGTCACCCATCAAGCGGGTTGAGATGAACACCCCGCGGTGCCCGCTGCCCAATTCCTTGTCGAGCTCTACATTGCGATGGCAGATCGCCGCATCGCCCAGGTCTTCGGTCCACGCCGGCGCCACCATGGCCTGCTCCGCAGATTCACCGCGAACTTTCCGAGTAGAAACCTCGGACGCATCCGGCTCCCGCAGAGCCAGCGGCACAAAAAAGTAGGTATTGGCGTTCAGCTGGCCGGCAACGGACTCCGGTACCGCTTCCAGCATGCGATCCAGATCCGGTCCCGGCACGCCGGTCTCACCAAACGTGGCAAAACGCACGCCGTTGGCGGACCGTCGCACCTCGGCCTCGCGCGCCACCTGCGAAGCCCGTACCAGGGTATCGGCGGCGGGCACCAGCGTTTCGCCCGTGCCCGCGCCCAAACCCGTGTTCATGCTCTCGGCCATCAGGCTATTCTACTGGAGATGACCTCTCCCCATCACATCGACCGCGCCCGCCGCGAAGGAACGCTGCTCGGCATCCCGTTCGGCGATCTCGGCTGGTTTCAGTCGCTGGTCATCGCGATCGCTACAGGCTTCATTGCGTTTTTCCTGGTCACCTTCGTGTCCATCGTGACGCTCCTGTTTTACACGGCCACCGGCCACGGTAATGTTGACTTCGCCATCAGCTATAAGCGCCTCGGTCTGCCCGTAGGGCTGGGCGTCTTTGTCGCCGCCTCCGGCTTTCTGGCCTTCCAATATGTGCGGCGTACCCTGCGCGGCGGCCGGCCTAAAGAATAGCCTTCGCTCACTTTCTAAGTCGCCGTCTCCTTTCCGTCGTTACGCCACACCAACGCTGGAACCGTTGCGCAGCGGGTAGAAAATAGCTTCGGGGCCTGTTTTTCCTCAGAAAAGGACCAAAGAAAGCACTCCCTATGGCGAAATCGCTGTAGAACACCGCAAATACACTGCATTTCGTATTGACAAGGGGCCGGGGCAGGGTGGAAGGTGAATTCGGCGCGGTTCAAAACTCCGCATAAACACTGGGGATTTGCTCAACTGCAAAGCCCTGCGCCGCAGTCGAACCGTGATCCCTACCTCCTCGAACAGCGTGCAAAGGAGCACACACCCCCAATGGCAAAAGGCATGACCAAAACGCAGCTGATCCGCTTCATGGCAGAAAAGCTCGAGATCAACAACAAGCAGAGCGCCCTTTTCTTTTCCACGATGGCCGAGACAGCCGTGAAGGAAACCAAGAAGAATGGCGAGTTCACCATCCCCGGCATCGGCAAGCTGGTCAAGGCGGAGCGCAAGGCCCGCATCGGCCGCAACCCGCAGACCGGCGAGGCCATCAAGATCAAGGCCAAGACCGTAGTCAAGTTCCGCATCGCCAAGGCCGCGAAGGACACCATCGCGCCGGTGAAGGAAAAGGCTTCGGCGAAGGAGCCAGCCGCGCCCGCAGAGAAGAAAGCCACGTCCAAGAAGGCCGTCGCTGCCGTCTAGTTCCGCTTAAGAACTACAAGAAGAAGCCCCGACTCTCTTCACAGAGCGCGGGGCCTTTTTGTTGTTCTTCC
>CAXSBL010000042.1:0-30108 GCA_964235515.1 uncultured Bryocella sp.
AGGACCTGCTTTCCTCGACCGCCGCAATCATGGCCGAACGAAAACAGGTCCTTCGCGTTGCTCGGGATGATAAGGGGGAGGGGTGGTAGATTGCTTTTCACCGGCCTCGGCGCAACTTCGGTAATCAGTAAACAGCTGCTTAGCTATATCTCCCGAACCGTCTCCTCATCTCCCGAACCGACTCCTCATCTCCCGAACCTACTCCTCGTCAACGTCGATCGCGGCTGGGACGCCGCCTTCGCGACGCAACTTCAGGTACCCGCGGATGAACGGGTCGAGTCCGCCGTCGAGCACCTTGTCCACATCGCCGACCTCCACCCGTGTGCGCAGGTCCTTGGCCATGCGGTAGGGCTGCAGCACGTAGGAGCGGATCTGCGAGCCGAAGTTGATTCCCAGCTTGGAGTCTTCGACCTTTTTGGTGACCGCACGCTGCTTTTCCAGCTCGTATTCATAGAGCCGGGAGCGCAGCATCTTCATGGCGCGGTCCTTGTTTTTATGTTGTGAGCGCTCATTCTGGCAACCGGCAACGATGCCGGTCGGCAGATGCGTGATGCGCACGGCGGAGTCGGTGGTGTTGACATGTTGCCCACCCTTTCCTCCAGACCGGTAGGTATCGATGCGCAGATCGTCGGGCTTGATGTCGATCACGATGGAATCGTCGATCTCGGGCGAGACGTAGACGGCGGCGAAGCTGGTCTGACGGCGTTTGGCCTGATCGAAGGGCGAGATGCGGACCAGGCGATGGACGCCGCTTTCCCCCTGCATGAGGCCAAAGGCGTTGTCGCCGGAGAGGGTGAAGGTGACCGACTTAATGCCGGCCTCATCGCCGTCCTGAATCTCGTTGATCTCAGTTTTGAAGCCTTCGCGCTCGGCCCAGCGCAGGTACATGCGCATGAGCATTTCGGCCCAGTCCTGCGATTCGGTCCCGCCGGCGCCGGGATGAACGGTGAGGATGGCGTTCAGCGCGTCGTGCTCTTCGGAGAGCATGGTGCGGGCTTCTAGCTGCTCGGTGTAGGTGCCGAGTGATTCGATCTCGCGTTTGAGGTCGGGCTCTACCGACGACTCGCCTTCGCGCAGCAGCTCAAAATAGGCGGCCACGTCATCCGAGCGGCGGCCCAGCTCTACGTCGTAGCTCAGCTGCGACTCGAGCCGCTTGCGTTCGCGCATCAGCGGCTGTGATCTTGCGGCATCGGCCCAGACGGCGGGGTCGGCGATCTTGGTTTCGACGCGGGCGAGCTCGGACTTCAGGCGAGACGGGTCAAAGATACTCCCGCAGCTCGCGAACCTTTTCGCGAACCGGGGAGTAGGCAAACTCCAGTTCATCCAACATGGGTCTAGTTTACCGGGTCCGCCTCCGGTCCCCTCGGCACGGCCGGGTAGCGGCGGCCGAGGGCTCCCCCGGCGATGACGGCTACCACCAGAATGGCGCAGAGAATGCCGATCCAGTCGCCGTGGCGGGTGTAGAACGTCAGCCGGGAGCGATAGCTGAACGGCACCTCGACGGCGCCGCGGATGTGCCGGGGCATGGAGGCGACGACACGGCCTCCGGGGTCTATCGAGGCCGTCAGGCCGGTGTTGGTGTCGCGCAGCAGCCAGCGGTTGTTCTCGAGGGCGCGCATGCGGGCCATGTCCAGATGCTCCCAGGGCGCGCTGGTGTCGCCGTACCAGCCGTCATCGGTGAGGTTGACGAGTACCTGGGCGCCATTCAGCGTGAACTGCCGGATCTCATCGCCGAAGATGGATTCGTAGCAAAGAAAGACGCCGTAGCGCAGCCGGCCCACGTGGAAGACGTTGCGCTGGGTGCCGGGGACGAAGTTCAAGCCATCCAGCAGGTGGCCGGCGAAGAAGAACAGCGGCTTGAACGGGGTGTATTCGCCGAAGGGGACGAGGTGCATCTTGTCATAACGGCCGGCGTAGCTGCCGTCGGGCAGAAAGAAGCTGGCAGAGACGAATTCGTCGTAATGCCCCCCCGGGTTGGGGCGGTCCGCGCCCGCGACGGCGTCCACCACCACCGGCGCGTGCAGGGTCTGGGCTAACTGGGAGATAGCTGCCCGGAAGCTTGGGTCGGCGCCCGCGAACGGCGTTGGCGCCTCCGGCCAGGCGATGAGCTGCGGCGGCAACGGAGGATTGTGCGTTGCCGGATCCGGAGAAAGGTCCCAAGATAGCGGCGGTAAGGCTGGATGCAAGGTCTCCTGCGTGAGGCTCGCCAGCAGCTCGGGCTGGGTCTCCGGAGGACCGGCCTGCGCGCCGACGTTCAGGTTGTCCTGGACGAGAATGGCCCGGGCGTCGGCGACTTCCAGCCGATGACGGGGATGTGTCATGCCGAGATAACTCGCCACAATGACCAGCACAGCGCAGACCGGCCCCGCCCATACGTCTTTTCCGCGGAGCCGGGGACGCCAAAGCCAGAGCAGGTTTCCACTCGCGACCACGAACGACAGGCCCATAACTCCGGTCCAGGGGACGAGCGGTGTTAGCAGCGTGTTATCGATTTGCGTATAGCCCAGCAGATCCCAGGGAAAACCTGTGATGCGGTCCCGCGCCAGTTCCACGGCCACCCAAAGCGCGGGAGAAAGAAAGAGCGCGGCAATCCTGCCTTTTGTCCTCTGAATCAATGCGAAGCCGGCGCCAAAGAGCGCAAAGTACAGGCCGAGGTACAGCGAGAAAAGCAGGAGGATGCCGAGTGCGACGGGCTTGGGCAAGCCGCCGTACAGGAACATTGTTTGATAGATCCAGTAGCAGTTACCCGCGAACCAGGCCACGCCACAGAGGTAGCCAAGGGAGGCGCTTCGGCGCACACCAAGCGGCCGGCCATCGTTTCGCCTTGAGCCCAGAGCGTACAAAAGTGGAACAAGACAGATCCAACTTAGGAGGCGCCGCCACTCCGGCACGGGCCCGGCGACCGGAAACGGCAGTAACTGCAAAACCGCCGAGAGCAGAACCATGGCATAGAGGCGTGGTGAGACCGATCGCATCGGGTCGAGTCTAGCATTCGGCCTTCAGAGAACCGCACGAAGGTAACGTTCCGTACGAACTTAGCGTTACTACTCGACACCGAAGTCATGCGGAGCTCCGTAGCGCTAAGTTGGCCTGCGGAGCACGGTTTGCCATGCCTCGACCACGGTTCAAACTTTTGTAAACTTTCTAAGAAAGAAATACATGGTTTGCTTGCAACCGGACCCCACCCGCACGTAGAGTTAGGATGAGCTAGGACACATGTTGAGTCGCATCTGGCCACGAAAGAGGAAGTTACATGGATGTAAGTCAGATTCTCTCTGAGATTGATGCGGAAATTGCGCGGCTGCAACAGGCACGCCAGGCTGTCGCAGCACTGGATGGGGCCAGCCCGATCCCTGCCGCCCGTCGTGGCCGTCCGAAAGCCACCGCCCCCGCACAGCCGGAAGCTGCCGCCGCTGCCGCACCACGGAAGCGCAAGCGCAATCTCAGTCCCGAAGGCCGCAAGCGTATTCAGGAAGCCATGCAGCGCCGCTGGGCCGACCGCCGCAAGGGCGCTCCAAAGGACTCCTCTAACTAGGGAATAGCCTCCCTGTTCCTTGTAAGTTGCGCAGCGTAACAGCAGATTCCTGCGGGGATGAAAAGAGGAACGGGAAGACGTTCTGCAACCGTCAGGCAACGGGAATAAGGCCGCGCATTCCGCAAGGGAGCGCGGCCTCGCACTGTTTTATCGCTTGGGTTCTGACGATAACGTCAGCGGGTCGCAATCACCTCGCGGACGTTATCGATGCCTTGAAAGAAGCGAATCGTCCCAAAGCCTTGCAGATACTTTTCCATCTGGCGGTTGCTGATGATCTGGCGCACCGGCAGTGGCTCACTGCCGAGCAGGCGCAACTCGTCCGTTTCCGTAAGTTGGTAGCGGGCGTAGCCGTTGTCCGGACCGTCGAGTTTGCCGTGGCAGAAGGCGAGCAGCATGCCGCCGGGCCTCATCACGGCGCGCAGCCGCGCAAACATCGTCGGAACCAGCGGCGGCGGAAGATAGTCGGCGGTATCCCAAAGCAGGATCAGGTCAAAGTCCCGGCCGGAGAAGTCGAGCACGGATTCAGCAAACCGTTCGCCGTCGAAGTCCGCGGGCGTCTCGGCACGTGCGCCCGGCGCACGCGGCAGCAGCCACTCGGGCTTTTGGGCCTCACCGACGATGTTGGCCATGTAGACGCTGTGGCCGAAGGACGTGAGCAGGTTGATGTTGTGCGGTGAGGTTGGGCCGAAGTCCAGCACACGCAGCGACTGCGCCGGATTGCCGCTGATAAACTTCAAGGCATCGGCCCAGCCACGCGAGTGCCTCTTCCGCTCCAGGGCATGTCCTTCGCCGGCCGAACCGCTTCGTTTGAATAGATGAATCATAGGGGCTCTTGGCACCAGCCTAGCAACTTCCGGCCAAACCGGCGACCGGCGGGGAGGCTCAAATTCATTTTGGCACCTCCGGTCGCACGGTGCCCCCTGCGCTCACAACCGTTTGACGAGGCTTTGTTAACCGTTGCCACTCATCCTTCCTGGCTCCGGCGGCGTCTATCTCCCTAGGGGAACGCCGATTACTCTGCCGGATCCACCGCCGCGTCGCCATCAGCGCCACCGCTCCCGTCAGCCCCGGGGCGGGCTGACTCTGTGTTGGTCGCTGACAGCTGTTCTTTTTACCTCCTCCTGGGTGCTCGCCGGCGCGGCCGGGGCGCCGGCACAGACGGCTCCCGGTGCGGGTTCCATGCCAGCCGGGTCTCCCAAGACCTGGGTTGATGCCGCCGGCGAGAATCAGCAGCGCATCCTCGCCGGGGAGGACGCGCTGCCGTTGCGGTATCGCGTGCACAAGGTGGATGCCCGAGGGGACGTGGTTCGCGAGGTGATCGAAAGCCGCGAGGGCAATGTGGCGCGGCTGATCGGACGCAATGCCGCCCCGCTGAGCGCGGAGGAAGACAAGGCTGAACGCGAACGCCTGGAAGGCATCCTGGCATCGCCCGGGGTGTTTCTGAACCGCGAACAACACGATCGTGCCTCGCGCCGGTACGCCCTGGAGCTCATCCATCAAATGCCCGGAGCGATGCTGTGGAGCTTCACACCCGGACAGCCGCAGCCGCCGGGCGCCCGCGGTCAGCAAGTGGTGATCGACTTCACCCCCAACCCTGCGTTCAAACCACCCACCCTCGTCGGGGAGGCGCTCACCGGCATCGCCGGCCGGCTTTGGATCGACGCGGAGAGCCACTGCATCACCCGCATTGAGGGCCGCATCCTGCGCCCTGTGAACTTTGGCTGGGGCGGTCTGCTGGCCCGCGTCAGCGGCGGCGGCACAATGGCATTTGAGCAGGCAAATACAGGGGACGGCCGCTGGTTGTACTCACAGCTGAGTGAACACATCCTTATTCGCGAGATGATGCTGCGCACCGTGCACGAGGATGCGGAGTTAAATGTGTTCGATGTGCAGCGTGTGCCCTCGCTGCCGACGTACCAGGACGCCATTCACGCGCTGCTGGCCATCCCGGTGCCCACCCGTTAGGTCCCTGGCCGTTCCCCTGCTTTGGCGCGGTTCCACAGCGCGTCCTTGGCCTCGAGCGATAACGCCTCAAATGGTGCGCCGCCGCCGGCCAAGGCTTCCATCGCGCCGTAGCGGCTGCGGAACTTGGCGTTGGTGCGCCGCAGCGCCGACTCCGGATCAACTTTCAGATGGCGGGCGAGGTTGACGGCGGTGAAGAGCAGGTCGCCGACCTCACTTTCCATCGCGTCGAGGTCTCGGCGGGCGACCTCGACGCGCAGTTCCGCGGTTTCCTCGGCGAGTTTGTCGAAGAGACCGGCGGCATCCGGCCAGTCGAATCCTGCCTTGGCCGCCTTCCCGCCCAGCTTGGCGGCCTCCAGGATGGCGGGCATGGAGCGCGGGATGCTGTCGAGGGCACCCTGTGCGGCTTCTCCGGCTGACACTTTCTCGCTCCGCTTGATCTGCTCCCACTGGCTCAGGACGGCGTCACTGTCCGCGGCTTTTGCCTCGCCGAAGACGTGCGGATGGCGGCGGATCAGCTTGCTGCTGAGTGCTTCGCCTACGTCGGCGAGGGTGAAATGACCGGCCTCGGCGGCCATCTGCGCGTAAAAGAGCACCTGCAGCAGGAGGTCGCCGAGTTCGTCGCGCAGCTCCGGCCAGGCGCGCCGCTCGATGGCGTCAAAGACCTCGTAGGTTTCCTCCAGCGTGTGCCGTTTGATGGAGTCAAAAGTCTGCTCCTGATCCCAGGGGCAGCCGTCCGGGCCGCGCAGACGGGCCATGATGGCAGCGGCCTTCGCAATGGCCTGGCCGGCTTCCCGTGCCTCCGCAACTTCCAGGGCTTTCTCATTTGCCATGGATCTATGCTATCGCTGGCGAAGCTATCGCTGGCGAACGCAAATCGGAAAGCGAACGCGGCCTACGCCGGTGCCGCGGCAAGCGGGGCGTGTTCGTCTTATCGCGTTCGCCATTCCGCCCTGCATCGCCCAACCGCGGAAAACGTCTAACCTGATATCCGGGCCAGCCTCCCGCTGCCGTACGCCCACAATGGATCTGCTTCAGAAAATTCGCACGCTTCCCACCGGCCCCGGCTGTTATCTGTACAAGAACGCCGAAGGGACTGTGATCTACGTCGGCAAGGCCAAGAACCTGCGTTCGCGGGTCAGGTCGTACTTTCTTGCGGCGAACCAGGCGCATGCCAAGACCGGCTCGCTGATGCGCGAGGCGGTGGATCTGGAATACATTACCGTCGCCAATGAGCATGAGGCGCTGGCGCTTGAAAACAACCTGATCAAGCAGCGCAAGCCGCGCTTCAACATCCTGCTGCGCGACGACAAGACCTACCCCTACGTGAAACTCACGCTCGGCGACCGTCACCCCAAGGTCTTCGTGACGCGGCGCCTGCGAAAAGATGGTGGGGCTTACTTTGGACCTTACTTTCCGGGGAATCTGGCCCATCGCATCGTGGATGTGGTGCAGAAGGGATTTCTGATTCCCAGCTGCAAGGTCGACCTGAACCGTTATCACCCGCGACCCTGCCTGCAGTACCACATCAAGCGCTGCCTGGGTCCGTGCGTGCAGGAACTGATCTCGCCCGAGGACTACAAGGCGGTGATCAAAGATGTGCAGCTATTTTTAGGCGGCAAGACGGAGGAGCTGGAATCGCGGTTGATGAAGCGCATGTCGCTGGCCGCGGAGAACATGCAGTTCGAACTCGCCGCCCGGCTGCGCGACCAGCTGGGCACGGTGCACCAGGCCGGCGAGCGCCAGCGCATGGACACGACGGACACCGACGACGCCGATGTCTTCGGCTTCCATTTTGAGAACGACATGCTGGCCGTGAATCTGTTTCACATGCGCGGCGGCAAGATCGTGGACCGCCGCGACCTGTTCTGGGAGGATCTGCCCGAGTTTGAGGATGCCGTGACTGCCTCGCCTGCCGAGGAGATTGAGAATACGACCGATCTCGAAGCCGAGCCGCGGCTGGAGCCCAACCCGGCCGCGCCGGCACCGGCGATCTGTGCGGACCAGCAGGCGGATCAGGAGGCGGATGAGCAGCACTCGGTGCTGGCGTCGCCGTTCGATGCGGGCGATCCGGCCCTGGAAGTCGACTGCGATACCCCGGCCGGCGACGTTGCCGCCAAGCCCTGTTTTTCGCCGGCAGCCTTCTTTTCTGCGCTGCTGAAGCAGCTCTATCTCGACCAGACCTATGTGCCCAAGCACATCTATGTGCCGGTCGACTTCCCCGACCGCGCGATTCTGGCCGACCTGCTGCGGGAGCGCAGCGGGCACAAGATCGAGATTGCCGCGCCGCAGCGGGGCGACAAGCGGTCTCTCGTCGATCTGGTCTGCCAGAACGCCAAGCAGAGCTTCGACCAGCGCTTTCGTGTGCTGCAGCCGAGCGCCAAGGCTATGGCCGAAGCGCTCGGTGATGCATTGAACCTCGCCGAGCCGCCGGAGCGCATCGAATGCTTCGATATTTCGCACATTCAGGGCGCGGAGACCGTCGCCAGCATGGTGGTGTGGGAAAAGGGCGCGATGAAGAAGGCGGACTATCGGAAGTTTCAGGTGAAAACCGTTACCGGCGTCGATGATTTCGCTTCCATGGCCGAGATCGTCACCCGCCGTTACAGCCGCCTCAAGGAAGACGGTAAACCGATGCCCTCGCTGGTGTTGATCGACGGCGGATTGGGCCAGCTGCATGCCGCCGCCGCGGCGCTGAACGAGTTGGGACTCACCACACAGCCGCTGGCCTCCATCGCCAAGCGCGAGGAGATTATTTATCTGAGCGGGCAGGAGGACGATCCCATCGTGCTCGACCGCCGCTCGCCCATCCTGCACGTGATCCAGAAGATCCGCGACGAATCGCACCGGTTTGCGATCGGCTACCATCGCAAGCGGCGTGAGATGCGCGACCGCGTCAGCGAACTGGACGAGATCGCCGGCGTCGGACCGCGCACGCGGCAGCGCCTGCTGGAGCACTTTGGCAGTGTCCGGGCTCTGAAACTCGCCGCGGAAAAGAACGCCGATGCGCTGCGGGCGGTGGTCAACGCGGCCACGGCGGAGAAGATCCAGCAGCACTTCCGCCACGATGCGGAGCAAACGGGGACGCCGAAAGCGAAGACGGAACCTGACGTCCTGCTGTCCTCGATCACGTAGGCTGGCTGAGTTTATCGAACTAGCAAAAGTATCGTGCTATTGGAAAGCGTGTTCGACGGGTTCTTGCCGCGGCTGCCGGTCCGCCTCACGAAACGGATTGCAAGGCAAAAACAGCTCAAAGACGGTTCCACTTCCCTCAGGCTTGACTGAGGAGCGGATGTGCAGCATGCCGCGGTGTTTTTCCACGATGCCGTGCGAGATCCAGAGGCCAAGCCCCGTGCCGTTGATGCCCTTGGTCGTGTAGAAGGCCTCGAAGACGCGCTTCTGCACCTCCGGCGTCATGCCGTAGCCGGTGTCCGCGATGCTGATGCGTACGCCCGGCTCGCCGGTCTTCCACGATGAGGAATCCTGTGTCCGGATCACTAGGCGTCCGCCGGTGCGCATGGCCTCGATCGCGTTGCCGACGAGGTTGTTCAGGGTCTGGCGTATCTCGCCCTCGTAACAGGTCACGCTGGAGGTGCCCCGGTGCTGCACGTGCAGCGTGATGCCGGCGTTGGCGAGCCGGCCGGAGTACAGACCCAGTGTGGGTTCCAGCAGCTCTTGAGCGGAGACGGCGCGCGGCCGGGTGGACTGCCGGTGGAAGCGCAGCGTGTGGCTGACGATTTGGGAGACGCGGCCCAACTCCCCATCCGCGGTGTCCAGGTAGGATCGAACCTCCGCGGGCAGATTTTGGCTTTGTCGTGCCAGAAACAGCAGATTGGTCACGGCTTCGAGCGGGTTGTTGATCTCGTGGGAGATTGAGGCGGCCAACCGGCCCACGGCGGCCAGCTTTTCACTCTGGATCAGGGCGGTCTCGGAGCGCTTCTGCCCGTCGATGTCGGAGACCGCCACGACGCCTCCGGTGACGGTTCCACTCTCATTCAGGATCGGCGCCGCGGTCAGGCTGACCCAGGCCTGCGTTCCATCGCCGCGACTGTAAAGAAACTCCTCCGGCGGCACGGGCTGGCCGGTCTGCATGGCGCGGGCCAGGGGGAATTCGCTGCCGAGAACGCGCCGTCCGTCCGGGTGGTAGGCCACCCATTGCCCATGCGACTCCACGTCCGGGCTTGGCAGCATGGGATGCCGGAAGATCTCCTCCACGCGACGGTTGCCGAGCACGATTTCGCCGGAAGACTTTGCGACGACGATGCCTACCGGCAGGTTTTCGAGCACCGTCTGCAGCGTCTCCTGCTCGTCCTTCAGAGAAGCAAGTGCATCGCGGATTTCATACTGCCGCTGCCTGGCCCGGAGGGCTGCCTTTACGCTGCTGACCAATGTTGCCGTGCGGATGGGCCGCTCCAGCAGCACCGGAAAACCGAGCAAATTCAGTGGGTCCAATGGAGTACCCTCCGGGCGGCGCGATGAGGCCAGCTCCCGGCCGCTGGCCGTCAGAACCAGGAGCGGAAGGTCGGACCAGGGTGGCTGGTCGCGCACCAGGGCCGTCAGCCGGGGCAAAAGCTGTGGTGTGAGCGCCTCTTCGGCGATCAGCAAGGGTCCCAATGGGGGAGAGGCGTCCCCGCCATTGCCGGCGCGTTCAGCCGGGAACAGTGTCCGGGCGTCACTCACCTGCGCCGACACGCCGTTCCCGTTCAGCACCGCAGCGATCATTTCCGCATCGCGCCCGGTTGGCGCAATCACACGCACCAGCAAACTCACCTAGACCTCTTTTTGTGCGGCAACCGGGCTGTTCGTAGCATAGGGGATGCCGCTGAGGATTCCCCGGAAGTGAGTCAACGGTTCCCCTATCTGGATACCGTTTTCATCCAGCCGGAACTCGCGCAAGGTCCGCTCATGCCGGCCGACGCGCTGCTTCAACACGGAGATGACCTGCCGAATGGCGCCGTCCGCCTCGAAGTAGCGCAGCAGCACCACAGTATCGGCCAGGTAACTCACATCGATGTCCGCCTGCATGGTGCCCACGAGGCCATGCTGGGTGAGGATCAGGAAGGTGATCACACCCTTTTGGTTCAGAAAAGCGATGAGTTCGTGCAGTTGCAATGTGAGATCGCGTTCACCGGGCATGGCGTTCAGGAAACCGGTCAGGCTGTCAATGACGACGACCCGGGTGTCCCGCTCTTCCACGTCGCGGCGGATCTGCCAAACGAATTCTCCGGGGGACAGCTCCGCGGGATCGATTTGCGACATGGCCAGCAAGCCTTCGGCGATGCGCTGCCGCACGGGCATGCCCAACGCCTCGGCGCGCTCCTGGGCCGAGCGCAGTACCTCGTCAAAGGCGTACACGATGGCGCGGTCCCCGCGCTCGGAGGCGGCACAGGCGAACTGCAACGCCAGCGAGGACTTACCTACACCAGTGGGCCCGATGACGAGTGTGGCCGAACCGCGCAGGATGCCCCCGCCGAACATGTTATCGAGCGAGGCGATGCCGCTCTTTACGCGGTCCTCGGAGAAGTCACTGTCGTGCTCGTTGGCGACCAGCCGGGGGTAGATGCATACGCCCCCGGTCTCGATGGTGTAGTCATGGAAGCCTTCGCGGAAGAAGCTTCCCCGCATCTTGATGATTTCGACCTGTCGCCGGGTGACACCGTACGTGCGCGGCACCTTGTCCAGCCGTATGACGCCGTGCGCGATGCTTTGCAGCTGCATGTCGCTGCCCTCATTGGAGCGGTCGTCAAGGAGCAGCACCGTGGTGTCACGGCCGGCGAAGAACTGTTTGAGCGCCAGCAGCTGGCGGCGGTACCGCATCGTGTCCGAGGCCAGCAGACGGAGCTCCGAAAGCGAATCGATCACCAGCCGGGTCGGCTTGCGGCGGTCGATCAGACTGGTCAGCTTCTGAATCGTCGTAGCCAGCTCCACCTCGCTCGGGTGAAAGACCGTGTACTGTTGATCGGGGTTGAGGCTGGCTTCCTCCGGGATGAACTCGGCGATGGAAAGCTCGTCGGCTGTCCAGCCGTGCGAAAGCGCTGAGGATTCCAGCTCCTGCTTCGACTCCGACAATGTGATGTACAGCGCGCTTTCACCGGCCAAAACCGCGGTCCGGATGAACTGCATGGCGATGGTGGTTTTGCCTGTACCCGGGGTGCCCTCCAGAAGGTACATCTGCCCGGCCGGCAAACCGCCGGAGAGGATGTCATCAAGCCCTTGCACACCTGTTTGGATCCGGGCCGGTTGCGTACCTGAAAGCATAGGGTTCTAGAATACCGGGTTCGTCGCTCGAATTTCCATGTCACTTCCATGGAATTCCACATTCCGACGGACCGCCAATCAGTGCCGATCGGCTGCGGTGAGAGGCGTCATGGACGTCGGATCGCTCCCTGAATTGGCTTACCTTGTTGACGCCGCCACCTTGCGGCTGACGAGCCAAACCGTGTCGCGCACGCCGCCTGACCGATCCAGATGCGCGTAGGGCCGCACGGTGTAGGCAGAGTTCTGGGCGAAGCGCCGCGCGAGCGGATTGCCGATCTCCGGCGGGAATCCGCTCGGCACCGCGGGCCCTGCATGGACGACGAAAAAAGTGTTGTTATGGGCCAAAAATTGATCAATAGGCTCAATCGAGCCGGAGAAGTATCCCACCTTTCTCCAGATCTCCATCAGGTGGTACTGCGTGATCTCCAGCTTGGGTGCGGAGTCGCTGATGCTTTGCGGCCAGTCCAGAAGGTAGGTGTAGCGAACGCCGGAGGCATGCTGCCGTCCGATCAGCTCAGTAAAGGTGAAGGCGTCCTCGCAGAGCACCGGCACCCCCTTCGGCAGCATGGCGGTGAGTTGCGCGGTGTACTCCGGCGCGGACGGGGAGAACTCTTTGACGTGATGAAAGACCCAGAAGAGAAGCAGCGCGGCCCAGCCGGCAACCGCCGCGCCCCCCAGCCAGCGCAGGGCAAAGTGAATGCCCTTGTCGCGGCGGAAGAGACGGATCGGCAGCATTGAACGAAGCAGCTGCAAGCCTTCGGCGGTCACGTACACGACGGCAACGGTGATCGGCAGGAGGTAGCGGTTGTTGAAGAGCCAGGCAGAGACCAGGCCTTCCAGCAGGAACGCTACCGGAACCAGCATAAGCGCGCCGGTCACGATGTACACCGGCCGCCGCTCGCGGTATGCCGCGCTTAGCGCATTGCCCTGGCCGCTGCGAAGGCCCCAGAGAAGGCCGCAGGCGACAAGGCAGAATAGGGCGGCAAGCACAATCGTGATCTCCGGGCTCGATGCTGTGTAGACGCTGAGGACATCCCAACGGTTCGGCGGCCGGGTCCAGAAGTGCGGTTTGCCGACGTTGGCGGAGGCGATGATGTTGGCGCGCTCCGGCAGCAGGAGCAGCCAGGCCAGTGCGCCTGACAGGTACAGCAACGGTCGCGAGCGATGCTGGAGGCGATCCAGCACGACGATCGCCGCGAGCAGAAAGAAGCTGAACACGACGCCGAGGAGATGACTCGTCGTCAGCAGCCCGTGGACGAGAAAGAGCAGGAGGTAGAACCTTCGGGGCGTCGGCCGGGGGACCTCCGCAAGCACCAGGGCAAGCCAGAAAGCAAGCGACACGCCGAGGATCAGCAGACCGTAGAAGCGGCCTTCCCTCATGTGCAGCGTGAAGGGCGGGCTGAAGAACCATGTATTGAACAGCGCCAGGGCGACGATGCCGGTTGGGTAGAATCGTCGCGCCGCCGCCCACGTCGCCGCAAACGCCAGCCCGAAGCACGTGGCAGAATACAACCGAAATGCCAGGTCCGAGGAACCGAAGACACGAAACCAGCCGCGGCCGATGAGGTAGAAGGTAAAACCGCCGCCATCGGCACCAGTTTTCCAGGCCTGGACCATGTGGTGCCAGGAAGGATCGTGCAGCAACATCCAACCGAGCGTCTCGTCTTCCCAGAAGATCCGGCCGTGGGAGAGAACGCAGGTGGCGGTCAGCGTCAGGAGAAATCCCAGCAGCATGCCGGCGTAGTCCCAGGTGCCCAGCCGTCTACTCGAAGCCGTGGGGCTCTGTCGCTCCGGCAGTCCCGGCCGCGCGGACGTCGCACTCTGGACGAACCTGTCCGGTGCCAGGGGCGTCGAAAACATGAGGACCTCGATTCCCGTGCAGGATCCAAGGAAAGTCCAAGGGAACCCACAAACAAGCTTGCCACGGATGTCGCAGGATGCGTGGGCGGGCCCCCGGAGGAGCAAGCAAAGTTTGAGGCGCTCAAGTACACTCATGCCTGAACCGCCTCCGCACGATTTGAGGAAGAACGGCCCGCGTGATCGCTTGACGCGGAGCACTATCTCTCGCACGTGAAGGAAGAGCATCGGTGTCCCTCGATTTAACGTGGTTGCCTGAAATTCCGAATTGGCAGGACGCGCTTCGCACGGCGCGTAAGCAACCCCCGGAGGAGGCCCTTCCCTCCTTCGTGCAGCTGGCCAACAGCCGGCTGGATTTCGTGCGGGCCGGACAGCTCGATAAAGCTGTGCAGAGCTACCTGAAGCAGAGTGACGTGACAACGCAGTTGCCTGTGGTTCGCCTGGCGCTGCTCGGCTCATCCACCTTGACGCACCTTCATGCAGGCATTCGTCTCGGAGCGTTGCGCCGGGGAATTTTACTGGAGATTTATAGCGGAACCTATGGCCTGTATCGCCAGGAGTTGGCCGATCCCGAGTCCGGGCTCTATCGATTTCGTCCCGGAATCGTGTGCTTCGCCTTCGACGCCGCGCACCTGGTGCCCAACGATGCCTCTGGCATCGCCGAAACAATGGCAAACCTGCAGTACTGCTGGAAGACCGTGGGGGAGGCGCTGGGATGCGCGGTGATTCAGCAGACCGCACTGCCACGGTTTCCCACGCTCATGGGCAACAACGAAGACCGTCTGCCGACCTCGCAGGCGAGCCTGGTTACTCAATTGAATCAGGCCATCCGCGAGCAGGCGAGCGAAAAGCATGTGGCGCTGCTGAGCCTGGACAGCTGGGCCGCCGAGAGCGGGGTCGCCTCGTGGTTTGAGCCCTCGCTCTGGTACGCCGCCAAGCAGGAGGTGCATCCGCGCGCCTCGGTGCTGTATGGCGATCAGCTGGGCAGATTGATTGCCGCGATGCAGGGCAAGAGCGCGAAGTGTCTTGTGCTCGATCTCGACAACACGCTGTGGGGCGGAGTGATTGGCGATGATGGCCTCGACGGTATCGCGCTGGGCCAGGGCAGTGCCACCGGCGAAGCCTTTGTGGCCTTTCAACAGTATGTGCGGCAGCTTGCCGCGCGCGGCGTCATCCTCGCCGTCTGCTCCAAGAACGACCACGCCAATGCGATCGCGCCGTTTGAAACGCATCCGGAGATGGTGCTGCGGAGCTCGGATATCGCCTGCTTCGTGGCGAACTGGCAGGACAAGGCAGCCAATCTGCGGCATATCGCCCAGACTTTGAATATCGGGCTCGATGCGCTTGTATTTGCCGACGATAACCCCGCAGAGCGACGCCTGATTCGCAGCGAGTTGCCGATGGTCGCCGTACCGGAGCTGCCGGAGGATCCGGAAAGCTACGTGAGCTGCCTGGCCAACGCCGGCTATTTCGAAGCGATTGAGATCACCGGCGAGGACCGCGAACGCACGCAGCTGTACCGTGCCAATGCGAGCCGTGAAGCCCTGCGGCAGACGTCCACCGATCTCGGCAGCTATCTTCGCGGGCTTGAGATGCAGCTGTTGTGCGGCAGCTTCGATGAGCTCGGATTGAACCGAATCGTGCAGCTGATCGGCAAGACCAATCAGTTCAATCTCACGACGCAGCGGTACACCGAGGCGGACGTGCGGGCGATCATGCGCAATCCTTCAGCCCTCACCATGCAGCTGCGATTGACGGATATTCACGGCGATAACGGGGTGATCGGCATCGTCATCGGCGTCCGTCATGCGGAGGCTCTGAACATTGAGAACTGGTTGATGAGCTGCCGCGTGCTCGGACGCGAGGTGGAACAGGCCACGCTGAATCTTCTGTGCGCACGTGCCTCCGCGATGGGCTGCTCGCGCCTCCTCGGCGTGTACCGGCCTTCGGCGAAAAACGTTCTGGTGCGTGAACACTACCAACGTCTCGGCTTCACGTTGCTGGAATCCATGGACGACGGCAGCACGCGATGGAGCCTGCCGCTACACAACTATACCGAGCGGCCGACACCGATCTGCGCCGTTGATGGAGACGTATGCAAAGCATCCAACCTATTCATGTCTACCCCGAGTTGACCGGCATCTTTCGCGAGGTCTTCGATGACGATACGATCGTCCTCACACCGGAGACCACGGCTGCCGACATACGCGACTGGGACTCCGCCAACCACGTAACGCTTGTTGTCTCAATCGAGTCGCGCCTGAAAATCCGCTTCAAGACCTTTGAGTTGGAGTCGCTGCACAACGTCGGTCACCTGGCTGAATTGGTGAGCGAAAAGCTGAACGCCAAAGGCGTAGCCGCGCAGCTGCAGTAAATATTCACGTGGCTGCACACTCGAAAACGGCAACCGCGAACGGATACAGTCGAGACCGCGACGTGTTCCCAACATAAAACAACGTGAGGTCCGGGACAGGAGACAAGGCCACTTGTTATTTAACTCCTACATCTTTCTTTTTGGCTTTCTGCCGCTCGCGCTGATCGGCTACCAGATCGCGGCGCATTGGCACCGGCGTGCGGTGGTCATCTGGCTCTCGGTGGCGTCGCTGGCGTTTTATGGGTACTGGCGGCCGGCGTTTCTGTTCCTGCTTTGCGGTTCGATTCTGTTCAACTACATCGCCGGTGCATTGATCAGCCGGCGCATCGCGAACACATTGCCCACACCGCTGCTCTTGTGGGCTGCGGTCGCGATCAACCTGGGCGCGCTTTGCTATTACAAATACCTGTTTCCCTTTTTCAATTTCATCGCTGCCATTACGCACCGAGCGAACCACTGGGATAACGTCTTTCTTCCGCTGGGGATCTCCTTTTTCACCTTCACACAGATTGCTTATCTGATCGATCTGCAACAGGGTGAAGCCGTTCAACAGGACCTTGCAAGTTACACGTTGTTCGCCACGTTTTTCCCGCATCTGATCGCCGGTCCCATCCTTCATCACGCCGAGATCATGCCGCAGTTCCAAGCAGAGCGCGACTACCGCCTGCGAGCTGACGACCTCGCAATCGGCTTCTCCTGGTTCCTCATGGGGCTTTGCAAAAAGGTGCTGCTGGCGGATCGTTTCGCCCTCACGGCGGACCCGGCCTTTTTCAACACCACGGGGATCAGCACCTTTGCCGCGTGGGTCGGCGTGTTGTCGTACGCTCTTCAGCTGTACTTCGATTTTTCCGGCTACTCCGACATGGCGCTGGGCCTGGCGCGCATGTTCTCGATCGATTTTCCGTTGAACTTCAGCTCACCCTACAAATCGACGAGCATCATCGATTTCTGGCAGCGCTGGCATATGACGTTGACGCGCTACATCAACTCGTATCTCTACAACCCGTTGTCGTTGTGGGTGAGTCGCCGTCGCGCCGCGCAGGGCAAAAAGATCACGCGCAAGGCAATGGCCACGCCCTCCGGCTTTCTCAGCATGATCGCCTTTCCCACTACACTCGCCCTGTTTCTTGCCGGTGTCTGGCACGGGGCGGGGCTGCAGTTCGTTGTCTTCGGCCTTTTGCATGCGGCGTACCTAACGGCCAATCACGGATGGCGCATCTTCCGTGGAGGGCATCCCGTTGCCTTTTTTTCAAAGAACGCGGTCCTGCGTAGGCTCAGCCACGGCGGCCGTGTTCTGCTCACCTTCGCGGCGGTGCTTGTGGCCCAGATCTTCTTCAGAGCCACAGGCGTGCACTCCGCCAGGGCCATGCTCGCGGGCATGGCAGGGCGGCACCAAGGGGCGGCGGTACCCGTGGCCTCCTACCATCCCGCGATCACGGCTCTGCTCCCGATCTTTGCCGGCTTCATCATTGTGTGGCTCTTCCCGAACACACAACAGATCCTGGCGCGCTTCAAACCCGCGCTCGAACTCGCGCCATCAGACACGCAGGGAGAAAGGCTTCGCCTGTTCTGGAGGCCCAGTCTCGCCTGGAGTACGGCGCTCGGGCTGCTCTTGTTTGCGGTGCTGGTAAAGATGGAAAACCCAACCAGCTTTTTGTACTTCCAGTTCTGAAGCAAATTCGCACCAGGTTTTTACCAGGATTACTCATGGGCTCAGTACAACAGCGACACGACCTGACGTGGGACCGGATGCCGGTCCTCTCAGAGAGAGTCCGTGGACCGCAGCGATCGCCCTATACGCGGTATCTGTGGCGTGTTCTGTTGATCCCGGCGCTGCTCTATCCCTTTGCGTTCCTGCTTGTGTGCCTGCCTTCTTATGAGCGCTGGTCCAAGTCGCAGTGGGGTCCCATGCTGGAGTATCCCTACGTTTCCCGCGCGAACGCGGACGTGGTCATCTTCGGCGACTCAAGCGCCTTCTTCGGGATCGATCCGCGCCTCCTGAACGCGCAGCTCGGAATAAAAAGCGTTGTGCTGCCCGATACCGTGGGAAGCATCCCGGTCACGGGAGACAAACCGCTGGAAGCGTACCTGGAGCACAACCGCAGACCCAAACTGATCGTCTTCTACTTTTCGGCCTGGAATCTCGACTTCGATCACACCGCCTATGGACGGCTGTTTGAAGGTGAAGAGATGATGCTTCGCCACATGAGCGGACGGGAGATCGCCGCCTTTGGACTGCACCATCCGTTTGAGCTGCTCTCCTTTCCATTTCGCCTCTACAGCACCATCGGCCCGAAGATGGTAACCGCCGCCCTGCATCATGTGAATCGCGAGCAGAACACAAAGGAAGCTTTGGGGCACGCTGACTACGCGGAACCGTTCGCGCCGCTTGACCACTCCTGCCAAATACCGGGGAACTATCTAACCAACACGGGTGACGAGTCGGTGCGTGCACTGGTGCGCCGCTACAGCTCGCCGGAGACGCGCGTGATGGTGTACCTGGCGCCCATTCCGGCGTGTACCAACATCGCTGATCTACGGACGAGCTCCTTTGGCAGCCTCAACGTCGCGCAACCTCAACTGCTGCCCCCCGATGCTTTCGCCGGCGATCCCTACTATGCGCACATTTTGCCTGGCTCGGTGGCAGCCGCTTCGCGGCTTTTTGCGAACGCTCTGCAGACGCATCTGCCGTAAAGCCGCTCGCTGCGATCTTGTGTAAGCAAACCCGCGCTAGTTCGTGCCCGTGTTGGTAACCCAGCTCAGCCAGGCGGTGGAGGCAGCGGCGTTCGGCAGCCAGCCCGCAGTGGGGCCGCCTGCGGTTGAAGGCAGAACGCTTGCCGAAGTGAACTGGCAGTTGATGTCCTCCTGCGCGTCGGTAATGCCGTTCGGCTTACACAGGAAGCGTACGGCCGGGGGCGCCGGAGACGCGGGGACCGTCAGGGAAAACTGGCCATTGCTGCCGGTGGATGTCTGGGTCTGCAGCAGTGCCGTGATCCAGGCGACCGTGACGTCGCGCGTGGTCAGGCTGCAGCAGTGACCCGTCATGTTCTGCACCGCGTAGGCCCACGGAGCCCCGGTCGCCCAACCCCGCTGAAAGTAGCTGTAGCTCCGTTGCGTTCCCGAGGCCGTGTCCTGGGCGTTAGCCAGAATGAGCATCGGAATGTGGCTGGCGCCGGTGCTCACCACCAGGTCATCCAGATCGTAATGCGCCGAGCCTGCGGCATAGGGCACGACGCCCAGAACGCGGGTAGGGTACGCATTGGCCAGGGTGGTGGACAAGACGCCGGCAGCGGAAAAGCCAAACAGGATAATCGGCGCGTTCGTGAGTTCGGGGTGGCCTGTGGTTGCGCCAAGCTGCGAGAGTGCCGCGAAGAGAGCTCGGCCCGGCCCCTTCGTCGCATCCGGCTGCAGGTCGCCGGTTGAGGCGGCATCGCACTCGCGCGCAAAGATCATGGCCAGGTGCAGCCCTTGTGCCATGGTCTGTATCTTTGTGTCGTTGAACAGGTTCACGCTGTCGCCCCGTTCAAAGATCACCAACACGCCGGCCTGTGTGACTGCAGCCGCATTGGCGCCTGTCGCGAGCTGCAGTTCGTAGGTGCAGGGGCTCTGCAGATCGTCGGTGGGCAGCGTGGCGACGCTGGTTCCCAAGCCTGAGATCACCGTACCTCCGCAGCCGGTGAGCGCGGTCAGCGCCCACGCGAGCAGGCTTACTGCCAGAACAAAGCGAGGCGATCGGAGGGGAACGAGCATGTAGGGAAACTCCCGGAAAGTATAGTCGAGCCGCTACAACAACGGCGAGGGGAGCTTCGTGATTGGTAATGCAAGGCTCGTCTTGGTCGACCGACAAGATAGCTATTGACCCGTGGGCGTCCTGCGCGTTCGTTTAGCCGTCTTTTCCTCCAGGAAGATTTGCACGATCTGCGTTGGCACGTGAAATCGGCCCCGTGCGGCCATTCGCTGAAGGCCCATTCTGTCGCACACTAGAGAGAGCGCGTTTTGCGCGGAGGATTCCTGTTGCTCGTGAGCCCCAATCGCCGTCCTTTCCGGAAGTACGCCCTGCTCCGCTCCACGATGGTTTCGACTCTGGCCTGTGGTCTCGCCGCGATTCCCCTCCTGGCTGCCCAACCGACGCCGACGGAAGCCAACGTCACGCGCGCCACGCTGGGCAACGGCATGCGTGTGGTGATCGTGCGCGATGCTCTGGCGCCGGTGGTCACGGTCGAGGCCAACTTCATGGTCGGCGGCGATGAGACGCCCCCGGGCTTTCCCGGCATGGCGCATGCGGAAGAGCACATGGCCTTTCGCGGCTGCACCGGCATGAGCGCCGACCAGACCGCGGCGATCTATGCGCAACTGGGCGGCGATAACAATGCCGATACGCAGCAGAACATCACGCAGTTCTATGCCACCGTGCCCGCCGGCGACGTCGGCGTGGCGCTGGAGGCACAGGCCGCCTGCCTGCGCGGCGCTGACAACACGCAGGCCGAATGGGACCAGGAACGCGGAGCCATCGAGCAGGAGGTGGCACGCGATCTCTCCAATCCGACGTACAAATTTGTTGCACGGATGAACGAGGACATGTTCGCCGGCACGCCTTATGCGCACGATCCGCTCGGCACCAAGGACAGCTTCGACAAGACAACGGCCGCGCAACTCGGCGACTTCTACAAGCAGTGGTACACGCCCGCCAACGCCATCCTGGTGGTCGCCGGCGACGTGGATCCGGCAGTCACGCTGGCCAAAATCAAGCAGCTGTTCGAGCCGATTCCGAGCCACGCGTTGCCGGCGCATCCGGCGGTGAACCTGCAGCCGGTGAAGGCGGAGACCTTTACGCTCGACAGCAATCTGCCGTATGTTCTCGGCTTCATTGCCTACCGTCTGCCGGGGACCGATTCGCCGGACTACGCCGCGGCTCAGATTCTGGCCGATGTCCTGGGTTCGCAACGCGGCGACCTATACGCTCTCGTGCCCGCCGGCAAGGCGTTGGCCGCGCAGTTCGGCATCGCGGAGACCTATCCCAAGGCCAGCGTCGGTTACGCCTTGATTGCACAGCCCGCAGGCGTGGACGCTACGCCTGCCATGACCTCCGCACGCACGATCCTGACCACCTACGCCAAGAGCGGTGTGCCGGAAGACCTGGTGGCGGCGGCCAAGCGCAGCGAGATCGCGCAGGCCGAGTTCCAGCGCAACTCCATCCCCGGCCTGGCCAATGAGTGGTCGAGCGCGTTGGCCGCTGAAGGCCGCACCTCGCCTGAAGAGGATGTCGAGGCCATTCGCAAGGTCACGGTGGCCGATGTGAATCGCGTGGCCGCCCAATACCTGCTCAACACCGGTACCATCACCGCCACGCTGAAGCCCGTGCCGACCGGCCAGGCCGTCGCGTCCAAGGGCTTTGGTGGTGCGGAGCAGGTCACCACCGCGCCCACAAAGCCGGTGGTTCTGCCGACCTGGGCCGCGGCGCAGCTCGAGCAGCTGAAGCCGCCCGCGAACACGACGCTGCCCTCCGATGTCACGCTGCCCAACGGCATCCGGCTGATCGTGAAGCCGGATCACACCTCGCCGACGGTGACGCTGGTCGGTGCGGTGAAGAGCAACGCCGATCTGCAGACGCCGAAAGGACAGGAAGGCGTCTCCGAAGTACTGGACGGTCTTTATTCCTACGGCACGACCACGCTGGACAGGCTCGCTTACCAGAAGGCGCTCGACGACATCGCCGCCAACGCCAGCGCGGGTGGACGCTTCAGCCTTACCGTGTTGAAGAATGACTTTTCACGCGGCGTGCAGCTGCTTGCCGATAACGAACTGCACCCTGCGCTGCCGAAAGATGCGTTCGACGTGACACGGCAGCAGACGGCGGAGTTCGTCGCCGGCAATCTGCAAAGCCCCGGCTACCGCACCAGCCGCGCACTGGAAATGTCTCTACTGCCGCCCGCCGATCCCACTCTGCGGGAGTCCACGCCGGCGAGCCTCAACAAGCTCACGCTGGACGACGTGAAGAGCTATCACGCGACCACGCTGCGGCCGGATCTCACCACCATTGTCGTCATCGGCGACATCACGCCAGCAGAAGCTCGGTCGGTAATTGAAAAATGGTTCGGCGATTGGAAGGCAACCGGGCCCAAGCCGAACACCACGCTGCCGCCGGTACCCGTGAATAAACCCGCCGCCCAGGCCGTTGCGGATGCAGAGCAGGTGCAGGACTCCGTTACGCTGGCCGAAGAGTTGGATCTGAACCGCTTCAGTCCGGACTACTACCCTCTGCAGTTGGGTACACATGTGCTCGGCGGCGGATTTTATGCAACGCGGCTCTATCATGACCTGCGCCAAACCGCCGGGCTGGTGTATTCGGTGGACGTAGGCTTAAGCGCTTCCAAAACCCGCGCCACCTACTCGGTCGACTACGGCTGCGATCCGGCAAACGTCTCCAAGGCGCGCAACCTGGTGGAACGCGACCTGAACCAGATGCGCACGGAGGAGGTCTCCCCGGCTGAACTGCATCAGGCCAAGGCCCTGCTGCTGCGCCAGATCACGCTGGGCGAGGCGAGTGAAGAGTCCGTGGCTGCCGGTCTGCTCGGCCGCGCACAGATCGGCCTGCCGCTGGATGAGTCACGCCGCGCCGCGGAGCGCTACATCGGGCTCAACGCCGCGGAGGTGAAGGCCGCCTTTGCCCGGCAGGTGCAGCCCGGCAATCTGGTGCAGGTGGTGCGCGGGCCGGCTCCCAAATAGGGCCGCCCGCCTCGGTTGCGGCTCCCGTTGCTACCTGCGATTATGTCGCATGGATGAACGTCGTACGGACCTTGGCACAGCCTCTCACTCGACTGATCCGTCTTATCCAGCGCAACCTGCAGCCGACACCATGAACCGGCGCAGCTTCTCGGTAGCGGCCGTTGCACTTTCAGCGGCGGCGCTGCTGAGCGGCTGCCGCTCCGAAACGGAACCGGCACGCGACGCCACGCTTCTGCACAACCGCGCCGTGCGTGAAGCCGTCGCCGAGTTGCAGGAAACCATGAACGCCATGGATGAACGCCTGGGCCAGTTCAACGCCGAAAACTGGCAGGATGCGCTCGCCAACCTGCAGACCTCCGCCCTTCGCATGCACAACAGCATCGATGAGCTGAGGCGCGCGCTGGGCTACGCTGAGCCTTCTTAAAGAACGCCGGCGGTCCGGGCTCTTCGCCTGGGCCGCTCGACCGGTTACACCGTGACCCATCAGCAATGCGTCACAGCTGTGCGTTTGTGGTGTTGACAGCGCATCAACACGCCCGTACTGTTATTTGCAGTATCCCAAAAAGCTGTTGACCACCCTGACTGAGCTGAACTTCGTTTCGGAACTGAGTCGCCGTCCCTGCATTGGCTTCTGAGCCGCGGGGAAACGCTTTGCTGCCATTGCAGCACTGCGCGCGCCTCAAGACCGACTCCTCTCTTGCCCAGGGCACGGACGTACACGTCCGCATGCCCGGCTGTTTGCACTGACTGTCCCTCGTTTTGCTGCATGTGCAGATCCGATCCTGTGAGGTGTCATGACTCTCCGCAACGCCCGCCGCTCCAAGTTGTCCCGTTCTCTTGCCTCCCGCGCCCTGCTCGCCTCCGGACCGGGAAGCAGGCGCTCCGCTGCCTTGGCTATGCTTCTGCTCAGCCCGGCCGCTTTGACCGCGCAGACCTTTCGCGGTGTGCTTTCCGGCACGGTCACTGACAGCAGCGGCGCCGTGCTGCCCAATGCTGCAGTCGAGATCACCGATCCCGCTACGAATAACAAGATCACCATTCACACCAACAGCGCCGGCGATTTCAGCTTTCCCGAACTTACCGTGGGCACGTATCAGCTCAGCGTCTCAGAACCCGGCTTCGACACCCGCAAGATTGCAAATATCGCCGTGGATGCCAGCAAGGTTGTGAACCTTCGCGTGCAGCTCACCGTTGGCCAGGAGCAGACGGTGATCGAGGTTGCCGCCAGCGGTGTGCAACTCGACACCACCACTAGCTCCCTGGTCGCCGTGGTGGATCAGAAGTCCGTGCAGGAGATTCCCCTCAACGGCCGCAACTTTATGCAAATGGTGCAGCTCGCCCCGGGCGTGAACCCTTTGAACCGCTCCACCAATGGATCCCGCGTCAACAGCATCAACTTCCAGATCGACGGCGCCGATAACAACGATCCCTGGTCCAACCAGGTCGCCTCCAACCAGGGCGGGGTCGCCGGCATCGCCGGAGGACTGGTGCCGATCGAAGCCATTGAGCAGTTTTCGCTGCAGGATAACGCCGAATCCGACCAGGGCCGCGACGCCGGCGCGAACTCCAACATGGTGCTGCGCTCCGGCACCAACCACATTCACGGCGATCTCTTTTACTTCGATCGCAACGAGTTCTTCGCTTCCCTCTCGCCGGTAGCCGTGCCGGGCTCGCGCAAGCCCGAAATTCGTAATCATCAGGGCGGTTTCACGCTCGGCGGTCCCCTTTGGAAGGATCACACCTTTCTGTTCCTCGCCGGCGAGATCCAGATCGCGCAAGCCAATAACAGCATCGGCGACACGGTGCTTTCGGATGCCTGGATCGGCGCCGCGCAGAAGTATCTTGCACTCTACAATCTGGCTCCCAACCAGGTTTCGCTGAATCTTTACAACCTGCTCTTCCCGGCGGCCTCTCGCGGCGGCGGTGCTACCTCCAGCAACTATCTGTCAAACGGCCTGAACAGCTACAACAGCTATAACGGCGTGATCAAGTTGGATCACCACTTCAGCGACCGCGAACAGCTTTCGATCCGCTACCTGGGCACCACCGGCACACAGACCGCCGACGTCGGTTCGAACTATGCCGACTACTTCCAACGTGCGCCCATGCACATCCACAACTTCTCCATCGTGCAAACCTCCACGCTGACCAGCAAGCTCGTCAATCAGCTCACCTTCGGCACCGGCTACTTCCTGCAAACCTTCAACGACGCGAACCAGAACTTCAACACGCAGGGCACCGGCCTGAACCTCGGTCTTACAGGTCTCCTCGCCGAAGGCGCCACCAAACTCACCGTGACCGGTTTCGATTACACGGGGGCCACGGCCCCGCTCGGGCGCACGGACGTCACAGGCCACGTCACCGATACGCTGAACTGGACGCTTGGCAAACATAGCCTGAAACTCGGCGGCGAGTACCGTCATGCCAACGTCAATGTCGGCTACTACACCAACGGCCGCGGCGCCTTTGCCTTTGACGGCAGCCGCGGCCCCTGGTCCTCCTCCGGCGGTTCAGTCACCGCGCTGGGCACGGCCAACTGCGCCTCGCTCGGCTTTTCCAACAGCAACACAAACGGCGCCACCTGCTCGGCTCTGCGCAACGTTGCCGATTTTCTCAACGGCACACCGACCAACAGTTCCGGTGCGCTGATCCTGCGCAACAACCCGCAGCGCGTTTACCTGGTCAACTCCGTCGACGGCTGGGCACAGGATGACTTCCAGGTTTCGCAGCGCCTGACCGTGAACTACGGCGTGCGTTACAGCTATCCCGGCGTCGTCGCCGATGACCGCAACTCACTGTACAACTTCGATCCCACCCTGGCCGCCGCCGGCGCCGCCAGCCCCTACACGCCCATTCCGCTGTTCCATCGCGATCTTTCCGATGCCGCTCCGCGTGTCGGCTTTGCCTACACGCCTTCGCGCAGCAATCCCTCGCTCGTGGTGCGCGGCGCCTACGGCTGGTTCTATGACCAGCCTACGGTGGGGCAGTTTGTCTACAACAACATAGGCAACACCGGCGCTACCGGCATCTACTCCAACCCCGCCGGCGCTTCGCCCGTCTTCCAGCCAGTCGCCACCGGGGTGCGATTTGCCGCAAACGCCCCCCTCTTCCCGACCACGCTTTCTCCGACCACCAACCTGGGCGCATTTTCAATTGATAAAAACTTTCGCACCGCTTACCTGCAGAACTTCAACCTCAACATTGAGCAGCAGCTCACCCGCAACACCCTCTTCACCGTTGCGTATGTGGGCAGCCAGGGTCGCCGGCTCGGCCTGGTACGCGACATCAATCAGCCGATCAACGGCGTTCGTCCGTATGCGCACTCTTACCCCACCCTGCAAGCTGTGAATCAGGTCGAGTCAGGCGGCTCGTCAAACTACAACTCCATGCAGATGTCCCTGCGCCAGGCCGCATGGCACGGCCTTTCCGCCACGGTCTATTACACCTGGGGCCGCTCGATGGACTACGTTTCCAGCGTCACCACGCCGGAGAACAGCTACAACCTGCGTGCCGATTACGGCCCGTCCACCTTTGATTCACGCAACATCTTTGACGGCTTTGCCAGCTACTCGCTGCCGCAGCTCGGTCACTTTGCGCCGGTGCTTACCAAGGGCTGGCAGCTCAATGCGCTGTACAACTTCGCCGGCGGCACCCCGATTAACATCCTCGCCGGCACCAACATCTCGCTCACCTCGGAGAACAAGGACCGTGCCACACGCGTGCCCACGGTGACGCTGAAGGCTGGCAAGCCGATCACCACGCTCAGCACCGCGCGTACCTTCCAGTACCTCACCAAAGGCAGCTACGTCGCACCGGCCTCCGGCTATGGTGTGTACGGCACGGAGCGCCGCGACTCGGTCTACGGCCCCGGCTTCGGCGATGTGGACTTTTCCATCTTCAAACACACGCCCATCAACGAACACGTCAACACGGAGCTTCGCGCGGAGCTCTTCAATCTCGTCAACCAAGCCAACTTCGCCAACCCGAGCGGCACCGTTTCCAGCTCTTCCTTCGGCACCCTGACCCAAACCCGCAACGGCTCAATCGCACCCGGCCTGGGCCAGGGTGAGCCTTTCAATGTGCAGTTTGCCTTTAAGGTCAGCTTTTAGAAGCAAACGTGAACAAAGCGGTCCCGGCCTTGTGCGCGGGGCCGCTTTGTTTTGGCGGCAGTCGCTGGGCTAAGTTCTCGGCTGGGTCTCAAACCAGCGTCGCATGGCGTCAGCGGCGATGCGCAGCGAAATGCTTTGGATCTCATCGCCCACGACCTCGCAAAGCATCACGGAATCGCTCACCAGACCATCGGTGCCGGCCTCCACAAAGCATGGGAGAAGCCGCGATATGTGAATCTCACTCTCTTGTTCTGCCGCCATCGTTTTGGCCCTCTCCGTAGTCGGGATGAGCATGGTATACGGCGACTCGCCGGCGGAGCGACATACCACTTATGGGCAAGTTCTCATCTTGCCGAGTCTAGGTGAGCACGGCTTGCTCTTCCACATTGAACTGCACATCGTGCAAATGGCGATAGAGGCCTCCTTCACGCTGCATTAATTCCTCATGGGTGCCTGACTCCTGCACGTGCCCGTCCTGAATCGCATAGATGCAATCGGCTTTGCGGATCGTGGAGAGCCGGTGTGCGATCACGATGGAGGTTTTGCCGTGCATCAGCCGGTCCAGCGCCTCAAAGACCATCTGCTCGCTTTCAGCGTCGAGCCCTGAACTGGGTTCATCCAGAATCAGGATCGGCGTGTTACGGATGATCGCCCGCGCAATCGCGATGCGCTGCCGCTGTCCGCCGGAGAGCATGATGCCCCGCTCGCCGACAGCCGTATCGAACTTCTGCGGCAGCTTCTCAATGAACTCCAGCGCATTGGCCGTGACCGCGGCCTCGACGATCTCCGCATGCGTGGCCTCGGGACGGCCATACGCGATGTTGTCCCAGATGGAGCCGGAGAACAGAATCGTATCCTGCAACACAAGGCTGATCTGATCGCGCAGGCTCTTCTGTTTCAGCTTGCAGACGTCGATGCCGTCGACGCGCACCGTGCCGGAGGTTGCGTCGTAAAAGCGCGGAATCAGATTCACAAGCGTCGACTTGCCGGAGCCCGTCGGACCCACCAAGGCAATCATGGTGCCCTCCTTGGCATGCAGGCTGACATCGTCCAGAATCAAGCGGTCCGCACCGTACCCGAAGCTGACGTGATCGAACTCGATCTCTCCGCGCAGCGGCGGCGCATCCTGTGCGTCGGGGGCATCGCGCATCTCGCCATCGCTTTCGATGACCTCACGAATGCGCTCGTAGCCCACATCCGCTTTGCTGTACGAGTCCATGATCTTCGAGATGTCCTGCATGGGCTTGTACATGCTCTTGATGTAGCTGAGGAAGATCACAATAGTGCCGCCGCCGGCTACACCGGCCTCCAGCGCGCCACGCCCGCCGAAGTACAGCACAAGGCACGTGCCGATGCCGGTGATGATGCTGACCGCGGGTACCAGGCGCGCCTTCAGCCGCCGCGCGCGCAGAGCCGCTTCCACCGTCTCAAGGCTCTCGCCTTCAAGCCGATGGATCTCATAATTCTCGCGCGCAAACGCCTTCACCACGCGAATGGAGCCCAGCACCTCCTGCACCACCGAAAGCATCTTGCCTTCATGCTGGCGCACCTCGCGCGAGTACTTCTTTACGCGCCGCGTGTAGCTGTACACGATGGCAAACAGCGCCGGCACAACGGCCATCGCAATCAGCATCAGCTTCCAGTTCAGGTAGAACATCACCGAGATCATCGCGACGATCGTCACCACATCGACGATGATGCTGAGCAACCCAGACACAATAAAAGTTTGAATACTGTCGATGTCACTGGTGACACGGCTGATCAGATCACCGGTCTTCGATTTGTCATGATAGGCCAGCGAAAGCCGCTGCACCTGCGTATACAAGCGCCGGCGCAGATCGTGCGTGACCCATTGACCCACGGTCGTGGTCACATATTTTTCGCCGTAGGTACAGAGCGCGTCCAGCATCGCGATCAGCAGCACGGCGACGCAGGCAAACTTCAAAATATCCAGCGGGGCGGTGCCGGCCGTGTGGTGAATTACGCGGTTCAGCCAGCCGTGGGTACTCTTGTGCGCGATGACGTCGTCGAGCACAATCTTCAGCGGCCACGGGCCCAACACATCCGCGATGCTTTCGCCGGCAATGGCGATAAGCCCAAGCCATAACTGCCCTTGATGCGGCTTCAGCAACTCCCAGATACTCAGCCCGCGGCGGCGTGGCACAAAGGGTGCCGGGACGTCGAGTGGTGGAGCATGCCCCAGCGGTTCAGGACCGATCTCCGGATCACGCTGACCCGCCTGGCGCGTACTGGCAGGAGCGAAATTGGGGTCGGCATGCATAGATTTTCTGATGCGCTGAAAAGGCCACAGTTGCTGGTGCCTACGACCTTTGTACCGGTCCGCGGTGGCACCGGTCTGCAGTTACGCTATCCGTGTTCCACCGCACCGTAGCGGCATGGAGAACTACACCAGCGCCGCACCTTCCACACTTTCCGGCTCCGCTTCGCTCTCCTCGCCGATGTATGACAGCAGGCGGTACCTGGCGGCCGTCATACGCTCGCACTCGGAGCGAACCGCGGCTCCCATTTCGGCGAGCTCCGCCTTCGGGCTCTCGTAGGCGTCGTCGCCCCCGAGTCGGCCCGCTACCCCAAGCAAGCCCGGCAACTGCAGAGCGCAGATGAACCGATTGAAGCTCTCCCCGTTGACGTAAAGCACGCCGTCTTCCTGGTACACGCCGGCTAGCCAGCGCACGTCGCCATCAGCCCAGTAGCCCTCCGCGTGCAGCGCCTCCAGCGGCACACGCCCGGACAGCAGCAGCCGAACCTTCGCCGCGGCGCGCCACGCGTCTTCACCGTTCAGGCCTACATCATCGAAGCTGCCGGCCAGGCCTGCCCGCAGGTCCATGCTGTCAAACAACGCTTGCGGTTCGAGTGTGCCGGGCAGGGCGTGCAGCAGAAGGTACGCCATCAGCGGAGACCACGTGCGCTCCAACCCAACCCCCACGCCGGCTCCCGGCACAATCTCCCGCACCACCTGCGGCCATTCTCCCGAGAGCGTACGCGCAAGCTCCGGCATCGCAAGAGCCGCCGCGGTCAGCTGCGACAGTCGCTGCCGATAGGCCTGCGACCCGGCTTCCAGATTCGCTGCCAGCTCCGACTGCTCGGCCTCCGGTAAAACCTCGGTCAGACGCCAATAAAATTCGTTGGCGCGCTCAAAGAAGGCCGGCAACGCTTCCGCAACGTACGTGAGCGAAGCCGGCGGGTGCTCCGCGGCCACTCGCGAGCGGTCAGCGGCCACCGTGGTCGACTCGAGCACAGGTCCCTGCCCCGTAGCACTCCCAGCCGCA
>CAXSBL010000043.1:0-4144 GCA_964235515.1 uncultured Bryocella sp.
GGTTCCGCCGTGCTCAAGGCAAGTTCGGCGGCGATTAGATCTTCGGCGGTGAGCTTGTCGACGCGGCGCAGGGCGGGGAAGAAGACGCTCCAGAGGCCGGTTACGGCGAGCGAGCCAATGCCGCCGAGGACCACGGCGCGGACGGCACCGAACCAATGAGCGGTGAGGCCGCTTTCGTATTCGCCGAATTCGTTGGAGGCGCCGAGGAAGAGCCAGTTGATGCTGGAGACGCGGCCGCGCATCTCGGGCGGCGTGGCGAGCTGCAGGATGCTGGAGCGGACGACGACGGAGACCATATCCGTGGTGCCGGTGAAGAAGAGGGCGAGGCAGCTGAGCCAGAGGGTGTGGCTGAGACCGAAAACCACGGTGGCCGCGCCGAAGCCGGCGACGCAGAAGAGCATGGTTTTGCCGGCATCGCGCTTGATGGGATACACGCTGAGCGTCAGTGAGACCAGAAGGGCGCCGAGTGACGGCATGGCGCGCAGAAGGCCGAGCGCGTGGGCGCCGCTGTGCAGAATGTCCGAGGCAAAGATGGGCAGCAGGCTGACCGCGCCGCCGAGCAGAACGGCGAAAAGATCGAGCGAGATGGAGCCGAGCAAAAGCCGCGTTCCCATAACGTAATGGAAGCCGGCGAGCATGGTCTTGAGGGAGAAACCCTTCTTTTCGGCGGCTCCGCGCGGATGCACCTGCAGCACGAGGAGAAGAAAGGCGACCAGGCAAATGGAGGTGAATACGTAGACGATCGGCGCACCGCTGAATGTATGCAGGCGACCTGTAAGGGCAAGGGTGAACAGCAGGCCGCCGGCCATGGGACCCACGGCGTTGGCGGTTTGGAAGATGCTGGCACCCCAGGTGACGGCGTTGACGAAGTGCTCTTTGGGGACCAGCGTGGGCACGAGCGCGGAGGCTGCGGGGCCGGAGAAGCAACGGCCGAGGCCGATCACGAAGAGGATGCCGTAGACCAGCCAGATGCTGCCGATGCCGTGCAGCGTGAGCAGCAGGAGCGCCAACGTGGCGCAGAGCTGCAGCGTGTAGCAGGCGAGGATGACGGAGCGGCGGTCGTAGAGATCGGCGACGTGACCGGCGGGCAGCGTAAAGAAGATGCCCGGGAGAAAGAGGGCGAGGCCGGTGTAGCCGAGAGCTAGCGCGGAGTGCGTGAGCTGATAGATCTGCCAGGCGACCCCGACGGATTGGGCCTCGGAACCCATGACACCGAGGAAGCGGGCGGACGAATAGAGGCGGAAATCGCGGTGTTGCCAAGCTACGGTGGCCGTGAGCCGGCGTTGACTGTCACTGTCTGCCATGACCTATGGTTTCACACGCGCCAGCCCCGGTGCGGGGGCTATGGACGGACGCCGAAGGTGAAAGTGGTCTCGGAGCAACGGGTCTGACCGGGGTCAAGGCGGGTGCTGGGGAACTGTGGCTGGTTGGGGGAGTCGGGGAAGTGCTGCGTTTCCAGGCAAAAGCCCAGATGTTTTGTGTAGGGCACGCCGGAGGCGCCGGTGGAGGTACCCGTCAGGAAGTTTCCGCTATAGAACTGCACACCGGGTTCGGTGGTTTCGACCTCGAGGGTGCGGCCGCTGGCGGGATCGGAGACGTTGGCGGCGGGATGCAGCTGGTTGGCAGGACCACGGAGGACAAAGGTGTGGTCGTAGCCGCCGGCGATGCTCAGTTGCTCGTTGTCTGTGTCGATGCGGGCGCCGATGGCGGTGGGCTGCGTGAAGTCGAATGGTGTGCCGGTGACGGGAGCGAGTTCGCCAACGGGAATTAGCGTGCTGTCGACGGGGACGAAGCGGTCAGCTGCGACTTGTACGACGTGGTCGAGGATTTTGCCGCTACCTTCGCCGCCGAGATTGAAGTAGGTGTGATTGGTTAGATTGACGACCGTGGGCTTTGCCGTGATAACGGTGTGGCGGATGCGCAGCGTGGGGCCTTCGAGCGTGTAGGTGAACTTTGCGGTGAGCTCGCCGGGAAAGCCCATATCGCCATCGGGGCTGACGAGGGTGAGCTCCACGCTGGTGTCGGTCGACTGGCCGTGCCAGAGCTTGCGGTCGAAGCCTTGGGGGCCGCCGTGCAGGGCGTTGGGCGGATTATTAATGGGCACGTAGTAGGTCTCGCCATCGAGCGTGAAGGTGCCCTTCGCGAGGCGATTGCCGTAGCGGCCCACGACGGAGCCGATGAAGGTTTTGTTGTCGGCAAGGTAGCCGGCGAGGTCTTTGTAGCCGAGGACGACGCTGGCGCATTTGCCCTGGCGGTCCGGGACTTCGATGCTCACGATGTGCGCGCCGAAGTTGGTGAGCGTGACGGTGATGGCGTCGTTGGTGAGGGTGTAAAGCTCGACGGGCTCGCCGGTGGGGAGCGTGCCCCAGCGCTCGGCGGAGATGATGGCCGGAACCTGCAGGAGGGAGGCGGAGGTGGTGCCGGAGTCGGTGGTGGGGGATGTCTCGATGCTCATCGTTTGGCCTTTGCTGGTGAACTGCACCCGCCTTCAGAATTAGACGGAGGCGACGGCAGGCAGTTCCTTGGATGCCTCATGTGACCGGATGGCAATGGCGGCGATCTCGCGCAGGGTAGGCAGCACATCGCCGAGGGCGACGGCGGGTGCGTTGCGCTGGCCGAGGCCGAAGTAGATCTTGCGGTAGAGCCCGTAGAGACGCTCGTAGACCGCAGCGGCCTCGGCGTTTGGTGTGTAGACGCGATGCTCCGGGCACATGCGGTCCTGGCCTTCCTGGATGGAGCCGAAGACACCAGCGGCGACGCCGGCGAAGATGCCGGCGCCGATGCTGGTCGGGGGGCTATCGGGCACAAGTACGGGCTTGTTGAGCACGTCGGCGTAGACCTGGTTGAGCACCGTGTTGTTTTGCGGGATGCCGCCGGCGTTGATGACGCGTTCGATGGGAACGCCGCCTTCGGCCATGCGTTCGAGCACGATGCGGGTGTGGAAGGCGGTGCCTTCGATGGCGGCGAAGAGCTCATCCTGCGCGGTGTGGAGCAGGTTCCAGCCGAGGGTGACCCCGCCGAGTTCGGAGTTGACGAGGACGGTACGGTCGCCGTTATCCCAGCTGAGACGCAGGAGGCCGGTCTGGCCGGGGCGGTAGTGTTCCAGGCCCTGCGAGAGTGTGCGGACGTCGGTAGAGGCACGTTTGGCGATGGCTTCAAAGATGTCGCCGACGGCGGAGAGGCCGGCTTCGATGCCGACCATCTTCGGATCAACCGAGCCGGGGACGATGCCGCAGACGCCGGGGATGAGGCCGGCCTTTTCGCCCATGGCGATGATGCAGGTGCTGGTGCCGACGACGTTGACGACGTCGCCTTCGCGGCAGCCGGCGCCGATCGCATCCCAGTGCGCGTCAAAGGCGCCGACGGGGATGGGAATGCCGGCTCCGAGGCCGAGGCGCTCGGCCCAGTGCGCGGAGAGGTGGCCGGCGAGGTGATCGGAGGTGAGCACGGGGCCGGCCATCTTGTCGCGGACGCCGTCGAGCAGGGGATCGAGCTGCGAGAGGAAGGTTTGTGGAGGATAGCCGCCCCAGCGTGGGTTCCAGAGCCATTTGTGGCCCATGGCGCAAACGCTGCGCTGGGCATCAGCCGGTGTGGCGATGCCGCAGAGGGTGGCGGCGACCATGTCGCAGTGTTCGAACGCGGAGGCGAAGCGTGCGCGCTTGTCGGGGTTGTGTCGGAGCCAGTGCAGCAGCTTGGCCCAGCCCCATTCGTGCGAGTAGACGCCGCCGCACCACTCGATGGCTTCGAGTTTTTGCTCGTGGGCGAGTGCGGTAATTTGTTGCGCTTCGCGGAGAGCGCGGTGATCGCACCAGAGGTAATAGTCGTCGAGCGGCTGCATGCGCTCGTCGACGAAGATGACGCTGGAACCGGTGGTGTCGATGGCGAGCGCGACGACATCGTCGCCGGCTACGCCGGTGGTGGCGAGGACTTCGCGCATGGCTTTCGCTAGCGCATTCATCTGGTCGTCGTGGGACTGGGTGGCGAAATCGGGATCATTGCGCGTGCGCTTGAGCGGGTAGGTTGCGGACGCCGTGCCGAGACGGCCTTTTTCGCTGTCGAGCAGCGTGACGCGGGTGCTGAGGGTGCCGAAATCTACGCCTGCAACGATGCTCACTGGGCCTCACGGTGGTACGTGATAGGTGGT
>CAXSBL010000043.1:4244-29519 GCA_964235515.1 uncultured Bryocella sp.
AATCTACGCCTGCAACGATGCTCACTGGGCCTCACGGTGGTACGTGATAGGTGGTGCGTGATAGGTGGTACGTGGTGCGTGTCGAATTGTTTGTTCATAGCCGATGAGAGGCTACTCTTGCACTGCCGAGACGGGGTGCGCCTGCTGTTAAGGTTCTTTTGTGAAAACGGTTTCAGCATTGGATCTCGCCCCTGGCGTGAGCCTGACGTACCGGCAACGAGGGAGATTGTAACGCAACAAGGAGGTCGACGGCAGAGCAAGGGCGTCAAGGCTGACGAGAGGGAAGGGGTGAGTCGGGAAATGGGGCGAAACCGTTTTCTGGCCAGGAAAGTCGTTCGGCTGGTAGTTTGTCAGGGACGGTTTTTCGCGAACCGCAGTGAAGTTCGGTATGCGTTTGAAACAGACCACTGCGGGACGCGCAACCAAACAAAGTGTGCGGGAGAAAAACACCCATGGGCGGAACAGAAACAAAAGAGATTTGGTTTATCACCGGAAGTCAGCATCTGTATGGTCCGGAGACGCTGGAGCAGGTGGCCGCCAATTCGCGAGCCGTCGCCGGGTCGCTCGATAGCGAGCAGGCGCTGCCCGTGCGGGTTTTATGGAAGCCCGTGTTGACTACCGCCGACCAGATTCTGGCGTTGTGCCGCGAGGCGAACAACGCGGAGAACTGCGTTGGCCTGGTGTTGTGGATGCACACGTTTTCGCCGGCAAAGATGTGGATTGCGGGGCTGACAGCGCTGCGCAAGCCGTTTCTGCACCTGCATACGCAGTTCAACCGCGAACTTCCCTATAGCTCGATCGATATGGATTTTATGAACCTGAACCAGGCGGCGCATGGCGACCGCGAGTTCGGGTTTATCACGGCGCGTCTGCGGCTGGCGCGCAAGGTGGTGGTCGGGTACTGGAAGGATCCGGAGACGGTCGCGGAGATCGGCAGTTGGGTGCGCGCGGCGCTGGGCTGGCATGAGTCGCAGCACCTGAAGGTCGCGCGTTTTGGCGACAACATGCGCAATGTGGCCGTGACCGAAGGCGACAAGGTTGAAGCGCAGAAGGTGTTCGGCTACACGGTTTCGGGGTACGGCATCGGTGATCTTACGGATCGTATGGCCGGGTTCTCGGATGAGGAAGTCAGCAAGCTGATCCGCGAATACCGTGAGCAGTACACGATTGCGAAGGAGCATGAACGGGCGGATTCGCTGGCGGTGGCTGCACGCATCGAGCTGGGTCTGCGCGCGTTTTTGACTGAGGGCGGTTTCGGCGCGTTTACCGACACGTTTGAAGACCTGCACGGCATGGGGCAGTTGCCGGGTATCGCGACGCAGCGGCTGATGGCTTCGGGATTCGGCTTCGGCGGTGAGGGTGATTGGAAGACCGCGGCGCTGGTGCGCATCATGAAGGTGATGGCCGAGGGGCTGCCGGGCGGTACGTCGTTCATGGAGGATTACACCTACGATTTTGCGAGCGGGGACGGAACGGAGTCGACGGTGCTTGGATCGCACATGCTGGAGGTCTGCCCGTCGATTGCGGCCGGCAAACCGACGCTTGAGGTGCATCCGCTGGGCATCGGTGGCAAGGCGGACCCGGTGCGGTTGGTGTTTACCTCGCCGGCGGGACCGGCGGTGGTGGCCTCGATTGTGGACATGGGCAGCCGGTTTCGCATGATCGTGAACGAGATCGATGTGATTACGCCGAAGCAGGATCTGCCGAAGCTGCCGGTGGCGCGCACGCTGTGGTTGCCGAAGCCAAACCTGAAGGTGGCCGCGGCGGCGTGGATCTATGCCGGCGGAGCGCATCACACGGGCTTCTCACAGGCGCTCACGACCGAGCACCTCGCGGACTTCGCCGAGATCGCAGGCATTGAACTGGTGCGGATCGATGCGGAGACGCGCCTTCCGCAGCTGCGGCGTGAGCTGTTGTGGAGCGATGCGGCGTACAAGGTGCTGTAAGGATCGCAGTTGTGGAAGCAGTCATCCGGGCAAGGAGGCAGGGGCGTTCGGGCCCTGTCATAATGCTGCCTGGACGGGTACGCATGAAAAAGCCGGCGCGCGTGGGAAAGCCTGGAAAGATTGACATTCGCGGTGTGGCTTCGCACGCGCGGGTTTCGATCGCCACGGTTTCGCGAACGATCAACAAGGTGCCGACGGTGAACAGCGTGCTGGCAGCGCGCGTGTGGAAGGCCGTTGAGGCGCTGAATTACACGCCGAATCCACAGGCGCGCGCATTGCCTTCCGGCAAGAGCCGTCTGCTGGGGCTGATTGTTTCGGAGATCACGAATCCGTTCTTTCCGGAGCTGATTCAGGAGTTTGAAGCGGCGGCGGTACGGCTCGGCTATGAAATTCTGATCGGTTCGACGAACTACGACCCCAGGACCACCGAGACCTGTGTGCGGCGCATGCTGGAACGCAAGGTGGAGGGCGTGGCGGTGATGACGTTCGGCATAGAACAGAACGTGCTGGAGCGGTTCAATGCGCTGGATATCCCGCTGGTGTGCATCGACAAGGCCCCGGCCGGGCCGGCAAACGTGGCCTTGCAGGTGGAGTACCGCGCGGGGATCTTTGAAGGGGTGCAGCACCTGGCAGTGCTGGGTCACCGGAAGATTGCGTTCATCAGCGGACCGCGGAGCCTGTTTTCCGCACAGTCGCGGCGTGCGGCGTTTCTGGATTCGGTGCAGTCGGTCGGCATCAAGACGCGGGCGGATTGGCTGGTGGAGGGCGATCACACGCTGGAGGGTGGACGCGATGCCATGCGCAGGATTCTGGCCGGCGCAGCGCTGCCGACGGCGGTGATGTGCTCCAACGATATGACCGCGATCGGTGTGCAGCACGCCCTGTTTGAAGCGAACCTGCGGGTGCCGGATGATCTTTCGTTGATCGGGTTCGATGATATTCATATGGCGGAGTACACGATTCCTCCGCTGACAACGGTACGGCTGTCATGCGCGGATCTGGCCCAGCGCGCGGTGATGAGTCTGTGTTCGCACATGAAGGGCGGGAAGAGCGACCCCGGGACGAACCCGCCGATCCCCACAAGACTCGTGGTGCGCCAGACGACGGGTCTGCCCAAGGATGCGCTGCGAGACCTGACGCCAGCGCGCCGTGACGTGCGGGCTAAGAGCCTGACGACGAACAGGGCGAAGACGCTGTAAAGACACGTGGGACGGCGTCGCGTTTGCCTGCCGATGGCGAAGTGCTGTAAACGTTTCCTAGGCGAAGGAGATCCGATGCTGTTGATGGAGTTGCGGCAGGCAGTGCTCGAGGCAAATCTGGAGCTGGTGAGGCGCGGCCTGGTTCTGTACACCTTTGGCAACGCGTCCGGCGTGGACCGCGAGCAGGGGCTGATGGTGATCAAGCCTTCCGGGGTGGACTACGACGACCTGCGGCCGGAGCACATGGTGGTGACCGATCTGAACGGGGACATCGTTGAGGGCGTGTTGCGGCCGTCATCGGATCTGGATACGCATACGCTGCTTTACCGTGAGTTTCCGGCGATCGGGGCTGTGGTGCACACGCATTCGGAGTTCGCGACGAGCTTTGCACAGGCAGGGATGCCGATTCCGGCGCTGGGCACAACGCATGCGGATTACTTTTACGGTCCGGTGCCGGTGACGGAACCGCTTTCCGACGAAGCCATTCAGGGCCGCTACGTGCATGAGACCGGGATCGCGATCGTGCGGCGCTTCAAGGGCGAGACCGGGCATGGGCCGCTCGACCCCGTGGCTGTTCCGGCGTGCCTGGTGGCGGGGCATGCGCCGTTTGTGTGGGGACCGACACCACACGATGCGGCGCACAACGCGGTGGTGTTGGAGGCGGTGGCCAAGTTGGCTTTTCGCACGATCAGTCTGAAGGCGAACGCGGCGACGGTGTCGCAGGCGCTGCTGGACCGGCATTACTTTCGCAAACACGGGACGAGCGCGACGTACGGGCAACGGTAAAGATCTGCGTGCAGCTCGCGTGAGCCGGGAAATTGGCTGAAAACAAAGTATTGGCTGCGCCTGTCTCTTCGTGGTGGCGCTTTTTGGGCGGAGGGGCGGATAATGCTGCATTGGAAGGTTAGGAACGAACCACGATGGCAATGACAAGTGTCGGCAACGCTCGAAGTCTTTCTTCGACCCCGGGAACCACCAACTACAGTGCGATGGCGATGGTCACGACGCTGTTTTTTGCCTGGGGCTTCTGCACCGTCCTGAACGACGCGGTCATTCCGCATCTGCAATCGATCTTTGGGCTGAGCTACATGGAGGCCTCGCTGATTCAGTTGGCCTTCTTCGGTTCGTACTTCATCTTTGCGTTGCCGGCCGGCAAGCTGATTGAGTGGATCGGCTACCAGCGCACGATGGTGGTGGGCCTGATCCTGATGGGCCTGGGAGCTCTGCTGTTCGTGCCCGCGGCGAGCGCGGCCACCTACCCTTTCTTTCTTGGAGCCGAGGTAGTTCTTGCGGCGGGTGTGACGGTGCTGCAGGTGGCGGCCAACCCCTATGTGACCATTCTGGGACCGCCGGAGACGGCATCCAGCCGGCTGAATCTGACGCAGGCCTTCAACACGCTGGGCGACAGCGTGGCTCCCTATGTGGGCGGCGTGCTGATCCTGGGAGGCGCGGCGGCGGCGACCGTTGCGCCCAAGGGCGCGGCCGCGTTGACGGCCTATCGTATTCAGCAGGCAGCCAGCATCAAGCTGCCGTTTATGGCGATTGCGGGCGCCGCGACGGTGCTGGCCTTGGCTGTGGCGTTCTACAAATTTCCACGGATCGAAGCGACGCAGGACTTTCGCCCGGGAGCCCTGGATGCCACCCAGGACAGCGTATGGAACCATCCGCATCTTTATTTGGGCGCGATCGCCATCTTCATCTATGTGGGAGCTGAGGTATCCGTCGGCAGCTTCCTGGTGAAATATTTCAACGATCCGTTGATCGCCGGCATGCCGCTGGAGAAGGGCGCCAAGTTGGTGACTTTTTTCTGGGCGAGCATGATGGTCGGCCGCTTTATCGGGTCGGCGGCGATGCAGCGGATCGAGGCAAACCGCATGCTGGCGTGGAGCGGTGTCGGCGCGGCTGTTCTGGTAATGGCTTCGTTGCTGGGCACGGGCCGATTCGCGTTGGTCACGATTTTGGCCGTGGGGCTCTTCAACTCAATCATGTTTCCGACGATCTTCACGCTGGCCGTGGCGGAGCTGGGTCCCTTGACCGGTCGGGGTTCGGGGCTGCTGGTGCAGGCGATCGTGGGCGGCGCGATCATCCCTGTGCTGATGGGTTACTGCGCGGACCGGTTCGGCATTCATCACTCGCTGGCGCTGCCGTTTCTTTGCTACCTGTACGTCATTTACTACGGTTGGAGCGGCTACCGCATCAAGCCGGCCGAGGCGCAGGTTCACCTGGAGGCAATTGCCTAGAGTCTCCCAACCTTGTTGCAAGCACTGAGAGCGGTCCGGTGATTCCGGGCCGTTTTCTTTGCGTTGTCGGCCTTGCACGCGATCTCGGGGTGCGACAAGCGGGATGCGCACAAGGAACGCCAGCGAAAAGAAATTGCGAGCGGCGGCTGCATCGAAGGTTGAGCCGCATCATACAAAGCGCATGAGGCGGCGTTCTGCAGGTATCGATCCGAAGGCGCGCCGCTGCTTATCCAAGCTGTTGCCTGCTCTCCTTTTAAAAACCTTCTTGGCAGTCCCTCACGCTGGATGACAATGCCGCGATTTTCGAGGCATCTGGTGCAAAGGGCATCCCGCCTGACTCCAGGAGAAATGCCGGAGCCGCTGCAGGCGCAAGGGCTTGAGTGAGGCAGTCAGCTGAAAGCCGTCTGTTCCGTATGGCGCGCGAAGCTAAGAGCCGCAGAGGCCACGGCTCCGCAATGCTGAGCAAACGATGTAGGTCAGATACTTGAAAGGTGTTGCATGTCTAACACGATAAACAGTCCTACTTCGCCAAATCTGCTGGTGGCTGCCGGCGCCTTCGATCCTTCGGCCCTGACCACGTCTATCGAAATTGCCCCCGGACGGGTGCTGTCGGTCCCGACTTCCCTTCTGATGGAGAGCTTTTCTGCCGGCACATCGCCTCGCTCAGCAGCGCAGGCTTCCGGGACTGACGGTGTGCAGGGAGAGATCGTGATCCCTGTGATCGCGGAAGAGCTGGTGGTTACGAAGAGAGTGGTTCCGCTCGAAACCGTTCGACTCACCAGGACCTCTGACCAGGCTGTCGAAACGGCGGAGGTGGATCTGGTGCAAGAGCGTTGGGAGGTCACAAAGGTGCCCCGGGATACCGAGGTTTCCCAGCGGTTCGAGATGCGCATGGAAGGCGAGACCAGCATCTACCCCGTCTTTGAAGAGAGACTGGTGGCGCGCAAGGCACTCTTTCTCATCGAGGAGATCCACGTGCGCAAGGTCCTGGAGACCAGGCACGAAACGGTGGAGGCTGAGGTTCGACGCGACGTTGTTACCGTCGAGCGAAGCTGAGGTTGACGTGTGACGAGTGCATTGTTTAGTGGACGGTGTGTTCGCGCCGCACTGACCTTTGGAAGTTCATTACACAATCGAAGTTGAAAATTTCAACATCATGGGAGGTTTCAGCTGACTGCTGGAACCCCATATCGCGTCCAACGAAAAAACTATGACGACAGATCCTCAAGTACTTTCGACCTCGCCTGCCCGGGGAAACTTCCTCACCAATCTTTGGGACGCCAAGACAGCCCGTGTTCTCTTCACGGCGCTGCTGTTCGTTCTCTTTCTCGCCTTCCTGCGTGGGGCGCGGGAGACGCTGACATTGTTTCTGTTCGCCATTCTGTTCGCCTACTTTCTGGCGCCGCCGGTGGGCAAACTGGAGCATCCGCTGCGTGGACGAGGGCGCGCCATTCTTGTGGTGTATCTGATCCTGGGGATGGTTCTTACGGGTCTCGGTCTGCTGATCGGACCCAAGATCGCGGACGAAGCCAAAGACTTGGCGGCGAGTCTGCCTTCGCTGCTGGATCGCCTTGGCTCTGGTCAATTGATCACACAATTCGGTCAGGAACACCATTGGAACGCGTCACGCATCCACCAGATCCAGGCATTTCTAACCTCACACCGGGCCGGTTTTCTCGATTACGGCAAAGCCGTTGGAGCCAAGCTGGCTGAGCCCGCGCAAAAGATCTGGTGGCTCATCCTGATCCCAATTTTGAGCCTCTTTTTCCTGAACGACGGAGAAGGCATTGCAAAAAGTGCAGTCGAGATGGGGCGGTCGGATCAGGAACAGGGTTTGATCAGTGGACTGCTAAATGATGTGAACGTGATGCTGGGCAGCTATATCCGTTCGCAGGTGATTCTTGCGGGTATGACGCTGGTGGCCTACACATTGGTGCTGAGCCTTTTACGTGTACCGTATGCCTTTATTTTGGGGCCGGTTGCCGGATTTCTCGAATTCATCCCCGTGGTCGGACCGGCGGTCGCCGCCGTATCTGTACTGCTGATTTCCGTGCTGGCAGGGTATTCGCATGCCGTTTGGCTGGTGGTGTTTTTGGGCGTATGGCGGCTGATGCAGGATTATGTCAACGCTCCCCGCATCATGGGCAAATCGCTGGAGATCAATCCGCTGCTGCAAATCTTTTCAGTTCTGGCTGGGGCTGAGATTGCCGGCGTTGTGGGAGCCCTGATCTCCGTGCCGGTTGTGGCGATTCTGCGCATCATCGGCCGCCGCGCCATGGCGCACGGGGAGGATGCCCCGGTGGCGACCGCAACCGCCTTCCAACCCCATGTGTCCGGTGTCGCCAACCATGATGTGCGGTGAGGAAAGCCAGGCTGCTTGAAGGGTATACGCCGGAGCAAAATGGTGTGTGCCTCACCCTGGCGCGATGGCTGGTGCTGGCACCGGAGTTCGAACTCGCCGCGGGCTTTCTGAACACCATGGTCACGCCAACCTGGAGCGACGTCGAAAAGCTTTAGAAGAATGTGCTTACAACGGAGCGGAACCCGATTCAGCAGCGCACGGCAGACGTCCCAGAGCCGGCAAGAGGCGTCCTATCGACGCAATAAACATCCGATAGATACGCGGCGGCTACGGGGTAGCAATGACGCCGATTGGGGAGCCTTTGCCTTGCTGCAGGGAGGCCAGGTCGGCGGCTCGTCTCAGTTCAAGAGCGGAGGCCGCGGTTTCGCCGAGCCGGGCCAACGTCAGCCCCAGATAGTAGTGCGCCGGTTGGTACTCGGGGCTGGCGGCGATGGCCGCCTCGAGGCTTTGGCGGGCTGCGGTGTAATTCTTTGCACGAAAGTCGAGAATGCCTATGTCAGTGAGCGCTCCACCGTGCTTGGGAAAACGACTCAGCACCCTTGCGAAGAGTTCCCGGGCTTCAGCATCATGGTGAACGTCGAGATCCATCTGCCCGAGTTGGTAGTACGACTCGGTCTGAGCCGGTTGAAGGTCGATGGAGCGGTGAAACTCGGCGGCGGCTTCGTCGTTGTGCTGCTGCATTTGCAGCAGGTGTCCAAAACCGTAGTGAGCGGAGGCATCGTTCGGCCGTTGAGCGAGGTAGGCGCGAAACAGAGCCTCCGCCTGCGGCATGTGCTGGCGGTCCAACTCTACGCGCGCCAGCGCATATTGCGCCGTCGGACTGTTCGGCTGCAGCCTGAGCGCTGTGTTGAGTGCTTCAGCAGCCTCGGTCAGCCGCTGCAGATCGTAGGCCTGTACGCCAAGATCGGTGAGCAACACCGGATCTTCCGGATGGGATACCCGTGCCTGTTCAAGGCAGGCGAGAGCCGCCGGCCCGTGGCCTTGTTTGCGAAGGCCAAGCGCGGTCGCCACCGCGCGGTCGCCCTCATCGCATTGGCCCGGAACAGGGGCGGCTTGCGGCACTGGTGCCGTGTTCGGCGGCGCGGAAACGGCAACGGTATCAGGGGCCGGAACTCGCACTGAGCAAGTGCCGGGAGCGAGCATCAGGAACATGCCGAGATGAACGAGAGAATGCATTGGCAAGCAGAGACGGGCAAGGTGCGCAACGGACGCCTGTCCCGAAGCTATCAAAACGACGCTGTTCATGTTCTATGCCTGCCTTGGCGGACATAAAACATGGGCAGGCAATCGCAGGCTGAAGCGAGGGGCTCCGGCCCTTCCGAGGACATTTTATGCCTTCAGTTTTGCCGTGTGCGCTTCATGAAGTTGTATTTATTCAGCAGAAAAAAGCTCCGCGCGCCAAATTCTGAACTGCTTACGGTGCAAAGTCGGAGGCTGTGTTTCATCCGCCGCATTATTAGCGTGTTCTCATAAAAGTAGATGCGATTCAGATCTTTTCTCCTCCCCCTGCTTTGCTGTTTTGGCTCTACGGTATTCCTCTCAGCTCAGACGACCTGGTACGTTCGTGCAGATGGCGGTACGCGGTATTCCTCCAATCGTGTTGCGGCGGGGCTTTCGGCCCAGTGCAACGGCAAGGTAAATGCACCCTATTCCGGTGACGGCGGTCAGAACGAAAACTGCGCCTTCAACGATTACCGTTTTCTCTACGACGATCAGGCGACCTATGGCGTTCTGCAATGGGTCATCGCCGGCGGCGACACCGTAATCCTCGACAACGCACACCAATGGCGCGTGGGCTGGGATAACGACACGGGGCAGAACGAGCGCTGGTGCATCGGCAACAGCGGCGGCCCCTATGGCTGCTTCAATCCGACGATCCCGGCGGGTACCGCAGCCCAGCCGACGCGCATTCTGGGGAAGAACTACGCTTCCTGCAGCACCGGCAATGCGCCGGATCCGACGAAGATGACGCAGATGTTCGGCGGCCACGGCGTGTATGCAGTGCTGAACCTGAGCGGCACGCAAAATGTGCAGGTGGAATGCCTTGAGCTGACGCGGCACTCCAGCTGCGTGGTCCATGGATCGCCGCTGCCCAATGATTGCCATGTTCCCACGGCGGACGGCGGCATTCAGGACTACGACGGCGATGGCATCATCACCAATCAGGGAACCGCGGGCATCGTTCTGCAGGACATGTGGATCCACGGTCACACGGATCGCGGCATTATCGGGCCCATCGGTGGCGCCGTAACGGCGAACCGGATCAACATCGATACCAACGGCATGGCGGGTTGGGACTTTGACGATGGCGCCAGCACGCCCAGCGTCAACGGCACGCTGACCATGCACTACTCCACCGTGCAGTTCAGCGGCTGCAATCAGGAGTATCCCCTGGTGGACAAGGTGCCGGTGGCCTCCTGCTATGACCAGAACAGCGGCGGGTACGGGGATGGCATCGGAACGCCGACGGGCACGGGACTGAATGTCTCGATCGATCACAGCCTGTTTCAGTACAACACCCAGGATGGCGCGGACTTCGGTCACGTCGATACGGGCAGCTATAGCCTGAACATCGCGGATTCACTGTTCGTGGGCAACATGGGCGGCAGCCCGAAGTGGGGCCCGGCCTTTGCCACCACCACGGTGGTCAACAACCTGATCCTGGCAAACTGCTTGCGGATGCATGCTCCTTTGGCGGGCGCGCCTTCGAGCTATAACCAATACCTGAGCAACTTCTGCCGCTCCGGCGATGCGATCAGCTTTGTCAGCTACAACGGCAACAACACCCTGTTTGCCGGCAATTCGACCGTGAGCTACGCGCCCACGACGATCGACATGCAGTGCGGCACCAGGAACGGTGTGCAGAACTGCGCCAACACCACCTACACCTTTGCTAATAACATCTTCCGCGGCTATGACAATCCGGCGACCTACAACCTGGGCAGTCAGGTTGGCGGTCCGGGCATGTACTGTGGTGCAGGCTGCAACAATTCCACGGCACCCATCGGCAAGATTACCCGGCAGAACAATCTGTACTACGGTATCCGGGGCAGTTGCGCGGCGAACACGGTTACCTACGCGCAGACCGGCACGTCCACCAATGAAGCCTGCGCCGACCCGCGGTTTTCCGGCGAGCCGGCCAGTTTCACCACTGACGCTGCGCTGGATGGCTTCAACTTCAACCTGGCTTCGGGCAGTCCGGCGACGGGCGCCGGTATCCCGCTCCTGCCACAGCTGATGCTGGACTACAACGACGCGGTTCGGCCCAGTCCGCCGAGCATCGGGGCCATTGAACCGAACGTTGCCGCGCCAACGGCACCGGTGACCCCACCGGCGCCAGCCCCCATCCCGAGCCCGGCGAAGGTGGCGACGATTACCACTGTGCGCCAGCTGCAGCTGAGCCAAAACGTCGGCCTGCTCACTGTGATTGTGACGGCGCCTACCGGCGGCATACCCGCTGGGAACGTGACGATCACGTCCAATGGTACGACGGTGGGTATGTATTCGCTGGACGGCAAGGGAGCGTATACCGTTCCGTTGACGACGGCGCTGCTGCAGGCTTCAACGACGACGGCGACCTACGGGGGCAACGCGGTGTATGCGGCGTCCTCCGGAACCCTGAACAAGTAAACCTCGGAGCCGTCGCCGCGATCAATTGCGGCGGCGGCACGGCGTCCCAGTCGGCGCCGAGATCGAGAAAGCTGCCCTAAGCAACTTCATCAGCAAACTCCTCCTGCGTCGTGGTGTGGATCTCAGCGCGCAGGGCGGAGATCAGGCGGCGCTGTTCGAGCGCGTAGGCGAAGCCTTCACTCCAGCTCAGACCGTTGGCCATGGCGGTGGTCATGCGCCCTTTCACGATGGGCAGATCCACGAGATTGGGCAGGGCTTTGCGCAACTGTGCGCCGTACTGTTCGGTAAAGGCCTGGGGCGTCATATAAGCGGAGCGGGAAGGGTTCATGGCAGCCCAGCATAGACAGCCGGATGCGGGGTCGACCCTAGCACCTTCGGCAGCGTTCGCTACACGACCGTGCGATGGGCGTACGACCCCATGCCAGCAGGTCCGAACGTTCGGTGGGTCCAATTCGTGTGGGCGGTTCACGTCTGTCCCATTTTGGATCACGTGAGCTCCGCAGGTGCTACAAGAAAGGCAGGTCCAGTGCCCAAGATCGGGCGGCGTGCCGCGATGGTTTTCGGCCGGCGCTTCCTGCTGGACAGAAGTTGGGAGAGAGACGGATGGCGGAAGAGCTTGGATCACTGCTGACGGAGACGCGGAACGAGGCTTCGGCGCGGCTGGACGAACTGCCTACGATCGAGATGCTGGCCGTGATCAACGATGAGGATGCGCGCGTGGCGCAGGCGGTGCGGGCGGAGTTGCCGGCCATTGCCGCGGTGGTGGATGCCGTGGCGGAGCGGTTCCGGCGCGGCGGGCGGCTGTTCTACGTGGGAGCCGGCACCAGCGGGCGCCTGGGTGTGCTGGACGCCAGTGAATGCCCGCCCACGTTTTCCGTAGACGCGGGTCTGGTGCAGGGCATCATCGCCGGCGGGGACCGGGCGCTGCGTCTTTCGAGCGAACACTCTGAAGATTCCGCTGAGGAGGGTGTGCGGGATCTGCTTGCCGCGGGGTTTGGGAGGGAGCAGCGCCCGGACACTTTGGTGGGCATTGCCGCCAGTGGACGCACACCCTATGTGCTGGGTGCCGTCGCCGAGGCGCGGCGGATGGGCCGTCTTACCGTGGGGCTGAGCTGCGTGCCGGGTTCGGCGCTGGCGCAGGCGGCAGAGATGGCCATCACGCCGGCAACCGGGGCGGAGGTGCTGACCGGCTCGACCCGCATGAAGGCCGGCACGGCGACCAAGCTGGTGTTGAACATGCTTTCCACGGGCGTTATGGTGCGCACCGGGGCGACCCTGGGCAATCTGATGGTGAACCTCCGGCCGACGAACGCGAAGCTGGTGGACCGCGCGGAACGCATCGTGGTCGCCGCAACCGGGTGCGCTCCGGAGCGAGCGGCGGACACCCTGCGCGCGGCCGGCTACGTGGTGAAGGTAGCGATTGCGATGTTGCGCCTGAATGTCGATCGCGCGGAGGCCGAATCACGGTTGGCAGCGGCGAACGGCGTGCTTGCAGAGGTGCTGCGCTAGCTACGCGCCAGGTGAACGAGGCTGCCTGCCGCAGGCGGATGGGGAAGGCAACTTGCTGCGGGAAGATGGGTTTAGGTAAGCAACGGACGGGCCCAAGCCCACCTCATACCCTGAAGCATTTGGATGGAGAACGCTATGAAATTGACACGTAAAACACGTTTGGTTCCCTGCATCGCCGCGGTTTTCTCCCTTGCCCTGATGGCAGGCGCGGCTTCCGCGCAGTACTACGGTCAGGCGCCGCAACGGCCGGACAGCTACGGCCCCGTGCAGCCGTGGGAGACGGCTCCGCAGGAGTTTCGCGCGGCGATGCAGCGGGGATTTCACGATGGGGTAGAAGGCGCACGCAAGGACTTCGAAAATCATCGTCCGCCGAATGTGAACAACCGCGATGAATTCCGCAATCCTCATTTCATCGCGCCGCCTGACCGGCATGACTATCGCATGGGCTTCCGTCGTGGCTACCAGGTGGGCGTACAGCATATCTATGGCGATCAGGGTCGTGGCGATCAGGGTCGTGGCTACCGGGGTCCGCGCTAAGTAAGTTGTCCAATCCACTTCACGGTGACAGAAAATTTACTCTGTCGGCAAACTTCCGTGGAAGCGAAAAGGCGCCGAGCCTCTGTAAGGAGGTCGGGGCCTTTCTCGTTTCAGAGCTCCTGGCGTCATTACATGGCCTCGGCATAGTGGAAGGGCCGTTCGCCACGGCTGCGGCGGAAGCCCCACCAGAGCATCGTGCTGGCCAGGGCGGCGTAGGCGCACCAGACCGAGGTGAACGCGTAGCGTTTAACGGCAAAGGTGAGAATGAGAATGACGAGATTGGCTATGCCGAACAGCACCATCGGGCGAACCCTTGAAAGCAGCAGGGCGCCGCAGGTCACGATGACATACAGCAGAGCCACGACCACGTCATTTGTGGCGGGATTTATGTATACGAGACTGTTGTCCTTGATGTAGACCTGTGTTGGAAACGCAGCCAGTGCCCACAGAATATACAGCGTCAGCAGGCCACCGACGACTGCGAACGGCAGCATCAACCGCCGGCGCTGCGCCGTTTGCTCAAACAAGACCACCCCGAGCGGAATCAGCAGGGGCAGAAAGCCCTGGGCGTACAGCATAAAGGCAGCCCCTGCATCATGCGCCACGATCGGTGGCAGGTGACCGTCCAGGCCAAGCCAGACCCAACCCTCCGTGAATTGATGGACGGCAAAGAGCAGCGGCAGCGAAGCGAAAAGAATTTCGCGGCGGTGTTTCACCTCCCGCAGGGTGGCTACGCCGATCCCGGCGAGCACGGCGCTGCCGACAAAGTTGGCTGTGGCTGAAAAACACATCGGCTGAAGGATCTCCGATTTGACCCTTTTATCCGCACCGACGCCGGATAGCCGTAGCCAAACTATTCAAAGAGGTTGGGCGTGAGCAGGGGAGGGGACTGACGGTTCGGCATGGAAATGCCGAGATGGGCATAGGCGAGTTTGGTGGCTATACGGCCGCGCGGGGTGCGGGCCAGGAAGCCGATCTGGATGAGGAAGGGTTCATAGACGGCTTCAAGCGCGTCCTCTTCCTCGGCAAGCGCGGCGGCGAGGGTGTTCAGGCCGACGGGGCCGCCGTCGTAGTTCTCTATGATGATGCGAAGCAGGCGGCGGTCGAGCTCGTCGAAGCCGTGGGCGTCGATATCAAGCAGGTCGAGCGCACTCTGAGCGGTCGCCAGGTCAATGTGGCCAGCGGCGCGCACCTGGGCGAAGTCGCGGACGCGGCGCAGCAGGCGGTTAGCGATGCGCGGTGTGCCGCGCGAGCGCACGGCGATCTCCGCGGCGCCGTCGCGGTCGATGCCTACGCCTAAAACTTCTGCCGAGCGCTCGACGATGAAGCGGAGTTCATCGGTGGTGTAAAACTCCAGCCGCAAAAGGATGCCGAAGCGCGAGCGTAGCGGCGAGCTGAGCATGCCCGGCCGCGTGGTGGCGCCCACAAGGGTGAACGGATCCAGCTTGACGCCGTGAATGCGCGCCGACGGGCCGGTGCCGATCATGATGTCGAGCTTGTAGTCCTCAAGCGCGGTGTAGAGCTTCTCCTCCATGATCGGCTGCAGGCGGTGGATCTCGTCGATGAACAGGACCTGGCGATTTTTGACGTTAGTCAGGATGGCGGCGACGTCGCCCTGCACCTGAAGCGCCGGGGCGGAGGTCTGCTGATAGCCGACGCCGAGTTCGTTGGCGATGATGGTGGCAAGCGTGGTCTTGCCCAGCCCCGGCGGACCGAAGAGCAAAACGTGGTCAAGCGCTTCGCCGCGGGATTTGGCGGCTTCGAGCGCGACGGCGAGCTGCTCCTTGGCGCGGCTCTGACCGATGAACTCGTGCAGGTGCGTGGGGCGAAGCTTGAGCTCGAATTGGGCGTCGTCGTCGAGGGAACCGGCAGAGATGAGGCGATCGCCTCCCCCTCCACGCCCGGCGCCGTCCGCCGCTCGGGCAGGCAGTTCCGCGGGGGACGGGTTTTTGGACGAAGTGGCCATGCTGAGCCGATGCTACGGCGAAGATTGCACGAAAGCAACGTCTTGTCGCGGCGGGCGCGAGGGGAACTCAGTTGACCAGCATGACTTTGGGCTCTGGTGACGGAAGGGGGATATCTGTTGAGCGGCGGGAGCGCGCCGGCTTTGCCGGAGTTGCCAAAGCGTTCGCGAGATTTGCCACGAGTTCCGCGCCGACACCGCGCGGTTCCCGGCGGTTGCGCATCGGGCGCGCCGGGCAGCCGGCAACGACCGTGAATGCAGGGACGGAGTGCGTGACCACGGAGCCGGCGGCGACGACCGCCCCTTCGCCGATCGTGACCCCTTGCAGAATAAGGGAGTTGGCGCCTATCCAGACATCCGGGCCGACCGTGATGGGGGCCGAAGTCTCGGGCTGGTGCTTGATGGGCGCGCCGGCGGCGATGCCGTGATTGTGGTCGATGAAGCGGGTGCCGGCGGCGATCAGGGTGTTCTCGCCTACCGTGAGGCGATGCGAGATATTGAACTCGCAGCCATTGCCGACGAAGCAGCCGGCGCCCAGCTGAATACTGACGCCGTCACTGTAGGCTCCGGCGGCATTGAGATAGATGTCGTGCTCCAGGCTGCAATTCTCGCCGAGCGATACCTTGTGCGGCCAGGTAACTTCCAGCGTGGAAAACCTGCTGCCGCGGCCGATCTCCATGCCCTGGAGGCCCCAGTAGGCTTTCCGAAGAAAACATAGCCCGCGCGAGAGATGAAGCTGCTTGATTCGAAAGATCGTCTTACGCGTGATTTTTGCGAACATGCGGCCTCCTCTACAACGAACGGGCTAGTGAAGTTCACCCAGAAGCAATGTCGTGAGTGTAGGGGGCATGAGCCAAAGGGAAAAGATCACGTCGGGGTGCACCGAGGTGACCTTTTTGCGATCCCGAGTAAGTGACCTTTGTCACGGTATCTCCCTGCATTAGAAATGCCTTAATGCAGCAGGAGCATCACGCAACCGTGCGCCGGCAGGCGCTCCAGAAACTCGTGCCCGGTGACCGCGGCGCCGCCGGTCCAGATCTCGCGAATGCTCCAGTCGCGGTGGGCCAGATCGGCGCCGAAGCTGGAGAGCTGCACTGTCGGCGTGAGCTCCTGATCTCCCAGGTTGAAGATGGCGATGGCCTTGTCTCCGCCGGGCAGATCGGCGCGCCAGGCGAGCAGATTGCCGTTGTGCACCACCTCCGCGCTATGGGTGGAGGTCTGGTTTACTCGCAGAACGTCGCGGTTGGTCAGCAGCGCGAGCGTCTCGGGGTCCAGCAGGGTCAGATTAGCGCCCAGAATGAGGGGGCTGCGCGCGATTGCCCAAAGCGTGACCAGGGTGCGCTGCTCGGCCAGGTTGAGGCGCGTGGGCCGGGGCTGGCCGTCGCCGGGGGAGGGTTTCAGCTCGCCCAGCGGAAGCATGTCGGCATCGGGCCAGTCCCCGGGCTTGGCGTAGGGCTCCCAGGCGGCCAGGCGCGGGAACTGACCCAGGAGACTCTGCGGAAAATCCCCAGCCTGGCCCGGAGCGGGCGCCCATTGGTCCCAAACATCGTCCGAGATGCGCCACATGTTGGCAAGGGTGGCGACTTCTTCGGCGTGCGCCAGCTGTGTGGGTCCGGGCGAGAGGCTGAGCACCACCGGCCGGCCGGCCTTATCGATGGCGCGCCGTATCTGACGGATTTCGCTGACTTTGTAGGGGTGGTCGGCGATGCAGTCGACCTTCAGGAAGTCCACACCCCAGCCGGCGTACTGCTGCATCAGCGAGTCGTACCAGGCCTGGCCGGCGGCGTTGTCTCGGACGCCCCAATTGGTCGGGTCCCAGGGGCAGGCGTCGGATGGGTCGGCGGCGTCGGCGGCGTGAAAGGCGGAGCCGGCGATTGGCAGATTGCGTTCCACGGAGGCGCGTGGGATGCCGCGGACGATGTGGATGCCGAACTTGAGGCCCTGCGCATGTACCCAGTCGCCGAGCGCGGAGAAGCTGGTTTGCTCGATCTCAGCCCTTGTTCCGACACCCATCGAGCCCTGGGTGCGAGGGTACTTCGGCCCTGCGGAGGGAAAGCGGCTCGGGACCGGCACATAGCGGCCGTTTGCGTCGATGGCGTAGATCAGCTTGTCCGGCGTGGAACGATCCTGTGGATTCTGCAGAAACCAGCCCTCGTCGATGACGGCGTACTGCCAGCCAAACGGCTTCAGCTTGTCGCGGAGAACGTCTACGTTGGCGCGGAACTGCGCTTCTGTGATGGTCAGGCCGTAGCTGTCCCAGCTGTTCCAGCCCATGGGTGGGGTGGCGGCGACGCCGCCGGTGAGCGTCGCGGAGGAAACGCCGACCTCCTGCGCCGGGCAGGCTGCCGTGATGCTGAGGAGCAGAAAAAGGCAGGCGGCTATGGCGCGGAAAGGATTCGGCATCGCCCCCGAGTCTATACACGCCCGGACCTGAACGAAACAGGGGTGAGCGGCTTTGGCGAAAGCTCTGGTGCCGGTGTAAACGCAGCAGCATCCAACCGGGCAGCCGATCGACTCGGCGCAAGGATGAATTGCATGCATTACAAGACACTGGGCAACACCGGTCTGTTGGTCTCCACGATCTGTTTCGGCTGTATGACCTTTCATGGCGGCGCCGGGTTTTGGAAGGCCGTCGGCACGGTCGATCAGGCCGGTGCCGATGAGTTGGTGAAGGACTGCCTGGAGGCCGGTGTGAACTTCTTCGACACCGCCGATGTGTATTCAGAGGGCGAGAGCGAAAAGACGCTGGGGCAATCTCTGAAGAATCTAGGCATCGCGCGCAAGGACGTGGTGATCGCGACCAAGGTCTTCGGGCGCACCGGCCCGGGGCGAAACGACATCGGCGCCTCGCGCGGACACATCATGGATGCGGTGGAGGCGAGCCTGCAGCGGCTGGGCACCGATCACATCGATCTGTACCAGATTCACGGCAACGATGCGGTTACGCCTGTCGAGGAGACCCTGCGCGCACTGGATACGCTGGTGCAGCAAGGCAAAGTGCGCTACATCGGCGCTTCGAACTGGGAAGCGTGGAAGCTGTCCCGGGCGATCACCACGGCGGAGCTGAAGGGCTATGCGAAGTTCGATACGCTGCAGGCCTACTACTCGATCGCCGGCCGGGATCTGGAGCGGGAGTTTGTGCCCATGTTCAAGGAGACAGGGACGGGGCTGCTGGTGTGGAGTCCCCTGGCGGGCGGTCTGCTGTCCGGCAAGTTCAGCCGCGAAAACCAGAAACCCGAAGGGACGCGGCGTTCGGAATTTGATTTTCCGATCGTGGACAAGGAGCGCGCCTGGCGAATCCTGGACGTGATGCGGCCGATTGCCGAGGCCCATGGCTGCTCGCCGGCACGCGTGGCGCTGGCGTGGCTGCTGCAGCAGGAGGTGGTGACGTCGGTGATCATCGGCGCCAAGCGCAAGGAGCAGTTGGAGGACAATCTTGCGGCGGTGGAGCTAACACTCTCCACCGAGGAGTTGAAGCAATTGGACGAGGTGAGCAAGCTGTCGCCGGAGTACCCAGGCTGGATGCTGCCGTTCCAGGGAGCGAGCCGGCTGGATCCAGGCATCGGACGACCAAACTCCAGCACAAAGTAGACGGCCGGCGCACACGGGATGGCGGTGAAGGCCGGTCGCCCCCGTGTGTGCTGCACGGCGATAATGGGTGGCGGCTACCGGCTGCCTGGGACAGAGGATTGAAGAGCGTACTGGAGATCTCGGCGGAGCGGCTGACGGGCAATGTGGCTGCTTTGCGAGAGGTGGTTGGCCCGGATTGTGAGCTTCTCGGCGTGATCAAGGCCGATGCCTACGGGCATGGAGCTACGTTGTGCGCGCGGGTGCTGACCGAGGCCGGTGTGCGCTGGCTCGGCGTGGGCGACGTGGAGGAGGGGCGCCGGGTGCGGGAGGCCCTGCGTTCCGTCGCGGCGGAGGCGCCGCGAGGCGAGGTGCCTCACCTGGTGATCATGTGCGGTTTTGAGCCGGCAGAGGCTACCGAGATCGTCGCGGCGCAGCTGACGCCGGTGGTCTGGACGACCAAACACCTGGAGGCTTTGGAGCAGGCCGTAGCCCGGCTGCCGGTTGACGCAGGGAAGCAGTTGGCGGTGCACCTGGAGATCGATTCAGGCATGGCGCGGCAGGGGGTGGCGCCGGGTGCGGCGCTGGAGGCGGTGCTGGCCCGGCTGCAGAGTTCAACGATGCTGCGCTGTGAGGGAGTCTTCAGCCACCTGAGCTCGTCGGAGCTGGCCGGTAACACGGAGACGGCGGTGCAGTGCGCCCGGTTCGGGGCGGCGCTTGCGCAGGTGAAGGCGGCCGGGGTGCAGCCGCGTTTTGTGCACCTGGGCAACTCTTCCGCCGTGGACGAGGGGCACGCCCTGGCCTGGGTGCGGGCGCAGGCGGCGGCGCTGGGAGCGCGTCCCATGGTGCGGCCCGGGTTATCGCTGTATGGCTACTGCCTTCCGCTGGAGTGCGCCGCGGCCGACGCCGGGCTGTTGGCCAAGGCACTGCGTCCTGTGGCCAGTTGGACGACGAACGTTATCGGGCTGCGGGAGATCGCCGCCGGAGAGCCGGTGGGGTATGGAGCCACCTTCCGGGCAGACCATCGGATGCAATTGGCGCTCTTGCCGGTGGGCTATGCGGACGGTTTGCGGCGGGAGGCCTCGAGCGGCGTGGGCGATGGTTGGGTGATGATCGCCGGCCTGCGGGCGCCGATGGTGGGCCGGATTTCGATGAACCTGACGGTGGTGGACGTGTCGACGCACGCTAACCGCGGCGTTGCCGTCGAGTTAGGCACCGAGGCCGTTTTGTTGGGGGAGGGCGTTTCGGCGCAGGATCACGCGCGCTGGGCAGGGACGATTCCGTATGAAATTCTCTGCGGTCTGCGCGGTCATCGGCGGCTCCACTGGCCGGACGGTAGACTGAACTAATGGTTTCCCGGCTGTATGCACGGTGGATGTACGCGTGGGAGACTGCGCTGACGACGCGCGATGAGAACCGCGTGGAACGCACGCTGGAGTGGGGCTTCGAGCACCTCGTCGACGTGTGCGGCACGGCAGCCGCCGCGCGCGTGGAGCGCGGTGAGGCGACCCCATTTGAGGCAATGGCGCAGCTGAACCGCGATCTGGTGGCGGATCCCCAGCGATTTTTCGGTTACAGGACGCCCACGGACTTCGAGCTGGAGTCGCGGCACCCCGAGTTGTACCCCACAAACGTGCGGCCCGAGACGCTGGCCCAGGACCGGGAGTGGAAGCGCCGGGCGGAGGTGGGCGAACTGCGGCGGGAGCAGTTTCTGCGGTTTACTTCGCCGGTACAGACGCCGTACCCGGAGAACAACCGGCCCAATGCCCGCTGGTACCCGGCTGAACCCAAGCGGCGTAAGGACGGCAGCGCAGGCCCCAGGCAGGCGATCATTGTGCTGCCGCAGTGGAACGCCGACGCGTTTTCGCACAACGCCCTTTGCGAGATGTTTGCGAAGTTCGGCGTGAGCAGTCTTCGGTTGAGCAAACCGTATCACGATGTGCGGCGGCCGGCGGAGCTGGAGCGGTCAGACTACGCGGTGAGTGCGAATGTGGGGCGAACGATTGAAGCGGCGCGGCAGGGGGTGACGGACATCCGCTCCTGCTGCGACTGGCTGGAGTCGCAGGGATACGAGCAGATCGGCGTTTTGGGCACAAGTTTGGGATCTTGCTATGCGTTTCTGGCCGCAGCGTTGGATCCCCGGCTGCGGTTGTGTGCGTTTAATCACGCTTCGATGTCGTTCGGCGATGTCGTGTGGGAGGGGCAGAGCACACGCCATGTGCGGTCTTCGCTGGAACGCGCGGGTCTGGACCAGGCGATGACGCGGGAGATCTTCGCCTCCATCAGCCCGTCCAGCTATATGGAGCGCTTTGCGGGCACTGCGGCGGAAAGCGGTCGAAATACGCTGGTGGTGTATGCGCCGTACGATCTTACGTTTCCGGTGAAGGGATCTTTGGCGGTGTTGGAGGCGTTTCGGGAGCGCGGGATTCCGTATCTTGCGAAGGTGCTGCCGTGTGGCCACTACACGACCGGGGAGACGCCTTACAAGTACATCGACGGCTGGTACCTGGGGTCGTTTGTCTGGCGGGAGTTTCGCCGCCTGCGTGAGGCGCGGTAGGATCCGGCAGCTCGAAGTGCAGAAAAGCAGGTCCTTCGCTTTGCTCAGGAGGACAACTTTGTAGAGCTCATCGGGCTTATCGGGCTCATGTGCGAAAAGGCGGGAAGGCCTCCCGTTCCTGCGTTGTTCTGCAGGGACGCGCGGAGGCCCCGGTCAGGTGGGAGACACCGAGGTGGTTCCGGCGGCTGGGGGAAGGGATTGGTTAGTGCGCGGGATTGAGATGGAAGATCGAGCGCACGCCCTGGAGCATGCGAAGCTTGGTTTGTTGCACGGCCGCGAGGTAGATGCAGCCTAGACGCTTCAGCGTCAACCCTTCAATCTCTACCTCGACGTAGCGGTCAGCCCACTCCGTCTGCACCTTGGCGAGCATGGATGGGGTGGAGTCGATGGAAACCGTGGCGTGTACATCGTAGGTGGGGCTGAACATGGGGAGCACCTTATAGGAGTCAGAGGTCAGTTGTCGCGTGCGGTGTCGCGGAGAGGAGTCGGTGTGGAGGCAGGCATCGCCTTTGACCGGAAGTAGAGCGGATCGGAATGTAATGACGCGAGCTGCCATGACCGCTTTCCCCTGTCCGCGTCCGCAATGGGCGGGTGCTAAACAGCAACCGGGGGCACCTTGCGAGGAGGTACCTTCCCGGGTTCTTTTCTAAGATCTGCGCAAAGCGGAGAGCGCGCCATACCACCCTTGGGGAGACCGTGACCTGTTTTGAGGCAGAGCGGGTAGCACCTCCGTTGGAGCCCCGCCGTACAATGACCTATGGCTATCGAGCGGGCAATGAGCTTGAAAACGAGCTTTGATTCGACCTTGGAACAGAGCGATCCGGAGATCGCGCGCGCCCTGCAGGACGAGGTCTTGCGGCAACACGAAGGTCTGGAGATGATCGCGAGCGAGAACTTCGTGTCGCGGGCCGTTCTGGAGGCCAGTGGTTCGGTTTTTACCAACAAATATGCCGAAGGCTACCCGGGAAAACGCTACTACGGCGGCTGTGAGTTCGCGGATGTCGCCGAGGATCTGGCGCGTGAACGGGCCAAGCAGCTCTTCGGCGCGGAACACGTGAATGTCCAGCCGCACTCCGGCTCGCAGGCAAACGCCGCCGCCTACATGGCCGTCATTCAGCCCGGCGATGGCATTCTCGGTCTGGATCTGGCCCACGGCGGCCATCTGACGCATGGGCACAAGCTGAGTTTTTCCGGCAAGTTGTACAGGGTCGCCAGCTACAAGGTTCGCCCGGACACCGAGACCATTGACTACGACGAACTGGAGTCGATCGCCGTCGCCGAAAAGCCCAAACTGCTCATCGGCGGCGGTTCTGCCTACCCACGGCAGTTTGACTTTCCCCGCATGCGGCAGATTGCGGACAAGGTCGGGGCGAAGCTGCTGATCGATATGGCGCATTTTGCGGGTCTGGTGGCCGGTGGCGCGCATCCGTCTCCGGTGCCGCACGCGGATATGGTGACCACAACGACGCACAAAACCCTGCGCGGACCCCGGTCGGGGATGATTCTTTGCAAGGCGGAGCTGGCGGCGGGTATCGACCGCAGTGTGTTTCCCGGGCAGCAGGGTGGTCCCCTGGTGCACGTGATCGCGGCCAAGGCGGTCGCCTTTGGCGAGGCGCTGCGGCCGGAGTTCCGCACCTATGCCGCCCAGATTGTCACCAATGCCAAGGCGCTCGCCGAGGCGCTGATGGCACACGGCTTCCGGGTGATCTCGGGGGGCACGGACACGCATGTCGTGCTGATTGATGTGTTTGCGGGCGGTGCCGGACCGCTGGGTTCGGAGGCCGAGCACGCTCTCGGTCTGGCAGGCATCACGGTGAACAAAAATGCGATTCCTTATGACACGAATCCGCCGCTGAAGCCCTCGGGCATTCGCCTCGGGACGCCCGCGCTGACCACCCGCGGCATGGGAACCGAAGAGATGCGCACGATCGCGGCCTGGATCGCCGAGGCGCTTGCCCATCGCACCGATGAGTCGCGTCTGCGCGACATTCGTGGCCGCGTGCGTGAGTTGGCCGACGACTTTCCGTTGTACGGCTTCTTACGCGAGGAGACGCCGGAGACCGTGCTTGCCTGAAAGCGTGACGAGGCTAACCGGAAAGTGGCATTTCACCGGAGTTGCACCTGCTTGACCTGGCGCCCGCGCTTCGATGGAGTCGAGAGGAGCACCGCAACGCGACGGCGGGTGGTACCTTTGTCTTTCCGGTAACACGAGCGATGTTCGACCAGGTAGAAGAGCTCTGGGAACCTCCGTCAGGTGCCGAACAGCGGCGGTACGCGAGGGTGATTGGATTGGGGAAGCGCCATCCGGTCTGGTCGTTGGAGCGTAATGGAAAGAGGAAGGCACGGGGGATGGACTGGGTCATTTTGCTGGGAATTGTGACCGGGATGCGCACAATGACGGGCATTGCCGTGGTGTGCTGGGCGGCCTGGCTGGGGTGGTTGCCGGAGCGCGGATGGGCCATGTGGTCGACGTATCTCATTTCCGCTGTAATCTTTAGCGTTTTTGCGCTCGGTGAGTACGTTGGGGACACGCTGCGGAGGACACCGAGCCGGAAGGCGCCCGGGCCGGCCGTCGCGCGGCTCGTGTTCGGGGGGATTGTGGGCGCCCTGGCGGCCAGGTCCATCCTGGAACCGATGGCCGGGGGCGTTCTCGCGGGGGTGATCGGAGCGGCCATTGGAACCTGGGGCGGCTACGCGGTGCGAAGATGGGGCGCGAAGCTGGCCGGCCGCGATCTGCCGGTGGCGTTGTTTGAGTCCGCGCTGGCTCTGGCGCTTGCCGTGGATGCCGTGTGGCACATGCACATTGAGGTGCTCTCCGATAAGCTCCGCGGGGCGCCGTAAGTCAGTTACGAGGGCCGCAGCGCGAGCACAACGCGCGGAATGCCAGCCAGATCTTTGTGAAAGCGCACATCGTGCCAATCCATCAGCAGCTGTTCCAGGGCCGGTTGCTGGCCGAAACCGAACTCGGTGGCCAGCAAACCGTGGGGGCGCAAGGCGGCCGCGGCTGCGGGAATCAGCCGGCGATACAGATCGAGGCCGTCCGGCCCGGCAAATAGGGCGGTGTGCGGCTCGAAGTCGCGAACCTCCGGCTGAAGTTCTGTCGCATCGCCGTCGGGAATGTAAGGCGGATTGGAGACGACGGCATCGAGACGCAGGCCCCCGTCGATGGCAGGCTGCAGCGCGGAGAGCAGATCGGACTCGCAAAATTGCACGCGCTCTGCGAGGCAGAGACGGCGAGCGTTGGCCTCCACTACTTCACGAACGTCGACGGAGATATCGAGCGCGTGCACCTGGGCATGGGGCAGGTTGGCGGCCAGTGCCAGCGCAATAGCACCGCTGCCGGTACCCACATCGGCGATGCGGAGGGGGCGAGCCGCGGTGGGCTGCGGGTCGAGCTGCTGCGCCCACTGGAGGACGGCCTCTACCAGGAGTTCGGTTTCGGGGCGGGGGATCAGCGTTGCCGGCGACAACTGAAGATCCAGGCCATAGAACTCCTGGTGGCCCGTGATGTACTGCAAAGGCGTACGGTGCTGCCGTGCTTGGATCGCCTGCTGGAAGGCGGCTCGCTGCGCCGGCTCCAGCGGATCGTTCGCGTGGGCGTAGAGCCAGGCGCGGTCCCGGCCGAGCACGTGAAACAGCAGAACCGTGGCGTCCTGCCGGTCGATCGTCTCGGCTGCTTCCGCGAGTGCCTGGCGCAGGGTGATGGAAGTGCCATCGGCGGAGTGTGATCGGTCAGCGTGTCCCATCTGTGTAGTTTCACCGATC
>CAXSBL010000044.1:0-18444 GCA_964235515.1 uncultured Bryocella sp.
TCCCCGGCAACTGCAACGTGCCCACGGGAACCGTGACCTTCAACGACGGCGCCGCCCCACTCGGTACCCAGCCACTCAGCCCCGGCGCAACCGCCAGCCTCACCACCTCCGCCCTTCTCGTCGGCTCGCACAACATCAGCGCGAGCTACCCGGGCGACTTCAATTTCGACCCCAGCACCTCACCCATCCTCACCCAAACCGTCACCGGCTTCCCCACCACCCTCACCTGCACCGCCTCCCCCAACCCGGCCTTCTCCATCGGCTTCATTGCCAGCGCCACCGCACAGTCCGCTTTCGGCACCCCCACCGGCACCGTCACTTTCACCGTCTCCGGTAGTACTTCTCAGACAACGGTGCAAACCCGCCCCCTGCTGAACGGCTTCACAAACATCCTGCTCGCCAACCCAGGCCCCGGCACCTACACCGTTACCGGCACCTATTCCGGCGACACCCGGTTCATCCCCAGCACCTGCACCGTCTCCGAAACCGGCATAGGCATCCGCAGCAACACCACCCTGGGCGCCTCTCCCAACCCCGCTAGCCTCGGACAGACAGTCACCTTCACCGCGGGCGTAACCGCCGCAGGCAACAGCAACACCACCCCGGCAGGCACCGTCGTCTTCACGGAAGGAGCTACCACCTTGGCCTCGGTCGCCCTCAACGGCACCGGCGCAGCAGCCTTCACCACCTCCACGCTCTCCGTCGGCAGCCACACCATCACGGCCAGCTACAGCGGCGACAAAACCTACTCTCCCGGCAACGCCTCGGTCACCGAGACCATCCTCATTACCGGCACAGCCACCACGCTCACCGCCACCCCGAACCCCGCCGCTCCAGGCCAGGCAGTCACACTGGCAGCCAAAGTCACGCCCGCAAGCCCCACCGCCGTCGCGGGCATGGTCACCTTTCTGGACAATGGCAAGCCTCTCGGCACCGCACCGGTCAGCGCCAACGGCACAGCCACCTTCACCACCTCCACCCTGGCGATCGGCTCTCACCCCATCACCGCCACCTTTGCGGCTGGCGGCGGCCTCGGTAGCTCCACATCCGCGACGATCACAGAACAGATCATCGCTCCCACCTTCACCCTGACCCTGCAACCGGCGCAGCTGGCGCTCTCGTCCGGATCGAGCGGCACCGTCCAGGTACAACTTGCGGCCGTGGGCGGCTACACGGGAACGCTCACGCTCCGCACGGGCGCGCTCCCGGACTACGTCACGGCCAGCTTCCAACCCGCCGCCGTCACCCTGCCCCCCGGCGGCGCCGTCTCCTCCACGCTCACCCTCAACACCCCCGCCATCACCGCCCAGCGTCGCCCAGCCCCTTCAGCTCGCGGCGGCGAGCCCGTAGCCCTCGCCGCTGCACTCTTCCTGGTGCCGTTTGGCTGGCGGCGGCGCCGATTCGCCACCAGGGCCGCCATCCTCTGCTTCACCCTGCTCGCGCTCGGCTCCTCCGGTTGCACGGACGTCCGCTACGCCATCCACACCGTGCAGCCCGGCACCTATCTCGTTCCTGTCACCGCCGCTGACGTAAACGGCAACGCGCAAACGGCCACCCTGCAGCTCATCATCAAACCCTGAACCACTGCATCGCGGCGGCCATAGACTCCCCCAAAAGTCGCATCCTCCCCAGGCTTCACAGCCTCCGAGCGAAGCGCCTGCCAACTTAAACTGGGAGCATACCGCCTCAGGAGCGCTTCCGATTCGCACGATCAGCCGTAATCTGCTTTGGGCCTACGCTCTGCTTATGCTCCTGGCCGCCATCGGCTACGCCCGCTACGACCCCTACATGATGGACGGCGACGGCGTCGCTTTTCTCGACATCGCGCAGTACCTCCGCACCGGTCACGCCGCGCTCGCGATCAACGGCTACTGGAACCCGGGCTATCCGGCCGTCCTCGCCCTCGCCGAATCGCTTACGCATCCCACGCTTTGGCGCGAGTTTGTCATTGTTCGCTATGCCAATGTGGTGATCTTCGCCTTTGCCGTCGCCTGCTGCTTCTTCTTTACAACAGGCCTCAGCCGGGCTCGTGCCACGTGGTCTGAGCAAGTGTCCGCGGATCCGAAAGTCGCCGTGCCCGACGGGGCGCTGCACCTGCTCGGCCTGGCGCTGCTGGTCTTCAGCCTGGGCCGCGAGTTACCCATCGGCACACCCCGTTCTGACACCCTTCTTCTCGCCTTTCTCCTACTCGCCATGGGCCTGCTCTTGCGCCTGCTTCTCCGGGAAAAAATTTGGCTTTACCCTGCCCTCGGGCTCACGCTCGGTTGCGCGTATCTCACGAAATCCTTCGCCTTTCTACCCTCGGCCGCCCTAATCCTTGCCATGCTTGCGTGGTCGCTGGGGCGCGCCCGCTCCGGCCGGGTCTTGCCGCGGTTCCAGCCCCTTATGGGAACCGTTCTGCTCCTCGCCGTCTTCGCTCTGACCGCCGGGCCGTACATCGTCGCGATCTCGCGCCAACTCGGTCATTTCACCACCGGCGATTCGGCCCGCCTCAACTACGCCTTTTTTATCGACGGCACCGAGCGTTGGCATGAGGCCTTTCACCGCACCCTCAGTCACGCCGGCGGCCCGTTGCTGCACCCCGAAACTCCGCTCGTCGCGGCACCGCCGGTCTTCAGCTATGCCGCGCATCCGGTGGGCACCTTTCCGCTGTGGTTTGATCCGGCCTGGTGGACCGCCGGCCTCAAGCCCCATGTATGGCTCCCGGGCCACATGGCTCGACTCGCACGTAACCTGGTCGTCCTGCTGCGCTACCTGCTTGGCCGGCCGGAGGTCTTCGTTCTGCTCGCCGTACTCCTGAGCTTCGGCGCGGTTTGGCCGCGCCTGCGGTCCCTCAGTGAGGTCCGCTCCTCTTTGTGGGCCCTGGTTCCGCTGGTCTGGGGACTGCTGATGTTTGGGATCTATCTGCCGATCGATCTGCAGGACCGCTATTTTACCGGGCCATTTCTGCTCATCCTTCTGCCCGCGTTCGCATTGCTGAGACGCCGCCGAGCACACGCCACAGCCTCTCCGCTGAGCACTCAGGCGCTGACGACCGGCAGCACCGCCACGGCTCTTACGCTGCTCTTTGCCGGGGTCGCTCTGGTGCAGACGTTCACGGGCCTAGCCGACCGTCACCGCTACATCCCACCCGCCGAACAGTCCCACCCCGGCTACAGCGCGCAGTTCTTCACCGCCGCCGCCGCACTGGAGAAGCTGGGTCTGCACCCGGGGGGCAAACTCGCCTGCATGGGCGACCAGATCTGTTACATCGACCAATACTGGGCGCGCCTGGCCGGTGCGCAGATCCTCGCCGAAATTGAAACACCCAACCAGGCCGATCCCGAAACCACCTGGAACAGCATCCCTGACAAGCGCACGGTCACCGCACCTCTTACCGCCGAAGGCATCGACTACATCGTGACGGAGTTCCCCAATTCCCTCCGCAAACCCGACGGCTGGATCCAGTTGGGCCCCACAAACCTCTTCGCCTATCCGCTGCAAACTACGCCAACAATCGCGCAGATTCAGACGATGGCCCACTTTAGCCCTCAGCCTTAAGTCAGCAGGACTACGCTCCAACTCAGCCGATCTCCGAGGCTGGATTTCTAGACACGCACGCCATGACCTGCACGCCGCTTGGTCGCCGACTGAAACAGATACACGCCGAAGATAACCATCACAGGTTCCAAAGGGTGCCGAAAGCGCGCTGAGGCGTTCACAAGATAGTACGGAAGAGGCAGAAGGACGAAGCTCCATGCGAGCAGACCCGCGCCTTCAACCCTGTTCCACAGCGCAAGCGCCAGCCCCATCAAGCCTGCCAGACTTGCAAAGCAGTAACTCTCTACGCGCACCCATTCCTGAAAGGGCGGCGTGTCCACGTGAGGCGTGCTGACCCAGAAAAAGTAGAAGCGAATGGCGGCAAGCTTGGCGAAACGCTCTTTATGGCTGGCGAGGTAGTGCTCGCTTTGCAGCATCTGGTCATGTACAAAAGCGTGCTCGCCCAAGGCTTTGTATCGCAGCAGCTTGGGGTTATGGGGCGCAAGCGGAATGGTTGTCCCCAGCTCGAAGCCGTTGTGGTGTTCCAGAAGAGACGAGTAAAGCTCAGCGCCGAAGTTGCTTCGCATCGGGATAACGGCATGAAACACAAGCCAGTTGCGGCCTATCCAAGGAGCGAGGCAAGCGATAAGGAGCAGGCAGGCAACGCTCGCCTGGACGAGTTGCTTTCTGAGAGCGGACCTGGTCTGGTCTGGCGCACCCAGCATCCATAAAACACAGACAGGGAAAAAGAGGAGCAGGGTGGAGTTACTCAGAGCGATCAGTCCCCAGGTAAGGCCAAACGCTGCCCATGCAGCGGTGAGCCCGGCTTGGGCACCCTTTTCTCGTTGAGCGTCTCTGATGCTGAAAGCAAGAACCAGGCTCCAGGTGAACAGACAGGCGGTGATGGACATCTCCCACAGCCAACGCACCCCATACTGCATCGCGGCTGGATACAGTGCCCAGATCCAGCCGGACCAGACGGCTATGGATTCTGCTTTTGGGGAGGTCCAGAAGAGTCGAAGGGCGATGGCATAGACGGCGGGGATGATCGCGGCTGACGCGAGGCAATTGATGGCTAAGGCGACCCATGCTGACACGGGCGTGTAGACCCCGAAAAGCTTGAAAATGGCCGCCAGCAGAAGAGGATAAAGCGGAGGAAGCCATGCCGTGGGTCCGGTATGCCCCGTAAACGGGTCCGCATAGCCAAAACCTGTCACAAGAGCGCGAGCGATCCGTCCACTCTCCCAGCCAAACGCAAAGTGGTCCTGAGCGGGCCGCACGTGGTACGTGTGGGCGAGCGTCATGTAGAGCAGCCGGACAATCAGGCCGACCCAGAAGGTGCGCCACGGAATGGGGAACGAAGTCTTGGGAGGAGGCGCCTGCCGGGCTTTGCGGAATATCATCTCGTTCTGCTGTCAGTCTACCGTTCGCCTCGGGTCTGCCTTTCCTTGCGCGGGAAGGCATTCAGCCGTCGAAACCAGAGTCGCTATTTCGATAAACTGGGCAGTAGGCCTTTACGGACCATCGCTCTTTACCAGTTCCAAAACTGTACTGATCAACAGGCTCTTCGTGCACTGCTGTTGGCTCCCCACTAGTGACAATGCACTTCATTCCAGATCCGGTTCACGCGACAAAACCTGCCTCCGCGAACGCCATGCCGAACGCTAAGCTCGTCAGGGTCACCCGCACCGTCCTTACGGTGGCGGCTCTCCTCTTTCTCGCGCTGTTTGTGATAGGAACCTGGCACTGGCCGCTGGTGGGTGACGCTCCACTCATGCACTACGTTGTTTTCCTGATCCGGCACGGAAAGCTGCCCTACCGGGACATCCTCGATCCAAATATGCCGGGAACGTACCTTCTTGAAGCTCTGGTGATGCGCTTCATGGGGTCGGGTGCACTAGCCTGGAGAATCTTCGATCTCCTGCTCCTGGGCGCAGCCGGCCTTGCGATGGCTGCGATCTGCACCCAGCGCCGTTGGTTTGCTGCCGTCTTCGGAGCCACACTGTTTGCCCTGATTCATGGTCGTGATGGCGTTGCGCAACTCGGTCAGCGCGACCTTGTTCTGAGTGTTCTTTTACTCTTCGCCTACCATGGTCTTCTTCAGGGCATCCGGTTTCTGAAGTTCGAGCGGACCTCCACCTGGAGCGCCCTCGCCTTCGGCCTGTTCCTCGGCCTGGCTACGACGATCAAGCCTGTAGCCGTGGTATTTCTGCCCCCGCTCTTGTTTTTGGTCAGGCGAGAGGCCGCAAAGAGTGGGAACCGGTTCTCGCGCTATTTCTACGCAGCCGTTCTGGGTGCCCTGCTGCCTTGGCTAGCCATTCTTGCCTACCTGATCAGATTCGGCCTCATCCGTGACTTCCTGAGCACAATCTTCAAGTTGGTGCCGGCGCTCACCGCGATCGGGCACCGCTCGCTGGCTCACCTGTTCCTTCACAGCATCTCTGGAACGCTACTTCCGCTGGTAATCCTGTGGCTTCCGATGGCCTATGCCAGACGTTCGGTCCTGACCTTCGAGCGAGCAGCGCTTCTGGTGGGTGTGGGTTGTGGGCTCCTCTGCTTTTACGCTCAGGGGAAGGGCTACCCATACCATCGCTATCCTTCGGAAGCATTTCTCCTGCTGCTGATCGGCACGGACATCGACGCCATCCTGCTGAGGCGGCAGCAGCAAGGAAACGAGGCGAACTACATGGGTTGGTTCGCCTTGGGCGCGCTGTACACAGGCGTGCTCGTGATCGGCGGCGGTTCCTTGATCCATGCTCTGCGGCAGGACTGGCGTAATCAGGACTTCAACACGCTGCTGGCAGCCGACCTGAACCAACTCGGCGGTTCACGCCTGAGCGGGCATGTGCAATGCCTGGATATGGCAGACGGATGTATCCCGGAGCTTTACAACCTGCGGCTGGTCCAGGCAACCGGGTCCTTGTACGACTGCTACATGCTATCGCCGCAGGTGTCCCTCGCCTCACGGCTGTACTACCAGGAGCTTTTTTGGAAGTCTCTCCGGAACGATCCACCTACAGTCTTCATCGTGACCAACTTCGACTGTGGAACCTCCGGCTACAGCCGGCTGAACCGCTGGCCAGAATTGAGCAGCTACCTGGGAAAGAACTACATGCTCTATGCAGAACGGAGTCCTACGCGAGAGGTGCGATGGGGTAGCAGTCCTTCGAAACCGTTGGGCTACAGAGTGTATGTTCGCGACGACGCCGTGCCCCGGAGCGCCCGTACAGCACCATCAAAGCAGAGATGACAGGGCCCTCATCCGAACAGGCATGCGATAGCCCGGCTAGCCTCAAAGGCTCACTGAAACCGTGGATTGGCGAGGTATACCATTCGCTTCGCCTCTTTACGGCCTCGCGATACCGAATCCAGCACAAGCCCACACACCAACAACAGGAATGCCAGCAGCACGGTACCTGTCGAAAGGATCGCTGTCGGGAATCGCGGTACCAGGTGCGTGCGGTGGAACTCCAAGAAAATCGGCACACTCAGGCCGACGCCCGAGATGAATAGGAACGCCGCCAGTGCTGAGAAAAACTGCAGCGGCCGCTGATCCTTGATCAGATTCACGATGGTCAGCAGGATCCGCACGCCGTCGCGATAGGTGTTCAGCTTGGAGGCACTGCCTTCACCGCGGTCCCGGTAGGGTGTTTCGAGCTCGCCCAGCGGCATCTTCAGCTCAAGCGCGTGGATCGTGAACTCGGTCTCCGTCTCAAAACCGGAGCTCAGCGCCGGAAAACTCTTTACGAAGCGGCGGCTGAAGACCCGGTAGCCCGAAAGCATATCCGTTACGCGGTTGCCAAAGACCGTGCCCACAATCTTGGTCAGCATCCCGTTGCCGAAGCGATGGCCCAACCGGTAGGCTGCCCGGATCTGCGTGATTCGCGTGCCGGTGACCATATCCAGGCCGTCGGCCACAAGCATCTGCACCATGGGCCGCGCGCTCGCGGCTTCGTAGGTGTTGTCGCCGTCGACGAGCACGTACACATCGGCTTCAATATCGGAAAACATGCGCCGGATCACATGACCTTTGCCCTGCAGCGGCTCCCGCGCGACCAGGGCACCGGCGGCGCGTGCCTCCCAGACCGTGCGGTCAGTGGAATTATTGTCGTACACATAGATCCGCGCTTCGGGCAGATCGCGCTGGAACGCCTGCACAACTTTACCGATTGCCGCCTCTTCGTTGTAGCAGGGCACCAGCACCGCAATGCGCGGCACGGATCGTTCTTCCTGCGGAAACACAGCATCTACCGGGCGGACAAGCTCTGCCGGTGCAAGGGACGGGTACGGGGTGAGTAGCTCCACCCGCTCACGGTAGCAGGGGGGCACGCTGCGGTTCGATACAACTTCAGCGTCCCGGGACTACCGCTTCGTCCCCCGCGCTACAACGAATTGCCGCACGAGGGAGAGCGGCTTCCTCCGGGTTTGCCACTCTCGCAGGGACCCGGGTCTGTCGCCGCCTACGCCTCGGATACGTTGCACTGAACGGCAAAAGGGCCCGCCGCAGCGAGCCCTTCAAAGAAACCGCCTACGTCTACTTCGCGCCGGCATGCTCAGGCTTGCCGAGCTCCGCCACGCGCTTGGCGAGAAGGTTCTCCAAATTCTCGAGCGCCTCTGAGAAGCCTTCGATGCCTTCCTTCAGCTTGTCGTGGGCCATACGATTCTCCGCATGCATTTTCTCGAAGGTCGCCTGATCCATCGTCATTTTTTCGATCTTGTCGTCGCCCGACTTCGCCGGATCCAACTTGCGCTCCAGCGTTCCTTCGGTATCCTGCAGCTCCTTCAGGAGCTTCGGAGCGATGGTTAGCAGATCGCAACCTGCCAGCTCTTCAATCTCGCCGATGTTGCGGAAGCTTGCTCCCATGATCTGGGTCTTGTACCCGAACTTTTTGTAGTAGTGATAGATCTCGGTTACCGACTCGACGCCCGGATCCTCTGCCGGCTTGTAATCCTTGCCGGTGTCCTTTTTGTACCAGTCCAGGATGCGGCCGACGAACGGCGAAACCAGCGTCACCTTGGCCTCGGCGCAGGCCACAGCCTGATGAATGCCGAACAGCAGCGTGAGGTTGCAATGAATGCCGTCCTCTTCAAGCTCCTTGGCCGCCTGAATGCCTTCCCAGGTGGAGGCAATTTTCACCAGCACGCGTTCACGGCCGATGCCGGCCTGATCGTACTGCTTGATGATGTCGCGCGCCTGCTCCATCGTCTTTTCCTTGTCGAAGCTCATGCGTGCATCGACCTCGGTTGAGACACGGCCGGGCACAATCTCCAAAATCTTGCGGCCGAAGGCCACGGCCAGCGTCTTGAACGCCGCGGCCGCGACTTCCTTGTCGTCCGCATCGTTGCCGAGCGACTCCCGTGCCTGCGTCAGCACGTCGTCCACGATGGACTGGTACTCCGGCATGCCGGCCGCCGCCGCAATCAGCGAAGGGTTGGTGGTAGAGTCCGTGGGTTTGAACTGCTTGATCGAGTTGATGTCCCCGGTATCGGCAACGACGGTGGTCATCGATTTCAATTGATCTAGAAGATTGGCCATGGCAGAAACTCCTTGCAGGCGCTCGAAGGCCTATAGGGGCCAGGCGCGTAGGAACCTAATTATAGGATGCGCCGGTGGACTTCACGCCGCAAAACCACAAGCAGGACACGACCGGAATCCCAATTTGGAACCAAAACGGGACTACCGAGGCGACGCCTCACGGCGGTTGGCGCTCACCAATTGCTCGTAGAGCGCAATCGTTTGCTCCGCAATCGCCGTCCAGGAGAAGTGCTCCTCCACCCGCCGCCGGCCGGCTACACCCATCGCCTTGGCCTTTTCCGGATCAGCCAGCAGCTGGTCGAGCCGTGTCGCCAGATCCTCCGCAAACTGCGCCGGATCCAAGGGAAAGCTCGTCTCCGGATCCTGCTCGAACGGCACCAGGTGGCCGGTTTCGCCCTCGACCACCACCTCCAGAATGCCGCCCGTCGCCGACGCCACCACCGGCGCACCGCACGCCATGGCCTCCAGGTTAATGATCCCGAAAGGCTCATACACGCTCGGGCAGCAGAACACGGCGCAATGCGAGTACAGCTGGATGGCCTCTTCCTTGGTCACCATTTGCTCAATCCACACGATGTTGTGGCCCACGCCCAGCGGATCGCCGGTCGCAAACGCGTGCCCGGCGGGTTCCACACCCGGCGGCGTGTGGTGTTCCACGGCTGCAGCCTGGCTCAGCGGCGTCTGCTTGCGCAGAGCTTCTACCTTGTCGCGCATCTCCTGGGCGATCTCCGGCGTGTCCGGCGCCCCCGCGCACAGGACCACCTGCGTTCCCGGCGGAAGATATTGGATCGCCTCCACCAGATGCGTTACGCCCTTCTGCCGCGTGATCCGGCCCACAAACAGCACATAGGGCTTGGCTGTATCTACGCCATACTTTTCGAGCGCCGAGGTGTCCTCTGTGTATTGATACTGCTGCAGGTCGATCCCGTTATAGATCACGTGAATCTTCGCCGGATCCACCTCGGGATAAGCCTTCTGGATGTCCGCCTTTGTCCCGTTTGACACGGCCACGATCGCATCGGCATCCAGGATCGCCGTCCGCTCCATCCACGAGCTCAGCGCATATCCCGTGCCCAGCTGCTCCGCCTTCCACGCCCGCAGAGGTTCCAGCGAGTGCGTCGTCAGCACAAAAGGAATGCCGTACAGCTTCTTGGCTAGAAAACCAGCCATCGACACATACCAGGTGTGCGTGTGCACCACATCCAGCTTCTCGAGATCCAGTTGCTGAAGCAGGTTCAGTGACAACGCCTCAAGCGCTCCCTTGAACTTCGCCCTGGTCCCGTTGCTGATCGCATCCCAGGGCTGCTGGAAATGCACGGTGAGGTTGGGATTTGCGGGTTCCGCATGCCCCGGTTCAAGATCGGCGGCAGGTTCGGGCGGCGCTCCCCAGGCATACACCTCCACCTCGATCGCCTTGGCCAACTCGCGCGAAAGATACTCCACGTGCACGCCTGCACCGCCATACACATACGGCGGGTATTCCCGCGTCATCAGCCCAACCCGCATCCTGTACTCCTCTGGCAAAGCCTGCCTGCTTGGCTATTCCAATGCATTCCAACGCATTCTATGACGCCCGCGTCAACCCTGTGTATCGCCCGCAAGAAGGCTCACACCATGCCGACGACCTGGCACACGTTCAACTGCAGATCGCCTTCCAGTATCTCTCTTGCCTTCTCGAACTGGTCCTTGTGCAGGGCGAGGTGCGTCTGCAGCGCCGCCTCACTCTCCCACTCCTCGTAGGTGAACAACGTGCCCGCCGAATGCTTGTCTTCATACAGCGTGTACAGGATGCATCCTGGCTCTGAGCGGGAAGGCGTCACCAGCGCACTGAACATCCCGCGCACCTCGGCTTCATGACCTGCCTTCGCTTGGATTTTTGCAATGACACTGATCTTTTTGCGGGATAGTTCGTTCGCTTCGCTCATCACGTCTCCTCGGCACGTATGCCGTTAACTCTGTGCCGTCAACTTCTACGATGCACACTGGCGGAAGAGGCGTCTCGTTCAGGCGAACACCGGCTCCCGGGCCGTCTGGCCCTGCAGGGCCAGCCACTCACCCCACGCCCCCAGACCGCGCTCGCACTGCAGCCGGTGCCGCTCCTTTTTGTCGCGAATCCGTTTGCGCTCGTCTTCCCCGAGCGGCGGCAGCAGGTCAAAGGTGATATTTGCCGGCTGGAAGCGCTTGGTATCGCAGTGGGTGATGTAGTGCGTCAGCGAGCCGTGTGCCGATAGCCGCGGTGCCGCTACCGGCTGCTCCCCACGCGCCAGCGCCGCCGCAAACCGCCCCGCCAGCAGGCCACCGGCAATCGACTCCGTGTAGCCCTCGATGCCTGAAAGCTGCCCCGCCACCAGAACCGACGGATGCGCCTTTAGTTGCAGCGTCTCCGTCAGCAGCGTGGGCGCGTGGAGATAGGTGTTGCGGTGAATCTGTCCGTAACGCAGGAACTTCGCGTTTTCGAGCCCCGGAATCAGCCGCAATACCTCGGCCTGCGCACCGAATTTCAGGTGATTCTGGAACCCGACCAGGTTATAGCTGTCCGCACGCAAATTCTCCTGCCGCAACTGCACGCACGCATAGGGCCAGCGGCCGGTCTTCGGGTTGGTTAGCCCGGCGGGCTTCATGGGCCCGAAGCGCAGGGTGTCACGCCCCCGCCGGGCGAGCTCTTCAATCGGCAGGCACGCCTCGAAGTATTGCAGCTTCGCCGCAGCCGGCACCGCCACCACTTCGGGAGCCTCCGCATCCGGCTCACAACCGTCCGCACCGCAGGGCGCAAACGGCAGGTTCTCCCAGCTCTTCGGCTCCACGCGCTCGGCCGCCATCAGCGCGTCCAGAAAGCGGTCGTACTCCTCTTTAGTGAATGGGCAGTTGATGTAATCGGCCGTGCCCTTGTCCCAGCGCGCCGCGAGGTAGACCTTCTCCATGTCGATCGTCGATGCATCCACGATCGGCGAGATGCTGTCATAGAACGCCAGGTGATCGGCACCGGTAAGCCGCTGAATCTCCCCTGCCAGCGCGGAACTGGTCAGCGGCCCACTGGCCAGCACGGTGATCGTCTCGGGATCGTCCTCATGGAGCCGCATTACCTCCTCGCGCCGCACCTCAATGCGCGGCTCGGCCGCAATCATTGCCGCCACACCCGCGGAAAACTCTCCCCGGTCGACCGCCAACGCATTGCCCGCGGGCACCGCCGCCGCGTCCGCCGCGCGCAGCAGGAACGACCCCGCCCGCCGCATCTCCGCCTTCAGCAACCACGGCGCGGAGTTCTCCGTCTCGCTCTTCAGCGAGTTCGAACATACCAGCTCCGCAAAATCAGCCGTCTGATGCGCCTCGGTCGAGCGCAGGGGGCGCATCTCGGAGAGCGTGATTCGGCAACCTGTGCCTTCGGTCAACGCCGCCGCCTGCAACGCCGCCTCCGGCCCCGCCAGACCGCCACCAATGATATGAATCTTCTTCATCGCTCCAGAATACGGCCCGGCTACGGCAAAGCCACCAGCGGAGACCAGGAGGCGCGAGTCGCAAGATCTTTCGGGTCACCTCACGCAATCGGCATCCAACGCTCAGCTACGTCCGCACGGGGCGATTAGGGCGGACACACTGACACAGGAATCAATAGAGCTTTGGGGAGGTTTGGAGTGCACCGTGAACCGCGTGCACGGGACCTTTTTTGATCAACACGCCTGGTCAGGTCACCGGCCCCGGGTCCGTGAGGATCTCGAGCTGATTGCCTCGCTAGGCATCCGCACGCTGCGAACGGCCCTGCATTGGGAGTACTTCACCGCGACACAATCGTGGGAGTTTTTCGATAAAACCCTGGCTGAGATGCAGCGACTGGGCCTCGAACCGATCGCCGGCCTCGTGCACCACGGCAGCGGCCCTGCCGGAACCGATCTGCTGGATCCGGAGTTTCCCCAAAAGCTCGCGGGGTATGCCTCCACGGTGGCCGAACGCTACCCGCACATCCTGCGCTACACGCCCGTAAACGAGCCGAACACTACGGGACGATTCGCCTGCCTGTACGGTCATTGGTACCCGCACAAACGCAGCCTGTCCGAATATCTCCATGCATTGCTGAACGAGGTGAAAGCCACCGCTCTCGCCATGCAGGCCATCCGTGTGCATCAGCCAAAGGCCGAGCTGGTCTACACCGAGGACGGCGGCGGCATTTTTTCCACCCCGGAGATGGAATCCTTCCGTGCCGAGCGCGAGCACCGCCGCTGGCTTGGAACGGACCTGCTCTGCGGACGGGTCGACCCCGCGCACCCGATGCACGACGTGTTGCTCGCGCAGGGATGTTCCGCCGAAGAGATTGCCTGGTTTCAAGAGAACCCCTGTCCCCCTGCGGTCATCGGCCTGAACTATTACCTGACCAGCGACCGCTTTCTCGATCACCGTCTCGATCTGTATCCCGCTGGTTTTCGCGGCGGCGACGGCGGCTCCGACCCGCTGGTCGACATTGAAGCGCTGCGGGTCCGGCCGGCTGGCATCGCCGGCGTTGGCGCCGTGCTGCGGGACGCCTGGGATCGCTACGGTATTCCTGTCGCTGTCACGGAGGTGCACCTCGGCGGCGGAAGTGACGACCAGATCCGTTGGCTTACGGAGATCTGGACCGAAGCGCAGGCGGCCCGGGCCGACGGCGTGGATGTCCGTGCCGTCACGATCTGGGCATTGATGGGCTCATGGAACTGGTCCACCCTGTGCACCCGGGATGCGGGATCGTATGAGCCTGGCGTGTTTGATCTGGTTGAAGGCCGGCCGCAACGTACGGATCTAAGCCGGTTCGTCACCGGGCTCGCAGCCGGCACGCTTCCCCACCACCCTGCGCTGGCCGAACAGGGATGGTGGCGTCTCGCCAACCGCATTGAATACAGGGATGCGGAGGAGCTCGCCGCCGTTCGCTAGATCCTTGCTGAATGCCAGTGGGTGTCCTGGTCTGCCGGGCTATTTTCCGGCCGCCAGCGACTGCAAAGCGTCCCCACTCAGCCGCATGATGCGCCACTCCTCCTGCGTGATGGCGCCCAGGCGGCGGTATACGGCAATCGCCGGCTCGTTCCACGTCAGCACATCCCACTCCAGCCGGCTGCAGCCCTCATTTACCGCAATCCGCGCGAGCGCCGCCAGCAGTGCCCTGCCGATCCCCTGCCCGCGCAACTCCGGGGTGACGTACAGATCCTCCAGCCGGATCCCGTGGTGCCCCACCCATGTGCTGTAGCTGGTGAAATAGAGCGCAAATCCAGCCGGGGTGCCGTTCCACTCAGCAACAAGCGCCCGAAAGCGCACGGGCGATGCTGGGTCGATCGCCCGGCCAGCGCCGTCCAGACCGAAACCGTCGCGTAGGAGGTCAGCTTCCGTGGCTATAACTTTATCGGCCTCGCGCTCGTAAGCGGCCAGTTCGTGGATGAAGCGCAGAATCGTGGGAACATCGGCGGGCGTGGCGGGGCGGATGTGGAGCATAGGGCGCGGTGGCTCAGGTCAGTGAATGTTGGGGGTGGCGCTCGAATGAGTCTGGGCCACCGAGGGCTTCAACGGAATTTCAAACGACTGCATCTCTTTGTTGGTGGAGGCCCAGCGCACCTTGCGCAGTTCCAGCGTCGCCTTTTCCAGCACGGGTTCGTCGATGTCGCGGGTGTCATAGAAAAGATAGCCCGCCTCCGTCGCGTGCGGGGCCACGGTGGTGTTTGTGAATCCGAAGTCCGTCGCGTCCTCAGTCACCTGCTTGTCGATCCCCGGGTGATGCAGCCGGATCGAGGGAATGGGCGCGGGCAACGGGATCTTGGTGCCATCCACGTTCTTCTTCGAGAACAGGCGCCGGTCCAGCTCGTCATCGGTCGCGGCATTGCGGGTGTAGCCGTCGGCGGCCACGAACAGGATGCGCACGTCGTCGAGCGACACCGGCTGATCGCTGTTGTTGGTCACAATCACCCGCACCGGCAGATAGCCGTGGTGAAAGTAATCGAGCCTTGTGTTCGGCCGGGTTTCGGCCAGATCGCCGGGCTCGGCGGCGACCGTGATGCCGTCGTGGGTGTCGTGCAGGGCGTACTGTGTGGCCGGCTCCGGTGGCGGCGGCTTGCGCGGCTTGTCCTTGCCCCAGGCCGGAAGCACGGTGCAGAGCACCAGAAGCGCAAAGGCGCAGTTACAAAAGAGGCCGCATTGGGCGTGGCGAGGCATCGCTCCAGCGATTATCCTCTGGGGATGCACGGACGGCAAAGCGCCCCGCCCCTCACCATCGCGAGAGCTCCCCTGTGCTGATGGCGGCCTACAGCCTTCTGCTGGGTGCCGGCCTGCTTGTGAGCGCGCCCTGGTGGCTGCTACGCATGGCCACCACCGCCCGTTACCGCGAAGGCCTGGACGAGCGCCTCGGCCGTGTACCGACCGCCCTGCGGGAGGCCGTGCGCAACCGCCGCGTCCTTTGGGTTCACGCCGTCAGCGTGGGGGAAGTGCTGGCCGTCACACGCCTGATCACGGAGTTGGAAAACGCCCTGTTGGCGGACGCAAGCCCTCAAAATCAGGCCGACGTCCCGGGGCAGGCACACGGCTGGCGCGTCGTCATTTCCACTACGACACGCACCGGCCAGGCGCTGGCTCGCGAGCGCTTCGGCGCCGAACGGGTCTTCTATCTTCCACTCGATTTCCGCTGGACGGTGCGGGCCTATCTCCGCGCCCTGCAGCCCTCCCTCATCCTGCTCGCCGAAAGCGAACTTTGGCCTCGCCTGCTGTACGAAAGTCACCGCGAACAGATTCCCGTAGCGGTGGTGAATGCACGGATCAGCGACCGTTCTTTCAAGCGCGCCCGGCGCCTGCGGCCGCTCTGGCGGCCTGTGCTGCAGAGGGTTACCAAATTTCTTGCCCAAAGCGAAGCGGATGCGGAGCGTCTGCGCGCTCTCGGCGCCGAGCCGGGAATGGTGGCGAGGGTAGGCAACCTGAAATACGACGCCAGGGAGCCCCAGGGAGGCCCACTGGTGGAACGCATCCGCGCCGCCGTCTCGGGTCGTCCGGTAGTGGTCGCCGGCAGCACCGTCGAGGGCGAGGATGAACTTGTGCTCAGCGCCTTTTATGAGGTATGCCAGGCAGTTCCCGATGCCGTGCTGATCCTCGCACCCCGCCACCCTGAGCGTTTCAAGGCAGTAGCGGCTCTCGCTGAGAATCTGGGTGGGGTGCGGGCCAGTTTGCTGCCTGAGTCCGCTCATCTCACGCACCCCCCGACCCCACAGCCGGCCGCCGCAGGTCTCGTCTTCCAAGCCACCGAAGTGGCCGCGGTTGCCCTTCCGGAAGCCGTCCCCGACATCTCGGTTCTCGTCCTGGATACCATCGGCGACCTTGCCGCGGTCTATGGTCTGGCCGACGTTGTCTTCATCGGAGGCACCCTGGTGCCGCGCGGCGGCCACAATCCCCTTGAACCTGCACGGTTCGGTGTTCCGGTCGTCATCGGGCCGTCGTTTGAGAACTTCCGCGACGTCGTTGCGACCATGGGGGCCGCCGATGGCATCCTCATCGTGAAAGATGAGGAAGAATTTACCTCCGCGCTCATCGACCTGCTGACAAATTCCGAACGAGCGCATAGTTTGGGAAAAGGTGGTCAATCTGTCTTCGAACGGGAAGGCGGGGCCACCGCACGCAGCATCCAATCGCTTATGCCGCTGCTAGCTACCAGCGACCCTTTCCGGCAGCGTGCCTCTGGCGCCAAGGCAGGACCGCGTGAGGCGTCCGCGTGAGTATCCGCCGCCCTTGGGCGTGGCCGCTCGTCCCGTTGTACGGTGCTGCGCTGGCGGCCCAACGCGCCCTGCGCTCGGCTGGGTTGGCCCACCCACGCCGGCTGCAATGGCCTGTGATCAGCGTGGGCAGTCTTTCGGCCGGGGGCGCCGGCAAGACGCCTGTCACGATCGCGCTTGCGAACCTCCTAACCCAGCGTGGCTGGTCCGTGGATGTTCTCTCCCGGGGTTACCGGCGGGCCGGGCGCGGCGTGGAACAGGTAGATCTACGCTCCGCCGATCCCGCGCGGCAGTTTGGGGATGAACCCACGCTCATCGCCCGGCGTACCGGCGTTCCTGTCTGGGTGGGGTCCGACCGCTTTGCCGCCGGTGCTGCCGCCGAAGCGCAACTGCCCGCGCGGCACAGCCTCTCTGCCGCAGAGGAGCTCTCCCCCCAGATCTCTGCGGGCGGACCCGATCCGGACGCCGTTGCCTTTGTCATCTCCAGTCTGCAGACTGAGGCAGAGGCCGAAGCCGGAGCCGTACCGCGCGTACATCTGCTGGACGACGGCCTGCAGCACCGTGGGCTTGAACGCAATTTTGAACTGGTCCTGGTCACCGGCGACGATCTCCGCGACGTTCTGCTGCCCGCCGGCAACCTGCGCGAGCCATTTTCGGCCCTCCGCCGCGCCGACGCTCTCGTGATTCGAGAGGAAGAGGTCGGCCGTCTCACCAAGCCGCTGCGCGGCCTGGTTGGCCGTGAAATTCCCCTTTGGACCCTGCGGCGCACCCTGCGCTTCCCCGCGCCGCTGGGCGTCTTTGGGGCGGGCCTGCGGCCGTTGGCGTTCTGTGCCATCGCCCGGCCGGAAAACTTTGCCGCCACCCTGGCCAAGGCCGGCTGTGGCGTCGTCGATACCGTGATCTTTCCCGACCATCACCGCTACGGCGAACGCGACATCCTGGAGCTGATTCGCCTGGCCAAAAAGATGGACGCCTCCGGCTTCGTGACCACGGAAAAGGACGCCGTCAAGCTCAGTGAGGCTACCGTCGCCCGCCTGCGGGAGGAGATCGGCCCCTTGATCGTTCCGGCACTGGATGCGTCCTTCGTCTATGAATCCCCCGTGGTCCGTGCGCTCTCCAGTCGCCTGCAAAGCCCGGCGGCGGCCAAAACCGTGGGCAACAAGGACGAGGTACGGTCGCGCTGAACGCTCCGTTGCCGGCCGACTCCGAGGCAAATGTCCTGATCCTGCGTACCGGGGCCATGGGCGACGTTCTGCACGCTCTGCCCGCCGTGACCGCTCTCCGCCGCCTCAGGCCTGACATCTCCATCGGCTGGGTGGTCGACCCACGCTGGGCGCCCCTGCTCGCCCCGTTCGGTGGAGCCGGCCCCATCACTTCGCGCCTGCACTTAGCCGACACCAAACTCTGGTCCCGCGTCCCCTGGTCAGCGGCTACGCGGCGCTCGCTGCTCTCTTTACGCCGGGAACTTCGGCAGGCGCAGTACGGCTCCGCAATCGACATGCAGGGTACGCTACGCTCCGCTGTCCTGGGCCGTTTCGCCGCGGCGCGGAGCTTTGCCGGCTACGCCGATCCGCGCGAGCGCCCTGCCCGCTGGCTCTACAACCGGCGGCTGCCCCGCACCGGCCGGCACGTCGTCGAACAGGGCGCGGCTTTGCTGGGCCAGGCGCTGGGCCAGGCGCTGGG
>CAXSBL010000044.1:18544-27502 GCA_964235515.1 uncultured Bryocella sp.
CTGGGTCAAGCGCTGGGTCAGTCGCTGGGGCTCACGCTCGAACCCGCCCGCCACCTGGACCTGCCCCGAATCCCCGAAGCCGAGCGCTGGGCCGAGCGGACGGTCGCCACCCTCGCACCGGACGGGCGCTTCGCCCTGCTTGCCCCCGCCGCTGGTTGGGGCGCAAAGCAGTGGCCGGCGGACCGCTTCGGTGCACTTGCTGTCGCGATCCGCAGTGAGGGTTTGCCGGTGCTGGTCAACGCCGCGCACCTAGCCGATCCGGTCGCCCTCGCCGTCATCGCCGCCAGCCACGGAGCCGCACACATCGTCACCGGTGACAGTGACAGCGGTTCCGGCGGTATTGGGGGCCTCATCGCGCTCACCCGCCGCGCCGCTCTGGTCGTCGGCGGCGACTCCGGCCCGATTCATTTGGCCGCCGCACTCGGTACGCCGCTCCTCGCCCTCTTTGGTCCGACCGACCCGGAGCGCAACGGCCCCTGGGGCGCCGGTCCCATGCGCGTCCTGCGGCATCCTCGGTCGATAACCACTTACAAACGCACCCCCGAACCCGAAGCCGGGCTCGCGCAAATCGACGTCGAAACCGTCCTTCGCGCTGCGCTCGACCTTCTCTCCGAAACGCGGACGCCCACCCCTCTGCAAGAAGCGCCCGTATCTCTGCAAAAATAAGAGGATGTCTTCGACTCAAAGCCGGCGCCCCTGGGGGCAGATCGCCCGCCGTCTCCGGGTTCCCCTCGGCTTCGTCACCGCGGGAGTCTTTCTCGTCTTCGCGCAGCCGTCCGCCCGCTCCCTGCTGTGGAGCCTGCCGGTCGTGCTGCCCGGGCTGGCCTTGCGCGCCTATGCCGCCGGCTACGTCAAAAAGAATGCCGAACTGACCCGCACCGGCCCTTACGCCCACACGCGCAATCCGCTGTATCTTGGCTCGATGCTGATCGCTTTCGGGTTTGCGGTGGCCGCCGGCCGCATCTGGCTCGGGCTCCTGCTCGTGGTGCTGTTTCTCGCCATCTACTGGCCCACGATCCTTTCAGAAGAGACGTACCTGCGCAGCACCTTTCCCGACTTCGACGCCTACGCCGCCGCTGTTCCGCGCCTGCTCCCCCGGCTGACTCCGGCGCGTTTTTCTGCGCAGACAGAACGTTTTTCTGAGCAGACAGGTACAGGGGGACGTGAGGCCTCCCTCGGTCTCCGCCGCTTCTCGCCGGAGCGCTACAGGCACCACCGCGAGTACAATTCCCTTATGGGTGCCGGTGCCCTCTATGCCGCGCTGCTCCTGCGCCTGTGGTGGATGCACCGCGCGAGCTAAATTCATTTCACTGACTTCCGGAGCCGGGGGACGATCGACCTTGAAGCAATGCACTCCCTCGAGGATGAAGCGGATTTGTCGGTCTTCTGCTCTGGCCATGGCCGTCGTCGGCCTCACCGCGGGCCCCGGCTCAAGCCAAATCGGCGGGATCTTCGCGCCCAAGCCGGCCGTTCAGAAACCCATCCCGGTCCTGCAGCCGCCGCAGGGCGGCTTCCTCTACCCCCAGCACGAAACCCTAACCTTCTCCGTAGACTGGCGCGTCTTTCAGGCCGGCACCGCCGTGTTCCATCTGGATGCCAGCGGCCCCGATGAAAAGATCTCCGCCACCGCCGACTCCATCGGCGCGGTGAACATGTTGTTCCCGGTCGTCGACCGCTTCCAGGCGGGCCTGGACACAAAAACCGGCTGCTCCACCGGGTTCAATAAGCAGATTCAGGAGGGCCGCCGCAAGATCGCCTCCGAACTCACCTTCGACTACGCCCATGGCCATCAGGAGGAGTACGCCCGCAACCTGGTGAGAGGGACCGCCACCCGCAAAGGGGCCAACATCCCCGCCTGCGTCACTGACTCCCTTTCCGCCATCTTCTACACGCAGTCGCAGCCTCTCGTTGTGGGCCAGACCGTTGAGTTTCCCCTCGCCGACGCCATGCGCACCGTCACCGTCGGGATGAAGGTGGAAAGCCGCGAAGAGATCAAGGTGCCGGCAGGCACCTTCCAGACCGTCAAGGTACAGGTCACCGCCGACGAGGGCGTCGTCAAGAATCGCGGCCACATCTGGATCTGGTATACGGACGACCCACGCCACCTTCCCGTGCAGATGCAGGCCCGCCTGTTTTGGGGAACCATTACGTTTCACCTCCAGTCGGTCGAGCTGAAGTGACCCCGACCGCGCAGACGGCACTAGCAATATAAGGCGTGAAGAAGCATCAAAAGAAATTGTTGATGTTGAAAGGAACTACGCGATGAGCAAGACGCTCGACAACAACGACGAGGTCATGGCAACAGAGCCCGTCCTCTACTCCGACGAGGAACTGGTTCCTGTCGCCAGCTTCCCTGACCCGGCTACCGCCAACGTCGCGCGCACGGCTCTGGAGTCTGCCGGCATCGACGTCTTCCTGCAGGGCGAAAACGCCAACAGTTTGCTTCCCGTGGCCTTCGGCGCCCGCGTCATGGTGCGTCCCACGGACGAGGCCCGTGCACGCGAGATTCTCGCCGAGTTTGAAGCGCAGCCCGTCAGCTTTGAGGATGTCACTGACGCGGAACAGGCAGGCGAAACCGAGGCTCGCCGCAACCCCGGGGTGCGGGAGCTCTGATGGCACGCGAACGTGCCGTGGTCTGCCTGTCCGGCGGCATGGACTCCACCGTCTGTGCCGCCCTGGCCGCCCGCGACTTCGACACCTTCGGTCTGCACCTCAGCTACGGTCAGCGCACGGAGCACCATGAGCTCGCCTCCGCCCGCGAGGTGGCCCGTCTTGTCGGCCTGAGCGGTTTGCTCGAGCTCAAGACGGATCTGTTTCGCCAGATCGGCGGCTCGGCGCTCACCGACTTGTCCATCGCAATCCCTCAGTCTTCGCCGCAAACGGCCGCCGGCCAAGGCAGCCCCGCTGATGCCAGCCAGCGTACGGGGGCCGATGTGCCTGTCACCTACGTTCCCTTCCGCAACGCGCATCTGCTCTCCGCCGCCGTCAGCTGGGCGGAGGTCCTGGGCGCCCGGCGCGTCATCATCGGTGCCGTCGAGCAGGACAGCTCCGGCTACCCGGACTGCCGCCCCGCCTACTACGACGCCTTCAACGCGCTGGTCGCGCAAGGTACACGTGACGGCGATATCCTCGTCGAAACGCCGCTGATTCGCCTCCGAAAATGGGAGATCGTGCGCTTGGGAGTTGAACTGGGCGCACCCTTGCATGTAAGTTGGTCCTGCTATGCGGGGGAGACCGAGGCCTGCGGTGTGTGCGAAAGCTGCACCCTTCGGCTTCAAGCGTTTGCCGAAGCCGGTGCCGTTGACCCCATCCCCTATGCCCGGCACGCGGCGACGGAAGCCGGATCCATCTAACGCCTCGCCAGTGCCTCGCCAGTGCCCACCCTTTTCGGAGATTGCCTTCATGATCATGAGAAAAACCTTCCTCCCCCTGGCCGCCACCGCCGCCATCAGCCTTTCGTGCCTGCCCGGCGCCTTCGCCCAGGAACCCGCCAGCATCCAGGGTCACGCCAACGATGAAGTCGGCAACTCGATCAAAGACGGCGAGGTACGTCTGACCCAGGACGTAAACGTTCCACTGGAAAAGCGCAAGTACCCCTACACCTTCAAAACCGATGCTGACGGCAACTTCAAGGGCACCGGCATCGCCCCGGGCACGTATCTTGTAACCCTGTTCCGCGGCACCACCAGCGTCGACTTCTTTGCCGACCAGACCTTCAAGGCAGGCGAGATCAAGACCGAAAACTTCGACATGACGCGTGAAGAGTACATGAAGCAGCTCACGCCGGAGCGCCGCAAACAGATCGAAGACTTCAAGGCCAAGAACGCCGAGGCCGGCACCGCCAATAAGCAGATCTCCAACCTGAACTCCACCATGACCGCGGTTCGCGCCGACCTGAAGTCGCCCACCCCCAACTTCGACAAGGACGTCGCCGACGCCAAGAGCACCACCACCGTGAAACCGGACGAGCCGCTGCTTTGGGTGCTCTACGGTGACGCCCTCACCGGCAAGGCAGACCACGCCGCCGCCGATGACCGCACCAACAAGGTCAATCCCAACACCGACGATGCCGTGAAACAGAGCTACGCCGACGCGATCGACGCCTACAAGAAGGCCGGCACCCTGATGGACGCCGCCCCCAAGAAGCCCGCGCCGGACGTGCAGGCCACGGTCTATAACGAGCTCGGCAACGCACAGGGTAAAAGCGGCCAGGCACCTGATGCTGTAGCCTCCTTTGACAAGGCTGCCACCATCCAGCCGCAAAACGCCGGCATGTTCTATGCCAATGCCGCCGCCGTGCTCTTCAATGCGCACCAGGACGGCCCTGCTCTGGATGAGGCCAACAAGGCCATCACCGCCGACCCCAACCGCGCCGCTCCCTACTACATCAAGGCACAGGAGCTGCTGCAGAAGGCCACCGTCGACAAAGCCGGCAAGATTCAGCCGCCCCCAGGCTGCGTGGACGCCTACCAGAAGTACCTGGAGCTCGCTCCCGATGGTCCCCAGGCCGCGAGCGTGAAGGAAACCCTCACGGCCCTGGGGGAAAAGGTGCAGACGCACTACGTGGCCCCGAAAAAGGGCCGGTAGTCCCCCACTTGGGCCCTGGCAGCCAAACCGGCTGCCAGGGCCTTCGTTTTTGCACCAAACTTCTTATTCGTCGAGGAATCCCATGGCCGAGCGCGTTCTACCCTACCCCGAAGCGCTGGCCGAAGTCCTGGCCGCGGCAGCCTCGCTTTCCTCGACGAACGCCGGCCAGACTCGCTCCGAGCGTCTGCCGCTCCTCGCCGCCCTCGGCCGCACCTTGGCTGAGCCGGTCCGCGCGGAACGCGATCAACCACCGTTTCCGCGCTCTACCCGCGATGGCTTCGCCGTCCGCTCCGTTGATCTTCCCGCCCGAACCCCGCTGCACGTCCTCGGCCTGCTGCGGGCCGGCGAACAGTGGACGGGCCCGGCGCTCGGAACCGGCGAAACCGTTGAAATCATGACCGGCGCCCCCGCTCCGGAGGGTGCTGACGCCGTTCTGATGGTCGAACACACCGAAGCATCCGGCGAAGCTCACATCCGGCCGCTCCTGGGCCGCACCCTGGTCCCCGGCGAAAACATCGTTCCGCGTGGGGCCGAGGCCCTCGCCGGCACTGAGCTCATACCCGTCGGCCGCCCAGTCGGTGCTCCTGAAATTGCCCTCGCGGCCAGCTGCGGCTACGCCGAACTCGTCGTCCACCCTTGGCCGCGCGTTGCGATCCTCGCCACCGGCGACGAGCTCGTAGAACTCACCGACACCCCGGAAACCTGGCAGATCCGTAACTCCAACAGCTACGCGCTGGCCGCGCTGGTGACTTCCTTCGGAGGCGAGCCGCAACGTTTGCCGATCGCCCGCGACACCCGCGAGGACCTGCACGACCGGCTTGCGGGCGCCCGCGACGCCGACCTGCTGCTGCTTTCGGGCGGCGTTTCCATGGGCAAGTACGACCTCGTCGAAGACGCCCTGCGCGAAGCCGGCGCCGAGTTCCTCTTCACCGGAACCCTGATTCAGCCCGGCAAGCCCCTCGTCTTCGGCCGCCTCCCGCGTCCCTCCGGTACACCCGGCAATTCTGCTGGCTGGACCTACTTCTTCGGCCTCCCCGGTAATCCCATCTCCACCGAGGTCTGCTTCCGGCTCTTCGTCACACCGCTTCTGCGCGCCCTGGCCGGCGGGACCGAGCTGCCGCCACGCTTTGCCGAAGCTCGCCTGGCCGAAGATGTGCGCGGCGGCGTCAAGGTCACCCGCTTTCTGCCCGCCGAAATCTCCGGCGACTGGCAAGGGGTCAATGTTCGCCTGATCCCCTGGCACGGCTCCGGCGATCTGGCCGCCAACGGCCGCGCCAACGGCTTCGTCGTTCTTCCAGCTGGCGTCGCACAATTCACGGCAGGCGAAACCGTTCGCGTTCTGCTGCGGTAGCATCTGCGTGTGACCGAAAAGCTATCCCACTACGATCAGGCCGGCCAGGCGCACATGGTCGACGTCGCCGCCAAATCCCCCACGCGCCGCGAAGCCACTGCGGGTGCCTTCGTCGAGCTGAACGAGGCTGTTCTCGCCGCCTTGCCCCAGAATCCCAAGGGAAATCCGCTGGAGGTCGCCCGCTTTGCCGGCATCATGGCCGCCAAACGTACCGCGGAACTCATCCCCATGTGCCATCCACTGCCGCTTAGCTTTGTCGATGTGCAGGCCACGGTGGTCGCGGGCGGCGTTAAAATTCGCGCCACAGCGGCCACCGTCGCCGGCACCGGCGTCGAGATGGAAGCCATGACCGCAGCCTCCGTCGCCGCACTCACCGTCTATGACATGACCAAGGCGCTCGACAAAGGCATTCGCATCCGCGAAGTCGTCCTGCTCGCCAAATCAGGCGGCAAAAGCGGGGACTACCGGCGGGAGTAAGACCCCGTCAGCATGGCAGACGGACGACTCCGCAACTGCCTCTACGCGGGATGCGCCATCGCCACCGCGAACCGGTGGTGCTGATCGTGAAAGAGGTGTGGGTTCCCAAAGCCGGCCGCGGACAACAACGGCCGCAGGCTCCGCTCCGTGAACTTATAACTATTTTCGGTGTGGATCGTCTCCCCGGCGGTAAAGGCGATGGATTGACCGCCACTTTTCCCAGGCAGCAGTACAGTCTGATCGAGGAGGCTCTCCAGATGCATCTCGATCCGGCTTTCGGCGGCATTCCAGCGCGCCCGGTGCGCAAACGTGGCCACATCGAAGTTCGTGCCGACCTCCCGGTTTAAGCGCACCAGAATGTTCCGGTTGAACTCTGCCGTTACGCCGGCCTCATCATCATAGGCAGCCACCAGCGACTCCACACTCTTGCACGCGCAGGGTGCCAGGTCGACCCCGAGCAGCAGAGCATCCGAGCTCTGCTTCAGCTGCTTGCGCAATTTCTTGAGGATCAACGTAGCTTCGGCCGGCGAAAAGTTGCCGATGCTGGAGCCGATGTACATCGCCAGAATGCTGCAGCCCTCGGGCCGCTCGATTTTGTACGGCTCACTCACATAATTTGCGATCTGCGGCTGAATGCGCAGGCCAGGAATACCGGCCATCAGGACGGCATCGGCGTCGGCCAGCGCCGATTCGCTCACGTCCACCGGCTGGTAAAGCAGATCGCCCTGTGCCTCGACGGCAGCGGCCAGCAGAATCCCCGTCTTCGATGCCGAACCCGCACCCAGCTCCATTACGGTGAGAGGTTTGCGTGGAAACGTCAGGATCTCTGTAGAAAATTGCTGAAAGATGCTGCGCTCGGCACTGGTGAGGTAGTACTCAGGCACTCTGGTGATCTCTTCAAAGAGGCCCGAGCCGCGCTCGTCATAGAACAGCCAGGGCGGAAGCGTCTTCTGGGTACCGTGGGGTACGTGGAGGCCGCGAACAGCTTCGCGGAGAACGACTTCATGCAGCGCTTCTGGAGCTTCAATCATGGGTAATCCGGATTCCACCATCACCCTTACGGGGTGACTTGCGCGTTGAGACGTGTACCTTCAGTCTCTCAGATTCCACACAGCCTTGCCAAGGATCAGCTGTCCTAATTTAACGCAATCGAAAGCTGTACATCCCACAAACAGGTAACGTTACCGCCAAAAGCAGCTCCCCAGCCATCTGAGAGATGGCTATACGCCGTCCTGGGCCAGGCGAATACCGCTGAACTGCCATCGGGTAGCCGGACCGAAGAAGTTACGGTAGGTGGCCCGGATATGGCTTGCCGGGGTCACGCACGAGCCGCCGCGCAGGATCATTTGCGAGCTCATAAATTTGCCGTTGTACTCGCCCAGGGCTCCCGGCAGTGCACGGTAACCCGGATATCCGGTGTAGGGCGAAGCGGTCCACTCCCACACATCGCCGAAGATCTGCAACGGGCCCTCCGCCTCGTTCGTCGCGGCGGTCCCCGGGTGAAAAGTCTGCGCTTCCAGCAAGTTACCGCCGACAGGTTGCGCCGCGGCGACAAACTCCCACTCAAACTCCGTGGGCAGCCGGCAGCCGCTCCAGCGCGCAAAGGCATCTGCCTCAAAGAAGCTCAGATGGCAGACTGGCGTCTCGGAGATCGCATCCAGGCTCCGCCATCCGTTTAGCGTGTACACGCTCCAGCCGGCGGAGATCGCCGGGTCGCGGCGCCAGTAAAGCGGTGCTTGCCAGCCCTCGGCTTCGATGGTGTTCCAACCCTCCGAAAGCCAGAGCTCTGGCCGGCTGTAGCCGTTGTCTTCCATAAACGCGAGGTACTCGGCGCAGGTCGTCAGCCGCGAGGCAAGCCGGAAGGGAGCGATGTACACGAGGTGGCGCGGGGTCTCGTTATCGAAGGCAAACGCCTCGATGTCCGACGCCTCGGGCGTTACGCCAATCTCCGCAATGCCGGGACGCCCCGGCTGGCCGGGCGTGTAGGCCAGCCACTCCAGTGGAGGTGCGATCGACAGCCCCGCCCCTGTCTCCGCACCGCCGCCGGTCCGCGGCAGGTACGACGGCTGCAGCGGGTTGGTATAGAAGGCATGCTTGATGTCCGTGGCGGCCAGTTCCAGGTGCTGCTGCTCATGCTCCAGGCCCAGCGCGACGCGGCGCAGGACCTCCTCGTCCGACGTGGCTTCCAGCAGGCGCCCGATCGCCGCATCCACGTGCGCACGGTAGGCGAGGATCTCATCGAGCGGCGGCCGGGAAAAGCTGGCCCGCAGCTTCTTTTCCGGCATCTCTCCCAGGGCCTTGTAGTAGCTGTTGAACAGCCAACGGAAGTCCGGGTTGAAGGCCACATAACCGTCAACGAACTCGCTCAGCACAAACGTCTCAAAAAACCAGGAGGTGTGCGCGATGTGCCATTTCACCGGCGACGCCTCCGCCGAGGACTGCACCATCATGTCCTCCGGCGTCAGCGGGGCGATGAAGGCGGAGGTCGCACCGCGCACGGAGCGGAAGCGCGCGAGCAGAGCCGCAGCGGTCTGGATTGCGGT
>CAXSBL010000045.1:0-9607 GCA_964235515.1 uncultured Bryocella sp.
GTTATAGACGAAGTTTCCTTCGGGCGTCACAAGCAGAAAACCGGGACACGTTACCTGCCGGGGGAACGTAGTTCGCCAAGGAAGACCGCGTGCGGAGGCAGGCGGAGCGCGGCTGTGGATTCCCCGGTTAGGGTTTGCGGGCCGTAGCTGAACAGGGCGCGCAGAGGGCCGGAATGCAGGCCGAGCGCGGGGAGTTCGGCGTCCAGCGAGAGGACGAGAGGCGTGTCGCCCAGGTTTGCGGCGACCACGACAGTTCCGGCTGTGCGTGCGGCGGCGGGGGCGCGGCGAAGAAAGACGAGTGTTGATTCGCCTGGGTGAGCCTGGCTGCCGGAAATCGTATGGCTGGGAGGTGTGTTGCCGGGAGTTACGTCCCGGGGTTGGAGGATGACCTGTGTGCCTTCGCGAAGGGCGGGGCTGCCGCGGCGCAGGGCGAGGAGGTCGCGGAAGGCGTTGAGGACCGAGCCGGGATCGCGTCCCTGGGTGGCGACGTTGAGGATGTTGCCTTCTACCGGCTCGGCGGACAAGGGGCCGGTGGTGAAGCCGGGGAGAGTTCTGGGGTCGGGCGGGGGTGGAGGGATGTTCCGGTCGAGTTCCACCGGCGGCCCGGCGGGGACGTTGCCGGTGAGAGCGCGCGGGGGTGGGCGGACGAAGGGCTTATACGCCCCAAAGGGGGTAGGCTGGCCGGGAGCGGGGAGCACTGCCGGAGCTCCGGGGCGCTCGATGGGCGCCTGCTGGACGTTGGTGGGGGTCCACTGCATGAGCGGAGCTGGATCGTTCGGGCGGGGGGTGGTGTCCAGGCCGATCTCAGCGCCGAAGTCAAAGAGCGCGGCGGAGCGGGAGGCGAGCAGGGCGGCGGCGGCGGCGACCACGTTGCGGTCCGGCGGGGCGGCAGTGGCCGCGGGGACTCCGCCGCTCCGTGGTGGAGCGGAGAGACGAAGCAGAGGGTAGCCGGAAGAGTTGCTGGAGCCCGCGGTGAGCGTGAGGAGGTCCGAGCGCAGGGTGCCGGCCGTGGCGGGATCGGAGGGCAGCTGGGCGGTGGTGGTCAGGTAGCCGGATCCTGCCGCGAGGGTCGCCCGGCGTTTGCCGGCGTGGCTTCGGGAGCGTGCTTCGACGGGCTCCGGAGCGGGCGGGGCGATGGCAGAGCCGGTGAGCAGGACACGTTCGCCGGGAACGGTACGAAGGAGGTCCGTCAGTTGGGCGAGCAGAGAGGCATAGGCGGCTCTGCTCACAGCGCCTGCGGGTGGGTCCGGCACCGCGATGCCTGCCGCGCCTTCGCCCAGCCAATCGTGCACGGTTTGCAGCAGAAACCTGCGGTCGCCGTCTTCCAGCGTGGGAGTGAGCGAGGGGAGGATGCGGAGGTTGTGGCGACTTGCTTCCCGGATGAGGCTTTCGAGGGCGTCGGGGTCGAAGGGGGCGGTGGAGATAGCGTTGCCGGTCTTCCCGGATGCGGGGCCGGACGGGAGCGCGGGTTGAAGCACGAGGGCGTCGACGCCGAGCGACTGCAGGTAGTCGAGGCGGAGAGCGATGCCGGCGAGATCGCCCGTGCTGCTGTCGCCGGAGGCTTGAAAGCGGGCGGGGTCGATCCGGTAGAAGACGGCACGGTGCCACCAAGGTTCGGGGGTGGCCCCGGCCCCGGTCCAGCCGCGGCGAGCCATCGTCTGCGCGGGGGCGCAGGCTGCGCTCCATATGCCAAAGGCAAACAGGGCTATGCAGAGCCAAAAGCGTGCCCAGGCGGGAGCCGACGTTTCGGGCGTTGGCATCGCTTGCGGTTCATTCGCGGAAGGCAGGGGATGCCGAATGGAGCGGAGGTGCGGATTCGAAACCATGTTCCGGTGCATTGTGCGTCGCTTCCCGAGGTATAGGGGATGACGAGTAGACACGCGCAAATCGCTCCACCGGCTTTGATTTGCCCGCAGCGCCGGCAGGGCGGCCGGAGCGAGGCTGGGTTTATGCTACGCCTAACGGTTCCGCCGGGGATTCAGCGGCCGCACGGATAGACGCCGCGACACAGGGCTCCGTTCCCTGGAACTGGCGCCGTCAAAGCCAACGCAACGGCCGGCCCGGAAGAAGAATCCAAAGGGCTGACAGGAAGTCACTTCACCATGCCGCTTTATGAGTACGAATGCACGCAATGCCATCGCCGCCTGGAGAAGATCCAGAAATTTTCCGACGCCGAACTGACGGTCTGCCCGCACTGCGGCGGCGCCCTGGAGCGCACGGTGACCGCGCCGGCTATCCAGTTCAAGGGTGCCGGTTGGTACAAGGATCTTTATTCTTCGGCTAAACCGCCCGCGGCGACGGGCGGCGAGGCCGGAAGCACACCCGCGGGTGGAGACGCTGGCTCGCCCGCGGCCAAGACCGAGGCAGCCCCGGCAACGACGGCGGCGTCGGCGGCACCTGCCGCTGCCGCTTCGGGGACCCCGTCGTCCAATAGTTGAGGATGTGATCTCCCGGCACGATTGCCGTGCCGCACAGACTCCCCTTTAAGTTCAGGTTTGTATGACCCATGGGGTAAGCCCCCGTTAAGATGGCTACGTTATGATGCTCCGCATGATGCTGCACCGCTCGTTCCGATCCGTCCGCCACGGGGTAGAAGATACCCTGGACTTTGCCGCGCAGGAAAGCCGCCTTGTGCTGCGCAATGTAGGGCTTGTGTCTGCCAGTATTACGGCGCTCGCGATGGGCGTTGTGGTGGGCCGCGAGTTGCGGCAGCGGTACAAGTTCAAGCGGCGAACGCCGTATGACATCTACGCACGATCCGGGAGCCGGCTGACCGAGGCCTCGGCGGATCTCGATTATGGGGTGGGGGTTTAAAGGTTCCCGCACGCTCCGGGCTACGATCACGTGTTGCCTGAAGACTGGGCGCTGAAGGGTGGGTCAGGCAGCCCGCTTGGCTGAAGTGGACGCCTCGTTGAGCGTATTTTGCAACACGATTGCGAGATCCTCAACGGTGCGTGGGAGTTTTGTAAGTAGATTCGGAGCGACAGATGGGTGCAGGCACCTGGTTAAGTCGGCGACCGTGTCTTCCACCTGCGTCTCGGTTAAGTCCAAATCCCACACCAGGTCATCTTCGGGAAGCGGAGGAACCGGTATCTCCTGGATCTCGCGCAGATAACGGTATACGGACACAGCGATCCTGGGGTTTACCTGCAGGCCGATGCCCTCCTGCCTGAGCATTGCCGCGAATTTGGCCTCGGTGACGCGGCCGAGGAGGGTGGGCCGTGTCCGAAACGCCTGCAAGAGCCGTCCGACGCACCAGCAGAGCAGAACCGTCGCCGCAAGCGCGAGCAGGGCCGAGAAAGGGAGGGCGATGTGCAAGGGCGATCGGGTCATGCCGCGGCTCCCAAGAGAATGAGGGTGTTTGACTTTGTGCTCAAAGTGCCTGGTACGTAGAACGGGCCGACGAACCCTCAATATGACACAAAGGTGGCAGAGCAGGTTGACCGAGGTGGTATGGATTTTGTTCAAAGTTCCTGGCGAGTTCCAAATCGGGAAAGAGTCTTGATGGCCGGGGTTGCATCCTGACTGGCCGGCACTACATCAATGTGAGGCACCGTTGAGATTGCGCTTGCCGCGTGCATCCAACAAGGTATCGACCATGGCCGCAACGATCACACCCATCCCGCCCTACGCCTCTCCCCTGCCCTCGGGTCAAGATGCGGAGTTGTTGGCGTCAAAAGGCGCAGTAAGCCGGCTGCGGGACAGTCATGGGCGGGCCATTACGGATCTGCGGCTCTCGGTGACCGACCGCTGTAATTTCCGATGTGTCTACTGTCGCACCGGCACGGGCGGCGAGTCGCTGGGCGAGATGCCGTTGGCGGACTATGCGCACATGCTGCGTCTGTTCGTCGCCACCGGTGTGGAGAAGATCCGGTTTACCGGGGGTGAACCTCTGCTTCGACGCGGTCTGCTGGACCTTATCCGCGAAACCGCACAGATGCGGCCGGCGTTTGCCCCGGAGGGAAAGCTGGACCTCGCCATCACCACCAACGGCCACCTGCTGGCGCCAATGGTGGGCGATCTGAAGCGGGCCGGCCTGACGCGGGTTACCGTTAGCATGGATGCGGTCAATGCCGATACCTTTACCCGCATCACGCGCATTCCCGGGAGCTTTCTGCGGGTACGCGACGGTATCCGGGCGGCGCAGGATGCAGGTTTCGGGCCCGTAAAGGTGAATTGTGTGCTGATGCGCGGCTTCAATGATGGGGAGATCGAGGCCTTCGCGGAGTTTTCCCGCACCGAAGGTGTCATCATCCGCTTCATAGAGTTCATGCCCCTTGGCGAAGACCGCAGCTGGGCGCCGGAGACGGTGGTGCGCATGGAGGAGATCCTGGAACGCCTGAACCGCGTGCGGCCTGTTGTGGCTCTGCCCGCAAATCAACTGTCTGAAACGGCGCGACGTTTTACCTTCGACGATGGACTTGGCGAGATCGGCATCATTGCGCCTGTATCGCATCCTTTTTGCGGTCATTGCAGCAGAATCCGGTTGACCTCGGACGGCAAGATTCGGACGTGCCTCTTTTCCCAGAGCGACCATGATCTGGCCGGCCCGCTGAAACGGGGCACCAGCGATGATGAATTAACCGCTCTGATCCGGCGTGTGGTGGACCGCAAGGAGGCACGGCACCATATCGGTGAACCAGGTTTTCTAAGCCCCTCGCGCAGTATGGTCCAGATCGGCGGGTAGTCTGCGTATGTTCCAGGAGTAAAAAGCCTGGAAACGTTCACCATATGAAATACAGTCTTTCCTGTGGGTTAGACGATAGTTGTAGTTAGCCCGAAAACTTGATTTCGGTTATGTTCTATTCGCCTCTTGGGCGCTATGCTTTGACTCCGGGGAGCCGAAAGCGCCTCCCGTTCGAGTGACGTCTGAAAAGAATACTCAAAGCTCCTGCCGCTGACGAACTACGACTCTTCAACGAGGTCGCGCAAGCGCTCACGTCGAATCTCGAGTTGGAGCCGCTGCTGCGCGCGATCCTGGGCAAGATGGAAGAGTATTTCGGGCCGGAGCGCTGGTCGTTGCTGATGGTGGATGAGGAGAGCAATGAGCTGTACTACGCTCTGAACGCCGGCAATCGCGTGTCAAACGCCCGGCTACGCATGGGCGAAGGCGTTGCGGGCTACGTGGCGCAGACGGGCGAGCCGCTGGTGGTGCCCGATGTGCGGCTGGACCGCGACTGGCTTCGCTTTGCTCTCGCGCACCCTGAGTTGAAGCTGCAGTCGATTGCCTGTGTACCGCTGCGCCATGGCAACCGGACGCTGGGCGTGTTGCAATTGCACAACAGCAAGCTGGATCTGCTGCCAGGAAGTTCGCTCTCATTTTTGCGGGTTTTATGTGATTATGCGGCGATTGCTCTGCAGAACGCCCGCCAGGTGAAGCTGGTCCACCGCCTCAGCATTACGGACGACTGCACCGGCCTGTACAACTCGCGCTATCTTTACACGACGCTGGACCAGGAGATCGCCGCGGCACGGATGGGGGACCGGTTCCGGCCGGGCAAGCACTTCAGTCTGCTGTTTTTCGATCTGGACCGCTTCAAGAGTGTGAACGACACGTATGGGCATCTCGTGGGCTCGCGCCTGCTGGCGGAGATTGGACTGCTGGTGAAGCGGACCCTGGGGCCGGATCATATGGCCTTCCGTTACGGTGGGGATGAATTTGTGGCGCTGCTACGGAATCTGGACAAGACAAGCGCAACCCAGGCGGTCGATTACCTCCGTGAACATCTGCGCGAGGCGGACCTGCCCGCGAGTGAGGGCATGACCCTGCGGATCACCGCGAGCTTCGGGCTGGCGACCTTTCCGCAGGATGGCGAAGACCTGCACGGAATTATCCGGGCGGCGGATTCCATGATGTACTGCGCCAAAGCGGAGGGACGGGACCGCCTGGTGGTCGCGAGCGAAGAACGGCCGCAGGTAATGCCGCAGCTGTACACGTCGCGACACGCATGATGGGCGCTAGTGGCTGTTGGTGACGTGGTGCTTAGCCCGGGCTTAGCGCATGGGTTTCAAGGATGCGGTAGGTGGCGCCTCGGGGGCCTAGAGCGCTCTCGTAAAGGTGGATCTGGCTGCCGCTCCACTGCAGCGCCGGGCCAAATGCCGGTAGCCTGGGCGTGCTGAGCTTGCTCAATGTTTGCTGCCCGGCGCGGCCTTTGCTTCGGGCAAGGGTGATGTGCGGATGGAACGGCAGTGAGGTGCCCGTGGGCGTGTCTGGCGCCACGCAACCGGTGAAAGCGTCGTGGAATGCCTGGAGTTCCTCCGTGCGTTCGACTGCAGCATAGAGAATGCCTTTTGCCGGGAAGAGGCCCAGAGCGTCCATCCGGAGAACCGGCGGGCGTTGGCGGCATTGTTGTAGCTTTTGCTTAAGAGAGGCCAATTGCTGCTCTTCGACGTCACCAAAGAAGCGCAAGGTGATGTGCCACTGTTCGGGGCCTGTCCAGCGAAGGCCGTCAGTGGGTGCGGCCAATCTGAGCCGAAGGGCTGTGAGCCTGTCCTCTACGGAGGGAGCTACGGGAAAGCCGGCAAACAGGCGCATCGCCCTACGCTAGCAGGTCCGGTACCGTGAACAAGCGAGCGTTGCGAGGAGTGACGGGGTTTGGCGAACGGAAGCTCGGAGGAGGCCCGTTGCGACTCGCAAAAAGCGGGACCGGGCTAAATGACCCGGTCCCGGCGTTGCGCAACGAACGTTTAGTGGCCCGCTTCGACTGCCGGGGTGATGATGCCGATGTTTGTGACATCAGCGGCATGACCGAAGCCGATGACCTGGGCGACAGGACCGAAGTCGAGTTTCGGATCTCCCTTGACGAACATCACCTTCTCCTGGCGGATGGAGAAGATCTTCTGCAGTTCGCCGGTAACGTCGGCCTTGGCGAAGGCCTGGTCATTGATCTTGTAGGAGAGCTGCCCGTTACCGGCCGGTGCCACCTGCACGACGATCGTGCGGGCGTTTGGTGTTTCGGGAGCCTTGGTTTTTGGCGGTTGTGGCACGAGTGCCTCAAGCCCCTTTGGATTGTTGGGCACGATGACCATGAAGATGATCAGGAGCACCAGGAGTACGTCGATCAGCGGTGTCACGTTGATGCTGGACACGGCGCCGCCGGTTCCACCTCCACCCATTCCCATGCTGGTCTCTCTTTCTTTGCGGGGCGGGAGGAGGCCTCCGGCCGCATGCTGCGATTAGTGGTTTTCGTTGACGGAGTCAGTGAGCAGATTGAGCTGGCTCACGCCGCCGGTACGCAGGGCGTCGATGGCGGTCATGACATCGCCGTAGTTCGCGCGTGTGTCGGCGCGGAAGTAGACCGAGTGATCATCCGTGGGATTGGTCTTCTTGGCTTCGAGGTCCGAGACCTTTTGACCGAGATTGTCCTTGCTGACCTTGTCGCCGCCGACAAAGAAGTTGCCGTCGCGGGTAACGGCGACGTTGATTGCATCTTCCTTGTTGGCGTTATCCATGATGGTCGCTGCGGTGACGACCGGCAGATCGACGTTTACCTTGTTGTTCAACATAGGGGTGACCACCATGAAGATGATCAGCAACACCAGCATCACGTCCACCATGGGTGTGACGTTGATGTCGGAGTTGACCTTTTTCCCCTCGTCCCGCTTTGCCATTGCCATAAGGTCTTACCTCGCCGAACCGGGTCCGTCCGGCTATTTCGCCTGTGCGATTGAAGGTTGCAGGGGAGCAGCCTGGTGACCGCTCCCCTTTGCAGCGCCGCAGTTTAGCGGTGGGCCTGCTTGATGAAGTAGTCGACGAGCTCGGAGGAGCTGTTGTCCATCTCGACGTCGAACGACTCAACCTTGTTGGTGAAGTAATTAAAGAGCATAACGGCAGGGATGGCGACGAGCAGACCGAAGGCCGTTGTCACGAGCGCTTCCGAGATACCACCGGCGACGGCGCCGATGCCGGTTGCCTTGGAGCTGGCGATCGAACGGAAGGCGTTCAGAATGCCGACCACGGTGCCGAACAGGCCGATAAAGGGAGCGGTGGAGCCGATGGTGGCGAGACCGCCGAGACCCTTCTTCAGCTTGGCATGAACGATCGCTTCAGAGCGCTCGAGGGCGCGCTTGGAGCTTTCGACCTGGGCTTCGGTGATGGCGCCGCCCGACCCAAAGGAGCGAAACTCGGTGAGGCCGGCGGTGACCACTTCGGCAAGGTGCGACTTCTTGCTCTTGTCGGCAACCTTGATCGCCTCGTCCAAACGGCCTTCCTTGAGGGCGTTGGCGACGCGGGGAGCGAACTCACGCGACTGGCTGCGAGCGGCCGAGAAGTAGATCGCACGATCGATGATCACAGCCAGCGACCAGATGGACATGATGAAGAGGATGATGACCACAGCCTTGGCCAAAACGCCCATGTTGCCCCAGAGATCCATAGGACTGAAGCCGACGGTGGGGGCAGCGGCAGCGCCACCTTCCTGCAGAAATGCAGCGAGCGGAGCGAGGGAGAGATGGGCAGATTGCATGAGATGAGCGAGAATCACGGTCTTTCTTTCCTCCTGGAGCGGGTACGAAAGTGTTCTTGTGGCGTTCACGCCGGGGCGTGAAGGGGAGGTCGCGGAGAACAGCAGGCCAGGTACGAGACTGGACGGCTGCGTGGGTTGAAACCTTTACAAATAGAAAAACTGTGAATGCACAACCGAAACAAGCTCTATGGAATGTTCATTCTGCAGCAACGCTACCCTGCCCGGAGGTTCGATCCAATCCCACGGGCAGGGTAGCGACTGAAAGATCAACCACCGTTGAGGTTGAAATTCACGGTCACCGTGGTGTTGACCTCGGTGGGTTCGCCGTTGAGCAGGTAGGGCTTGTACTTCCACTGTTTGACGGCATCAATGGCGGCGCCCTGCAGCATGGCTGGACCGCTGATGGCGCTTAGATCCTCAATCGAACCTGTCTTGGAGATCTTGGCGCTGAGTACGACCGTACCGCTTAAACGAGCGGAGCGGGCAATCGCCGGATAAACGGGGGCAGGACCGGAGAGCTTCAGACCGGAGACGACACCACCGGAGATGCGTACCGGGCCTTTGGGCTTGGGGGGCGGCGCTACAGAGATCGCTGGGCCATTCCCGGTGCCGCTGGGGCTACCGAAGAGCGAGGTCGGGTTGCCACCGGCGGTGCTGCTGAGGTCAGCCGAAGGTGTGCCGGGAGGCGGCGGCGGCCCGGTGTCCTTGATCATGTTGATCTTGGGAATCTTGGTGGGCACCGTCATATCCATCTCGGAGGGCGCAGCCGGGGCCGAGTGCGGCACGGTCGGAGTCGGCGGTGGCGGCGGAGGTGGCGGCGGCGGAGGTGGCGGCGGCGGTGGGGGCGCTGTGAGCGAGGCGGCCATCATGCCTTTCGGCAGGGCCTCGGGATTCAGCAGCGGAATCAGGATCAGCAGGGCAAGAACACTTCCCCAGAAGGCAAAGGAAGCGATCATCCAGTATCTGGACTTGGTTTTGATCCGTCCACCGGATTCCATCAAAGAGTCTTCGAACATCGGAGCAACCTCGGGGCTTGCGAGCGCAGCTTGATTGCTTAGACACCGGAGGTTTTGATTTTGTTCCCGGTTATTCAGAAAAGGGTTGCCCGCGCTGTTTTGGTGCAATCCCACGATTGGGGAAGG